>CADBWK010000005.1 GCA_902798385.1 uncultured Bacteroidales bacterium
CCAATTATGGCAAGTAACAAAGTAAAAAGTTTTATTTTCATATAGATATAATTTATTGTTTGCATACATAAAAGTGGGACTGCAATGTTGCTGTTCCGCCGATAGAGGCTCTGGTATTGCCTGTAAGCCCGAACAAACAACACTGAGCCCACGCTGTATGTACATATACACGAAAAACGTGTATCAAAATACACACTATGGGCATCTTAGTGTCGCATTGCTTTGGGCTTATTTTGAAATTTACCAGATTTCTATCGGCCAAAACAAAGCGCGTAAGACGCTTTTTGTCAATATGTCCTTCTGTTTAACGTCGGGAAGCGACGGCCGGTTTTAACGCTTGAGGTCACATTTTGTGACGTCAAGATTGTAACATATGTTGAAGACGACCTAAATCTCTAATGCGCTCTCTCATATAACAAAATTTTATCGTGATCTACGGTGGGGCGCGCGAAAGGCAGGAGTCCGTCTTCCGTTACCAAGTCTACCGGCCTGCCAAGTTTATCCTCCAAATCGGTGATCATTCTAAAATATTTCATGCCGATTGGTTGAGAATAATCCAGTTTGACAAGTATGTCAATGTCGCTATTCTTAGTCTCTTCACCACGCGAACAGGAGCCGAAGAGATAGGCTCTTTCGACCGGTTGGGTAGCAAGATACGCTTGTATCTGCGGAATCATTTTTTGGACTTCAGCGCTTGGCATAATTGAGTTGTTTTGATTTTGCGGTGCAAAATTACAATAAAAAAATGATATATGCAAGAGAAAAGAGAAAAAACTTTTACTCGAAAGTCAGGTAAGGGGTGAGGCGGTGGAGGTCTTCAGCGGTGAGCTCGGGGAGGGAACGGAGGTCATCGAGGGAGGTGAGTCGGGTCTGTTTGCGGCGAAGGGCATAGATGGCCTTGGCCTGCTCGTGACGGATATAAGGATGACGTTGCAGACGCTCGATAGAGCAGGAGTTAAGGGGAATACGTTGTATCGCTGCTGTATCTACGATGAAATGATACAAAAGGGTATCGAGACTGAGTTTGCCCAATACCTCATCGGTCAGCTGCTGCGGGCTGTAGAATCCTCCCAAACGCTCGCGGTACTTCACTATTTGAACGGCTGTATATCGCCCGATGCCGCGGATGTATTGTAGTTCGGTGGTGTCGCAATGATTCAGGTCAAGGACGGTGTCTTTCTTTATGCGCGCCGTGTACCGCCATCCGACGGAGTCGCGCCAGAGGGAATCGGCGATGCGCATGGAGTCCCATCGGGCTTGGCGCTCTATCTTCCATGCTTCGTGGCGCATGGAGTCGGCGAGACGGAAGGAGTCATAGCGTGCTTCCCGTTCTTCTTTCCACTGCACATAGCGCAACGAGTCTGCCAAACGGATAGAGTCCTTACGTTCTGCCCATGATTTCTTAGTGGGCTTCGGCTGCTCTTGAGGCTGACGCTCCGGATGGATTGCCACAACGAACCATGCGATGAGGGCTATACCGAAAAGTATAGCGGCGGCAATCCGTTGTTCTTTGGCAAGTATCATACTTTCAAATCGCAGGAACCGTCGGATAGATGGGTGGTGACGATGTCGCCGGGATGGAGATCATGGACGGAGCGGATGATCTGTCCGTTCTTGGTGAGGAGGCTGTATCCCATGCGATAGATGCGCTCGGGGTTACAGGCGGCGAGTCGTTGTTGGAGCAGTTCGATGCGATGACGCCGGATGAGGATCTGCCGCTCGGCGGTGCGTTGAAGTCGCGTGAGCAGGTCGTTGATACGCGCCATCTGATCGTCCATGCGGTGGATAAGCCACTCGGCCACAGCGGTAGGGGTCTTCAGGGCTTGATGCGCCACCAGATCGAGCACGGACACATCGCGCGTATGACCGATACCGGTGAGGATAGGCAGGTCGAACTGCGCACAGACGGCGCAGAGCTCGTAGTTGTCGAAGCAACTCAAATCAGTCGTCGCTCCGCCGCCTCTAATGATTACAACGGCATCAAAGCCCTCTATCTCGTTCAAGGCAGCGATGATAGACTTGGCGGCTCCTTCTCCTTGCATGGTCGCGCCGAAGAGCTGCGTCTCAAAGCGGTAGTGGCTGGTATCCAACTGGTGCTTGAAATCCTCGTAGCCGGCGGCGTTGGAGGACGAGATGACGGCGATGCGGCGGATGAGGGTGGGGAGCGGTAGGAGTTGTTGGGCATCGATGAGTCCGTCTTTCTCCAGTTGCTGAATGGTGCGCTGTCGCTGTTGGGCGATGTCGCCGAGCGTATAAGCGGGATCGATGCCGACGATGGACAGGCTGAGTCCGTAAACGGGATGGAACTGTACCTCCGTCTCGATGAGTACTTTCATGCCGGCTTGGAGCTGTTGTCCGGTCTCGGACTCGAAATAGGCAGTGAGCATCTCCTGCGTACCCGACCAGCAGGTGGCACGCATCTTGGCTGTCTTGCCGTCTATAAGTTCGAGGTACATATGTCCGCCTTTGAGGCTGAGGCTGCTGATCTCCGCCTGTACCCAATAAGAGGGCGCCAGACGGTCGTCCAACGTCTCGCCGATAAGCAGACATAATTCAGTGAGAGTTAATGCCTCCATGGGTCGCAGAGGATACAGTGTTCTTTCGGTTGGAAGCCGAAGAGGAAAGTGACCCGTACGCCGACGAAGAGGTTACGTGTCCAGAATTTCTTGGCATCCTCGGTGGAGAAGACATGCGCCATCTGATAGGTGGGGAAGTCATAGACCGTTGCTTCGGGGATGTCGTAGAGGACGTTCTTCGTGTTGGGGCAAATATTGAGCATACCAAAGTCGATGAACGCACCGAAGCGGATACGTCCGTCGAGACGCTCGCTGGGTCGTACGCGGTAGTCCTTGGCTCCCTGACGGGTGTTGTACTCATAACCCATCTCGAGGTGCGCCATGATATCGAAGCTGAGCTTGAGTCGTTCGCCTTTTCGCTCGATCGGTACGTCCTTTCGGAAGCCGTGGTTGTCCATCTCTTCCCATATGCCGACATAGCGCTCGTAGAGGCCGGAGGTCGAACCGGTCATGTTCTGTCGCGTGCTGCCCCAGAAGGCATAGTTCGCGTGGAAACCGCCGAGGAAATATCCGATACCGCGTGAACCGAAGATATAACATCCCGCGTAGAGCGGAATCTGTCCGTAGAGGTTCTGTGCCCGATCTTGCCGTTCGGCGAAGGCATGCTTGAGGGTATAGGTAGCGCCATCGACTCCGCTCCATTGGTCGGGCATGTTATAACGGTACATCGCCGTGTCGGCGAGCGAGTTAATGGCATACTGATAGGTCACACCGAGACCCGTCTGCAGCAGGAAACCGCTGTATTGGTACTCATAGAGCAGATGGAATCCGATCCCATAACCACCCGGGGTAGCTGATACTTTCGGCATCGAAGTGACGAGCGATGTCCAACTGCCCTCTACGGAGAATCCGATGAGGTGGTGCGAGCCGGAATACTGCGAAGCATGCAGACCCCAGAGCACATCGGTCTGGTTCTCCACGTCTTTGGTGGAGAAGCCCTTCGCTTTGCTCAGCTCGTACTCGTGCTGCTCAGAAGCCGAGTAACGTCTCTGTGCCTGTGTCGGAACAAGGAACAGGAAGCAAAGACTCAGAACGATGATGTATCGCAGTTTGGACATTGTTTACTTACTAATACTTTGATAGCTCTATAGGGTTCTTCGGGTGTGTCATTCGACCAGAGCTGTACGATGTACAGTCCTTCGGCCTCGGGCAGACGAATCTCCGTCACTTCGGCACGGAAGGTACCGTCACTCACATGCTGTCCGTTGTCGGTCGTGACGCGGTAGGTTCCGTCATGACGGGAGAGGATATTGACGAACGGATGTCCGGTCACGACGCAGGTCGGAGTAACAGCCAGATAACCCATGGTGGGCACGATGGCATCGACCTTGTAGGTGGCGATGATCGGGCAGGTACGTACGGTGACATTATCATCGGTACGCGTCAGGGCAACGCTGTATTCCGCATCCGGCGTGAGGCCTGTCGGCACATGGAGGTAAGGTTTGGTCTGACCTTCCATGCGTTCGTCGTTCATGTACCATTGGTAAGCCGACCAGGTGTAACCGCCGCCGTTATAGCGCTCGTTGAGCAGGGCGATGACATCGTTATGGCGCTGCTCCATGATCCACGACGGGTAGCGCATCTCCATCTTGAACGGATAGCGCATGAGGCTGTCAGACAGGCAGACCTCATTCTTAAAGGCGATGACGGCATCGTAGTAACCCGGTCTCGGATAAGACTTCGGTGCTACGTTCGGTACCGGCAGCGATAGTATCTGTGCGCCGTTGAGCGGGATGTCTTCTTCATCCTCGAAACCGATCGCACGGGCTAAGGAGTCGTACTTGAGGCTATAGGATACAGGTGCATGCTCGCCCTCGTAGGTATAGCGGAGGATATAGTTGGTCGCTATGCCTTCTTCATCGAAGCATACAGGCTCTACCGTCAGATGGAAGACGGTTGCCGGGATGTTCTCGAGCGTCAGTTTATAGTTGGTCTCGCAACCCCAGTAGTTATCGTGTTTGAGTTCGTAGTAACCGGCCTGTGTGAGTTTTTGCTCGAAGAGCATATAGGTCTCGCCGATACACATCGAATCCGTCCAGATCGAGTCACCACTCGGGGCAATCGTCAGGTGCAGGTACATCGTCGAGTCGCAGTTACCGCGAGTGGTATGCTCGAAGATCGTATCGAAATACTCCTGCGGTTTGAGCCACGTAGCGGATGCCGCTATCTGGTCGTCATAACTCTTGCCGTTCCATGTGAAGTGTTCATCGGCGGCACAGAGCATCGTGTCGATATAGATCGCATAGGGTTGATCGACAAAGACATGCAGGTAATAACTCGAGTCGCAGCCCGTAGCCGTTCTGCCGGCGATCGTGTCGAAGATATGTATCGTTACATCCGACTGGTAATGGATGATCGAGTCGTTGCCCTCTTTGTCTTTGACGATCCATTCGAAGTCATCACCGGTACAGATCGTTTGTTCCGTGACGAAGCGGTGGGTCGGGTCGATATGCAGATGGAGCGTGTAGACGGAGTCACAACCGCAGGACTTGGTGCGAAGGCTGTCGTAATAGATAAAGTCACCGGTCACGTCTGTCGGAATGAAATCGATCTTATTGCCCGCACCGTCGTACAGAGCCTCTGTGTGCTCCTTGGTCTCGCCCGGGCTTACCCATCCGAACGGATCGAACTGACAGATGGTGTCGTACTCCACAAGCTGAGAGCCGTAGAACGGCATGAAGGTCAGATTCATATGGTGTACCTCGCCGCAAGGAGAAGACGCGTCTTGGTAAATTGCCTCCACATATTGCAAGCCGCCCGGACGATAGTATACCGGTTTATAATGCCAGATGATGGTGTCGTTCATACAGAGGGTCGTGTCGTACTCCCAGTAACCGGACGGCATCACGATCAGATCGAGCACATAGACAGAGTCGAAGACATTCGTTCCGACGGTGTAGTTGATGGAATCGTAATAGATACCGGTACCCATCTCGTTGTATTTGGTCGTGCCGTGTCCTTCCCAGTAGTAGGCTTTGTTGGAACAAACAGCCGTATCAAACGTGAAGCGGTAGGTCGGGAAGACGAACACACTGTCATGGACGATCGAGTCGCAGCCGTTGGCGGTGAGCAGGGTGTCGATGAACAGGTACTCGCGCACCGTACGACCGGTAGGTATTGTATAATCAATCGAATCTAAATGAAATGTATATCCTGTCACTAACGGCAAAGAGTGCTCCGGTGCGTTTCCTCCGAAATGCCACGTGGTGTCATTATCACCAATCGAGTCCACGAGTTGTGTGAACTTCACCTCACAGATAGATATGTTGACATAATGCACGGAGTCACAGCCGAACTTGGACGTGCCGACTACCGAGTCGCGGTGGAAATTGCCTTCCTCTCGCGATAGATAGACCACGCTGTCATAACGCTGCTCCAGATCGGCATGGGTCACACCTGCAGCCACCGAGTCGAAGTCATAACCGACGAAGAGGATATGAGGATGTACGAAATGCGAGATAGTGTCGTTAGACGCCATACTGCGGGGATCGGTCAGTTCTTCGTAGCGGTCATTATAGGTAGGATGGACCGTGAGGGTTAGGATCCATACACTGTCGCATCGCATCTGCTTGACCTCACCTGTCTTGGGGTTGGTGTAGATGGTGTCGGTCTTGATAGAATCCATGACGGTCATGATGCCGTGTGAGGTGGTAGGCACATGAAAATGCCCGATCCAATCGAAGGTCTGTCCCTGACAAATTTCTCCCTCGTCCGTGTATTCGTAGGAGGGATAAGTGGTGAGGTAGAGTACGTAGATCGAGTCATAGCCCAACGCTGTCTTGAGGCTGTCGTAGTATATACGCGTGTTATACGCCGCCGGGAGGTCGTCGATGCGGATTGTGGTGTCCAGCCCTGTTATCGGGCTGGTGATGACCCAGTTATACGTACCGCAGTTAGCACACGTAGCATCGTAGGCCGTATCGCGGAAGATCTGTCCGATGGCGAGGGTCAAGGTGCGCACCGAGTCGCAGGAGTAGTTACCAATCGAATCGGTATAGAGCGAGTCAGTAATGACCATCACGCCTGTTGCGGGGATAACGGGTTTGCCGTCGGGGTTGTCAAATTCAGCCTTCTCACCGGCGTAGATACGTCCTTCCCAGTGTATGGTATCCTCATTTGATATCAGCGTATCGAACTTCAAATCGTAACTCGGCAGGATTACCACGGTCTTCTTTACGATCGAGTCGCACCCCTTGTCCGTATGCATGTAATCAACGATCTCATACGTACCTGCGCTATCGAGAGACAGACTGCCTGTCCAATCCGGGTGTCCTGTCCAGTCGTACTCAGCCCCCGGCTGCTTACAAACGGTATCGTTGAGTTCGTGCTCGTCCAGATAAACCGGATAGACGGTCACATAATGCAGTACGGCACTATCGCATTTATGGATGGACTCGTCATGGATCTCCAGCGGATAGGTGTGTCCCGGTTCCCATACTTGGGGTGCTCCGGGAACGTTGTATATTGTGCCATAGAAATCATAGGGCTCGTTGGCACAGACGAAGGTATCCTTGCGTTCTGCCACGTAGGTAGGCCAGATAGTCAGACGGAAGGTTAACAAGGAGTCACACCCGTACTGCGTGGACATATGCAGATTGGAGGTGTAGATATGCTCGGTGATCTGTTTGCTCTTGGCAGGGATAGTACCTTTGTAGTTGATACCGTAGAAAAGGGTGTCCTGCCACGTGAAAGCCTCATCGTCGCACATCACTTTGGCGGTGGGAGTGGTCTGCGGACTTCCGACGCGTAACTTGAGTACGCAGATAGAGTCGCAATGACAGTCGTAGGTAGGAATCGTATCGTAGTAAGTGAATAGACCCGGCCCTTTGATGGCTATCGAGTCGAACTTATGATGGTTCTCCCAAGTATAGTATTGTTTGTTCTGCGCCACTAATTCCGGATCGATACAAACGGTGTCGTACGTCATCTGGTCTTTGTAGACCGTGTCCACAATGAAGGTGACTACATCGGTGAAACTACACAAAAGGGTAGAACCGTCCATGATCTTCACCGGCAGATCGGTGGTGTACGGTTTGTTACAGATCTTGCCTTCGGTGTTAAAATATACGTAGGCAGCTCGGTTCGTCTGGTTACGATAGGTGGTGTCCTTGCCCTGGCATATATGGAAGGTGTGGGCTTGTCCGGCATCGCTGACGAACATTAGTCGCAAGACGTTACGCACACTGTCACAACCGCCACGAGGACAGTTGGTACACTCGATGTACTTGAAGTATTTGCGGATGATATACTGCGAATCCAGCGTCATCGTGTCCGGATTGAATCGACCGAGCTCACGACCGCTTATTTGCTCTCTCCATACATACTCACCTCCCATGCCCTCCAATTGCGACATACAGATGTTAGCTACATCGTTGTTGCGAACAACTTGTTTGATATCCAGATGCAATTCGAGCACGGAGTCGCATCCGTTGAAGGTCGGGCAGTGTTTTTGGAACTCTTGCCATTCCGGCGAACGCATACAATCCTTGGCGCGTATGGTGTCGTAGAGTGTGTTTTCTCCGAGCGGCCAGTTTCTCGTTCTGTTGTATTTTGTAAAGAACTGACCAAAGTCCAGACCGGTCATGCCGTCTTCGCAAATCACGGTGTCCCGATGCTCGAAGCTGGGCGAGCAAACAAAGAGTTTGAGCGTACTGAGCGAGTCACAACCGCCGCTGGAGATGTAATGACGCGTGATCGTGTTGGCTCCTAAATTGTATTTAAACTGACCGTGGTCCGGATCGTGCACCGCGTTATTGAAGGTGGTAGTGTAGAACCCACCGCCATCCGCAGTATCCTTGAAGAATTGATACGTCTCGCCGTCGCAGATGGCTTTCCACGTGGTGTCATTATACTGACGCAGCACATGGACGATGGTGTTGAACGTGTCGCGCTCCCATTTGTCTTCGGGGATATCACAGATAATCGGCTTGCGGATCAGGATGCCGCGTACCTCGAAGTCCTCATATGGCTCACGGTTCTGCTCCTTGGGTAACAAGAGGAACTGGTGGGTTAACTCAGGACGGGGTACTTCCGTTGCCAATTGCTCCGTCGGGTTGGCGGGGATCATTCCTTGGATCGAACCCTGGATCTCCCAGATTACCTTATACCAAGCCTCATAGGTCTTGATGGGGAACGTGAGTTCGGTACTGTCGCAGACGAAGATCGAGTCGAGCAGGTAGGTGCCGTTGTCTAACAGCGTTTTATCCAGATGCCATCCGCCTTCAGTCGGGCTGATGGCTTTGTTTTTCCATGTGGACCAATGCACAGGATAATCACCTGCTTCTCCCTTCAAGAACAAGGAGTCCTCCTTCGGCGTGAAGTCATATCCGATGGGATAGAGATAAGCCTGGGCTTCGTCTATACCATAGGCGTAACCGGAGAAAGCTTTGCCTGGGGCAGTAACCATATGCGAACCGTTGGTGATGTCCACGGTCGCTTGCGAATAGGTGTTATCGCTTGGTACGGTTTTCCAGTTGGAGATAGTGTTGCCATCCAATTTGATGTTCCCTGTTTGCGATGTGAGACCCCAGATGTTTACCTGATGCGTTAAGGTGCCATCCCCGGCATTGTAAGTGCTGAAAACCGTGGTGTCGGTTAAGAACTCAAGAGGCGGAATAAGCGTCGTGGAGGGGTTACTGGGCAAGTGGTTGTTACCATAGTCATCGTACCAGTTGTTGTTAGCAGCACTGGAGGAATGCAGATATACCTGAATCGGAGCGGTCGCAGTTACATAGAAAGAAACGTTTTGCGGGTTTGGATTATCAACTGATTGCGTCATACGGAACAGGCTTGACTCTCCCTGATTCAGTGTTTTGGGCGTCCCGCCAAAGTTAATACCGTTCTTCTTGACGGTTACAACCGTGTTGTTTTGCATAGCAACGACCCGCAAGATATTCAACTGCGTGTTGCATGCAGTCATCGGGATAATGAATGACTTACCCCATTTATTGATCGGCAGTAACTGGTCGTAGGTGTGGTTGTACTGCATACCGGCCTGCTTAGGCACTTGTCCCTGCTCATTACCGCTCCACACAGCAATCGTCTGATCCGCACAAATGGAAGCACCCGATAAATCGATATTCAGATCCGGATTCTCCGGGTCAGGAGCCATAGAACGGATGATATAGATCTGCTTAGCCGCTGTAAACGTGATAGTCTTTTCTGTTCCTCCAACGCGACTCTCCACCGGTAGATGTACCGATACATTGGTAATACCGGGCTTGGTGGACATGATGACGAACTCCGTAGCGATCGCATCGTTTTCGGATGTTTGTGCAAAATACTCCGTTCCTAAGGCTTCTACAGGAATAATGTGCGCGGCATCGTAGCTATAGGTGGAAGTAGCGCCGACTTGGCTGGTGGCATATAAAGTGAAGGTCTTGTCTTGGCGACTGTAGACGCGTATACCCTTAAGCAAGTTTTGCTCTTCTTCTCCGTTCTCTATATCCCAGTAGATAGAGGCTTTGTCCAGATCGTCAATGACCCGTGTGTAAACGGTAGTCGATCCGACGGTGCTACTATAGGTAGCAGTAGTGGCATTGATGGGATAATCGCGGTACATACCTGCCGCATATTCCACGCGTACCAGGTTCTCTCCGCGCGAGTTGATAATCAACTGCAGTTTGAGATCTCGGTCATCTATCTTGCTGGCACCGTTAGGAAGCCATGCTACATAGAACTCGCGACCTTCGGTCGTGGTGACGTCAGGCAGTTTCTTGTTCTGCGCCAAAACGGCATTACACCAGCCGATGACCAGTGCCAAAACAAGTACTATGTGCGTGATTCGCTTCACTTAACTTCTGCTCCGCTGACCGTAAATGTACGACCGTTTTTGATGATGTATAACTGCCCGTCCAGCAGCATTTTAGCTGCCGGGGTAGTGCTTTGCGTTTGCTCGATACCCTCGAACAAGGGATCCGGGTTCTCCTGGAAATAGAACTGCGCACCGTAGCAACGGAACTGCTTCGGGCAAGTGAGTGTCACGCTGGTGTTGTTGATGTCCAGGATGACCAATGCCGGCCAACCCTCCATCTCGAAGTCGGGATCCGTCAGGAACTGCAAAGTGCCGTGGTCACAAGTGGCATTGAAAGCTTTACGAACGTAACCGTCAATCGACACGCCTTTCATCGGCTGCGTGGCCGTGAACGTGATGGTGTGCTCGGCATTACAGTTGAAGTATGCGAAGGTGGTATCGGTGGCTTCTACAATAGAACCCAGGTCACAATGAACGAGGATGTTATTGTCAATAAACGCCAACTCTTGCTTGAAGATTTGCGTGTCCGGTACGTGAACTAATGTCGGCTCTGCGTACGTATATAACGGATCCAGATCCTCTGCTGTCGGCAATTCCGGCTCCGGATCGAACGTGATGGAGTCGCCATCTATCAGGATACGTTGCAGACGGCGTTGTCCTTTTCCTGTAAGGGTAAATACGACGCTCGATGCGCTACCGGTCCATTTATCTACTTTCCAGTCGTTTTTATCGATGGCTACACCTCCGGAAACCAATTCGCCGGTGCTTGCACTTAAGCCGGTGTACTCCTTGTTGGAAGCGCTGCTTTTCGCGAACACCATTTGGATATTGGTCAAGTTCTTCTCACCCGAAATAGTAATCGTGTTGCCGAGATACAAACGCATCTCCGGCTTATGCGTCTCAAAATCCGTAGTGAGCGTCGGAGCGTTACTGCCGCTACCTTTGGCGATAACCATGGAGATGCCATCCTTCGTCTGGTTCATGTCATCAGACGTGGTGAACGTGAACTCTGTTTCTGCGTACACGCTCAGCGCGATGCAAAAACCTGCTATGAAAGAAAAGATTTTTTTCATTCTATATAAAAATCAAAATCGGGCGCAAAAGTACAAAATATTTCCGAATTACGCAAATTTAATTTGCTTTTTTAGGCATAAATGCGTAAAATAGTATCAAAAGGACATAGAAAACTAACACCATCCACCCGTTTACATGCGCGCTAACGGTACTCCCGGGCAGGGATTCGATCCATTCGACGGCATGATTCATCGCCCAGGCCAGTGCCCAAGTGACCTTGCCAACCATCAGTCCGACGGTACTGCCACCCAAGGCGATTGTCACCAAGCCGCAGGGTACTAACAAGGTCGCGAGTGGTAGGACGATGAGATTGGTTAAAAGGAAATAAGTGCTCACCTGATGGAAGTAATACATCGTGATGGGGAGTGTGCCTAATTGTGCGGCAATACTGATGACGATGATGCCGAGAATATAGCGCAGGATACGCGGGATGCGGGCGGACGAGACAGCCGGACTCCATGCCGACATGAAGAGGACGATCGCTGCCGTTGCGGCAAAACTCAGTTGAAAACTGACGCTCCATAGATCGGTGGGTTTGACCAGCAGAATGAGTACGGCTGCAGCGGCGATTGTATTGATGCTGAAACTGCGTTTGTACGCCATGTGACCGACCTCGAAAATCGTCACCATCAGCACGGCGCGGACGACAGATGGCGTCATGCCTGTCAGCCATGCGTAGCCCCACATCGCGGCGATGATGATGAGGCTGATGGCGCATCGCCCGAGACGGTTCTCGTGCATCGGTTTGTACCTTCCGCCAAGGGTGAGCAGGCCGATCAGAAGGGCGTATATGATACCCGTGTGCAATCCGCTGACGGCCAGTACATGTGCCGCACCGGATGCCTGAAAATGACGTCTGAGATCTTTGTCGAGATCCTCTTTGTAACCGAGCGTCAATGCGCCGACGGTAGCCAACTCATCGCCGGATAAACCAGCTGCGGACAATCGTCCGTAGAGTGTTTGTTGCAAGGTGTTAGGTGGGGTCTTTGGGGCATACTTCGGCGGGCGATTGACAAAGAAGAGAATTGCTGCCACCAGGGGTAGCAGCAATAGTACCATAGGATATGCTCTAATTCTATCAATCACCTACTAATATCCTACTAAACATCCGTTAATGTTTCATCTTCCGGATGGCTTCCTCGGGATCGGGGGCATTGAAGACGGCAGAACCGGCTACGAGTGCGTCAGCGCCGGCCTCAAACAGTTCGGCGGCGTTCTGGGTGTTGACACCTCCGTCGATCTCGATGAGCGTGTTCAGTCCGCGGTAGTCGATCTCCTCGCGGATGAAACGGATCTTATCCATCGTTTCGGGGATGAATTTCTGTCCTCCGAAGCCCGCAAAAACGGACATCAACAGGATCATATCGACTTTGTCGAGGTAGGGCACGAGACGTTTCACGTCGATGTCGGGATTGATGGTGAGGCAAGTGCGGACACCCTTGGCTTTGATGAGGTCAAGAATCGGCATGGGGTCGTTGACGGCCTCGAGATGGAAGCCTACCGACCATGCGCCGGCATCGCAGAAACGCTCTACGTATTTCTCCGGATGAACGATCATCAGATGGACATCGAGTGGTTTTTTGCAGTACTTACGCATCGGTTCCATCAGCGGAAAACCAAACGATATATTCGGCACAAACGTACCGTCCATTACGTCGATATGTAACCAATCCGCCTCACTGCGGTTGATCATCTCCAAGTCTTGAGCCAAGTGTCCGAAATCCGCGGACAGAACGGAAGGGGCTATGATTTTCATATTTTAGATGTGTTGATTTAAGATTTCTGATTGATCAATTTATACCCTTTGTACCGCACGGCAACGATCTCATATTGCGCCGCTTTGATGAAGTTACGCAGATGGTTGATGTACACGCCGAGGGAGCGTGCGGTAAAGGCATTGTCTTCCTTCCAAAGGGAGGATAGTATCTTATGCCGGTCAACTACCTCTCCTTCGTGGCGAGCGAGCATCAAGAGCAGGTCACTCTCCCGCGCCGACATATGCGCGCCGTCGAAGGTCTGATGGAGCGAATCGAAGGAATGTCCGTTGAGGTCGAAAATCTTCTGTTTCTTCTCCTCGAAAGCCCGTACGCGGCGCAGGATAGCCTCGATGCGGCAGATGAGTATGTCCATCGTGAAAGGCTTGATCTGGTAGTCGTCTGCGCCGAGCTGAAACGCCCGCATCTGGTCTTCGCGGTCGCTGCGCGTGGTCACTACCAGCAGCGGAATGTTCGGCAGCCGATGGCGGATATCTTTGATCAACTCATATCCGTTCATCCCGACCCCCTGCAGCTCCATCAGTACGGCATCCCACGAACCGGCGGCAAGTGCCTCCAGTCCCGCTCTGCCGTCACTCACCCGCTGTGCTTTGTAGCCGCGACTATCCAAGTAATCGCTCAGCACCGTTGAGAGGGTGATATCGCCGTCTATGATCAGTATTCGTGCTGCCATTCTTCCAAAAATCGCTGCAAATTTAGTAAAATATTTGCATATATGCAAAAAAAATCGTAATTTTGCAGCGGAAAAAAGAAAAATACCATGAGTAAAGTTCTTTTGATTTCAACGGGCGGCACCATTACCATGGTGCGTGATGCGAAGACACAGGCGCTTGTGCCGGCGGATATCGAGACGTTTAAGGCCTATATGCCGGAGCTTTTTGCGGGTGAAATGCAAGTGGATATTGAGGCCTTCACTCCCTTGATTGACTCATCGGATATCAATCCGGATTGTTGGGTGAAGATGGCGCGGATGGTCTATGACCATTACGAGGAGTACGACGGTTTTGTTATCCTGCATGGTACGGACACGATGTCTTATTCGGCCTCGGCGCTCTCGTTCATGCTCGAGAACCTGAGCAAACCGGTGGTGTTCACAGGTAGTCAATTGCCGGTGGGTGTGCTTCGTTCGGATGCGAAGGAGAACCTGTTGACAGCGATTGAGATTTCCGGCGCGAAGGACGAAGAAGGGAATGCGATAGTGCCGGAAGTGACGATTTATTTTGAAGACCGGCTGTTTAGGGCGAACCGCACTACGAAGCGGAATGCCGAACATTTCTCGGCGTTCAACAGTTATAACTACCCGGCGCTTGCGAAGGCCGGTGTTCATATCACGTACCAACCGCATCTGGTGCATTACTCCGACCCCGAGAAACCCCTGATCCTGCATACAGCTTTCGACTGCAACGTCGCGGTGTTGAAACTCTTCCCGGGAATCCAACAACCGGTTGTGCGCGCGCTCTTGCGTGCACGTGGTTTAAAAGGAGTGGTGCTCGAGACCTTCGGTGCAGGTAATGCCCCCACCGATAAATGGCTGTACAAAGAGTTGAAGACGGCTGTGGACAACGGCATCATCATCGTCAATAAGACGCAGTGTAATACCGGTTCTGTCGAGATGGGACTGTATGCCGTGTCGCTCAATCTGATGAAAGCCGGTGTACTGTCGGGCTATGATATCACCACCGAAGCGCTGCTTACCAAGATGATGCTGCTGCTCGGTGAAACGCCGGAGAAAGCGAAAGAGCTGTTAGGCAAAGAGCTTTGCGGCGAGATGACCGTTGACTAAATTTGATATTTGATATTTGAAATTTGATATTTATGAAAAATTTAGAACCTAAAGGTTTGTGGAACTGTTTCTACAGCCTTACTCAGATTCCGCGTCCCAGCGGTAAACGCAAAGAGATCGCTGATTTCTTAGTGAATTACGGTAAGTCCCTCGGTCTTGAGACCCTTCAGGACGAGATCGGTAATGTGCTCATTCGTAAGCCGGCAAGTCCGGGTATGGAGAACCATCCGGGTGTGATCCTGCAAGGACACATGGACATGGTGCCCCAGAAGAACAGCGACAAAGTGTTTGACTTTGAGAAAGATCCTATCGAGGCGTATGTGGAGGATAACGGCGCGTGGGTGACGGCGAACGGCACGACCCTCGGCGCAGACAACGGTATCGGTGTGGCAACGGCTATGTCGATTCTTGCGGACAAGAATGTGGTGCATCCGCCTCTGGAGGCGCTCTTCACTATCGATGAGGAGACCGGTATGTACGGTGCAAACGACCTGAAGGCCGGTTGGCTCAAGGGTAAGTACCTGCTGAACCTTGACTCGGAGACCGAAGGTGAGTTGTACGTCGGCTGTGCCGGCGGTATCGATACGACGGCTACGTTTGACTATCAGCCGGTAGAGACCGAAGAGGGTGATATTGCGCTGAAGGTTGAGTTGAAGGGTTGTAAGGGTGGTCACTCGGGCTGCGATATTCATCTGCAGCGCGCGAATGCGATCAAGCTCCTGTTCCGTTTCCTCAAGGACGCGGTGGCTAACTACGAAGCCCGTCTGGCATGCGTAGAGGGCGGTTCGCTCCGTAATGCCATCCCGCGTGAGGCATCGGCGATCATCACCATCCCCGAAGAGAGTTATCAGGACGTACAGGATCTCGTGGATCGCTACGAAGACCTGTGGATCAAAGAGTACGACGGCGTAGAGACCGATCTGAGTTTCAAGGCTACCGAGGTAGAATGCCCGAAGACAGAACTGCCGGAGGATGTACAGGACTTCCTTATTCACGCCATCACGCTCTGCCCACACGGTGTTTACCGTTTCATCACGGAGATGCCGGATATCGTGGAGACGAGTAATAACGTAGCGATGATCAAGACCGAAGATGGTAAGATCGAAGTATGCTGTCTGACGCGTTCAAACGTAGAGAGCCGCAAGGAAGAGTTGGCTTCGATCATTCAGTCCGCTTTTGCGTTGGCAGGGGCAGATGTCAAGTTCTCGGGCGCTTACCCGGGTTGGCAGCCGAACTTCAAGAGCAACTTACTGAAGGTCATGAAAGAAACGTACGAGAAAGAGTTTGGAAACTCTCCTCGTATCGTTACTATCCATGCCGGTCTGGAGTGCGGTATCATCGGTGCGAACTATCCGAGTATGGAGATGATCTCCTTCGGCCCCACCATCGAGCATCCGCACAGCCCGGACGAGCGTGTGAACATCGCTACTGTGCAGAAGTTCTATCGCTTTGTATTAGCTGCTCTACGGCAACTTTAGTAATCTCGTCGTCGCGCTCGAAGAGCTGGAAGAAACCCTCATCGCCGAGCACGTCACGCACGATATAAGCATGCAGAAGTCGCGTCATTAACGGGCGCGATTTTTGTATCTCTGCCTCGTTGGGTTCGACACCTTTCTCTTTGGCGAAAGCCACGAACTCCCGGATGATATCTTTCTTGATCAGATACTGTTCCAGACTCTTCCAGTCGGTGAACTTACTCAGTTCTTTGCGGTGCGTGTCCGTGTATTTGTACGCAAACTGATAGGTGTAGGCGAGGTTGACGCAGCGGTTGTACCACGGCGTGTTGAGCGTGGTGTCACGACCTACGAAGACATCCGGCATGATACCTCCTCCGCCGTACATCTTACGGCCGGATTTGGTGTAATAAGCCGTGGTGTCCGCGAAATGAATAGAGTCTGCCGAGTAGAACTCACCATGCTCCCAGCGCTCCATCAGATCTTTCTCGTAATCCTCTTGATCGCCCAGCGTATAAGGCTTTTGGATACAACGTCCGCTCGGGGTGTAGTACCGCGCCACCGTCAGACGGATCGCACTGCCGTCATCGAACGGCATCTGCTGCTGAACGAGGCCTTTGCCGAACGAGCGGCGACCTACGATGATCGCGCGGTCGTTATCCTGCATCGCGCCGGCGAAGATCTCCGAAGCCGAAGCAGAGAAGTTATCGATCAGTACGACGAGCGGGGTCTCTTTGAACCGTCCGCCGCCGTTCGCCGTTGCTTCATAGCGCGGGTAAGCGCGACCTTGCGAATAAACGATCAGATCGCCGCGGTGGAGGAACTCATTGGCCATGCGGATGGCCTGCTCCATGTAACCGCCGCTATTCTCGCGCAAGTCCACGATATAACGGTCTGCGCCCTTGGCATAGAGATCCGCCAAGGCAGCGATGAACTCCTTGTAGGTGGTCTCGCCGAACTTATTGACGCGGATAAAACCGATCTTCTTGCCTTCGCGCTCGATGATGAACTTGGCGTCTACCGAGTGAACGGGTATATCGCCGCGGGTGACGTTGAAATAGAGCATCTCAGGTGAACCGGCGCGCAGCACGCCTAACTTGACCTGCGTGCCTTTCTCGCCGCGCAGCGTGCGCATGACCTTCTCGTTATTGATCTTCTTACCTACGAACGCGGAGTCATCTACCGTGATCAGTTTGTCGCCGGCCAGCACGCCGACGCCTTCGCTCGGGCCACCGGAGATGACGGCTACGATGCGCACCGTGTCCTGCTGGATGGTGAACTGCACACCGATGCCGGAGAACGAGCCCGCCAACTCGGAGTTAACCATCTCCAGGTCTTCCTTGGGGATATAGGCGCTGTGCGGGTCGAGTTTATGCACCAACTCTATCATCGCCTCGTCGGTGATGCTGTCGATATTGAGACTGTCGACATACGCGCTCTCCATGAGTTGGAGCAGCCTATCCACTTTCGATTGCTGAATCGACCATTGTCCGTTCTGGAAGATGATCCGTTGTGCATTGGCTTTCTGGCTCAGCGCCATTCCTACGAGGATGCCTAATGCCACAGCAATCACTGTCAATGTAGGTAAGATATATTTTTTCATATTATTTATCCGGTAAAAATTCCACTTCAATGCCGGCGCGCTTAAGCAGTTCTACGCCGTCCATGAGACGATATTCTTCGCCATAAACCACGCGCTTGATGCCCGATTGAATGATCAGTTTGGAGCATTCGAGGCAAGGCGAAGCGGTGACGTACAAGGTCGCACCGTTGGAGCTGTTGTTCGAGCGCGCTACCTTGGTCAGCGCATTGGCTTCCGCATGGAGCACATAGGGTTTGGAGACGTTGTTCTCGTCCTCGCATATATTCTCGAAACCGGAAGGCGTACCGTTATATCCGTCGGAGATGATCATCTGGTCTTTGACCAGCAGCGCACCTACTTTGCGGCGAACGCAGTAACTGTTCTCCGCCCATGTACGCGCCATGCGCATATAGAGATAATCGCGTTTTTTCTGTTTGTCAGTCATAGATAAAAATATCTTTTTGTTGTTCATAAATAGGGCTGTCTATGCCGAGCAAGTCGAGTACGGAGTGGTAGATAGCAAAGGAATTAGCCGGTTCCGTCAGGTCTCGCACTTCGCGCCAGTTACCGTTCAACCAGACGATGAGCGGTACTTCGTACTGTTCCTTCGGCGCCGTTGCCATCGGTACGCCATGCATGAACAGACCGTTCTCGCCGAGACTCTCGCCGTGGTCGCTCATGTAGATCATCGCCGTGCGGTGGTCCGGGATCGCCGCCAAGGAATCGATGAGGTTGTTCAGCAGGTAATCGGTATAGACGATGGTGTTGTCGTAGGCATTGGTGAGACCGTGGATGTTTTTCACACCATCCTCCACGTTGTGCGCCACCGGCGTGAAGACCTCAAATCGCTCCGGATACTGCGCCGAGTACTGCGCACCGTGACTGGTGTTCGTATGCAGGATGATCAATATACGCTCTGCGGCGGAAGACTCGATACGCTTTTTGATGCCGGCGAAGAGAGAACCTTCATGGCCGTCATCGGCCTCGGGGTACTGTTTCTTCAGTTCTTTGAGCGTCACGTACTCATCGATATGTACGGGCGGTTCACCCCAGTTATTCGTTCGCCACACGACATCGACGCCATGCCGGAAGAGGTAGTTCGGCAGCGCCTCTACCAGTGTTCTCGAGGGAGCAGGCTGCATCATCGCCCGCACGGCTGCCGTCGTATAGGTAGCGCAGGCGTTTGCCGGGATGGCATGGATGTCTGTGCGCTGCGAGAGTAGGGGATTGGTGGGACGAGGGTATCCATATAACTGGAAGTTCGCCCTGCGCCCTGACTCGCCGATGACGAGTACGACAGCCGTCGGTTGCTCCAACGGGCGAAGGGTGGCATCAGGGAGCGGTTCTTCTTTCGCATTCGCGGCGCGGTGCTGGGCGTATATACGGCCGCTGTTCACTACGTACGACCAGGGCATGAGCATTCCGCCTAACTCCGTGTCGTGCTTTCCGAACCAAAGGAACTGATTGAAGTTCGCGCCGGCGAAAAGCAGACTGATACCGATGGCGACACCGCTCACGATGCCGAAGCGTTTCCATGTGCCGTAATTGACCTTCTGCATCAGGATCCAGCAGGCAGGGAGCATACCGCCTATGATGAGCCACAAGAGCATCATCGGGGTAAAGAAAGAGGAGGCTTCTGACCAACGGGTGTTGTAGAAGTTCTCCATCATCGTGCCGTCCAGGATCGTGCGATAGATCACCACGAAATAGACCCCCGCTGCATTACATACCTGCGCCGCCGCTACGAGGATTCGACCTACATAACGGAATAGGAAAACCAGCAGGTAGCACACCCAGAAATTCAATGCCGCCATCACGATACCCAGACCTCCGACCAACAGGATCTTCGGCCAAAGTCCGGCATCGTTATGACTCATTACGAACTGAAAAAACGGGATGTTGTACGCCAATAATCCCCAGATGCTGATGATCGCAGCGAATGCTATGAGCGGCAGTTCTTTTTTCATTTAGTCTCCTAGTTTCCTAGTCCCCTAGTTTCCTAGTAATTCTTTTGCAAACTCTTTGATGTTCACTCCGTCAAACGTACCGGACGACATCATGAGTAAAGCCGTGTTGTCGTATTTGAGTTCTTTCAGGCGTGCTTGCAGTGCCTCACTTTCCGTAAATACCTCTACATTTTTCGTGCCAAAAGCGGCTTTCACCTCTTCGGCTGTGATAGGCGTGAGGCGTTTATGCTCGATCACTTTCGGGTTGAAATAGACGTAAGCGATGTCCGCTTCCGCCATGCAGTTTTTGTACTGCGGCAGGAAATCCGCCATGAGGCTCGAGAAGGTATGGAGCTCCATGCATGCCACAAGTTTCTTCTCCGGATAGCGTTCGCGCACCGCATTGACGGTGGCTTTGAGCTTGGACGGGCTATGTGCGAAGTCTTTGTAGGCTACGCTTGTCTCGGTCTCGCAGATCTTCTCCAGACGGTTGCTGGCGCCGGTGAAGGTACTGATCTCGCGATAGAAATCATCGGGTGCTACGCCGATGCAGTGACAAGCGAGCATGGCGGCTTGCAGGTTCTGCATGTTATGCCGACCGAATACCTGCATCGGGACATTGCCTTCGTATGCATCGTACGGGATACAGGTGATGTCCTTACGGGCACCCTCAGCAATCATCCGCAGGTTCTCATCGCCCTGGTAGTATATAAAATTGCCGTCGGGCTCGAAGCTGTCCACGAATTTACGGAATGTATCTACGTACTCCGGGAAAGTGGGGAACACATTGATATGATCCCATGCGATGCCGGTGAGGATAGCTACGTGCGGGTGGTACCATAGGAACTTAGACCGCAGATCGAGCGGGCTGGTCAGGTACTCATCGCCCTCGAAGACAGCGTACTTAGCGGTGTCGCTGAGGCGCACCATTCGCTCGAAGCCCTCTATCTGTGCGCCGACCATGTAATCGGCTTCGATGCCGAGACGGTTGAGAACATAGAGGATCATGGAGGTGGTGGTGGTCTTACCGTGACTGCCGCCTACCACGATGCGGATCTTGTCTTTTGTCTGCTCGTACAGATACTCGGGGAAGGAGTAAATCTTGATGCCTAACTCGCGCGCTTTGACCAACTCGGGGTTGTCCTCACGGGCATGCATACCGAGGATGATCGCGTCCAAGTCCGGCGTGATACGCTCGGGATGCCATCCTATCTCGGAAGGCAGAAGACCTGCGTCGCGGAGGTGAGACAGCGCGGGCTCGAAGATTTCATCATCCGAGCCCGTTACCTGATATCCCGCCTTGGAGGCAACGGCCAATGCCAAGTTATGCATCGCCGCTCCGCCAATAGCTATAAAATGGATTTTTGTCATTTGAACAATTTATCGAAATCTTCTTGCGAAACTTTCTTCGGCTCGATCTTCGCGATGCCCTTGATAGCCTCGTTGAGTTTGTCTTCTACGACGCGCTCTACGATACCGCGCAGTTGATCCTCGTTCTTGAGCATCTCTTTGGCGTAGTTGGTCAGGTGCTCCTCCTCAATGTTCATCAGACCGTACTGCATGAACTGCATCTTCGCAATACGTTTAGCGAAGCCTTCTACCTCTTCGGGTTTCACGTCGATGTTGTACTCTTTCATCAACTGGTCTTTCGCCAGATGCCATTTGAGTTCCTCGATCATCTTCGGGAAGTCCTTGTCGAGTTCCTCTTGGGTCATCTTCTCGTTCGTAGCGAGTACCCAACGTTTGAGGAAGTCCTCCGGGAAAGCGACCTTCTCCATCTTCTTCAGGATAGCGGCTTTCACGTCGATACCGAAGCGGTATTTGCTCTCCTCGGCGAGGCTACGCTCGATATCCTCTTTGATGCGAGCGCGGAACTCTTTCTCGTTCTTCGGTGCGTCGTTGCCATATACTTTGGCGAACAACTCACCGTCCACCTTGCAGGGTTTTACCTCTGCTTTGGTACCTTTCTCTTCGTCAGCCGGGATGTACTCACCGAAGCGGTTGGTGTAGGCCTCGATCTGCTTGTTGATCATCTCGTCCGTCGGTTCGATCGTGTACTCCGGCAGTTTGTTCTTTGCACTCAGCTTAGCGTCAAACTCCGGTGCTACCGCGATGTCGAAGGCGAAAGTGAAGGTGTCCTCGTGATCGAGGTCAATGTTCTTGGTCTCTGCGTCGTTCGGCAGCGGCTCACCCAGGATCTGCAGTTTGTTCTCTTCGATGTGCTTGTTCAGGTTCTCACCTACGAGCTTGTTCAGCACGTCAGCCAGAATACCTTTGCCGTACATCTTCTTTACCAAACCGGCGGGAACCATACCCGGACGGAAGCCCGGCATCTGGGCTTTCTGACGCACTTGCTTCAGTTGCTTTGCAACTTCTTCCTGATAGTCTGCGGGCTCAATAGTGAGCTTCACGATAGCCTTCAGGTCTTTCAATTCAGTTTGTTCAATTTTCATTTTTATAGTAGTTTTAAATTATACTCTTCCTGCGCGTTTGCGCTCCAGTTCATCAAGAATGATCTTGCGGATACGCATGGCATGCGGCGTTACTTCTACGTACTCATCCTCCTTGATATACTCGAGTGCCTCTTCGAGACTCATGCGGATCGGCGGCGGCAAAACGGCCTTGTCGTCTGCGGATTTTGAACGCATGTTGGTCAGTTTCTTGGATTTGGTGACGTTGATCACGATATCGCCTTCTTTGGCGTTCTCTCCAACCACCTGTCCGGCATAAACCTCTTCTTGCGGGTCGATAAAGAACCGTCCGCGGTCTTGCAGTTTGTCCAGCGCGTAGGCATATGCCGTACCGGCTTCCATAGCTATCAACGAGCCGTTCGTACGTTTGACGATCTCGCCTTTCCACGGTTGGTACTCGAGGAAGCGGTGCGCCATGATGGCCTCGCCGGCCGATACGTTCATCACGTAGGTACGCATACCCATGATACCGCGGCTCGGGATGGTGAATTCGAGGTGCACGCGGTCGTTGACCATCTCCATCTTCGTCATCTCGCCTTTGTGGGTGGAGACGAACTCGATGATCTTACCGCTGCACTCTTCCGGCGTGTTGACCGTCAGCGATTCAACCGGCTCACATTTGACGCCGTTGATCTCTTTGATGATGACCTGCGGTTGACCCACCTGCAGCTCGTAGCCTTCGCGACGCATGGTCTCGATGAGTACCGATAGATGCAGTACACCGCGGCCGTAGACGCGCCAGCTGCTCTCTTCTGCGCCTTTCTCTACGCGCAGCGCGAGGTTTTTCTCGAGCTCTTTGTTGAGGCGGTCTTGGATATGACGGCTGGTAACGAACTTACCGTCTTGACCGAAGAACGGGCTGTCGTTGATGCAGAAGGTCATACTCATCGTCGGCTCGTCGATGGCGATCGGCTTGAGCGGTTCGGGGTTCTCTGCATCGCAGATCGTATCGCCGATCTCAAAACCGTCAATTCCGATCAGCGCACAGATATCGCCGTTTTTCACCACATCGGTCTTTACGTGCCCCATGCCCGAGAAGGTATGCAGCTCTTTGATCTTGGTCTTTACCATCGTGCCGTCTTTCTTGGCGAGCGTCACGGTTTGACCGTCTTTGAGTTCACCGCGATGAACACGTCCGATGGCGATACGGCCTACGTACGAGTTGTAGTCGAGGCTCGTGATGAGCATCTGGGGCGTACCCGGGTTCTCCTGCGGCGCAGGGATATACTCGATGATCGCGTCCATGAGATCGGTGAGATCGGTGGTCGGTTTGCGCCAATCGGTACTCATCCAGCCTTGCTTGGCGGAGCCGTAGAGCGTTTGGAAATCGAGCTGGTCGTCCGTTGCGTTGAGGTTACACATCAGGTCGAATACCTCTTCCTGTACCTCGTCCGGACGGCAGTTCAGTTTGTCCACTTTGTTGATCACCACAATAGGCTTCAGTCCTATCTCGAGGGCTTTCTGCAGCACGAATCGTGTCTGCGGCATCGCGCCTTCGAAGGCGTCCACCAGCAGCAGTACACCGTCTGCCATATTCAGTACACGCTCCACTTCGCCGCCGAAGTCCGCGTGCCCCGGAGTGTCGATGATGTTGATCTTCGTGCCCTTGTAGTCGATGGATACGTTCTTGGCGAGGATGGTTATACCGCGCTCGCGCTCCAGATCGTTGTTATCCAGAATCAACTCGCCCTTGTTCTCGTTCTCACGGAACAGATGAGCCGTGTACAACATCTTGTCCACCAGCGTTGTTTTGCCGTGGTCGACATGCGCAATAATTGCTATATTTCTTATATTCTGCATATACTTGTTTGTAAGGCCACTCTAAGCCAAACTAAAATCGGCCACAAAATTACTATTTTTTTTTCATATACGCAAGTGCGCGCGCATATTTTTTTATTTTGCAAACTATACTTTGCTAAGTGGATGTGACAAATTGTAAGTAAGCATATTATGATTTTGACGATTTGTCAACTCGATTGCTCATTTTGTAGAAATTTATCACTTTTTGGCAAAAATATTTGGTGGGTAACAAAAAAGGCAGTACTTTTGCACCGTTTTTCGAAGGCACCTGCTCTCAAGGTACGCGAAACGTCGCGGGATGCCCACGCATTGGTGCGAACGAAAAACTATTAGTCTGTTAAAATTTAAGGAAAGGATTGGTTATGAAAAAGATCCTATTGACATTAACGACAGCTGTCGTACTTTTAACAGGAGTAATCGTAGCGGATGCTGCAAAGTGTACTGACAATTTTACTGTTCGCTTCCGCGAGAATACTCTGGTGGTTACATCCGCTCAGATGGAGGAAGCAAGAATCTATTCGATGGAGGGTAAATTGCTCCTCAAAGAGCGTGGTAATTTCGTTGAGTTTGAATTAGAGCCCGGTACGTACCGTCTCTATGCCAAAGTCGGCGGACAAACCGAAAAACGCCGTATCGAATTACGGTAAATAATTCAGTATTTAAGGTACAAATTTTGGGAAGAGTCCTTCGGGGCTCTTTTTTATTTGCTGGCCTTGATATACAGCGGGATAGAAATTGCCAGGAAGACGAAGTTCGGCAGCCATGCGGCCATGAATGGCGACATGACGTTATTGACGGAGAAGGTTGTGCTGACGGTCGAGAAGAGGATGTACAGGGCAGTGAGCACGATACCGATACCGAGGTTCTTTCCCATACCTCCGCGCACTTTGCGGCTACTCATCGTCACGCCCAGAAGGGTCATGATGAACGCACCGAGCGGACTCGCCCAGCGTTTATGGTACTCGACCTCAAACGCTTTGACGTTGCCTGATCCGCGTTGGCGTTGGCGCTCCATATAATGCCGTAGTTCCGGCGTGGTCATCTGTTCGGCCTGCTCGATGGTGATAAAGAGTTCTTCGGGGATGATCGGCAGCGTGATATCTTTCCGCTCGCCCTGCTCCATCTCTTCGCGCATGCCGATAAACGCGCGTTGCGTGTATTTCTCCAGATGCCAGTACTCCAATGAGTCGTAGTAGATACGGTCGGCGGTAGTACGCATCACGAGCGATTTGCCCTCGAATTTCTCCAGCGACACCCGATAACCTATGTTCGTCTCCCGGCGGAAGGACTCGATATACAGAATCGTTCCGGGCTCGACCTCCATTTGCACGTTGCGCGCATTGTCCGAGGTAAAGCGGCTGACGTACTTGTCCGTGAAAGCCAACATATGTTGGCTGCTTTTGGGAATCACCCAGCCGCCCAACCACATGCTGAGCACAAACAGAAGGGTTGCGGAGAAGGCATAGGGCACCATCAGACGATGGTAACTGATACCCGTCGCCAGCATGGCGATGATCTCCGAGTTACCGGCCAGTTTGGAGGTAAAGAAGATGACGGAAATGAAGATGAACAGCGAACTGAACATGTTCATATAATACGGGATAAACGGCAGATAGTATTCGACAATGATCTCTTTGAGCGGCACTTGGTTCTCAAAGAAATCGTCCATCTTCTCCGTCAGGTCGAAGACGATGGCGATCGACAGAATGAGCACGATCGAGAAAAAGAACGTACCCAAGAATTTCTTTACTATGTACCAATCCAGCGTTTTCACAGACGTTGCATGAGGTTCGGCATGACGCTTGCTTTCCAGGCGGAGTAGTCGCCGGCGAGGATATGTTGTCTTGCTTGTCCTACCAGATCGAGGTAGAACGCTAAGTTATGAATCGAGAGAATCTGCAATCCGAGCATCTCTTGCGCGTGAATAAGATGTCTCACGTAGGCTCGCGTGTACGCATGATCGACATAGGATGTACCTGCCGGATCGAGCTCCGTGAAATCGTCCTCCCATTTCTTGTTACGGAGGTTCATCACGCCGTTCCAGGTGAAGATCATTCCGTTGCGGCCGTTGCGGGTGGGCATCACGCAGTCGAACATATCCACGCCGCGCTCAATCGCCTCGAGTATATTCCACGGTGTTCCGACGCCCATCAGATAACGGGGTTTGTCCTGCGGCAGGATGTCGTTGCAAACCCCGATCATGTCGTACATCACTTCGGTTGGTTCGCCTACGGCGAGTCCACCTATCGCATAGCCGTCGCGATCCAGATCGCGCAGCCGCTTGCAGGCCTCCTGACGCAAGTCGGTATAGGTACAACCCTGAACGATCGGGAACAGGTGTTGTTTATAGCCGTAGAGATCATCCGTGTCGTCAAAGCGCGTAATACAGCGGTCGAGCCAGCGATGCGTACGCTCCATCGAGTCCTTGGCGTATTTCTTATCCGCCGTACCCGGGCAGCACTCGTCGAACGCCATCATGATGTCGGCGCCTATCTCGCGCTGGATGTCCATCACGTTCTCCGGCGTGAAGAGCAGCTTGCGGCCGTCGATATGACTGGAGAATCGAACGCCTTCTTCGTTCATCTTACGGATGTCTGTCAGGCTGAACACCTGAAATCCGCCGGAGTCGGTTAAGATAGGACGATTCCAGCCCTCGAACTTATGCAGACCGCCCGCCTGATGCAGGATCTCCGTGCCCGGGCGGAGGAAGAGATGATAGGTGTTACCCAAGATGATCTGCGCTTTGATATCGTCTTCCAGCTCCTTGCGTTGTACGCCTTTGACCGTACCCACCGTTCCGACGGGCATAAATATCGGCGTGAGGATGTCGCCGTGGTCGGTATGTATCACTCCCGCACGCGATCCAACCCCCTTCGCCTCGCTATGTAATTCAAAAAATGTCATAGTTTGTTTCAATAGATCAAAGAAAAATAGATTTATTGATTTTCTTTTATCGAGTCTTTATTTACAAAACTGCTCTTATAAATAAATTTACCGATCATTTTTCTAAATAAATCCTCTGATTTTTATAAAAATCAAAATCAATAAATCTTTGAAAATAATCGAAAATATCAAAAATTAAAATACTTCTATTTGACCATTATTCATATAGTATCGCTCAATCTGAGCTTTTGGGTATGCCCCAAAATTAACCAATATAGCTACCGGCCAGCCGGTTCCTCGTAAATATCCGAATGTTTGATAGTGTTCGCGCTCTGTTAGTTGCGTCAACGCTTTGCATTCAATGATTATTCGACCAATACTGCTCTCTACCACCAAATCCATTTTAAGGTAAGCTTTCATCTCTTTTCCTTTGTATAGAGGGTGGTATTCAAGTTCCTTATATACAATGTATCCGGCTGCTTCCAGTTCAGTAGTTAGGGCTTCTTGGTAGATATATTCCGGTAGTCCGGCTCCAAGTTGGTTGTGAACCTCCTGCATACAACCGATAATACCGTAACAAGCCTGTTTCAGTTCTTGCCGTTTCGGTTCCTCTACAATATGTATGGTCGTTTTCTCCGCCATGAAAAATATTTTTGGTATTTTTACTGATTATTGATAGTAATTCGCAGAAAAGGAAGATTTATTCGGATAAGATATATCAAATTTATTTGTAAATATGTTATCGGAATAAAGATTCAAAAACACGTAGTGATACGATCAATAATCAGTATTTTTTATATATTTTTCTTTTATAAATGGTTATTCACTGGAAAAACAATCGCGGGTTTGAAAAGACGCGCCTCTTCCGGCTCCATGAGGGCATAGGCCATGATGATGACCGTGTCTCCTACGTTCACCAGATGCGCTGCAGCGCCGTTGATGCATATGCATCCCGAGCCGCGCTTGCCGGGAATGACGTAGGTCTCCAGCCGTGCGCCGTTATTGTTATCCACTACTTGTACGCGCTCGCCGGCATAGATATTCGCCGCTTCCATAAGCGCCTCATCGATGGTGATTGAGCCGATATATTCCAAATTCGCCTCCGTTACCTGCACCCGATGAATCTTCGATTTCAGTATATTTAATAGCATCTCTAAAACTTTTGCGGCTGCAAAAGTACTGCTTTTTTTTGACATACGCAAATTTTTATGCAAAAAAGAACCCCGAAGGGTTCTCTTTGCTTTTATTCTCGAGCGCATCTCGTGAGCATCTCGTGAGCATCTCGTGACCATTACGGATGTCCTAGATGGGTCTAATTCCGGGCAATAGTACTAAGAAACGGCATTAACTTCTGCTTGGATTTCTTCGTCAGTCAGCGCAGCCTTACTGCCTGAGCATGCTTCTATAAAGCGAGCAACGGGGTTGCGGCGACTCTCAATAGTCCATCCCATACGACTTGCAAACTGCATTATCAGCGCTACGTCTGTAGTCGGCATTTTTAATACTACATCTTCCATAAATCTTTATTTCTTTACCTTTGACGCTGCAAAAGTACTGCTTTTATTTGAATTATGCAAATTAAATTATTCAAATTCAATAATTTTGCATAAAAAAACGGTAAACCGTGATTGGATTACCGTTTCTGTATTGTGATTAGGTCTTAATCGAAAAGCAATTCGTGAAGAGCTTCGTACACGACAACGACTTTATCTCCGGATGGTAATGTCTCAATTTTGTATCCAAAATGAAAACCATCTACATAATAATCCTTGTATCCTTTTCGTATCCATGGAATATGCCTAACCTCTCTATTATCGGTTAGAGCATATTTGCCAAGATCCTTTAACGCAAGAATAAGACGTTGTTCTTTCTTTAAAACAGTGACCTCATCTAAAGCTGGATGTTTCTTGAGACTGATTTTGTAAAAATCCGTCAAATCCAAGAATACACCATCATCTATGCGTACTTCTAATTCTATCATCCGTGAAAATGGTTATGGATAATACGCTTCAATGTCACATCCAACTCTTCGATAGTATGTAGGCTATTCCATTTTTCTTCCGAAATAGTGCCTGCATTTGGCATAATCGGTTGTTTTAATGTTGCTTCCATAATTGTATGTTTTTATTTCTTTACCTTTGACGCTGCAAAGGTACGACATTTTTCTGATATATGCAAATTTTTATGCAAAAAAGAACCCCGAAGGGTTCTCTTTGCTTGTATTATTCCGCTCTCTTTTTGCGGCGGAGGGAGATGATGAGGCTGAAGGCTGCTGCGCATAAGAGCAACGGCCATAAACCATCCCCGAGAGGGTATGCCTCGGACTGACCGGTCTCACCTGGCTTCGGGAAACGACGTATAGTACGTGCGCTTGAGTTGTCTCCGGCTGCCACTGGATGGTACTCAGACGGGGCGCTTTCGCCAAACGGCTCATACACCGTTCCTTGGTACAATGCCCCTTTCTGCATGATTTGTTGGCTTTGTATTGCCTGATTATTTGTCTGCGGCGTGTAGGTCTGAGCTGTGGCAATGAGTGTTACCACGCTCAGTATCGCAATGATCATAACTATCTTTTTCATGTTTTTCATAATACGCAACGTTTAAAGATTAGTTATTTAATCATTGTTCCGCGAACGTCATACATCTTACCATCCTTGACGATATAGAGTATGCCGTCGATAAGTACTTTACGCGCTCCTGTAACCGGTAATCCGTCACCCGTAACCTCTTCAATGCCTGTTGTAGCATTGTGTATCGGCGAGATCTCCAATACGAAGCGGTTGTCAATAGTACCTGCCATCAGGTTAACGGTGTAATCGAGTGCGCTGAGGTTCGTGCGGGTATTGGCTACGTTATCAATGAGCGTCACACCAACTCCGCTGGTGCCATCCGGAATAGCGAAGGTGTATTCGCCTGCTTTGGTAATCTTTACACCTACCGGCACTAACGTTGTCTGGTCAGTCATTGGCATAGTATTACCCGCGGACGGGATATAACCCTCAATGAAAGTATAGACATTTGCCTTGCCATCGTTGAATTCTTTATCTAAGTCTTCTCCGAATGCGAAGTTGGTGCTTGCCTCCTCATCGTTGCTCAGTTTAACGAAGGTCTGGTCAATCATCTTGTCGTTCTGTGTCAGTTCTAACTTGAACTCTACGTTCTCCGACTCTTCGGCATAAGTGCGACGCGCTACTATGGATGGTGTTGCACTTGCCAATGTCCAACGTAACGTACCTGCATATTGTACGTAGTATGCGTGCATGGCCTTGAAGTTATACTTCGTTCCGCTTTGAACTGTATAGGTGTTATCGTTGGCGTTCCATTCGTACAAGAATGGTAGACCGTCAGCCTTCGGGTTGACTTGCCATGTGATATTACTACTTCCGTTCGACAACGTACTGCCGTAATTTGCATAACTCGGTACACCGATAATATTCCAGTGACTATCGGCTATACGGCGGTCGTTGTTCCAATCCGGGGTAGATTTGTCCGTACGGCGGTCGATGGTACACTCATGGTCAGGAACAGTCACATTAACGGTAGTCTGCGAGATAGTACCAGTCGTCGAAGATGTGGACGGGAAGAATAGCTCTACTTGCTGGATTTGGTTATTCCAGAAGGTATTGTCATTCGCTTTCATCAATTCCAGTTCGAGCGCCAGCACATAACCTCTTCCGGCTTTGAGCGTCACGCCACGACGATCCTCAATGTATGTCCAGAATCCTTCATCGTTATCTTTCCAGTACCCGATACGAGCGCGCTCAGCGCCATTGTAATCCATCATGATCCAGTGTGTACCATACGTACCGAAACCGAATACCTCACTCAGGTTGACATCGAACGGGAAGGATATCCAGTATAATGCACGCTCATAGACGGATTTCATACTACCGGCACCTACCAGCGGGTGGAATTCTGCTATGTGTGCATCCGTATCGCCATGCTCTTTTATGTGGTCTTCAGGATGTTGACGGTTGTTCAGTATCCAGCGGTTGAAACGCATAACACCATAAACCGTCTTGACATCGGTCAAGGCAGAAGCGGGATTCGCAAAGGTAATCTGTTGACCCGCCTCTTGATGCTCGCGAATAACCATGATATCTGCATTGATATCTAATGTGCCATCTATTTCTGCGTTATCCGGAAGGTATGCAGCTATAAGTCGGTTTGTCTTGAAGTCATATACAACACGCACTTTACAAGGATCTCCAGTGCCGCCGATTATCTCAATGTAATTGGCACTATTAGTCCAGTTGTTAGATGCATACGCGCCGCGGAAGTACTGCGAACCGTTTTCAGAAGGAGAATCTTGCGCGTAACTTGCATACAATTTAAACTTAGCACTCGGCGTCACCTTGATCTCGCGTTCATAAATCCAGTCTTCATCATCTTGGAAGATGACCTCATAAATGTTGTTTGTCCCATCTCTCGTTTCGCCGGTACCGGAAATATTCGTACCATCTCCATTCCAGAATTCAGTATTACTGCGGAGAATAAGGAACTTGCGGGTTGTGTTGGTGGACGAACTCATGTACGCACGACTAATCTTATTCGTCGATTCATTGTACATGAAGCGGATATTTGCGCTATATTTATCGCTAGTCTCATCGGAACTGGGCGTAGTACCACTATAAGACACAGCTTTTAATTCTCCATCCGCTCTGCCACCCAAATCGTTCTCATAGATATTTTGGTACGGATCGTCTATATCTTTGATCAACGTATCGGTGATACACATGCTATAATCGTTCGCGATAACAAACTTCACGTTCATTCCACGCGGACACCAATGCATGTAATAGTGCGTAAACAACTCTCCAAACTTGTTCGTGCTACGACTCTTTGAGAATTCTGAATAAGTCATCTGGTGGTCGGTTGCTCGGTAATTCTCCCATTTGGTGGAGCCGGCACAGTCGGTTCGGATATAGTAGTTGCCTGTGTACGGTTCAACTTTGCTGACACGGATTGTGCCAGCCGTTTGTGTGAGATGGAAATTATAAACACCAGATTTTGATATGGTATCTACGGCCGATATGCCTCCGCTCTCAACATCCAGCCATGTTACAACTCCAGTTCCTGCGTTAATAGCATCCGCATACTGGAACTTCATACTTGCGCTCGCGCCACCTGCTTTGCTGATATAGAACGAAACGATATCTTCAGCACCATTTTGTTTGTGAATAGTACGGGATGGGTGGTACCAGCTTGCACCGTGTGCCGAACTCTGTGACCATGCCACGCGGTCGTTATATACGATACGATAGTCGCCGACTGCGGCTGGATACTTAACGCCTACAAGGTATTTGTATTTACTACTACCATCTAATCCATAGGATAACTTGAAAATATACTCTCCAGCAACAGTGGTTGTAATGCCAACACGCTGGTTATCGGTCAAATCTTTTCCACTTTCGTAGCCGTTATCACTACTCGTTATCGTTGTGGTCTTACCGAGAACAGAACCATCTGCGCGGTGGATCTCAAATCCGTATGTTCTTGACGCATTCAGTTCTATAGTCAACTCCATAGGGAGAGTCTTGTCCGGTGTAAATTCAAACGGTATTGAACGTATCAAGTCAGAAGTATTATATGTTGCGCTGTTGTAAATTTTCAGCGTATAGCCTGTGTTCTCCGGATAGTTCATCCAGTAACCATCACTCATATACTCTGCTTTATCACTATTCTTTTTCTGTTTTGTCTGTCCGGTAAGCGGAACAAACATTGGCATAGATGTTTTGTGGTCTCCACGGCGAATAACTTGGATAGGATTCGCTGTGGTGTTGCTGAAATATGCGTGGTCGTTATCCGGAGCTTGCGCTTCATGATTATCAGGATTGTCTCCGGATTGGTCTCCCATGTTAGTGAAAGCCACATTTGCGCGAGTACTATAACCAGCGGCTGTGTAATCGAAATACCAGATATCAGTTCCTTCTATTTGGGTCATATGGCCGCGCTCCATTTCCCAATAAGGTCTATTTCCGGAAAAAAGTTGTCCTTTCCACGCTCCTGTACCATAACCATCACTCCAGTATTTGTCTGAGTTATAAAAATAAACCCATACATCAGTCCATCCAAGTGTATTATTGAAGTAGATAACATTCTTCTTGTTGTACACCGCAGTCAGCGTTCCATCATAAGTTGCTTTGAGGTATATTTTTGAAGTAGTAGTTGTTGAGCCGTCTATAGCCGAAGTACTATCGGTACTGATCGTTACGCCATCACCGGCTACCCAATGGTCAAATGTGTATCCGGTGATAGTAGCTGGAGTGATGCCCTTTGACCACTCTAACGGCTTAATACCCTCCCTCTCAGAGGAAGCAGCCAATGTCCGTCCACTTCCATCTTGATACTGAATCGTCACGGTGTGTTCGCCGGCAACGACGAGGTCGGCTACAACGGAGTCAAGAACCGTTCCTCCAGAGCACGAAGAACCTGTACGAAGTATACATGCTACTTTATAACTACCGCTTGTTGCCGGAGCGTCGAAGCTAACAGCATTGCCTTCGCCCGGAGCCCACTCTGTCGGCTGCGGATCCATCGGGTTGCCGTTAGCACGGAGTAACTTCCAACACAACATTTTATCTCCTACAGGTGCCGGATAAATCGTCGGCGTCGCTGTTACGGATTCTCCCGGTGCTTGTGTACTAGGAGTCAATACCAAACTGGTTATCTCCGCTTGCTTGTAGTATGCGTAGAGGGTCACATTGCCGTCGTGAATCCACTTTTTGTTTGCATCGGTGTAGCCCGCAACTGAAGCAATCCATGTACCATCGTAGTTGATGAGTTTCGTACCTGTACCATTATGGTCAGTATAGTATCCTTCCAATCCGTAACTGTCTTCTGCGGTCGGGAGATTCGGAACAGTAACTGTCGCTGTATTAAAGGTAACGTTTTGGCTTCCTGTTGCACCGGCAATAGTGCCTTTATGATCCTCGTCAAGATCGAATGTAACGGTATAATTATTAGGATCCCACCATGCCTGAAGTGTACAGTCTTCTGCCTTACTCCATTTGCTGGAAGTGATATATCCACTTACGTTATTAGCAGCAAACGAATGATCACTATTCAGTACCTTTGTTGATGTAGAAGGAACATACCAGCCTTTGATGTGGTATCCTGTTTGCGTGATGCTTCCATCTACAAAAGTCGTAAATGAACCTGCATCATAATCTATGGTCGCGGTACCGCTTCCGCTTCCGCCTTCCCCATGAGACAGGGTAACGTTGTAGGTGTGTGCTGTCCAATGCGCATATAGGGTTTGATTGGATGTGACATTCCAAAGACTACTGCTGTTTGTGTAAGCCGTGCTGGCTTGAAGAGTTCCATTTGCTGTTGCAATGAGAACCGGTGTCGCATCATTGGTGTAATATCCTTCCACATTATAGCCGGTTTTTGTTGGTGCAGAAATGCTGGATAAGGAATTCTTACCGTGCGTAGCAGTAGCGGAACCATTATGCGATCCCCCATTATTATCATTCAGCGTTACGCTTGAAGTGGATACCTTCCAATAAACCGTTTTCTCTTTTACAGAACCATATAATGCGGATGAATTATTCTTTAGCCGAGCCTTGTATGTCCAATTCTGATTAGTTGTTTGCGTTACATTAGTGTGAGATTGACTGATATATGTACCTGATGTTCCATAATTGCTACCATCTGTTGAATATTGAGGAGAAGAGTTGGCATCGGTTGAAGCTTGAGTCGCACTAGAAAGTCCAAACGTAATAGTACCATCATGCGTTACCAAATACGGACTTCCTTCTGTACCACTACCGCTGCTAAGATATCCGGAACCGGATGGAGTAATGGTAAAATCTGACGTGGCCGGAGGAGATACATTGTAGTAATAGGTATATGTCTTTGTTCCCGCAGAACCATATGTTACCGTTACTGTTACAGTAATGCCATTTGCACCAGAAGCATTCGGAGTGACAGAAGAAACAGTAATACTTGAACCTGATCCTGTATTAGATTTCGTAGAAGCGATATTACCAGATACAGACAAATTTGTAAGTGTCGCTCCTACTGGGTAGTCGCTTATGGTAGCTGTGATATTTGTCAACGTACCAGCAACTAACGAACTTGTACCAGTAATTGTTATAGTAGGATCGGGAATAGTATAAGAAATGTGGTAGTTCCCTCCGTTATTGTTCCAATATTTTTGGTTGTCATAACATCCAGAAGTGCCTCCACTATTACCATTTATAGCAAAATAAAAATCGAAGTAATAACTGCCAGGTTTTCTATTGCGAATTAGGTCAATCCCAACTGATGTGTTTTTGTATTGTTCTACTGCCCACCAATTATCCCAAGTCCAATTTCCATAACCGTCATTATTATATCCAGCTTGTACATTACTTCCCTTGCTTCCATCACGAGATGTATTTATACCATAATTCATTTTTACATGGCACACGTTACCGTCATGTTTCTTTATGATAGCGCGAAATTCCGAGATACTTAAGTTTGTTTTAGAACCAAGCGATATATCACTTTCTCCATCATCTGCAAGATTTTTTTGTGTGGTTCCGGCATCCGTGACGTATTTAATCCATACGTCATCGGCCTCTTTGTGTAAGAAATCGCAGTTATCTCCTCCCCACGCTTGTCCTACACCGAATGTAAACAGAATTGAGATAACGTAAAACATACGTAAAACATACCTTTTACATACCTTAAACATACGTTCACTCTTGATATAGTTGTTTTTCATAATATTATGTATTTTTCAATTTGTATTTTTTCTAGATTTCTAGAACTCTAGATTTTTAGATTTCTAGTTTAATACCCTCTCACTTCTTTCCTGGCTGCGGACATTCGCTCTTTAATGCCACCTTCTTCCAAAAACGTCCTTTCTACTTTCTTTAAGTATGAGAGCATTCCTCTATCAGCTTGATGAATGAGTGTTAGAGCTACATTACAAAACTCTTCAATAGTCCATTTCTCATAGAACGGCGTAAAGTCCTGTAATTCATGATGCCGATAACAGTATTGTACCATTTTGTCGTATCGAGGATGTCCTTTATCCCATTGTTCCAATCTTCTGGATCTCAATTGATCTTCATAATCCTCTAATAATTCCAACAAACTTCCCCGTGCGGTATTCAGCAATTTAATCTCCATTTCAATGCTAGTCATCCCATCTGCTGTTCCCTCTACGACATTTTGCTTTCCGCTACGAGCAGCTTGCTCCATTTGATCTTTTGTGCGGTCACCTCGAACTAAGTAACGGTTTTGATACCAGTAGGTCATATCGTATAAGATGGTTGCTTTCTTATAGAAGAGCAAATCTCTATAATTGACCGGATTTGGTAGGAATCCATTCTTGTTGTTCATGGGTGTGCCTTTTGTAGTTTTCTAGATTTCTAGAACTCTAGATTTCTAGTTTTTTTTATTTCGATATTTTTCGTTTCCTTCCTGTTTCGCGTATGTGTGATGCATGGTACATATGCGCGCATAACGGATTAGCGTGCAAAAGTACAACATTTTTGAGAAATAAGCAAATTTTTGCACAAAAAAATATAATTTTTTTACAATTTTACGCTAAATGCGGCTTTTGGAAGAAAAAAACAAATAAAACACCGACATTAAATGTTGCACTTCGTGCTTGGTGTATTAGTCGCTTGATCATCTATAAAAGTAAACTTTTCTATCTGCTCAATCGTCTAATCCACACTCTGCGAGTAACATTCAATGTCGGAAAAAACCTACAAAATCTTTTCTTCTCTTTACAATCTGCTATGCTTCGGCGTGTTTTTTTATGTTTTTGCTTTTGAATGATAGAACACGATGTGTGGTGGGTATTGATGATAAAAAGTATCCGGGAATTTATTTACGAGGACTTTTTAACAGCAATAGACACAAGGAGCAAAGCTCAATATCATTCAAAAGTGTTTTATATGTTTTTTTCTTAAAATCTTAAAACAAATACATCGTGCCATCAGCAACGTCGAGGTAATAATGTTCGATTTGATCTATGGGTGGAGCGAAATTGCAAAGTATACCGATGGGCTTCTTCGTGAGCCGCATATAGTTCCATAGTTGTTGACGATGTTCCGCACAAATCTTTTCGACGGCTTTACACTCAACAATAATCTCATCGTTAATCAGGAAATCAACGTAATGTTTATGTTGTATTTGCTGCCCGTGAAACATAACGTTAAAATAATATTCGCGCGTGTACGGAATTTGTTGCTCGTCCAGTAGGATCTGCAGGGCATCTTGGTACATATATTCGTTCAAAAACGCCCCTAACTCTTGATGAACAGCGCTGCAACAACCATTAATGGCATAGCATTTCTGCTTGAGTTCCTTCCCTAATTCCGGCTTGACATCCATTAACCGTTTAAGTGTGTACTGCATAGAAAATTATTTTTTATGTTTTTGCTGATTATTAAGTTTAATTCGTAGAATGGAAGATTATTTGGATAATGTGGTCTGTAAATTTATTTACGAGAACACATTAGCGAAATAAGATTCATAGTACGCAGTACTAAACTTAATAATCAGTGTTTTATATGTTTTTTTCTATCCTATAAAAATACAGCCTGCATTGCTGCAGGCCATATTCATTAAATCCAGCGGACGTAGCAGAAGTCCATGCGGTGAGGCAGGAGTTCGTTGTGCGGATACATACGCAGGCAGAACTTCATACCACCGGCATAATCCAACTGGTAGATGTTCTCGAAGAACAAGTGACGGCCTTCGCTCTTCACCAGTTTCAACGGCTCTACTTCGTAGAGTTTGTCGTTGTTATGGGTCGAAGTACGAACGGCTACGAGCTCTACGCCGATGCCCTTGTCGTTCAAGCCCTTGGTATCCAACTCAACCGCAATCTTGAACTTGTCACCTACGGTGAGGTTGCTCATATCCGGAGCCTCTTTCTTAACCACCTCGATCTCGTCCCAATGTGCTACCATATTCTCTTTCCAAGCTGCGATTTCTTTGGCGATCTTGTAGTTGTCCGCCATCAGGAGGTTATGACGTTTCGCGAGTTTGTTATAGAACTTATCGAAGTAGTCGTCCAGCATTCGCTTCATCGTGAAGCGCGGAGTGATCTTCGTTACGCTGTTCTTGATGTATTGGATCCACTCGGGGCTGTAACCCTTGCTGTTCTTAGCGTAGTAGAGCGGGATGATCTCGTTCTCTAACATCTGATAGATCGTAGCGGCATCCAGCTGATCCTGGTGCGCCTGGTTCTCGTAGGTGCGTTTCTCGGTCAAAGCCCATCCTGCGCCTTCTACGTAACCCTCGTACCACCATCCGTCTTTGACGGAGAAGTTCAGCACGCCGTTCATCTGCGCTTTCTCGCCCGATGTACCCGAAGCCTCGAGAGGACGAGTCGGCGTATTCAGCCAGATATCCACACCCGAGATCAGACGTTTTGCCAGACGCATGTCGTAGTTCTCCAGGAAGATGATCTTACCGAGGAATTGCGGCATTCGGCTGATCTCGATGATACGTTTGATCAAGCCCTGACCACCGCCATCAGCAGGGTGAGCTTTACCCGTGAAGAGGAACTGAACCGGATAATTCGGGTTGTTTACCAGCTTATCCAGACGCTCCAGATCCGTGAACAGCAGGTGCGCACGTTTGTAGGTAGCGAAACGACGACCGAAACCGATGATCAGGTTCTCCGGCTTCATCTCGCTCAATGCGCGAACGATGCGTGCAGGATCACCCTGACTCTTCATCCAGTCCTCACGGAATTTCTCTTTGATGAAGTCCATCATCTTGCGTTTCAGGCCGATACGTGTAGCCCAGATCTCTGCATCGGGGATGTCTGCGTACGCCTTCCACATCTCCAGATTGGATTGGTCTTTCATCCATCCTTCCGGCAGATATTTCTTATATATCGTCTTCCAATCCGATGCAGCCCAAGTCGGCATGTGTACGCCGTTGGTCACGTAATCCACGTGCAACTCCTCCGGGAAATAACCGGGCCAAACCGGGCTGAACATCTTCTTCGATACCTCGCCGTGCAACCAGCTCACGCCGTTTGCCTCCTGGCAGGTGTTCAATGCGAAGACAGACATCGAGAACTTCTCGTTGTTGTCGTCCGGATTCGTACGACCCATACCGATCAGGTCATGCCATTCGATGCCTAATTTCTCAGCGTACTCGCTCATGTATTTGTAGAACAAGCCCTCCTCGAAATAGTCGTGGCCGGCAGGAACCGGCGTATGGCAGGTGTACAATCCGCTTGCGCGAACAACTTCCTTCGCCTCGTTGAAGCTCAAGCCCTCTGCTACCAAGTCAACCAGACGCTGCAGACCCATCAGAGCTGCGTGACCCTCGTTGCAATGATATACATCCTTCTTGATGCCTAACTTCTTCAGCGCCAGCACACCGCCGATACCCAGCATGATCTCCTGTTTGATACGGTTCTCCCAGTCGCCGCCGTAGAGTTGGTGCGTGATCTGACGATCCCATTCGCTGTTCAACTCATTATCCGTGTCTAACAGATACAGGTTCATACGACCTACGGCTACTTTCCAGAGGTACGCTTTCACGGTGCGACCCGGATAAGGCACCTCGATCACCATGTTCGACCCGTCCGCTTCCTTCATCTGAGTAATAGGCAGGTTGTTGAAGTTCTGCGCCTCGTAGTTAGCGATTTGCTGACCTTCCGGACTCAAAGTCTGGGTGAAATAACCGTAACGATACAGGAAGCCGATAGCCGTCATATCGATGTTGCAATCCGATGCCTCTTTGATATAGTCGCCCGCCAAGATACCCAGACCACCCGAGTAGATCTTCAGCACGTGGGTCAAACCATACTCCATCGAGAAATATGCGATAGTCGGCTTCTTCTTGTCCTTCGGCGTGTCCATGTAAGCGCGGAACTCATCGTAAACCTTGTTCAGTTTCTCCATGAATTTCTCATCCTTGCTCAACTCTACCATGCGGTCGTAACTCAAGATGTTCATCAGAACAACAGGGTTCGAGTTTGCGCGATGCCATGCCTCAGTGTCGATGTAGCGGAACAAATCCTTTGCATCCCCGTTCCAACTCCACCATACATTGTACGCCAATTCTTGCAATTTACTCAACTCTGCAGGAAGCGTCGCGTGAATGTTGCACTCTTTCCAGACAGGTTGATTTACATTACTAACTCTAACTTTCATAAATATAGTGTTTTATACGTTTTTCAACAAAAAAGCATAAGCTTTTATTTTTCTTAAACATGCGTTTTTCGAAAAAAAGCGTGCAAAGATACAGTTTTTTTTTGAGATGTGCAAGATTTTTTGTAATTTTGCACCCGAATTTACGATTTTGTGTACTGTGATTGTCAGAAATAAGAAATCGGATTTCACAAATGAAACAAAATGATTATTGAGCAATTGGAAATATTACGGCGGCGGGACATGCGGGATGTGTTTACGTTCACCATCGATCCGGCTGATGCGAAGGATTTTGACGATGCGCTGTCCTTCGCGGTGGTGAATGAAGAAGACCAATCACCAATATACCAAATTGGTGTCCACATCGCCGATGTGTCGTTCTACGTGCGCCCGGGAACGAAGGTAGATGACGAGGCGTACCAGCGCGGGACGTCCGTTTATCTGGTAGATCGCGTACTGCCGATGTTGCCCGAAGAACTCTGTAACAACAAGTGCTCGCTGCGGCCCGGAGAAGACAAACTCTGCATGTCCGTGGTCTTCACGATGGACGACCACGCGCGCGTGATTAAATATAAGGTGTGCCGCACCGTTATCCGCTCCGATGCCCGGCTTAACTACGACCAGGCCCAGGACATCATCATGGCAAATCAGACTGACGAGACACTAACGAGAGAGAATCGGAACGGACTTATCTCGGAGGCTTTGCGTACCCTTAACCACCTTGCGCAGCTGATGCGTGCCGAACGATTAGCCAACGGCGCACTGGCGATAGAGCAGGATGAGATGCGGTTCAAACTCGACGAAAAGGGACATCCTACAGAGATATACTTCGAGTCCCCGAACGAGGCGCATCATCTGATCGAGGAGTTCATGCTGCTCGCCAACAAAACAATCGCCAAAGCCGTAGGCTCCGGACGACCCTTCGTTTACCGTGTCCACGACCTGCCGGATAGCGAGAAACTCGACGAAGTGGAGGCGTTCAAATCAAAAATCAAAAATCAAAAATCGAAAAGGACTTCCCGATACTCGGGGAAGTCCGCCGAAGGTCTCCGCCGTGCGATCGAGATGCTGACCATCCGTGCGCAAGCCAAAGCCGTCTATTCCACCTATAATATTGGTCACTACGGCCTCGCTTTTACACACTACACGCATTTCACTTCGCCGATCCGCCGCTACCCGGATCTAATGGTACATCGGCTCGTGGAGAAATACATCCTGACAGGCAAGAAAGTGGAGATGAACCGCGAAGAAATGGAGATGATGTGCGAGCATTGTTCGGCGTGCGAACAGGCGGCAGCGCAGGCAGAACGCGATTCGGTCAAGATGTACCAAGCCCTCTGGATGAATGATCATATAGGCGAGATCCACACCGGCTACGTCTCCGGCATCACCGATTTCGGGCTCTTTATCCAACTGGACGGTAACCGCTGCGAAGGGCTGATCCATATATCCAAGATCGGAGACATCAAACGCTATCAATTAGGCGACCAAGTGACCGTCAAAGTGGTGCAAGTGGACGTAAATCGCAGCCAAATTGATTTTGAGTTTGCATAAAAACGCATAAAATTTGCATATGTGCAAAATATTTTGTAATTTTGCACCCAAAATTACTACGGATATGAAAAAACTCTTCGTTCTGATCACATTTTTTGCCTTGTGCGTGTGTGCGCATGCGGAAACCATAATTCTGCGTACGGGTGCGCGCGTAAAAGGGACTATCGTCTTCCAGAATGAGGAAGTCGTCATCGTGAAGAATGCCGAAGGGGCGCGTTTCCAGTACCCGCGTGCGGACGTGGAGACTATCCTGACCGAGGATGTGGAGGAAGAGCAGGTGGCGGAGCAGGAAGAACAGAAGCATATCAAGACCACGAAGAAAGCGCAGATTGTGCTGGAGGCAGCCGGTGGCCCGACCTATATGCCGAATACCAAAATCGGCGGAGCGTTCAGCGTGGACTTGCTCGTAGGTAGCCATCATATCGGCGACCGACATATCTTCATCGGTGGCGGCCTTGGTTACCACGGTATTTTCATGGGTGCCAACAAGTTCAATTTCCTGCCGATCCAAGTCGCGCTTCGCATGCCGTTCATGGAAGCGAAACATGCGCCTACTTTCGGCGCTTCGATCGGTTACGGCATCGCGCTGAGTAAGTCCTACGTCGGCGGTATCTACGCCGGCATCGATTTCGGTTACCGCTATCAGATCAACCCCAAGTCCGCCATCACGCTGAGTGCGTTCGTGCAGTTCCAGCAGGCGAAAGCCGAAACGACAGAAGTGGTTGAGGAAACTGTGTTTACGAATAAGACGGGTTGTAACTTCCTGACGCCCGGTATCAAGTTTGCCCTGTACTTCTAATGGCGAAAGCTCCGCGCGAACATAGAGTTTCTATTCTGCTGAACGACAGCGAGCAGCGTATCCTCGATCGTTTCTGCGACCGGTACGGGGTGCGTAACCGCAGCCGATTGGTGCGCGAGACCCTCATGCGCGCCATCCTCAAGAAGATGGACAACGATCAGCCGACACTTTTTGATTAGCATCAAAAAAAACGCCTCCCGTCAAGGAGGCGTTACTGTTAACCAAGGTAAGTCTGCAAGATATGACTGCGTTGGCCGGAGTTGAGTTTGCGGATGGCTTTCTCTTTGATCTGGCGCACACGCTCGCGGGTGAGATGCAGTTCATCGCCGATCTCCTCCAGCGTCTTCTCGGGTGTACCGATACCAAAGAACTTGCGTAAGATATCCGCTTCGCGGGGGGTGAGAGTAGCCAGCGCGCGGCTGATCTCGGTAGAGAGCGACTCATTAATAAGGCCACGATCCGCGTTAGGCGAATCCTCGTTGACCATCACGTCGATCAGACTGTTGTCCTCTCCTTCCACAAACGGCGCGTCCACACTCACATGGCGACCGGACATCTTCAGCGTCTCCGCAATCTTATCCACCGGGATATCCAGCATCTCTGCCAGCTCTTCGGCACTCGGCTTGCGCTCGTTCTCTTGCTCGAAACGCTGATAAGCCTTGTTGATCTTGTTCATTGAACCGACCTGGTTGAGCGGAAGACGTACGATACGACTCTGCTCAGCCAATGCCTGCAAAATAGATTGACGGATCCACCAAACGGCGTAGGAGATGAACTTGAATCCTCGCGTTTCATCGAATTTCTCGGCAGCTTTGATCAGACCCAGGTTGCCTTCGTTAATCAAGTCCGGAAGGCTCAAACCTTGATTCTGATACTGCTTCGCTACCGACACTACAAAGCGTAGATTGCTGCGAACCAGTTCCTCCAACGCAGCACGGTCTCCATTACGGATACGTCCTGCCAATTCCACTTCACGATCCACGGTAATCAGATCCTCTCGACCGATCTCCTGGAGATACTTGTCCAGACTCGCTGACTCACGATTGGTGATAGATTTTGTAATTTTTAATTGACGCATAGTCTTGTGTATTATGTGATTCGGGCGGGATTCGAACCCGCGACCCACAGCTTAGAAGGCTGTTGCTCTATCCAACTGAGCTACCGAACCCCTGCGCCTCCACGGCGCGCAAAAAGCGCGCAAAGGTACTGCTTTTTTTTCAATTACGCAAGAAAAATCGTACTTTTACGGCTTTTTATGTGCTTTTTTTTACAAAAGGGCATCAAAAAGTTGTGCCAAATCCTGTTTTCTGCACGCTCCAACATGACGATTAACGAGTTCGCCGTTGTTGAAGAAGAGCATCGTCGGGATGTTCATGATGCCGTACTCCTCGCAGGTGTCGGGGTTGTCATCCACGTTCAGCTTGCCGACTACCACGCGACCGTCGTACTCGTTGCTCAACTCTTCGAGGATCGGGAGCATCATCTTACACGGGCCACACCAGCCTGCCCAGAAATCTACTACTACCGGTTTGCCTGACGCAATCACATCCTTGATGTTAGCGTCTGTAATTTCTACTGTCATACTTATATCTTTTTAATGGTTATTTTTTTCTGATTCGGTCTGCGCAACAGGATATCCGTCAGCGGATCCTCCAGATAGGTCTGTACGGCCCGTTTCACCGGTCGTGCACCGTTCTTGCTGTCCAGACTCTTGTCCACCAGCTGGTCGATCGCCTCATTGGAGACGGCGAGTCGGTGTCCCTGTTTGCGCAGTCTCTGTTGTAACTGTCCCACCTCGATACGCACGATCTGCGAGATGCTGTCTTTGCTCAGCGGTTCGAAGGTCACCACATTATCGATACGGTTGACAAACTCCGGCGGGAACTGCTTCTGCAGCGCCTTGAGCAAGGTGGCGTTGATGCGCTTCTGATCCATCTCGCCCGCATCAAAACCGATACCTGCGCCGAACTCCTGCACCTGACGCGTACCCACATTACCCGTGAGCACGATGATCGTGTTTCGGAAATCGACATTATGTCCCTGCCGGTCGGTCAAACGGCCTTCATCCAATACCTGCAACAGCACGTTGAAGATATCCGGATGGGCTTTCTCTATCTCATCGAAGAGGATGATCGAGTAGGGTTTACGCCGCACCGCCTCGGTCAACTTACCGCCGTCCTCGTGCGCTACGTATCCCGGAGGCGCCCCCACGAGCAGACTCGCCGTGTGTTTCTCCATATACTCGGACATGTCGAAGCGCACGATGGCATCCTTGCTGCCGAACATCTCCTCCGCCAGACACTGCGCCAGATAGGTCTTGCCTACGCCGGTCTGACCGAGGAAGAAGAACGTACCGATCGGTCGCTTGGGATCGCGCAGACCGAGTCGGCTGCGTTGGATAGCACGCACGACGGTCTCCACGGCCGTGTCCTGACCGATCACGCGATGTTTGATCGAGTCAGCCATCGTACGGAGTCGTTCGGTCTCGGCGGTCGCCACGCGCTGAACGGGCACACCGCTCATCATGCTGACTACTCCTGCGACATCTTCCGTCGTGATGATATAGGGGGCTTCTTGCTTGCCTTGCTGCGCATGACTGCGTGCACCTACCTCATCCATCACATCGATCGCTTTGTCGGGGAAAGCGCGGTCGGTGAGATAGCGCTCACTCAACTCGACGCAGGCTTTAATGACGGCTTCGGTATAAACGACGTGGTGATATTGGGCATAATGTTCGCTTAAGCGCCGAAGGATACCAACGGTCTCTTCGCCGGTCGTCGGGCGTACGATCACTTTCTGGAAACGGCGCTCGAGTGCCCCGTCTTTCTCGATAGACTTGGCATACTCCGCCGTGGTGGTCGCACCGATACATTGCACCTCGCCGCGCGCCAACGCCGGCTTCAGGATGTTCGCTGCATCCAGCGATCCCGAGGCGTTGCCCGCACCGATGAGCGTGTGGATCTCATCGACGAAGAGGATGATCTCCGGGTGATCGCGCAGCTCCGTGATCACCTGTTTCATGCGCTCCTCGAACTGACCGCGGTAAGTCGTACCGGCTACCATCGAGGCGATATCGAGCGTGATGATCCGTTTGCCTTTGAGTGCACCGGCATCCTCGCTGACGATCCGCGTCGCCAAGCCCTCTACGATAGCGGACTTGCCCACACCCGGTTCCCCGAGCAGGATGGGGTTGTTCTTCTTGCGGCGACTGAGGATCTGCAGCACGCGTTCGATCTCTGTCTCGCGTCCCACCACAGGATCTAACTTACCCTCTTTGGCTTGTAGCGTCAGGTCTCGACCGTATTTGTCAAGCGCGGTGGTCTTGCTTTTCTTTCCTTTCGGTGTCTCGCGCTGCGGCTGCCAATTGGACTCGTTGACATCGCCCGCCGGCTCATTCCCTTCCTGCGGATACTCAATCGACTCGTGCGGTTGGTTATAGGCCTCGACGAGTTTGTCGTACGTGATCTGCCATTCGCGCTCGAGGTAGATAGCCGTCTTGTTGATGCGCTCGCGCAGGATCGCCATCAGCATATGTACGGTGCAGACGGCTTCGCTGCGGTACTCGCGACTGATACCTTCCGCGATGCGGAAGATACGCTCGGTACTGGCGCTGAGTGGCAAGTTCTGCGGCTTCTCTGCCCCCCGTACGGAGTTCTCGATCGCTTCTCTGGCCTGATCCGGCTGGAAACTCATTTGAGTCAGTAAGTCGTACGCCGATCCTTCCCCCAAACGGCAGATTGCCAAGAGCAAGTGCGCGGCTTCTACGGACTCGCTGTTCAAACGTTCCGCCTCTTCTTGCGCATATAGAATAACCTTGTTTGTGTTCTGTGATACAATCATCATCATTTCCCTAAACTCTAATCTCTAATCCCTAAACGTTAATTATAGAAGTGCCATGCCAAGCCTGCTCGGAACACATCCCTATTGGTCGGATAGCCCGGCATGGTCAGATAGTCAATATTCTTTTTCATAAACAATCTGTTTATGTGCTGGTACTGTACGAAGAACCGCAAGTGGATCGATCGTACGTAGAAGTTCGCATAGACGTTCATCCACGGGTAGTTACCCACTTTGACGTCCTGTTGGGTAGCGAACATGCTGGTTGCCGGACAGAGTACCGGCGCATGATAGCGCGTGAAATAGCGCAAGTCCACACCGATCTGTGCGTCGAGCGCCCTGAACCACGTGCCGTGATAATAGAGTCGATGCTGCAGGATAGCTACCGGTACAGGCATCACGCTGTCGTTCGTGCTATGCTGGATGATGACTCTGTTTTCTAAGTTCACCCACGGGGTGGTGAGATCCAATCCTACATCGCCCGTGATGATCTGTACATTCCCTTTGTACTGCCTCGGTTTCCAGTCGGAAGCGGAGGTGTAAATGGGGTTCGTGATGTTCTCAAAACTGAAATCGATCCGCGGCTTGAGCCATTGGTAGCCGTAGGCTACGGTCGCCCCTCCGAGGAAACGATAGGTGAAACCGAAATCGTTGTCCCAGATGAGATGGTTGGAGCGGTAGTGCTGCAGGTACCAACTCGGCGTCACGCTCTTGGCATACGCGCGCGCCTCGATGGAGAGCGGGTACTTGCCTGCCATGAACCGCGTCTGCAGGCGTCCGTTCACATCGAACTCACCGATCTTGTAGCCCAGCACGCACACTTTGCCCTCTACGTTATAGTGCACGTTCGCCCCGCTATGCTTATAGATCGATCCGCCAACGAAGGTGTTGTTCGTCCACTTATAGGCGTAGATGCTGTCGTAGGGGATGCTGTCATCCACGAGGAACCGCTGGCATTCGTTCATAGCGAAGGCCGTGATACCGAACTTCAGTTTCGTGTTATACGCTTCGCATAACGTGACGGCGAGCGAGTTACGGATCGTGAGCACGTCCGTCGTGTCGTGCGTGGAGATAGAGTCGTAGTAAATCTGCGAGTAGAAGGCCGTGTCGGTATTCTTCTCAATATACCGGCGGTTGGAGTTATTGCACTCGAACAGATGACTGAAAGTCATCAGCGGGATGTACTCCACTTTGACCGTGTCACGTTTGACCGGACGTCCCTCTTCGATCACCTCGATCGTGTCGTGGTACTCGCGCTCCTTGGTGATGGCATACTGGTTATGCAGGAAACCGCTCAGATAACGGTATCCGGTCATGGCGTTGAGGTTCACCGGCATGTCCTCCGGATCGAGGGTACTGCCTAAGTCCTCCGTGTCCTTGAGACCACCGTTGTCAAAGCTGTTGAGCTGACTCCAACTGAAGGCGGCGTGCATCGAGTAATGTGCTCCGTTATAACTGCCCCATACCGACCCTCGGAAGAGCTTACCCGCCGTGTTGGCATAGTGTCCGGCGGAGTTGAGGTAGTCCATCTCCAGACCTAAGTTCAAGGCCTTGTTGATATTGCCCGTGAACAGAAAATCGACGTCGTTCTCTTCGTGTCCGGTCACAAAACCTTTCTTGTACGCGACGGTCGAGAAAGGCGTCGTCGTATTGAAGAACCGCTGTTGCTGCGGCGTGACGACATAGGGTGTCAACGTCCATGCGAAGGGATCGTCGATCGTATAGAGTCGGTCGTTGACGACGCGACTCTCGATAGGGGAGACGAGGACGTTGCCGTTCGTGACACTGCTGATAGAGTAGAGCTGCTGCACATCAACATCGTGGTAGTTGAGCATCACGGTGTCGGCAAACGGGATCGTGTCCGCCACAGCCGTGTAACCCGGCATCTGCCAGGTCTTCACCTCTGTACGGATACGAGGCTGCTTGGCAGCGGCCACAAGGGTCGCTGCCAACAGCACTAATACTATCCAACTACGTTTAAACAAGGATTACTTTTTCGCCTTCTTCAACTTCTCGTTGAGTTTCTGAATCTCCTCCTCTTGATTGCGGATGGTCTTCAGCAACTCATTGAGCTCTTCGTTCTCGATCGTGGTCGGATACTGCTCCTCGACGCTCTGCAGGAAGTCAGACAGCACGTTCATATAGTTGATGAACGCATCGTAAGCGGACTCAAACTGCGTCTCGCCCTGATCGATATGATTCATGTAATGGAGGTAGTTCACATCCTGCAGACGCAGCCAGTTGGTCTTGATGTTCTTGCCTTGGCAGAGGTTCACACGCTCGGTGACTGCATAGAGTTTGTTCAATGCCTCTTGTTGCAGATCATTACCGGTGTAAACGCTCAGGTCTTTGGCCTCACCGCTCCAGGTCAACGGATACGGACTGGACAGTACATCCTCCGCAGCGAGTTTCTTAGCGGCCTCGGCCGGCGTGATGAAGCCCATCTCGCGCTCCAATGCGAAGTACGGCAGCGCCTTGAGGAAGTCGAAGATACCTGTACCGGCGTTCTGACGAACACCGAAAGTCTCAGCACCTACCCATATATTGATGATGTCCTCGCCTTCGGGCAGTGCCTTGAGTTGGTCGGCGTATTTCTCTGCGTCGATGGGGAAGTTAGCCCAACCCGGATCAGAGAAATGGAAGCTGAGTTCGTCGCTTAAGTTCGTGTTACGCAGCAGCACTTTCATCTTCGGTGCACCGGCACTCTGATAAACCTTATTCGGGGTCTTCCAGCTGATGACATGCTTGGCACCTTCGGTGAGGATAGCCTTGTAACCCAACTTATTGAGGTTATATGCCGTCTCGTCGGTGTAGAGCAACTCGGTGTTCCATACGCTCTGTGCCTTCACGCCGAGGATGGACTCAAGCAGGTCGCCTTGGAACTTCAGTTGACGCTTGAACTCATCGCCGTTAAACTCCGAAGCAAGCGAATAAGCGTACGGGGTAGCGAGGAACTCGACACACTTGGTAGCGGCCAACTCCTTAAGAATATCGATCATCTCGGGGTTGAACTGCTCGAACATCTCGATCATCGTTCCGCTCACGCTCAGGGCGCAGTGGAATTTACCCTTACTGAGGTTGATCATGTCCTTGATGGTCTGGCACAGCGGCAGATACGAGGTCTGTACAAGCCAGTTTACATGCTCTTCGGTAGCCATGTCATCGTAGTAGTAATGATCATGACCGATCTCAAAGAAACGATAGCGCTTCAGACGATACGGTGTGTGCATCTGGAAGCATAAACATATATTTTTCATAATGCTATTAAATTTACAATTTACAATTTACAATTTCCAATGCTTAAAGTGTATGGTTAATAACTCCATCATAAATTCGACGCACTTTAAGACCGGCATCAGACCACTTGATGTTATTCACTTCGGCCATACCGAGTTCGTGCAGACTCTTGTATATCGCCGGATACTTAACAATCGCGTAGATAGCGTCGGCCATAGCATCGATGTCCCAGTAATCGGTCTTGATGGCGTGCTGCAGGATCTCTGCGCAACCGGACTGATGACTGATGATCGACGGACAACCCACCTGCATCGCCTCCAGCGGCGAGATACCGAACGGTTCGCTGACGGACGGCATGATATAGACGTCACTCATAGCCAGCATCTCCTGAACCTGCTTACCGCGCATGAAGCCCGGGAAGTGGAACTTATCGGCGATACCGCGTTTAGCTACGAGGTCGATCATCTCGGCCATCTTATCACCGCTACCGGCCATCACGAAACGTACGCCATCCGTCTTCGAGAGCACGCGGGCTGCGGCTTCTACGAAGTACTCCGGTCCCTTCTGCATCGTGATACGACCCAGGAAGGTCACGAGTTTGTCCTTACGCTCAGGCTTGGTGAACTCCTCGGGATGAGCAAGCGGTTCAACGGCGTTATGCACGGTGCTGACCTTACGCGGGTCGATACCGTATTTCTCGATGACCGTCCGACGGGTGAGGTTACTTACGCACATGATATGATCCGCTTCGTCCATACCGCGTTTCTCGATCGCATAAACGGTCGGGTTCACATTACCGCGGCTGCGGTCGAAATCGGTCGCGTGAACGTGGATAACAAGCGGCTTACCGCTGATCTGTTTTGCGAACACACCGGCCGGATAGGTCAACCAGTCGTGGCTGTGGATGATATCAAAATCCAAACTGTGGGCAAGCACCGAAGCAACTGCCTCGTAGTTACCGATCTCCTCGATCAGGTTATCCGGGTAACGACCCGAGAAACCGATACAACCGAGGTCGTCCGTACCGATACGACGATAGTCGTACTTGATGCCGTCGCGCAGGTGATAATACTCCTCCGGACTCATCTTGCCTTCCATGCGTTGTTTAACGTAGTCATAATTGACATCTTTCCAAACAACAGGCACGCTGTTGGCACCGATGATGCGCAGGAAAGACTGATCCTCATCGCCCCAAGGCTTCGGGATGACGAAGGTGATCTCCATGTCAGGTTGCTCGGCCATGCCACGTGTCAAACCGTAACTGGCGGTACCCAAACCACCTAAGATATGGGGAGGAAACTCCCAACCAAACATTAACGCTTTCATTGTTGTGCCTCCTTTTCTTGAGCCTCTTGCTGCTCTTTCTCGTATTTACGTAAGGTATCTATCAGACTGATGACAGCCGCTACACTCGGTGCGCTACTCATTCCGCCGTGTCCTTTGTACGGCGGGTTACCGTCATAGCACTCGTTGAGCGTACCGATCGTCAATTGATCCATCTCGGCCTCGAAGCCCACCAGCAGACGCTCCATGAAGCTGGTGCCGCTGTATCTGTAGATGTTCATATAGGCGCGCGAGTAAGCGGTGATGGTCGATGGCCATACCACGCCGTTATGCAGACTGCGGTCGCGCTCGATAGCGCCGCCGTAGCACGTCGGACGATAACCGCCGCTCTTCGGACTCAAGCTACGGAGTCCCTTCGGCGTCAGCAGTTCCTTCGTACAGATATCAACGACGGCTTTCTGCTGCTTGCGATCCAGCGGACTGTACGGCAGACCGACTGCCCAGATCATATTCGGACGAACCTCGCGATTCTCGTAGCCGTCAAGCACGTAGTCATTGAGGTAGAGTCCGTTCCAGAAGGTCTTGACGAACGCATCTTTCGAGATCTCTGCCTGATACTCCATTAGGTCGGCACTGGTCTCTTTACCCATCTCGCGCAGCATCTCGGCCGTGAAACGCATCGCGTTGTACCAGAGGGCGTTCAGCTCTACGATATAACCCGTACGCGGGGTGATCGGCCAACCGTTCTCGGTGGCGTTCATCCACGTCGCGGGACGTTGTGTGCCATCTGCCCAGAGCAAACCGTTCTGATGCAACTTAGCACGCGGGTGGTTCTGTTTGCGATACCAGTTGATGATATCCAGACAGAGCTGACCGTATAACTCAGCCGCCTCTTTAACCGTATATTTATGCGCATATTTCTGACAAGCGCGGATGAACCACAGCAGCACGTCGGGTTCGTCCATACCGGTCATCTTGATCTCATTGCCGCGACCGTTCATGAACTTGAGGATCTCGTCAATAGCGGTCTTGTTCACAATCGCATCCCAGTACTCCGGACGGTCAATGTCGAGGGTGCAACTTGCAACCGAGAAGAAGGTCGAACGGGCATCCGCCTTGAACCACGGGAAACCGGCTAACAGATAACACTTGTCACCCTCTCTCTTGTAGAACTGGCTCGCGCTGTTCTTCAGCGTCGAGAACATGTCCTCGCGGTGGTTACGACGCTCGATCTCTTTCTTCCAGGTAGCCTTCAGCGTCGAGGTCTTGCACTCGGTCACACCGGCTGCGAAGATCACGCTCTCGCCTTTCTTCATCGGCAACTCGAAGTAACCCGGAACGAGCAGATCCTCCTTATACGCATACCCGCGCTCGCGCTCTTTGCGGTACTCGATGTCCTTGTACCACTGCGGATCGTGGTGATACTCCACTTCCTTGGTGAACTGCATGTACAGATTCGGGAAGCCCGGGTACATGCGGTTGAAACGACCGTTCTCGCAGTCGTTCATGTCCGGATTAGCCAGCGGGTTCTCGTGCGTGAGCTCGTTCACATTACGGAATGCTAAGAACGGACGGAAACGCATCAGCGTCGGACTACCGCTCTCCAGCAGTGTGTAACGAATCAGCACACGCGGCTCAAAGCTCACCAGCAGACGCTCTTTCTGCAATACCACCGCTCCGACACGATAGGTCGTACGCGAAATAACCTCGCAATCAAACTCGCGAATGTACTTGTGTCCGTTCGGACTGAAATGGTTCTCGCTGTACTCGTGCAGGCCTAAGTTGAACTCTGCGCCGTGTTGGATCACCGTCTCATCCAGTGAACTGAGCAGCACGAAATTGTCGTCGCCCAACTCGGGAATCGGCATCACCAACTGGCCGTGGTACTTACGTGTGTTACAATCAACGAGGGTCGTCGAGTTGTACACACCGGCACGGTTCGTCCGAATCATCTCTTTCTGAAGCGAGCGCTCCAGATTAACAAGCACTGTCTTGTCAAAATTCAGATAACTCATGATGTGATTTAATATTAAGTAAGATTAATTGTAAATTCTTTGATACGTTGCTCCTCGGATTTCTTGCAAACCAGCAGGGCGCCTCTCTCCTCCACAATAATCATATCGTTCACGCCTTGCACAATCGCTACTTTTCCCGGCTCGAGCACCACAATGTTGCCTTCTGCCTCATGGTAATGGGTCTCGCTGTGCAGACTGACATTGCCATGCTCGTCTTTCTCGCTCAACTCATACAACGAACCCCATGTACCGAGATCGCTCCAACCGAAACTGCTCGGCAGCACATATACATTGTCCGCTTTCTCCATGATACCGTAGTCGATGGAGATATTCGGGCATTTGGGGAACATCACCTCGATGAAATCCTCCTCTTTGTCCGTACCCATCAGCAACTCGCCCTCTCTAAATCGGTCGGCTACCTCGGGTAGCAGATAACGGAAAGCCTCACTGATCGTCTGTAGGTTCCAAACGAAGATACCGCTGTTCCAGAGGAAATCACCGCTCTCCAAGAACACTTTCGCCATCTCCAGCTCCGGCTTCTCCGTAAAGGTCTTCACCGGATAGATGCCGTCTTCAAACATGTCCGGCTGACGTTGAATATAGCCGTATCCCGTCTCCGGTCGGGTAGGCTGCATACCCAGCGTCAAGATGGCTTTGTTGCGACTCACAAAATCAAACGCCTTCAGAATCGTTTGGCGGAATTTCTCCTCTTCGAGGATCAGGTGGTCACTCGCAGCGACCACAATATTCACCTGCATCTCCGGTCGACTCCAGTCCTGGTTAGCCGCTGTCAGACCGGCTTTGCGCAGACAGATAGCACGGATATGCGAGGTGGCGTACGCAATACACGGCGCCGTGTTACGACGCGCCGGCTCACAAAGAATCTGCCCCTCGTCCAAATCGGGAACCTGCTCCAAGATCGTCTGCTTATACATCACGTTCGTCACGATGAACATATTCTCGATCGGAACGATCGGGCGAAAACGATCCACCGTCATCTGCAATAAACTGCGACCCGTACCGAAGAAATCCAAGAACTGTTTCGGCTTATCTGCCCTGCTGTACGGCCAAAAACGGCTACCAACGCCGCCCGCCATGATCACGCAATAATTGTTGTTTTTAGCCATGCTTTTGAATATTTGGCTGCAAAGATACGAATAATTTTTTATATATGCAAGCGCGCGCGCATTTTATTTAGGAAAAAGTATCTTTTTGTTCAAAAAGTACGAAAATAGTTGTGTATGTCATTTCTTTTGACTACTTTTGTGACCAAAATGGGGAGAATGCGAAAAATATTGCTTATCATAGGAGTAGGGTTGGCTTGGATGTCCTGCGGTCGGGTCTCGACCCCACGTCCGTACGGATACTATCGGATCACCACGCCGGACACGGCCTACGTGCCTTTCTCGGCGCAATATGCGCACTATCCGTATAATTTTGCCCTGTCGCAAAATGCCGTGGTCAAACCCCGTACGGATGTCTCTGAACCCTATTGGATCAATATCTTTTACCCCGCGCTGGATGCTACGATTCACTGCTCTTACAAGCCGGTGAACCACAACCTGCGCGAACTAACCGACGATGCACTCGAGTTCGTGTATCGGAACGCCTCGTTCGCTTCGGCGATACCCGAGAGTGACTACACCCATCCCGAAGCCCGCGTCTATGGCGTACTCTTCGATCTGGAGGGAAATACCGCTTCGTCCTGTCAGTTCTTTGTAACCGATTCCACGCACCATTTCTTCCGTGCCTCGGTGTATTGCAACTGCCCGCCGAATGCCGATTCCTTGGCGCCCGTTTACGAATACCTCCGCAAAGATGTCATCAAAATGGTAGAAACGTTTGAATGGAGATAAACAAGAAACATAGTTTGGCATTGTTGTTGGATCCGGAGAAAGCGAATCTGGACGCTCTTCCGATCTCGGAGTCCTGCCATCCCGACTATCTCTTTGTCGGCGGTTCCACCGGCGGTGACACAACGGACTTTGTGCGCCATCTAAAATCGCTAATCGCTAATCGAAAATCGAGAATCCCCATCATTCTCTTCCCTGGAAATTCGTCACAATTTACCTCGGAGGCGGATGGCATCTTGTTCCTCTCGTTGCTTTCAGGAAAGAACCCGGAATACCTTGTGAATCAGCAGATTAAGTCAGCGCGGGCGATCCATGATTCGCAACTGGATTTCGTCCCAACGGCGTACATCCTCATCGACGGCGGCGTAGAGACCTCCACCATGCGCGTCACGGGTACACAACCCCTCGATCCTCACGACATCGACACGATCGTGGATACCTGTATCGCGGCAGAACTGATGGGAAAGAAAGCGATCTATTTGGAGGCAGGGTCGGGAGCCATTCATCCTGTCTCGCCGGAGATCATCCAAGCCGTGCGCTCCCATACCTCCGTTACCCTCATTGTGGGTGGCGGAATCCGTACACCCGAGGCGATGAATGCCGCCTACAAGGCCGGCGCTGACATCGTGGTCATCGGCAATCATTTCGAAGAGCATCCCGAAGACTTGGAAAAATTTACTACTGCTCCTAGTGTTCCTGGTTCTTCTCCCGATGACGAGAAATACATGTCTCTTGCCCTCGCCGAAGCCCGCAAAGCGCTCGCTGCCAACGAGATCCCCATCGGTTGTGTCATCGTCTCGCAAAACCAAGTCATCGGGCGCGGGCATAACCTGACCGAGATGCTCGAAGACGTCACCGCTCACGCGGAGATGCAGGCTATCACGGCCGCCACCCAAACGCTCGGCGGTAAGTACCTGCCCGATGCCACGCTCTACGTCACGGTCGAACCCTGCCCGATGTGTGCGGGAGCTATCGGTTGGGCGCAGATCAACCGCATCGTCTATGGTACACCCGATCCTAAACGCGGTTACACCACCTACGCCCCGCGGGTCTTCCATCCCAAAGCAACCGTCACGGCAGGTGTCCTCGAAGACGAATGCCGCGCCCTCATACAAGAATTTTTTAAATCCAAGCGATAAATGCAAATCTCAAATCTTAAATCACTCATCACCAATTACAAATACACCCCGGCGGTGCTCCGTTTGAGCTGCTTTGCCATCCTGGCTGCCGTCCTCGTGCTTATGTTCCCGCGTTACAACAACGCCTTCCGCTATCATTACGAGATTGGTAAGCCCTGGGGCTATAACACCTTGACCGCCGATTTTGACTTCCCGATCTACAAGACGGAGGATCAGTTGGCAACGGAGCAGGCCCAACTGCTTTCCACCTTCGCACCTATCTTTAATTATATCCCGCGCGTGCAACGCGAGGTGAAGGTGGTGTCGCTGGAGACGATGGATTGGTTGCAGGCCGAGGGCTATACGCGTATCACCCTTCAGCAGAAAAAATACCCGCTTTCGGAGATATACACGCCTAAGTCCGCTTATGCCAAATACGGCTATGAGATCACGACGAACCTCGTCCTGGACACCGTACGAACGATGGACATGCGTGCCAAACTGCTGGCAACCCTCTCGCCCACACAAGGACTCGTCCAGAAAGGCGAGAAGATCATCGAGAAGGGTGAGGTGGTGACTGAGCGCAATTATCAGGTCCTGCAGTCCCTCCGCCGCGCGTACGACGATGAGTCGCTGGGGAACAAACAGCGTACGCTCTCCATCCTCGGCGAGGCGATGTTGGTGACGCTTTTCCTCTGCCTGTTTGTGGTCTATCTATATGTCTTCCGCCGCTCTTACCTGCGCTCAACCTCCACGGTGTTGTTCTTCTGCCTGCAGATGTTTATCGTTATCGCCTTGGCTTGTCTGGCGCTGCGTTTCGGGCTATCAGTCTACCTCATCCCCTTCGCTTGGGTGCCTATCCTGACGCGTGTCTTCTTTGACTCCCGCACCGCCCTCTTCCTGCATTTCACAACCATCCTCATCACGTCGATTGTTGTGCCGGCGCCGGTAGAGTTCTTCTTCATCCAGATCGTGGTCGGCATGGTGGCTATCTCCTCGCTGGGTGACATGACGCGCCGCGCCCAACTCGTACAGACCGCCGCGTGGATACTCTTCGCGCAGGTCATCGCTTATACCGCGATCACTTTCGCCCAGACCGGCGCGTGGTCGTCTATCGATCCGTGGATGTACCTGTATTTCGCGATATGCGCACTGCTGACAATCGGATGCTACGGTCTGATCTATGGTTTCGAGAAACTCTTCCGTTTCATCTCGTCCATCACGCTGGTCGAACTCACAGATATCAACTCCGAACTGCTCCATACTCTTGCCGAACGTGCTCCGGGTACGTTCCAGCACTCGATGCAGGTGTCTAACCTCGCGGCGGAGGCTGCCAAGGCCATCGGTGCCAACGCCCTGCTCGTGCGAACGGGGGCGCTCTACCACGATATCGGTAAGATCACCGATCCGCTCTACTATGTAGAGAATCAGACTGGCGTGGAGAACCCGCTCCTCAAGATGGATCCGCGGGATGCCGCACAGGTGGTGATGGCGCATGTGACGGAAGGAGAGAAGATTGCCCGTCGCAATCACTTGCCCGAAGTGATCATCAATTTCATCACGACCCACCACGGCACGTCCCTCGTGCGTTATTTCTACAACACCTACTGCAACGCCCATCCGAAGGAGCAAGTCGATGAGTCGCTCTTCCGTTATCCGGGTACGAAACCCAGCACGAAAGAGGGAGCTATCCTCATGATGGCCGATGCCATCGAGGCACGTTCGCGCAGCCTCGATAGCTTCACCGAAGAATCGATTGCCAAGGCGGTTAATCAGATGATTGATGCCCAGATAGCCGACGGCCAGTACGCCGAGACACCGCTGAGTTTTAAGGATGTCGAGGACATCCGCCGCGTCTTCACCGCTCGCCTCATCGCCATGAACCATCATCGCATATCCTATCCATCGTTGAATCAATAAATATAAAGTATTTTATAAAGTATTTTTGGTATTTTTGGATGATTGATTTTAATTCGATAGAATAGGAAGATTGTTTTGGTAATGTTCATTGCAAATTTATTTGTGAATGAATGTTAGCAAAATAAGATTCGTAGGTACGTAGTACTAAAATCAATCATCTATTTTTATTATAATTTTTCTTTTTTTCTTTTAATGAATAATAAATACCCATTATATTTAGCGCCGATGGAGGATGTCACCGATCCAGCCTTCCGCATGCTCTGCAAGCGTTATGGCGCGGATCGTGTCTATACGGAGTTCGTGAACGCCGACGCTCTTGTGCGCGACATCGCTTCCACGACCCGTAAGCTCACCATCCATGACGAGGAACGACCGGTGGCGATACAGATCTACGGTCGTGAACCCGAGTCGATGGCAGAGGCCGCCCGCATCGTCGAGACTGCCAAACCTGACTTCATCGACATCAATTTCGGTTGTCCGGTCAAGAAAGTAGCAGGCAAAGGCGCCGGGGCAGGACTGCTTCGCGATGTGCCCAAGATGCTCGAGATCACCAAAGCCGTCGTCAACGCCGTGCAAACACCGGTTACCTGCAAAACCCGCCTCGGATGGGATGAGAACTCGCTCTACCTCGAGGATGGAACGCCCTTCATCGTCGATCTGGCGGAGCGGCTCCAGGACTGCGGCATCCGGGAACTCGCCATTCACGGTCGAACCCGCTCGCAGATGTACCGCGGCGAAGCCGATTGGACGCTTATCGGCGAGGTGAAGAACAATCCGCGTATACACATACCCATTATAGGAAACGGAGATGTGTGCACTCCCGAGCGCGCGAAGGAGTGTTTCGATCGTTACGGCGTCGATGCGATCATGGTCGGCCGTGCCACCTTCGGTGCACCCTGGCTCTTCGCCGAGATGCGCGAACTCCTCGACGATCCTAGTTCTCCTAGTGCTCCTAGGATTCCTAGGCCGACTAGCTTCGAGGAAAAGGTCGCTGTCCTCAAAGAGCATGTCCTCGCCTCGATCGCTTGGTGCGGCAACGACGAACGCAAAGGTATCGTCCATTCGCGGCGTCATTTTGCGGCTTCGCCGGTCTTCAAAGGTCTCGATAACTTCAAGCAAACCCGCATCGCCCTCCTCCGCGCCGACACCCTCGATGAAGTCTTCCGTATAATGGATGAAATAGTAGCCAAATGGTCAAACGAATAAAAAAGTATTTTTGATATTTTTGGATGATTGATTTAAATTTTATCTATGTTTATCTCTGATTATTGATTGTAATCTCGGTAGAGATGAAGATTGTTTTGGAAATGTTCATTGCAAATTTATTTGTGAATGAATGTTTACAAAATAAGATTCAGGGGTACGTAGTACTAAATCAATAATCAGTATTTATCTAATTTTATTTACTTATAATGAGAAAATTCTTCGATTCCAACGCGTTATGGTTGAGCATGCTCATCGGAGCGGTCTTTTACCCCTGGCTTCTCCCGTTAAAGCCCATCCTCCCTTGGCTCATTTTCTTCATGCTCTTCTTCACCTTCTGCAAGGTCAACCCCCTCGATCTGCGTTTGCATAAATGGCATGGAGTCGTACTCGCCGCACAACTCATTTTCAGTCTCGCCACCTACCTCCTGACCCTCTATCTCTCGGGCGATCCGGTCCTCGCGCAAGGCCTGCTGATGTGCTTCATCATGCCGACCGCCACCGCCGCACCGATCATCGCCGGTAAGATGGGTGGTTCGATACAAAACCTGACGACATTCACGCTCCTCTCTAACTTCGCCACGGCCATCATCGTACCCGCTACTTTCCCGCTCATCAACCCCGCCGCTGACATGACTTTCTGGCCGGCCTTCCTGCTCATCCTATCCCGCATCGCTCCCCTTTTACTTGGTCCTTTTTTCAGCGCGTGGTTAGTCCGCATTATCTATAAATGGCGTACGAAAAATGAGTTCGTTTTGCCGGTCAAAATAGCGGTAGTCCCCTTCTATCTCTGGGTTGCCTCGATCACCGTGCTCTCTGCTACAGTCACACAAACAGTTATTACCAATTACCAATCACAGATGACCAATATGCTAATTTTATTAGCATGCTCCTTCTTTGTCTGCCTGCTGCAGTTCGGTTTGGGTAAATGGATTGGATATAAACTGCCGGCTCCGAGCAAAGGACGCGACTATCAGGACGTACTCATCAACCCCGCGGCGGCACCGAAAAACATGAACGAGGTCTCGTCCATTACCGCCGGTCAGGCGTTCGGCCAAAAAAACACCTCCCTCGGTGTCTGGATGGCGCATACCTACCTCGATCCCCTCTCCGCCCTTGGGGCCGCGGCATATATCATCTGGCAGAACCTCTTCAACTCTGCCCAACTTTTCTTCGTCGCACATAAAAAACCAAAATAATTGCAAATTTATTTGCACAGGTCAAAAAAATGTTGTACCTTTGTGCCGGATTTGAAAAAACAATGCATCGACCACCTTTGGTCGATCAAACAATAACAAACCAATTAACTTTTTTGTTTAACTAAATTTTTAAAACTATCATGAGAAAATTATTCTCTTTAATCGCTGCCGTGCTCTTCGCAGGTAGCATGTTCGCCGCTGTAGGTAATGTGTTCTACACATTGGAGTTTAAGAATACAAGCGGTAAATCCGGTTATGCGAATGCTTATGATTATACATGGGCAGACATGAACTGGAGTGTACCCGGTAACATGACTCAGGGTGATTTTGACCGTATTGGTGGAAACAAGTTAACCAAACAGCCGCGTAATATCGTTGCAGCTTCGCCTATGGGTAGTGCAATCGCTAAAATTGTGATTAATCACAATGGCGGTAACCGTAAGGAAGTTATTCTTGATTCGATTACTGTAACTGTTGCAAGCGATGCTGATTTTACTCAGGATGTTGTAGTTGAGAAATATGGCCAGCATCTTGGTACGGGTGATGCGAAGATTGCAGCCGGTACTATTGAACTGTTGCCGACCGCTGACAGCTGGGCTACTAATAGCTACTACAAAATCACGTTATTTGTAACGAACAGCAGCTCGAGCAACGGTGGCTTGGATGTTGCTACGATCGCTTTCTATGCTTATCAGGACGCTTCGGCTCCGGCTATCAATGCTGCTAATATCGAGTTGGGTACTTGCCCCACCAAGACGGACGCTTTCTCCAAAACGGTTGAGCTGGCAGTCGTAGGTGCAAACCTGAGCGCTCCTATTGCAGTTGTTAATGGTATTTATACCACCGCAACCGGCGAGTTGACCGCTGAGGGTGGTACACTGGCTGTTACCTTTGCTGTTGAGGCTGAGGGCGAATATAATGACGCACTCACCCTTACTTCCGGTGAAACCTCTATTCAGGTAACTGTTAGGGCAAATGTTGTTAAAACGGTAGGTATTGGTACACAGGATGATCCTTTCACCGTAAGTGATGTTGTGAAACTGAACAGCAGCACAGGTGTGGATAATAAGTTCTGGGTTATCGGTTATATCGTAGGTTGTGCAGGTAATGGTGGTGCTACCGGTGATGTGGTTGCAACGAACCTTGCTATCGGCGAAACAGATGACCAGACTGAAGGTGTTCTTCCGGTTGAGTTGCCTTCTGGTGACATTCGTACAGCGCTGAATCTCGTGGACAATCCTAGCTACTTGGGCAAGCAAGTGAAACTTCACGGTGCGTTGATTACTTATTTCAACTTCAAGGGAGTTAAATCTGTTGATGCTTATGAGTTCGTTGAGGAGCCGGTTGCTGGCTGCGATTGGGATAATATCGAGTTCTTCAATGTAGGTATTGCTCCTGAGGACGAGAACTACAACCAGTTTAAGATTTGCAAAGCAGGTGAGAATCCTAATATCGTAAATATTCAGGTTGCTCCTTGGGCAGATAATAACAAAGGTATCTATATTAACTTCCCAAGTGCTGAATTTACTACCATCTCTTTGCCGGAAAGTCAATATACGGCACAGGGTGCAGGTATCCTGCTCTATCTCTCTGCTTTCACGGCTCAAGAGACTGAAGTTACCATTAATTATCAGGGAGCAGATTGCGTCTTCACAGTTTACAATGCTAAGGCTGGTGCTACCGCTATCTCCAACACCGCTGCTGAGGCTAAGGCTGTTAAGTTCTTCGAGAATGGTCAACTGATCATTATGATGAACAACGTGAAGTACAACGCTCAGGGTCAGATTGTAAAGTAATTACAAACAAATCCATACAAAAAATGACATGCGCACTTGCGTGTGTCATTTTTTTGTTTCTTTAACATTAACAGTTGCGCTCTTCTGCGCAGGGATCTGTAGTAGGATATTAGTAGGTGATTAGTAGGTGATTAGTAGGTGATTAGTAGGTTATAAATGGATGCGGAAACACACCAGAAACACCACGCAAACACAAAATTTGACAAAAAATTTACAAAAAATGACATGCGCGCTTGCGTGCGTCATTTTTTTTTCGTAACTTTGCGGCGTATTTTGAGTAATAGGGTCTTTTAGACGCTACTATACGTAAAAATTATTAATTAACTTTATTGTTTAACCAAAAATCAAATTATCATGAGAAAAATTCTTTCTTTATTGACTGCAATTCTCTTTGCAGGCTCCATGATGGCTACTGATTACCAAAAGGTGACTTCTACCGCTGATTTGGTGGCAGGCGCTAAGTATGTAATCGGTACTGATGCTGGTAGATTTATTTCTACCGAAAGCTATGGCAACAACCGTAAAATTACAACGGCTACGGTTACTGATGGTGTAGTTACCGCAACAGAAGCCATGATGGTATTCACTCTCGGCGGCCAAGCAGATGCTTGGACGTTTGCTACAGACAACTATCTCGGTACTGCCGGCTATCTGAATGCTACCAATGCTACGGGTAGTAACTACCTGAAAGTGGTAGCTGACTTGGATGACTATGCCTATTTCACAATCGCTATTGCGGATGGTGTAACGACTGTTACTTGCAACGGTAAGGCTTCTCGGAACATCCTCTATTTGAATGGTACGACTTGTTTTGCTTGTTACAATACTCAGAGTACTTCGCAGTATTCAAAACCGAACCTCTACAAAGAGGTATCTGTCGCTCCTTTGACTACCGTCAAGACTGTGTACTGCAAGAATGTACAAAGTTGGTGGTATGAAGACGGCGCAGCTGTTGGTGTTTACGCTTTTGCTGATGGCGAAGTGAAGAACGCTGCTTGGCCCGGCGTGCGCATGGAAGCTGTAACAGGTGAAGAAGGCCTCTGGAAAGCGGACATTGACACCGCGAGGTATGCGCAGATCATCTTCACCCGCGTAAACGCAACGGGCGACATCGCCGACTGGGGCGCTAAAACAGCGAACTTGACTATTCCGGCTGACAAAGACCTCTACACCATCACTTCTACTACTCCTGTCTGGGGCGACCCGGGTGTTACAGGAGAGTGGTCTGTATATGGCGAAGAACCGCCGGTTGAGAATCATACCTACACTGTAGCAGGTAGCAATGCGGACCTCTTTGGTACAGCTTGGGATCCTGCTCTTGAGGCTAACGACATGGTTCTCCAAGAGGATGGAACATACAAGTGGGAGAAGGCTGACGTAACCCTTTCGGCGGGCAACATTGAACTCAAAGTGGTGAAAGATCACGCTTGGGGCGAAGATGGCGTTAATGCTTATCCGTTAGGTCCTAACTACATCCTGAATATTGCAGAGGATGGCGTTTACACCGTGACCATCATCTTCAACCCGGCTGCTGAAGAGAATAAGATTTCTGCAGAAGCTGTTAAGACCGGCGGTGCTGAAATTGAGCACACCTACACGGTAGCAGGTGAGCCGGCAACTCTCTTTGGCTCCAACTGGGATGCGACTGACACGAACAACGACATGGTTCTCCAAGAGGACGGAACCTATAAGTGGGAGAAGACTGAGGTCACCCTTCCTATTAGCACGATTGCTTTCAAGGTTGTGAAGGATCATTCTTGGGACGTTGCTTATCCGGCACAAAACTACATCCTGAATATCGCAGAGAATGGCGTTTACACCGTGACCATCATCTTCAACCCGGCTGCTGAAGAGAATAAGATTTCTGCAGAAGCTGTTAAGACCGGCAGTGCTGAAATTGATCCGACCGCTGTACTTGGTTTCGGTGTGTGGGGCGGCGACGAACAAGACTGGAGTCAAGCAGACATGGTTCTTTCCGGTGATAAATCGTACGCTACTATCACGAAGACTCTCACCGCTGGTGACTACCGCTTTAAAACGGTCATCAACGGAGGTTGGCGTTCGAATGCATATGTTTACCATCGTGGCTTCCCTGCTGCTGCTGGTATCTCCGGAAACGAAGACCCCAACATGAAGCTCCAAGCTGACGTGGATGGTGACTACATCTTCAACTGGTTCTTCGCGAACGACTCACTGGAGATCACCTTCCCGGCTGCAGTAGCTCCGACGGCTGCTCCTGCAGCTCCGACTTATGAGGGCTATCAGGTGCAAGCTGTTTACTCCGCTACGTACAACGCTGACTGCAATTTCGGAGAGTGGAATTCCGGTACGCAATATGCGCAAGAAGATTATGGTAAGAAATTCATCACCAACGCATCGGGTTATTTCGGACTCGAGTTCACTGGCAAAGATTGCTCTGAAATGGAAGCGCTCCACCTCGATGTATGGGCTGCTTCGGATATCGCATTCCGCGTTGTTCCTATCCATGGTGGTGCCGAAGTAGGTGTTACAGTTAACATCGAAGGCCAGAAGTGGAATAGCATCAATATCCCGCTCTCTGAGTTCACAGGCGTTACAAACTGGAGCAATGTTTACCAGATCAAGATTGATAACGCATCCAATCTGACTTTCTGGCTCAACAACGTTTATTTCTACACTACCCAAACCAAGACCGTTGACCTCACGGATGGTTATTACCTTATGGGTAGTATGAACAGCTGGGACATCCACAACTTTACGGCAGACCATCTGTTCATTCCGAATAACGATGTAGAATTAAAACTCCACTACACCCTTGCTGAGGGCGATGAGTTCAAAGTGGTATCTGTCGCTAACAACGCGCTTGTCGCTTGGTATCCTGAAGGAGAAAACAACAACTATGTAGTTGATTTTGCTCACGCAGGTGAGAAAGACATCTATTTCCGTCCGGATTATCAGGGTGGTGAAGATTGGCATGCAGGCTGCATCTACGTAGCTGCAGATGAGAACGCTAATCCTTGGGAGACCTGGTTCGCTACTGGCGACACTTGGAATGCCGAGACTGAGTCCTATCTCGACTGGGATGCTGAGAACGGAAAAGCTACCGTTCATATCAACGTAGATAAGTACGGTCAATGGCGTGCTCAGGTTAAGTATCACGGTCCGGTTGCAGAGGAAGGCAAGTGCTACCGCGTAGCGCTGAAGATGAAATCGAACAACGCAATCAGCAACGTAACCATTAAGTACCAAGACAACGTTGAGATGGTTTACGTAAATAATATTGCTCTGGCAGCAAACACGGAGTACGCATTCGACCAAACAGCTGCTGGTCTTCCGAACGGTAACGGTATTATGGTTCTTGACTTTGGTTTCGCTCACGCTGGTGACATCATCGAGATCTACGACGTAGTAATCGAAGAGGCAGAATGCCCGCAACCGGAAGCACCGAAATATTACCTCATTGGCTCGATGACCAACTGGAGTGTAATCGCTCAAGACGCTTACTTGTTCGCTGTTAACCCGGATAACGACGCTGAGTATAAACTCACCTACACCCTCGCTGCTGGCGATGAGTTTAAGGTAGTGAAGGTAGAAGGCGAGACCACAACTTGGTATCCTGAAGGCGAAAATAACAACTACGTAGTGGATGCTGCTCACGCAGGTGAGAAAGACATCTATTTCCGTCCGGACGGACAAGGTGGAGAAGGCTGGCACTACGGTGTTATCTACGTTGCACCGAATAGCAGCACCGCTATCAGCAACACTGCTGTTGATGCAAAGGCAGAGAAGATCCTGCGCAACGGTATGATCCTCATCATCAAGGGCGACAAGACCTACAACGTAATGGGTCAAATCGTTAAATAATCCCACAAGGGATAACAAAAATACGGCTCGCAACTGCGAGTCGTATTTTTTTTGTGCTTAGCGTTGAATTACTCAGCGCTCTCTGCCGGCAACTCAGCTGCCGGAGCAGTCTGCTCAACTTGGATAGCCGACTGATCCTCTGCTACCTCTTGCTGACCCTTGCTGAAGCCAACGGCTGCAATCGAGAATACTACGATCAGGGCTACTAACGTCCAAGTCGCTTTCTCCAGGAAGTCAGCCGTTCTCGGTGCACCCATCACTTGGTTACCACTGGCAAAACCGGCTGCCAATCCTCCGCCTTTACTATTCTGCACCAACACCAACAGCGTCAACAGAATAGCGGCGATAACGATTAAAATAGTTAAAAATATGTACATAATTTTATGAATTTAGTTTCATAACTTACCCCGCCGGGTACAAATCGGCTGCAAAATTACAACAAAAATTGCATATATGCAAATTTTACTTGATTTTTTTTGGCTTTTTTGGGCTAATTACCTGCCGATTTGCTGAACGCGTTGCTCAAATGTATCGCGATCACCCACCGCCGCATTCTTCATCTTCACGCGATAGTTACTGATCGTATTCGGGCTGTAGCACAACAACTCCGCGATCTTTGCACTACTCGTGATACCTAACAATATCAACGCAAAGATTCGCATCTCAACCGTCATCCGCTCACCCGGCTTCGGCGTGATACGCGCTTCCGGCTTCAGTAATTCATTGAAATCCGTGACAAACGTACCATACAGCGAGAGGAACGTATCGTCAAACGAGCGGTAGAAATTCTCCATCTCCCGATCCATGAACGCCTGCGGATCTTTCTCGCCCGCCTTACGTGCCATCGTCGTCAACCGACGGATATAATCGCTATACACCTCCAAATACCGGCAAATATACTGCTCTTTGACTTTATCCGCTTCCTTTAACTGGTGGTTGATCGAGCGCAACTGCGCGTTCATAGCCTGCATCTCTTTGTTCAGCGCGTGCAAACGCCTGTTCTGCCGCCAAGCGAACATTACGCCCACTACCATCACTACCAGCGCGATCGCCAAAGCTACCAGCGCAATGATCAAGCGTATATAGTAGTTATGCAGCCGGTGTTCGTACGTTCCGCTGATTTCGTGCCCCAGCGCATAAGTCTGGATGAAGCGTGTCGGGGCATTGAAGAACGATGCGTTTGTCAGCGAGTAGTCGCTGTAATGGTATGCGCGCTCCAGGTCTCCGGCTTCGTAGCACTCTTTGGCTACCATCCAGGACGAACCGTTATCTGTGATACCGCAACGTACGTCGGCGATCGCGGAGCGAACCAACCATACCAAACACTCGCGTTCTTCGCCTAAACGCTCATAGAGCGTATAACGGCTGTAGGCCTCGATGGCATATGGATGACTCCATTCCGTCGTACGACTGAGGATCGTGTCGTTCACCTTCAGCGCCCGCGCGATATCATCCGCGTCACTCGCCTGCAGAAACTCATAGCGCAGCCGAATAGCGGTGTCGTACGATGCTTGACGAGCCATCTCATGGAGCAAGGAGTCGTAGTAAATCTGTGCTTGAGATTGCAGATAATCGGCGAAAGAAGGCATTCGGCAGGCAGCGTACGCTTCGTTATGTAGACGCCAAACGGCCTCCAACCAATCCACGCTCAGTGAATCCGGGGTGGAAGTGACGTCTTGGATGATGGCGAACCCCTCTCCGTATTTGCCGATGGACGAAGACAGTTGCACCAGACCCGTATAGGCCTGCGTGCGGTAAGGCTCCGGCGCGTCAATCAGTTTCAAGAACCACGCGCGCGCGCTATCACTTTGATAATATTGATACTCGCGCGCGATACGGATCTGAATAGCCTTGCTCATCGGACGGATATTACGCAGCGAGTCAATACGCTGCTGATGAGCTTCGCGGTATTGCGCCGAACGCGCTACTTCGTTGTCATAGATGGTCAATAACGAGTCTAAGGTGGACATAGCGCTCATACTGATGCTGAGCACCAATAAGCAACCACTCAAAAAAATGTGTCTTTTCATCTTATTTCGCTATTAGTTGTCCTTCCGGAGAATAAACGGCTCCGTTGCGGCGGATCTGTAATTGTCCGTTGATGAGTATCTTCTCTGCTTTCGGTTGTTCCTTGACGGCTTCTATATCGAGTGCCGTGGTGTCAAATCCTAATTTGTTATCCATCCATGGGATGCGGTTCCGCATATAGGTACGTACGACATCCACTTCCGCCTGATAGCTTCCTCTGGCGCTCGGGTTTTGGTGTACGCGTTGGGAGAGAATCTTCCACCGGATGAAGTTCAGCCGCTGTGATTCGTTCAGCAACTGTGCCTGTTCGTCGATATAGTCCAGCATCGACTCTTCGGTAAATCCCGATTGGCGTATATTCGCCCATAGTGATGCTAACTGCTGTTTGGCACCGGCATCATACACCACGATCTTATCCACTAAACTCTGCATGTAACCGGCACAGCTGCCGCCGGACCGGTAGATATAATCCGTCTTGTTATTCACGGGGTACGTACGCTGGTCGTTGTCGAACGCCAGGTCAAAATCCCAGCACGGACCCACATACATCGTATCGTTCGAGCGGTGTTTATACATATACACGCTCCAGTAGGTATCGGTATTGCCGGACACTTCGCCGACGAGGAAATGTCGCAGGAAGGTATTGAGATTGAGTTTTTGTTTCCATCCGTTACCGTTTTCCATCTGGTTGTATTGGCTGCTGATATAGTTCTTTTGCTGGGTGGTGATACTGTCCTCATCCGGCGATTTGATGGAGACAGGCGTCCCGTTGCCGGAATAGAACACGCCGTTCTGGTTCGGTTCGTCTCCGGCGTACGCATCCACCTCAAACAGATAACCTCCCGTGAGTGCTTCGCCGCTGTTGTCCTGCGGCGTCATTTCGGTGATATCCACACGTTTCTTACGCACCTCTATCTGGTCGCAAAGCTGGTACGTACCTTTATAGTCTCCGTTCAGCACCACATCCACGTACGTGCAGAACGGGGTATAGGGCATCCCGAATCGGCGGCTGAGTTCGAATGCTAACTGATTGCGCATCAGCGTCTTGTCTCCGTAGTTGTTGATCAGTGTCCATTTCTTCGCTTTCGCCGGAGAACCCAAAACCTGTTGCTTGTGGGCAAACTTGATTCGATACGGTTTCTTGGGAAAAGTACGCGACGCATTGCCGCGTTCGCGGATAGTAGCGGTGTCGGCTAAGAGTTTCGTGCCGTTATTGGAGATGATGGAGATGTAGCAATCTATCTCATGCTCTTTGTCGTACGGCGCCTGGTTGTTGACCGTATGAATGACAACGGTCGGCAGGTTCGTCAGTTGCGGCAGATGGCTGTCATCGCCGGCTCCGGCGGTACCGCGGAACTCCAACGCCTGAATCTTATATTCCCCTTTGAGCTCCGACTTGAGGTAACGCACGTACCGGAACCCGCGCGAGCATTGCACGGTCGCATAGTTCATCTGGTTGGCTACTGACGTACCGTCGTGCATATACAGAGGAATAGCATCCAGAAAATCCGGACTATTGGCTCCCTCGAAGATTCCTAACTCTGCCGTCGTTGTACTCAAGGGGTTCCATCCTACGGATGTGATCATGTGCGGAGTCCCTAAATCCAATCCCCGCCATCCGTCGCCGCTCAGCGACGTGCCGGTGAGAACGTCATCTGCATACCCTGCTTGCAGAAGCATGCAAGAAAATAAAAATACTGCTATTCGTTTCATATCGACGACAAAGGTAGTAATTTTTTTTCGAATATCCAAATATTGCAGATATAAATCCACGAATTGAGGCTGTTTTTTACGTACTTTTTTTTGCCTTCCAAAAATCATAAATCGTTGAAAATACGCAATATAGCATTTAAATACACGTACTTTTATGTTATACAACATGTTTGCATGTTTGCACATATGCGGGAAAAACACTAACTTTGCGTCCGATTTCGATAATCATAACACACCATGGCAAACGAATTTCCTTACAAAGCATCCTCGGACCGGTACGCACAAATGCCGGCGATTTATAGTCGTTGTGGCAAGAGTGGAGTCTTGCTGCCGAAAGTCAGTTTGGGCTTCTGGCATAATTTTGGTGACGATGCGCCTTTTGAACGCAGTCGGGCAATCACCCGTTTTGCTTTCGATCATGGTATTACTCATTTCGATTTTGCCAATAACTACGGTGTACCTGCCGGTAGCGCCGAACTAACCATGGGACGTCTCATGGACGAAGACTTCCGTCCCTATCGCGATGAACTGTTCATCTCCACCAAAGCCGGTTACGGCATGTGGGATGGCCCTTACGGAGACTGGGGTAGTCGTAAGTATCTCATCTCCAGCCTCGATCAATCGCTTCAGCGAATGCATCTTGAGTATGTGGATCTGTTCTACTCTCATCGTTATGACCCCAACACGCCGATCGAAGAGACGCTTCAAGCCCTCGTGGACATCGTCCGCTCAGGCAAAGCTCTTTATGTCGGCATCTCCAACTGGCCGTTGGAGCCGCTGAAGGCCGCTACGCAATACCTGCGCGAACGTGACGTGCCGCTCCTTATTTATCAAGGACGACTCAATATGCTGAATCGCGAACCCATCGAACAAGGTATTCTTGATTTCTGTCGCGAAGAAGGCATAGGCTTTATCGCTTATTCGCCGCTGGCGCAAGGTCTGCTCACCGATCGTTACCTCGACGGCATCCCCGCGGACAGCCGCATGGCCAAGGAACATTTCCTCAAGTCCGATCGCCGTACGCCGGAGCTCTTGGAGTACCTCCATCAGCTCGAAGCGAAGGCGCAAGCCTCCAACCGCTCTATTGCACAAGAGGCATTGAACTGGGTGCTTGATCAACCCGGCGTCACTTCCGTCCTCGTCGGCGCCAGCAGCGTAGAACAATTGAAGAATAACATAAATACAATTATATCATGAGAAAAAAATTAACTTTACTCTTCGCGCTTTTGTGCGTGAGTATGATGAGTTGGGCAACGAATTATTGCGATGCGACCGTTTCTACCAATCATGAAAACATGACAGTTACGGTGAAGAAAACGGGTGCCCTTGAGACCACATTTATTTTTGAGCATGAAAAGATTGCCAATAATCAAAATTGGCAGGGGTATAACCCAATTAATTTAGGAGGAGGAACCTTAAGTGGAGCAGACCTTTCGGCCTCAACCACCAAGACCTATACTTCGGGTAAGTTAACGTGTGTTACTACGTGGAGTAGTTATCCCACATCAAATATGACTATCTTTTTCTCGATTTATCGAGATAATTCCGATTCGCAGGGAGACATATTTACATTCACATTATCCGATATTAATCCGGAGGCAGAATGCTCAGATACTCGTGCTAATTCTGATTTAACGCGGACATCATCCGGCAGCGTAACATTGGATGTCGCTGCAACTTCTACCATTACTTATACTACATCAAGTACCGGCGCTGTTACGTATTCTTCTTCTAATCCATCCGTTGCTACAGTTAACTCCTCCGGTGAGATTACTGCTGTTCGCTATGGAGAGGCGACAATCACAGTCTCGCAAGAGGCGGATGCCTCCTATAAAGCGGGTAGTTTTACCGTTGATGTGACAGTTAATATGAATAAAAAAACTGCAACGAAGAATTATGGTTCTTTACAACTCCTTAATGCCGATTTGTACAATCGTGTAGGAGGAGGTCTAGCGGGAGACGATGCTTGTGGTAAAGTGGATTTATATGTGCTTACGTGGGGAAATAAACTTATATACAAGGCAATAATCAAAGAAGACAAGGCGTTCACAGATGGAACAACAGGCTGGAGATGTCGGCTACTAACTTGTAAACCTGATATGTCTTCAGTGGAAGAACAATGGGCGATTACGTCTCCTAATGTGGATAATAAAACGCGTATTCTGTTGCCATCACAGGAAACGAATGCCCCGGGGTTGTCAAAATATGGAGAAGACTTCAAATTCTACTCATACATGACAATTACTTGTTCTCCTGATGAACGCACTATTCAAACGGTTTCATATACACGTAATAAAGTTCATAATTACGATTCTTCGGACGAGACCGCTCCGGTGCTTGGCGCCGCAACTGTCACACCCGGGGAAGATGATATTACGGTTTCTTTTGATGCAGTAACTTCAGAAGAGGTATTCTATATGATTGAGGATGCCGAGCATAATCAACAATTCTTATCGATGGAGCCGACGTTTGTACTCCCGAAAGATGGTAGTGGTATAACATATAACTTTTCTTGCTATGCTATAGATTATAATGGTAATGTGTCTGCTGCACAAACAGCAGTTGTGGAAATGCCATTTGTCGCATCTACCAATTTGGCTTTGAATAAATCGGTTGTTGCAGGATACATTCCTGGGAATGCGGATGAAATTCCGTTAAAAGCAAACGACGGTAAGGATAATACTGCATGGGTTACATATGGCAATGATAATGTAGCAAACGATTGGTGGTATGTAGACCTGAATGCCGCTTATAACATTACAAATATTAAAGCATTGTGGGGCGATGTATATTCCACTAATTATATTCTTCAGGTGCGTGTTTTAGCACCGGGGGAAGAGGATAAAGCTAATGATGGCGCGTGGAAAACTATCGCTTCTGTTACGGATGCTACTGGTAGCGCAGAGAAATCCACGGACGTGACAGCCGTTGGTCGATATGTGCGTATTCATTCTCTCGCACGTACAGGCGGCTTCTTCCGTTTGCGTGAATTTAAAGTATATGGCTCCAACTTAGCCGATGTGGATACTCAAAAACCCAATATGATATCTGCAAGTTTTGTTAGTAGCACCGATACACGTATTGTAATTGCAGTGGAGGCAGAAGACGATAAGGGTGTCGATACATACCATGTCGTAGATGCAGGCAATAGTATAGATGAATTGCTTGTGGCGGAAGCAGGGCAAATTACTGTTTCTGGTTTAACGGCTGGAACAGATTATAATTTCACTATCACTGCTAAAGATTTGTTTGGTAATGAATCTGCTAATAGTAAAACTGTTGCTGCATCAACCAGTTCGCATCTTACGGCTCCCAATGCAGCCGCTACTGCTCCGACATGGCCGGCAGATCAAATAAAGGCTATCTATAGTCCTACCTATAGCGCTGATTGTAATTTTGCAAACTGGGTCGGCTGCGTTGAGTATACTAACGATACGTACGGTAAAAAATACGCAATGGGCGCAGAATGTTGGGGATTTGGTTTAGATGGTTATACGCTCAACTGTCTTACAATGGAAAAGTTACATGCGGATATTTGGATAGCTGATGACGCCTCTTTGCGCCTTGTACCAATATACGGAGGGGCGGGACTCACAACAGACGATTCGCATGGCAAATTTGTGAATCTAACAGGTCAACAATGGAATAGTATTGATCTTACTCTTTCGAGCGATTTTGCTGGGTTGGATTTATCAAGTATCTTCCAATTCAAAGTTGATAATGCTAATGGCCTTACAATATGGATAGATAATTTATATTTCTATCGTGAATCGGCTATCGTCGACGGACAGGCCCCAACGAATGTGTCGGCAAGTGTGGCTGCAAGAGGCTTCAATTCCGTAAAGATTATTGCTCAGGCAGAGGATAACAGTGGGGCTGTAAGCTTTAAGGTGTTGAACGGTGAGAGCATCTTAGCGACAGGATCTGCAGCTACTGGTGTCTCAACCACGATTACGGTTAGCAGCTTGACACCGGGTACGAACTATAATTTGAATGTCATTGCGTATGACGAGGCTGGCAACGAAGCTTCACCTGTGGCAGTAGCTATAAGTACTAAAGCATTACCGTCTCCTGCTCCGACTCCGGTATTTGCCAATAACGTAATTATTCCATTCTTTACTGATGAGATAGCTGGTGGAAAAACTGGAGCACAAATACATTCCGGAGGTTGGGGAGAGAGTACTGTGGCTGAATGGATAAATATTGTTCCTGGGGATGAGGTGTTCTATGCGCAAAACTTTAATTTTGCGGGATGGCATAGTTGGGGAAGTGAAATCGATGCTACAAATATGGCGTTCATTCATATCGACATTTATTCATTGGGAATGACGCAAATAAGTTTTACTCCGATTAGTCCGGCATCTCCGACTAATCACGAGGGTGTATTTAATATCACTTTAACTCCGGATGCGTGGACTAGTATAGATATCCCCCTTAGCGAGTATGCATCTTATAACATTGATTTTGCACATATTTTCCAATTCAAGTTAATGAATGCTGTCGGTGGCAATGAATTTATGGCAGATAATGTTTACTTCTGGCAACCGGCCGTAAAGACTACTCCGGAGATAGGCGGTGATGAGGATACTGGAGGTTGGGCTACATTCTCTTGTGAAGAAAATGTAGCTGTCCCGAGCGGCGTAAAGGCTTACAAGGCCGAATACCAGAAGACGGCAACAGAAGAATTGCTTGAACTGACTGATATCGGAGATGTGATCCCGGCAAACGAGGGTGTGCTCCTCAGGGGTACGGCTAACACCGTATATACATTTGCTCCAACGGCGTCAGCAGCCCCGGTTATTTCTGACAATGCCCTTGTCGGCTGTCCGGCACGCACGGATATTTCATCTGTTGCTACATCGAATGACATCTTCTGCTTGCGTTATTCGGAACTCTATAGCCTGACAGGATTCTTCCTCTATACCGGTCAATATATCCCGGCAGGGAAAGCCTATCTTCCGATACCGAAAGATCCGGGTGGAGCAGGTCTCCCGCAACGTAAGATTCGCTTCGTCTTCCATAACGAACAGACCACAACCGGCATAGAAAATGCCGATGCTGAGGCTCTTCAAACAACGAAGTTTATGGAGAACGGACAACTTTTTATCCGCCGCGGTGATGCCGTTTATACCATCCAAGGCGCGCGTGTTCAATAATATTGTGTAACCTTCAAATGACAACAACTATGCAAAAGACTTATATAGCTCCTCAAACAGAGGTTATGCAGTATGGTAGTGATCTGATGCAGGATCCGGGAATCGGAATTATCCGTGGCTCAGGTGCGGGAGAAAGCAAAAACTTCACCGATCCTACAGACATTTGGTAACCCAATTGTTATCCTGTTCCTTCGGTTAGACTGTACTAATAGTTCGTATATCATTCGTATATCGTTCGTATTTGATACGGTACAAGTAGCAGAAAACAGGAGACATTTATGCTTGTGAAAAAGATTCTGATTATAGCTCTGGCTTTGATGGCTTTGGTGGCATGTACACCGAAAAAGGAGCAAGCTTCAGCAAAGCCGCAAGTAGGTACGGTGGTTCTGGACACAATCAATAATGTGCCGTGCCGCGTGTACCTGCCGAATGGATATGAGGAAAGTGTAAAGTGTAAAGCGGAAAGTGTAAAGTATCCCGTCCTCTATCTGCATCATGGCATGTGGGGCAATGAGCACGACTGGACAGAGCAGGGACATCTGCTGCATTGGATGGACTCCCTGCTCCAGTTAGGTCAGGTACGCGAAATGGTGATCATCATGCCGGATAACTGTCCGCATCGTGAGACGAGTGAGGAAGAGCGCGCCAATGCGATGTCGGGCGAATGGATCCGCCAGTTCCCGCAGTTTATGGCTGAGACTGAACAGAAGTACAATGTCAGCTCCGATCCTTCGCTCCGCGCGATTGCCGGTCTCTCCATGGGAGGCTTCCATTCAATGCATGTGTCCCATTACCTCCACGGACAATTTGCCTATGTGGGCTTGTTCTCTCCCGCTATCCGTCACCCGCAATCGGATCCGGCGTACGATAACTGGGAAGAGGAAGTACGACTGCAGATGAAAGAGGCGCCGCTCTACTGGATCGCCATCGGCAACGAGGACTTCTTGTACGAACATGTGCAGGAGTACCGCCGTTGGTTGGAAGCCAACCATCTCGAGTACACCTATTATGAGAGTGCCGGCGGGCATGTGTGGCCGAATTGGGAGGATTATCTCTGCCGCTTCCTCAAACTACTCTTTAAGCGTCCTTAAGGGCGCTTTTTTGTTGGTACTAAATACGTACTTTTTTTGCCTGTGTTGGAATGCTAATATGCTGATATTTCGACAAATAGCAGATACTTTATATACTTTTATGCTGCATAACACATAAGAATGCTTGCGTATTTCGCAAAAAAGCAGTACCTTTGCGTCGGTTTTAACAAAGTTAATTCATTAATTCACATATTGTTTAACAAACTAAAATTTAGTATCATGAGAAAGATTTTCTTCTTAGTCGCTTTCTTAAGCGCAAGTATCATGAGTTTTGCGGACAAGGTGTATGACGTGAACTTCGCCTTGGCTTCTCAAGGATCGAGTGCAACAGCTTCCTCCGGTACGGCAGCTAATGCCATTGATGGCGATGAAGGCACCCGTTGGGAGAGTGCGCAGACCAATGACGAGACGTGGACCCTGGATATGGGTCAGGCTCGTACGTTCAGCCGTATCAAAATCCTTTGGGAAGGTGCTTATGCGAAAGAGTTCACGCTGAGTGTCTCCAATGACGGTGAGAATTGGAGCAGCCTCTATGTAGAGACCAACCTGACGCAAGCCGGCTGGCAGACGATCGATGTAGCAGAGACAACGGCTCAGTACATCCAGTACCACGGAACCCTCCGTGCTACCCAGTGGGGTCAGAGTTTCTATGAGTTTCAGGTATTGCTGCCGGGTGTGAGCGTGCTGACGAAGATCGAGTTGAGCGCACCGGCTGTAGCTAAAGTGGCAGAGGGCGTTAATCTTGTTGCCCGCGCGCTGGATCAGAACAATGCCGAGATGTCGGTGGCTCTCTCCTATGAGATTACTCCGGCGGACGCAGGTGCCGTAGTAGATGGCAAGTATGTTCCCGCAAAGGTGGGTAACGCTTCTATCGTAGCCAAGAGCGGTACGGTTAGCTCTCCGGCTATTGAGATCTTCGGTTATGAAGGTGATAACTTAGCGCTGAGTACGAATATCGTAACGGACAATAAGATTGTGGCGCAGGTTGCAGAGAATCCGGACGGAAGCGCCAATGACGCTTTCTTTGCCGTAGATGGCAACGACGGTAGTGTATGGCAAGGCAGTTTGACCAACGGTACCGCCGGTGACGAGGAGAGCCGTACTTTCGACGCTTGGTTCGTTGTAGATCTGGGCGCAAACTACAGCATTGACCTTATTACTATTCATTTTGAAGGCGCGTGCGCGCAAGATTATCACGTAGATTTCTCGGAGAACAATACCGATTGGGTACTGGGTTACGACTATGTCGGCACTGCCGGTATCAAAGAGCGTACGGATATGTTGAGCACTCAGTTGGATAACAACAGCAAAGTACGTTACGTCCGTTTCTGGAGCACGAAAGCCGGCACGGAGTGGGGTATGAAGATCTTTGAGTTCCAAGTCTTCGGTCGCGAATATACGGCATCGGGTGACACCGAGGCTCCTGTGATGGTCAGCGCTTCGCTGGTCAGCAAGACCGGTACGTCTGCTGTGATTGCTGTAGAGGCTACGGATAACGACGAGGTAGCTAAATACCGTGTGGTTGAGACGAACCACGGCATCGATGCCAAGTATGTGGCTAATGAAGGTCAGATCACGATCACGGGTCTGCAGGGCGCCACGTCATATGCATTTGTGATTACCGCTTTTGATGCAGCGCAGAACGAGTCGGAGAACTCGATGGTGGTGAATGTGACTACGGACGCTCATTATGACGCTCCTCAGGCAGCTGCAGCAGCTCCGACATGGCCGGCAGCACAGGTACAGGCTATCTACAGCCCGACCTATAACGCAGACTGCAACTTCCAAGACTGGGGTAGCGGTACGGTTTATACGAGCACCGATTATGGAAAGAAATTCGCGTTTGCCAACGGTGGTTACCTCGGTATGGACGGCTTTACGCTGAACTGCCTCTTGATGGAGAAACTGCATGCCGATATCTGGATTGCTGACGACGCAACGCTTCGTTTGGTACCGATCTACGGTGGTCCCGAATTGGTAACCGATGATAAGAAGGGTAAGTTTGTGAGCCTGACCGGCGGTCAATGGAACAGCATTGATCTGGATCTGGCTACGGATTATGCAGGTCTGAACCTGGCAAGTATCTTCCAGTTCAAGATCGATAATGCCGCAAACCTGACGATTTGGCTGGGTAACCTCTATTTCTATCGCGCAGAGCCGATTGATGACGACGAGGCTCCGACAAACGTACAGGCTTCGGCAGCAGGTTCCGGTTATTTCTCGGCAACCCTGGCTGTTTCGGCAGAGGATAACAGCGGAGTAGTTAACTTCCGCGTGCTGAACGGCGAGCTCGAAGTAGCTACCGGCGGTGGTGCATCGGGACAGACGGTTCATATCACCGTTCCGAACCTGAAAGCTAACACCGAATATACCTTCTCGGTAGTAGCTTATGACGCGAATAATAACTTGGCAGCACCGGTATCTGTACAGGTTACCACGTTGGCCGCTCCGGCTCCTGCAGCTCTGCCGACGTATGATGCAGAGAAAGTGAAGGGTGTCTATACGGATAACTACACGAATGTAGCGATGGGTATTCAAGGCTGGTACGCAGAGCCGGCTATCTCTGGCGGACTGCTGGCAGAAAACCGCCAGGCGCTTTGTATCACGCCGAACACCACTCCGAGCAGCTGCTTCGGTCTGGCATTCCCGGCAATGGATATCACCCCTTATGACGCATTGGAGTTGGATATCTATCCGATGGCAGAGAGCGCTATACTGGATATCCAGGTGATCGGCGTAGGTGCTGCTTCTACGACTTTCAACCTCACGGCTAACGAGTGGAACCATATCTCTCTCGATATCGACGGCAACACGAAGACCAACTGCGAGCAGATTGGTTTCTATAACTGCCAGAACCTGCAGGGTGTATGCTTCGTTCAGAACGTACTCTTCGTTCAGAACGGCGACACCAAGGCTATCGAGAATACCGAGGTAGGTCTGAAAGCAATCAAGATGATCGAGAATGGTCAGTTGATCATTGTTCGTGGCGAAAAACGCTACACCATCACGGGCGCACGCGTAAAATAAGGTGCAAAAAAGATTTCCGGGTATGAGCCGTTGGGTCGGCTCATGCCTTCAAGAACTAGGGTACTAGAGTAACTAAAAACAAACAAATCTAATAATGAAACGAATTTTGACAATCTCCGTAATGGTTATGGTAGCGCTGGGCATGTGGGCGCAGAGCATGACTGTGACGGGTGTAGTGATGGCTCAGGATGAGCCGGATCCTGTGATTGGCGCCAATGTGATGGTGAAGGGTTCGACCAACGGAACGATTACCGATTTCGACGGTAACTTCTCTATCAACGCCAAGGCAGGCGATGTGCTCCAGGTATCGTTCATGGGATACAAGAGCCAGGAGATCAAAGTGACGAACGCCGGTCCTGTGCGTATCACGCTGGTGCCGGACAATGTGCAGCTGCAGGAGGTCGTAGCGATCGGTTACGGTACGATGAAGAAGAGTGACTTGACGGGTGCTGTGACGAGCGTGAGCGCAGATCAGTTGCTCAAAGCTCCGGTAGCCGGTCTTGACCAGGCGCTGCAAGGTCGTGCCGCAGGTGTGACGGTTACAACAGGTTCCGGTCAGCCGGGAGAAGCCGCTACCATCCGTATTCGCGGTATCGGTTCGGCTCTTGGTGGCAATGACCCGCTGTATGTAGTAGACGGAGTCATCACGAGTGACATCAAGTTCCTCGCGCCGAGTGACATCCAGTCCATGGAAATTCTGAAAGACGCTTCGGCCACCGCTATCTACGGTAGCCGTGGTGCGAACGGTGTCATCCTTATTACCACCAAGTCAGGTAGTGAAGGTAAGGTTAATATCAACTTTGATGCATACTGGGGCTTCCAGAATCGCTGGAAGAAACTGGACGTGATGGGTTCGCGTGACCATGCTGAGACGGAGATCCGAATCAACGCAATGCGTGACGGTGCTTCGCAAATATCCGATTACTACACGACCGGATTTGCACAATGGCTCAAAGACTATAAGATTGGTGCTTCAACCTTCTATCCGACGAACTTCGACTACGCAAGCCAGGAGACCGATTGGCAAGACGAGGTGTTCAAGGCCAATGCATTTATGCATAACTACACGCTGTCGTTTGATGGAGGTGGCGAGAAAGGCCACTATGCGCTGTCGACTTCTTATTTCGGTCAGCAAGGAACAATCATCGGTAGTGACTACCAGCGTTTCACACTTCGTCTGAACACGGACTATAAAGTACGTAATTGGTTGAAGATCGGTGAGCACTTCTCGTTGATGGCCAGCAGCGGACGTAATGCAATGAATAACAGTTCGTCGGCCGGAGCATCGGTAATCTCAGCAGCATTAGCCATGGCTCCGTGGGATCCGGTGTATTATCCAGAAGGTTCGGTGAATAAAGAAGGCAAAGATATTGGCGGTAACTACTCTGCGGGTTCCAACTTTAAGAACGTGACTAACCCGTATCAGATGGTCTTTAACTACGAGCCGAGCAAGAAAACGGAGCGTATGTTAGGCGATGTATTCTTCGAAATCAACCCGGTAGAGGGTTTGACCATCAAGGCTTCGATGGCGGCGGATTATTCGCTGATTCGTGATCGTAACTTCGGTTACCCGAATACGTATACCAGTTATAATTTCTCGGAGAAAAATAACATCTCATCACAAATGGAGCGCCACTTGTCGTTAATCGAAGAGGCAACCATCACGTATGCGCGCCAAATCGGCAAGCATAACTTCAGCGTGATGGTCGGTCAGACTTGGCAGGAGTACAACAAATACGGCATCGGTGGTTCAGGCGCATCTATTCTGAATCCAATAGAGAGCAATTGGTATTTGATGAACGCTACGACGGACCAGAACCCGGCAGGCGATTGGGTAGAGCGCGTACGTCGTCTCTCGTTCCTCGGTCGTGCATTCTATAATTACGATAGTCGTTATATGATTACTGCCAACTTCCGCGCCGATGCTTCGTCGCGTTTTCGCAAAAACCCGTGGGGATTCTTCCCGTCGGTGGCATTGGCATGGCGTTTAAGCGAAGAGCATTTCATCAAAGATCGTGACGTGGACTGGTTGGACAACCTGAAGATCCGTGCCGGTTTCGGTCAGGTTGGTAACGATGGTGTGGCTTCGAACGCATTTGTGGCTTCGATGTCTTCGAGTAACTCGCTTAATACCGGTTATCCGTTTGGTAACAACAATGCGGAGGCTACTTCCGGTTCGGCAGTACTGAGTCAGGTTAACACTTCCGGTAAATGGGAGACCAACCAGCAATGGGATGCCGGTATCGACTTCAGTTTCTGGAATGGTAAATTGAGCGGTGCTATCGATTATTTCCGTCGTGATACAAAGGACGCACTCCTTAATGTTGTTGCGCCTGCGCAGGTGGGGAACCGTATGACGATTGTGAAGAACGTAGGTAACATCCGCAATGAGGGTGTCGAGATTACGCTCGGTCACGATAACAAAGTAGGCCCTGTGCATTATAATATCGGTGTGAATATGACCTATCTGCACAATGAACTGACGGCTCTGAATGAAGGTTCGCGTCTGCCGGAACCTAATGGCGTTCAGATGACAGACGAAGGAATGCCGCTGAAATCATTTTGGGGCTACACCTACGAAGGTGTGTATAAGTCGGATGAAGAGGCCTTGGCGCACTTGACGGCCTATGACGCTACAACGATCCCGGTACACGCTGGTGATGCACGTTATACCGACCTTAACGGCGATGGTAAAATTGATGACAATGACCAGCATTATATCGGTAACTCGTTCCCGAAATTCTCATACGGAATCAACCTGGGCGCGGATTTTTACGGCGTAGATATCCAGTTGTTCTTTCAGGGTGTAGCCGGTGTAGATATCTACAATGCTGCTCGTATGCGTTTGGAAGGAGACGGTTCGTCCGACGCGTTGGCAACCTATATGAAAGATGAAGTATGGATTGGTTACAGCACGGGAGTGCAGAATGCGATGATTGCCAAGGGGCTCAACCCGTTTGAGTTGGAGAACCGCGACGGAACGATTCCTAACCCGCTGGGTTCTGCATCTAATGCCGCCGTTTCCACCCGTTTCATCGAGGACGGTAGTTATCTGCGTTTGAAGAACCTGCAGATTGGTTATACTTTCCCGCTCAAGTGGACTCAGAAGTTCCGCTGCTCGCGTCTGCGTCTATACGCAACAGCCAGCAACTTGTTCACCGTCACCAAGTACAAAGGTTACGATCCGGAAGTGGGAGGCGGTGTGGATTATGGAAACTATCCGCAAAGCCGTACATTTACGTTTGGTTTGAATGTAACATTCTAAAGAGAAAGGAGAATGAGTTATGAAAAAGAAAATAGTAAAAAAAATAGCCATTTGTACATTGTCCCTTGTTACTTTGTCTTTTGGCATGACCGGATGTAAAGATTATCTGACTGAGATAGAACCGGGTACAACCTTGTTGGACGATTATTATTCATCTACGGCTGCCGCGCAGGAGAATATTGTAGGATGTTATGTTCCGCTGATGTGGGAATATAACACGACTTACTGCTCGGAGTGGTTCATCGGTGATATAGCCAGTGATGATGCGCTCAAGGGTGGTGGTTCGACGTCCGACATGTCGAATGCGTATGATTTCGAGAACTGGCGTACCGAGTCGAACAATGCCTTGCTGCATGATTTCTATATCGCGCAGTTCCAGGGTATTGGTCGTTGTAACGTAGCGCTCAAGTATATCAGCCAGATGGAAATCGGTATCGATGATAAGTTCACGGAGTCGATGAAGAACCGTCTGTTAGGCGAAGCCTATTATCTGCGTGCGTACTATTACTTCCGCCTGTTGCGTGTGTTCGGTGGTGTGCCGATGGTGGATCATGTGATTGACAATACCGACGAGTGGAAGATGAAACGCGCATCGGTCAAGGAGATTTTCGATTTTATGTTGTCCGATTTGGAGAAGGCCAATGCATACTTGTGGGTGAAGAGCAAATATCTGCCGGAAGAGGCAGGTCACGCCACCAAGGGTGCCGCACAGGCCATGCTGATGAAGGTTAATCTCTATATGGGTTCGCCGTATTGGCAGAGTTACAACCCCAGCAAACTGGCTGCGCAGTGTTTTGCTGATGCCAAAGCATGGGGCGACTCAATCATCGCCAGTGGTGAGTATGACCTTTGTCCTAACTATGAGGATAACTTCAGGATTGAAGGCGAGAATGGCATTGAGTCTGTTTTCGAGATTCAGTATGCTGAGGTAACATGGGGAGACTACACCTGGGATTACGACTACAAAGGATTTGGTCGTACGGCAGGCAGCTTCACGCAGATTCTTATTCGTAGCCGCTCCTCAAAGATTGGCGGAGGTTGGGGATTTGATCACCCGACGCAGAACCTTTACGATGAGTTTGAGGCCGGTGACCCGCGTCGCGATGTAGCCATCCTCGTTCCAGAAGATTCGCTCATCGAGACTCCGGCGGTTGAGTACTATCTGGGCAACAAACTGCTCAACAATAAATATGCGATGTATCGTGATAGCACGTATACCGGTGCCGGTTTCGGCCAGTGGGGTATTCACGCAAGCCGTGGACCGCTCAACAACCGCCAGATTCGTTATGCCGACGTACTGCTGATGTATGCGGAGGCTTGTATAGGTGCAGGCGATCCGGGAACGGCTAAAACCTATATAGATAAAGTCCGCGAACGTGTGGGCCTGGCTCCTTGTGCAGTAGCTGATGAAGCAACCCTGCGTCACGAGCGTCGTTGCGAGTTAGCAATGGAGGGGCACCGCTGGTTCGACCTCGTACGCTGGAAAGGTGTAGCAGGAACCGGTCTGAAGGCCCATATGGATGCATATAAGGCTACTGAGACGACTGATGCACAATCGCATATGCGTGAGTTTATCGCCGGTAAGCATGAACTATTCCCGATTCCTTACGAGGAGATTATTTTAAATCCTGAATTGGAGCAAAATCCAAAATACTAACCCCTTTTTATTAACTTTTTTTAAAATCAAATTCTTATGAAAGCAAACAAATTTTTTGCTATCGCGTTTGCAGCGTTGACCCTGGTAGGTCTAAATGCATGTAAAAAAGACAACGGTGGTGGAAACGATCCGGCTCCGGAGCAGGAGACCACTCTGACGCTCAATCCGACGGCTCTCACACTGAACGTTGGTGAAGAGGCTACTATCGCAGCTACCGTTGAGGCAACCTGGACGATTACCGATGAGACCGTAGCAACTGTTACTCCGGCTAACGATGGTGGTAAGTCCGCTAAAGTGAAGGCGTTGAAGGCTGGTAACGCTATCATTACCGCAACCACCAAAGGTGGTCAGACCAAGACTTGTGTTGTTGCTGTTAACGCCGGTGGCGGTGGCGGCGGTGGCGAGAAGGCCATCGACGCAAAGCGTATTTGGCCGGTTATTCTGGATGGCGTAACGTCGGAGAAGTATGCAAGCCTCATCGCAGGTGACTTCCGTCCGAATGATGTAGACAACAACCTCTACATCTGGGCAGCAGGTGAGACCTACAATGCAGGTGAAGGTACCGGCAAGAACTTCTTTGGCAATACCGAAGGTTATATGGCATTGACCGTTGCTGCTCCGCAAGGTTGGTCGGGCGCTGGTTTCAACGTAGCTAATGCAGAGTCTGTAGCTGCTGCAAAAGCATTGCAAGCTGCTATCGCTGCTAATCCGGACAAGTTCTTCCTCCACATCGGTATTAAGGCAACGAATGCCGGCAACCACCAGTTCTATGTATTCAACGGAGCAGAGGGTCGTTCGTTCGCGATCGGTACGGCTACCATTGAGGCTGGTGCTGTAATCGGCGACTTCCCGCGTGACGGTGAGTGGCATGAGTTTGATGTTCCGATGGCTCAGTTCGCTACTGCTATTGCAGGCGAGACCATTGGTAACGATCTTAACATCCTTTGCTTCCTCTCCGGTGCACAAGTTGGTGCTCAGCTGAATCTGGATGCTGTTTACTTCTACGAGAAGAAGTAATTTTAACTTATTGCTTTGGGGGAATTGGTTTTCCCCCATTGCCCTATTAAAGTATAAAGTTTAGAGTTTTAAGAGATGCGTAAACTATCTTATTTTCTGATTTTTGCGAGTGCTATCCTACTGATGGCTTGTGAGAAACCGCAGGAGCCTACTACGGCGACACTGACTTTATCACCGGTAACCGTGCAGATGAAGGTGGGCGAGATGATCACAATTGACGCTACCGGAACGGCGAAGAATATCGAGTGGACCTCGTCCGATGAAACAGTAGCCACCGTCTATTACGGTGTGGTCACGGCTAAAGCGATTGGTATGACGGTTGTCACCGCCCGTTCGGGCGAGGTGTCGGCCGAGTGCCAAGTGTTTGTGTCTGGTTCGGACGGTTCGACGCTTCGTATCACGCCAGCTGTCGTACCCCTCAAGAAAGGAGAGACCTTCCAATTCTCGTACGGCAATACCTTTGGTCTGGACCTCACGTGGTCCAGTAGTGATGAGAGTATCGCTACTGTCTCGCAGACAGGTCTCGTGACGGCCAAAAAAGGCGGCAATGCGACAATCACCTTGGCAACCACTGTAGGTTCGGTAACGGCCTTGGTAGCCGTAGAACACACTTGGGGCGAGTACCAACTGGTTTGGTCCGATGAGTTTAATGGCACTTCGTTGGACGAGTCTAACTGGTCCATCCAAACCGGTGGTGGAGGATGGGGTAACCAAGAAGCGCAGCATTATACCAACCGCTCGGAGAACCTGCGCGTAGAAGGCGGAAATCTGATCATCGAAGGGCGCAAAGAGAGTTACGGTGGCAATGAGTATACGTCTGCCCGAATTATGTCCAAAGGTAAACGTGAGTTCTGCTATGGTAAGATGGAAGCGCGTATCAGTCTGCCGGCCGGCCAAGGTACATGGCCTGCATTCTGGACACTCGGTAACCGCGGCAGCTGGCCGAACTGCGGTGAGATAGATATCATGGAGCACACCGGTAGTGTGCCTAACCGTATTTTCGGCACGCTGCATACAGCGAAGGACCGTAGCGGCAGTCGCAGTAGTCGGGCTTATACGGGTATTCAGAATATTGAGAATAACTTCCACATATACGGCATCGAGTGGACGCAGGAAGAGAAAAGCGGTAAGGATGTGATTCGCTTCTACGTGGACGACATCGTTTATTCGGAACAAATAGAGGAAGTGATAGACGACGATGAGTACTGGCCGTTCAACCGTCCGAATTATTTTATTATTAACTTGGCCTTGGGTGGTACATTAGGTGGCAATATCAACGATGCTATATTCGACAATCCGCTACTGATGTACGTCGATTGGGTACGAGTTTATCAACGCAATGAAGTGGAATAACGTCTTTTTGATAGCCCTGTTGGGTTTGGTTGTTGCCTGTAATCCCGTTGAGCCGGTAACGCCAACAGACGAGACAAACGTAGTGTCTGTAATGCCCAAATCCGCTAAACGCGGTGTGGCATTCTCGTTCGCGCAGGTTACCGATCTGCCGCTGCTATCGCCGTATATCAGTTGGGATTATAACTGGGGTAATACTCCCTCAGAGGATGTGGCGATGTGGTTTGATGCCAATGAGATGGATTATTGCCCGATGTGCTGGAACGGCAATTACAGTGCGGATCGAATCCGTGCGTTTGTAGCGGCGCATCCCAAGACGCAATATCTCTTAGGATTCAACGAGCCGAACCTGACCGATCAGGCACGTATGACCCCAGCAGAGGCTGCGGCTATCTGGCCTCCGGTAGTGGCATTAGCTAAGGAACTGAATCTCAAACTGGTCTCTCCGGCAATGAACTACGGTACGCTGCCCGGTTATAGCGACCCCATTAAATGGCTCGATGAGTTCTTTGCGCAACCGAATGTGTCGATAGACGATATCGATGCTATTGCCATACACTGCTATATGTCTTCGCCTTCGGCTGTGAAGGGTTTCGTAGAGCGGTTTGAGAAATACAATAAACCTATCTGGATGACGGAGTTCTGCGCCTGGGATCCGGCACCAAGCGGTTATCCTACGCAGATGGATTATATGTGCTCCGTGCTCAATTATATGGAGAGTGCTCCTTCTATCCAGCGCTACGCATGGTTCATGCCGCGTATGAGCGGCAAAGTGGAGTCGGTACCGTATAACCAACTGCTGACCCATGATTATCCGGCTGACCTGACGGATTTAGGGAAGATGTATTGCTATTTCTCACCGATGGATAAGACAGTCTGGCTGCGGGCAAATCGTCTGATCCTGGCTTCGGAGTATATGGCATTGGCGAATAACAATATGCCCCTTCGTCCTTCTACCGATGAGACAGCACTGCAGGCCGCAGGTCATCCGGGACTGATGATCACGAATTTCGCGACAGGACAGGAGTTGACGTACCAAGTGTACTGTCCGTCTGAAGGAGAGAGGAAAAACATCACTTTGCGGTATTGCGGGTATAGCAATTCGATATGCGAGGTGCTGGTGGACGGCGAGTCGCAGAACTTTATAGACATGCCCCGGAACGGCAGCAGTACCGAATGGGTAGAGGCTTCTACGGAAATCAAGATGCCCAAAGGCAAACATAGCCTGACGCTGAAGATGATTTCCGGATCCTGCTACTTCTCCGGATTCACGATTAAAGGAACAAGCAATTAAGCGATATGAAAAAACTATTCATCATACTTTGTGCGCTGTGTGCGACGACGGTAAAAGCGCAGGAATACAGCCTGGTCTGGAATGAAGACTTCACGGACGGGGCGCTGGATACTCAGGTGTGGAATGTAGAAGTGAATGCCAGTGGCGGCGGCAATAATGAATTGCAGTATTACTGCGAGAATGGAGTGTCGTTGGGCATTGAACCGACGACCGGTAAGAAATGTCTTATCCTGACAGCCAAGAAGCAATCGGCCGGTGGAAAAGACTGCACCTCCGGACGCGTGAATACGAAAGGCAAGATGTACTACACCTTCGGTCGTATTGAAGCGCGTATTAAGTTTCCGAACACCGCCAACGGTCTATGGCCTGCATTCTGGCAGATGGGTAATAACTATGACCAAGTAGGTTGGCCGAGATGCGGTGAAACGGATATCATCGAGTTGGGGCATCAGAATGCGTTCAACAGTGGTACACAAGACCGCTATTTCAACGGAGCAATGCATGTGGGACGCAGATGGGATCAGGTGTGGAGTGAAGCGAACTCGGTGACGTGGGATTATTCGGTGGTGGATACCTTCCACATCATGACTATGATCTGGACGCCGACCTCTATCGATATGTATATGGACAAAGTGCCGACTCCTTATTTCCACGCTGACCTGGAACCGAATGAGGATGATGATTATAACCGCCAGCTTGTGTTCGGTAAACCGAACTTCATCATTGCCAACCTTGCTGTAGGCGGTAACTTCCCCGGTATCTATTCCGTCAATCAGGTCTCTGCCTTGGCGGATGGTCCGCGCTCGATGTACATCGATTGGATCCGTATCTATCAACGCGGCGATGCAAACGAGTCCTTCGTGTGCCCGACACCTTCCGATGAGATCGAACCGGAAGACTGGCAAGGTGTTGAAACGGTTACGGGCGAAACGCTTAAGGGGCAGAAGATCTTGCGTGACGGTCAGCTTATTATTCGTCGGAATGGCGAAGAATATAACGTAATGGGAATCAAGCTATGAAACAATCTCTAATCTGTGCTCTGTCTGCGATAGCAGTTTGTCTTTTGACATCCTGTTCAAAACCCGAGTGGAAGCTCGTTTGGAGCGATGAGTTTGAAGCGGATACGCTGAATACCAACTATTGGAACACCGAGGATAATGCCCGCGGAGGCGGTAATGCCGAGTTACAATACTACACGCCGAAGAATATCACGTTTGAACGTCATCCCGAGACAGGAGACAAGTGTCTTGTTCTCAATGCGCAACGGGAGGACTACAAGAACCGCCCCTGTACCTCTGCGCGGCTGAACACCCACGACAAAGTGACTGTGGAGTACGGTAAAGTGGAAGCGCGCATTGCTTTTCCTCATACGGCGGATGGTCTGTGGCCGGCGTTCTGGATGTTAGGAAATAATCTGGCAACCAACCTCGGTAATAACGACGACGTGGATAAACGTGTGGCGCAGTTAGCAGCCGAAGGTCGGGTCGTTTGGCCAAAATGCGGCGAGATCGATATCTGCGAGATGGGTCATCATACGGGAATAGAGAACGGTACGCAGGATCGATTCTTCAACGGCGCGTGCCATTGGGGCGAGAGTTTTAATAACGGTGCGTACCCTAATTTCGGTCAGTTCAAGACGGCGGATTATCCGGTGCAGGGAGATTTTCACCTCTTCACGCTGATATGGACGGAAGACTCGATTGCCATGTATCTCGATCAGGATAAGTACCCGGAAGTGGAGCCGTATTTCCAACTCTCCTTGCGCGGTAAGGAGATCAACGAACCGGGACATTATTTCAACCACCCCTTTTATCTGGTGCTCAACCTGTCGGTAGGCGGTTTCTTCCCCAATATGCCGGCGGCGGAGAAATATCCGGAACTGATCACGGCGGATGATCCTTCGTTCCAAAAAGTAACGGCACTGCCCGCAGACGGCACACCCGTGAAGATGTATGTAGATTATATTCGCGTTTATAAGCATAATTGATATGAAACTATCTATTCGAGAGAAATTCGGTTACAGCCTTGGTGATACCGCCTCCCATTTCGTGTGGGACTTGGTGGGCTTTTGGCTGCTTATCTTCTACACTGACATCTATGGTCTGAGTCCGGCATTGGCAGGTGTGATCATGTTCGTGGGCTCGATCTGGGATGCCATCATGGATCCGATCGTCGGTATCATCTCCGACCGTACCAACAGTCGTTGGGGTAAGTTCCGTCCGTACCTGTTGTTCGGTTCGGTGCCCTATGCGATCCTGGCGGTCTTGGCGTTCACAACGCCGGAGTTCGGGCTGAACGGTAAGTTTGCCTATGCCCTCATCACCTGTCTGCTGCTGCGTACGGCATACGCGTTCGTCAACCTGCCTTATAGCTCGTTGAGTGCGGTGATGACGGATGACAGCAACGAACGTGCAGGGCTCAATACCTACCGTTTCATCGCCGCCTATATCGGTCAGTTCATTGTGACCGGAGCCGCGCTGTACCTCGTCAAATGGCTCGGCGCGATCGGTAACGACGGCATCGTCAATCAGGCGCAGGGCTACCAATACACGGTGGGACTCTTCGGCATCCTGAGTATCGCCTTCTTCCTCATCGCTTTTGCTACAACCAGAGAACGTGTGCCGCAACCGGAGAAGCAGGATAACAACGTGCTCAAGGACTTCAAGTACCTGTTCATGAACAAAGCCTGGATCGTGTTGACCTGCGTGGGTATTGTATCGTTCATTATGTTCGCCATGCAGAACGCGGCGATTGCGTACTACTTCAAGTACTATATCCATGACGCAGAGAACGTGCAGCTCTTCAATGTGCTCGGTACGATTGCGTTGATCGTAGCCTTACCGGCATCCAAACCGCTGGCAAAACGATTCGGCAATAAGATGGTCTATATTATGTCGTCCATCGTGTCGGGTATCTTCTTCGCCCTCATTTTTGTAGCGGGCGACAACCTGCCGCTCGTCTATACCTTCAATATCCTCGCGAAGATGGCCTACGCGCCGGCAGTACCGTTGCTATGGACAATGTTAGCCGACGTGGCGGACTATGGCGAGTGGAAGTTTAACCGCCGTACCACCGGTCTCTGTTTCTCGGCCTCTGTGCTGGCGCAAAAACTCGGATGGGCCATCGGTGCTGCGGCTGCGGGTTGGATATTATCCGTGACGCATTTTATTGCGAACGCAGAGTTCCAATCCGATACAGCAATGATGGGTATTCGTCTGTTAGTGAGCGTCATACCGGGTGTACTCTATGCTTCGTGCGCGATCGTCATGGCGTTCTATAACCTCGATAACGCAACTATGGCGCAGATGAAAAACGAGTTGGATGAAAGGAGAAAATGATGAAAGAAGTAAAAGGACAGTTTATTACAATCAACGGAGAGCGGTTCTACGAGATCGCCAACTATAACGAGATGCAGCCTTTCTTCATCTCGCTGGCTTCAGATACGGACTTATGGATGTACCTCTCATCCACAGGCGGCTTGACCTGTGGGCGTCGTTCGCCGGGCGAGGCGTTGTTCCCCTACTATACGGACGATAAGATCACGGAGGGTTATGAGTTTACCGGCCCGCGAACGATCATCAACGACTGGATTCCTTTCTCCGACAAACAACAACCGGTATATGACATCTCGCGTAAGATTGCCAAGTCCTTGGTGGGCAACCAAATCGTTTTCTGCGAAGAGAACCACACGCTCGGTTTGCGTTTCTCCTATCTCTGGGCACCGGCAGGTAAGCACGGATGGGTGCGCCGCGCGACCTTGGAGAACCTCACGAACCAACCCGTGGATATAGACCTTACCGACAGTCTGCGCAATATACTGCCGGCTGGTGTGGATCGCAAAACCCAGAATGAGTTCTCGACACTCGTGGATGGCTATAAGCGCACGGAGATAGTCGGCAACCTGGGGCTCTTCCGCATGGAGGCTATCTTAGTGGATCGGGCTGAACCCTCCGAGTCGCTCACATGCAATACGGTCTGTTGCTTGGGCTTGCCGAACGCCGACTATTCCAAGACGGAGTCCAAGGGTGTACGCGGCGCCTTCATCGCGCATTCACTCATTCACTCATTCACTCATTCACTCACTTGGTACAACGTCCTGGACGTCAGCCAAGATGCGGTGGCGGTACATGCCTTGTTGCATTTTGCCCAACAACCCGATGCAATCGAGCAGATAGAAGCCGCCATGACGCAGTCCACCGAGACCCTGCGGCGTATCGTGGCGCAGAACGACGGCGTACAGCAGACAGGCGACGAAGCCAATGATGCACGGCATTTCGCCAACGTGCTGTTCAATACGATGCGCGGCGGATATTATCTGAATTATCCTCCTAAATCGGATACCGAAGACCTGCCGTTGACCTTTGGTCGTCGGCATGGTGACCCCTCGCGCCCATGGAACTTATTCTCCATTCGCGTGCAGGATGAGAACGGCAAACCGGTGGTGGCGTACCAAGGCAACTGGCGGGATATCTTCCAGAACTGGGAAGCACTGTCCTATTCCTATCCGCTCTATATCAATCATATCATTGCGAAATTCCTCAATGCCACCACGGCCGACGGCTATAACCCTTACCGGATCTCCAATGAGGGCATCGATTATGAGGTGATTGAACCCGAGAACCCGTGGTCGAATATCGGCTATTGGGGCGACCACCAGATCATCTATCTGCTCAAGCTCCTCGAGATCAGTTACAAGCACAACCCCGAGAAATTACGCAGTTTGTTGCAAGCACGTCAGTACGCTTTTGCCAATGTGCCGTATCGGTTGAAGACCTATGCGGAGATTGTAGCCGATCCGAAGAACAGTATCCGTTTTGATGACGAGGAACATAAGCGTATTCAGGCCGGTCATCCGACTCCGCAACCGCTGACAACGATGGCGGATAAACTGCTCATCACGCTGCTGACCAAACTGTCGAACTTCATACCGAATGCCGGCATATGGATGAACACCCTTCGTCCGGAGTGGAACGACGCGAACAATGCGCTCGTAGGCTACGGAGCCTCGATGGTCACGCTATGCTACATGCGCCGCTATGTGGCGTTCTTGCAGATGCTCGTCCAGACCGATGTGCAGATCGCTACGGAGACCCTGGATTTCCTGCGCGCTATCCGTCATGCCTACTCGAATGGTAACATCAAGCAGTTCACCGACATCGTCGGTACGGCAGGCGAAAACTATCGTGCAAAGGTCTATGGCGGTCTTAGCGGCGAGAGGCAGACGCTGGAACTAGAGGAGCTGCAGGACTTCTGTACCGCCACGCTGCATAAGATCGACGAGTCCATCCGCGCCAACAAACGCGAAGACGGACTCTATGAGGCGTATAACCTGATCCGATTCACGGACCATACCATCGAGATCTCTCATCTCTATCCGATGTTAGAGGGTCAAGTGGCAGTCCTGAGTTCCGGTTTGTTGAGCGGTGAAGAGTCTGCAGACCTGCTCGATACGATGCGTGCTTCCGAACTCTATCGCGAAGACCAACGCTCCTATATGCTCTATCCCAACCGGCGCAGAGCGGCGTTCCTCGAGATGAACAACCTGCCCGAAGAGGCAAAGCAACTGCCGGTGGTGCAGAAATACCTGGGTTCTATCCTCAAGCAGGACTGCGACGGAGGTATCCATTTCGATGCCAAGTACCGCAATGCCAACGAACTGCCCGATGAACTCAAAGACCTCTATGAGTCCATTTTCCATCACCATGCCTTCACCGGCCGAAGCGGCACGTTCTATAAATACGAGGGACTCGGTTGTATCTACTGGCATATGGTTTCCAAACTGCTGCTGGCGGTGGGAGAGACGATCGAACGCGACGGCAATGAGCGCTTGCGCGAGCAATATTTCGCCATCCGCGAAGGTATCGGTGCGCACAAATCGCCTGCCGAATACGGTGCCTTCCCCTTCGATGCCTATTCGCATACACCGACCATGGCCGGTGCACAACAACCCGGTATGACCGGACAGGTCAAGGAAGATATCATCAGCCGCTGGTTTGAACTCGGCGTGTCGGTACGCGACGGACAGATCACCTTCCATCCGACCATGCTCCGCGATGCGGACTTCGTGAACGGCGAGTTGCGTTTCCACTACTGCGGAACGGAGATCATCTATCGCAAATCTCCAATCACTAATCACCAATCTCCAATGACACTGTCCCGCGAGGACAGCATGCATCTCTTTGCCCGAGACGGCGTCATCAAACAGTTAATTATTGAAGTATGAGAAATAAGTTCTTTTTGTTCGCGCTCTGTGCGCTGACTGCCTGTACAACCAAAATCCCGTCGAGTCATGTATGGCTTACCTCCGAAGCCGGAGATCAATGTGCCGAGCAATCCGCCGTTGTTTTCCATAAAGGTACTGCTGCCGATGCGATCGTAGTGAACCCTGACGAACAGCGTCAGACCATTGACGGCTTTGGCGGTTCGCTGACCGAGTCCTCCGCCTTCGTGCTGGCATGTCTGCCAAAGGAGCAACGTCAGGCCATCCTCGAAGAACTGTATGGCGAGAACGGAGCGAACTTCACCGTAACCCGTACCCAGATCGGAGCGTCGGACTTCTCGGTGGAGGGTAAGTACTCGCTGGCTGAAGAAGAGGGCGATACGGCTTTGAACTCTTTCTCGCTTGACCGCGATAAAGAGGGTTTTGCCAAAGACAAATATCCGCAAGTGTTGGATGAACACTATGACCTCTATCATCTGATGCTCGATGTATGGAATATCAAGCAGGCGCAGGAAGACAAGACCTATCGCATCATGGCGAACACCTGGACCGCGCCGGCGTGGATGAAGGAGAACAAGAAATACTACGAGCGCGAGAACGGTTTCCATCGCGGCGGAGCCTTGTTGCCTGAGTACTATCAGACCTATGCCGACTACCTCGCCAAATACGTCGAAGCATGGCGTGCCGAAGGCGTGGATATATGGGCGGTGACGCCGGTCAATGAACCGATGGGTAATGACGGCGGATGGGAGAGTATGGATTTCTGGCCGGCTGTCGAAGCGCAGTTCATCGGTCAGTACCTCGGTCCGACCTTCGAGAAACGCGGTTTAGGCGATGTGGCAATCTATGGCTTTGACCAAAATATCTTCGAGATGGAGCCTTATACGCAAGCTATTTATGGCGACGAGGCGGCGAAACGCTACACGACAGGTATGGCAGTGCATTGGTATGGCAGTACGATCGACTGTTTCCCCGAGACACTGGATCGTGTCCATGCGGCAAATCCGGACAAGACTATCTTCCATTCGGAGGGATGTATCGATAACCTTGGATGTGACCCGTGGGACGGTGTGACCGATCCGGAGGGATTCAAAGAGTGCTGCTGGTTCAATAACGATGCGTTCTGGTGGAATGAAGTAGCCACCGACTGGGCATACTCGACACGTTGGGCAGGAGAGACGCATCCGAAATATGCGGGTGTACATCGCTACGCGCGCTATATCATCGAGGGCATGAACCACTGGCTGACGGGTTTCTGCGATTGGAACATCGTGTTGGATTCTATCGGAGGACCGAATCACGTGAATAACTTCGCTGCGGCTCCGGTGATGGTGGACTACGCGAATGATATCATCTATTATACGCCGTATTACTACGTGCTCAAGCAGTTCAGCCGCTCCATGCGCCCGGGCGATCAGGTGATCAGCTGTCAGCCGTCAGCGATCAGCGATCAGATTTTTGTCTGCGCGACGAAGAATGCGGAGGGACAGATTGCGGTGAATATCCTCAATACAGGCGAAGCGACCTCTTTCCCGTTGCAGATTGGCGAATACTGCGCGAACGTGGACATGCCTGCGAATAGTGTCAAAACAATCATCGTGAAACTATGAAGCGCTTCTGGACGATTTCAGTTTGTATGCTGTGTGTCGTACTCAGTACGCTTCAAGCGCAGACTCCTGTGCGTCTGGGCTCCGGTTCCTACGCTTCCTATGTGCCCTTAGCCAAGAGTCAGACATCGGAACACAACGGATGTCAGGCTTATCAGATGGAGCACCGTACCTTGTACCTGCCGGACTCGCTCCTGGCGCGTCTCGGTTCTCCGGATGGTTCGCGTCAGGGTACATTGGCGTTACCCTCCAACGACTGGTGGACCTACGCCTTGGTAAACGAATGGACGGGTAAGATATGGACCTACCCGGGATGGGTAGAGGCTACAGCGGACGGCATCGATATCGGATACCCCTATTATTGGGAACCCACCGGCTGCGAAGTCAAATGGGACACGCCCCTGCATATCAACCTGACGGCAACGCATAGCGACAAACCGAATCCGAAGATGGAGTGTCTCGTGGACGGTTGGTCGGACTTCATGATGTCGTTCATCGTGCGTCATGACGAGGATTGGATTCGCGTGACGTGTATGCATGGTTCACCGATCGTGTGGCTCGAGTCGAACGGTATGCAGATGACCGTCACCAATCCGGATGCCACCAAATATGCGGTGTTCGAGCAATCCGGTCAACTGAGCGTGGCGTTACTGACGGATGGTCTGGATGCCTCCGCAGTAGCACCCTACGCCTTCCGTATTCCGCGCAAGACCACCATGACCTACGCCTACGATGCGAATAGTTCATCGCTCACCACCACTTTTCATGTGGACCAACCCGTGCTCATGGGCTTCTTGCCGCATCATTACTATACCACTAACCATTCTCCGCTAACCAATTTCCAGTACCTTACCCCTCGCGGAACTATGAAGTTAGCGCAAGGCAATGACTTCGCCTTCACCTATCCCGTACACTCTTTCCTGCCGTATTTCCCGATGCCGATGGAGTGGCAGGACGATTTCTCGGCTACGCGCATGGCGGAACTCAATGCGGACTATGCCAAGCGTGGTTCGTTCGGAGGTGACACCTATTGGGGAGGCAAAGGCCTCACGCAGATGGCGCATTATATGACTTTTGCGCTGCAGATGGGCGATACGGCGACCTTCCGCATGGCGAAACAGCGCCTCAAAGAGGTGCTCATCGATTGGTACACCTGGACGCCCGGCGAGGAACGCTATTATTTCGCACGTTATCCGCGTTGGGGTGCGCTCGTGGGCATGGATCCGTCCTACGACTCCGATACCTTCAATGATCATCATTTTCACTACGGCTATTTCATCTACTCGTCGGCGCTGCTCTGTATGCTCGATGACGATTTCCGTCAGCAGTACGGTGCGATGGCACGGGAGGTGGCGCGGGACTATGCGAACTGGGAACGCTCGACCGATGAACCGTGGTTCAGGACGCTCGATCCTTACTGCGGACACTCGTTTGCCGGCGGTATGGGGAACGGCGGCAACGGTAACGGTCAGGAGTCCTCATCCGAAGCGATACAAGGATGGGGTGGTGTACTGTTGTTAGGTGCGGCGCTCCAAGACCAGGACATGCTTGAGGCCGGTATCATGGGTTATACGCTTGAGACGCGTGCTACGGCGGAGTATTGGTTCGACAAACAAAGACGAAACATCGACTATACCAAATACCAGCATCCCTATTGCTGCAACCTCACGATGCAGGGCGTTGGTTGGTGGACATGGTTCAGCGGTGACCCCGTCTGGATGCATTCGATCCAATGGCTGCCTATCTCGCCGATCCTGACCAACTGCTTCAGCGAAGACCTGCCGTTTGCCCGTTGGGACTATACGCAGATGTACGCTACCAAAGAAGTAGGTAACTACGAAGCCCCGCAGAACGGTCTGGGCGATGAGTCGGGGCTGGGTAATGTGTGCCTGTCCTACCTTTCGCTCTTCGATGCCGACTCGGCTGCCCGTGTATGGAACCGCATGGATGCGATGGGCAAAGCACTGGCCAAGAACCCCGACACGGGTGGAATCACTTATTGGTTGGCGCATTCGCATAAAGCGCTCGGAGAGAAACGCTACGACATCTTCGCGAACCATCCGCTGGCATGTGCCTATACGGATACGATCACCGGACGCACCACGTACGCCGTGTATAATGTAGGGAATACCCATCTGAGCGTCCGCTTCTTCGGCGCGGTGGATACCACCGTCTCTGTGCCGCACGGACTGACGCTCATCAGCGGTGCGCAGAACAGAACAACCACAACTATCGAGGACGAGAACGAAGAGATAGTGCCTGATCCGCTCGCATGGGATCTGCCGTACCCGAACTTAGCGCTGCATAAACCCGTCACGGTCTCGTCCGAAGAGAATGCGGGCTGCTTGGCTGTCAATCTAACGGACGGTCAGACTAATACCCGTTGGGGCTCGGCGCATCGTGATAACGAGTATGCGATCGTGGATCTGCAGCAGGTTTGTTATATCGATCATATCATCCTGCGTTGGGAGACTGCCTATGCCTCCGAATATGAGTTGGCGTTCTCGGATGATCAGACCAACTGGACAACCTTTACCCATAGTTCTGCCGGTGGCGTAGAGAAACAGATGACACGTATCCGCGCCCGCTATATCCGTTTGACGGGACTGCAACGTGCTACGCAATACGGCACCTCGCTGTACGAACTCGAGGCCTACGGCCGTCCGCTGACAGGCGATCCGACACAGGTGTTCGCGATCGCACTCTCTGCCTCCGATACCGTTCTCTACCAAGGACAAACGACCATACTGACTACGACAGCATATAACTACAACGGCGGCATCCTCTCCACGAACAGCGAGAGTCTCACGTACCCTGACTATGGTCTCTTTACCGAGACGCGTACGGTAGGAGACTGCTCGGCTTCGCTGACCATCGTGGTGCTCGAGCGGGAGCAGACCACAGCCATTGAGGTTTATCCGTCCGAAGTGACCATGCCCATCGGCGACACGCAGCAGTTCATCATCTGTCCGATCAACCAGTTCGGTACGGCGGTGGATACCTGCCGCGAGACTTTCCGCGCTACGCAGTTAGGCGATCAGACGCTTACTTTCGACTGCTTCGAGATGACCGCCACCGCCCTGGCGCATGTGCTGCCGTATTCGGCGGTGAACTTAGCCCTTGGCAAACCCACCACGGCTTCCGGTACCGAGTACGAAGCGTCCATGGGAGCAGCTTTTGCTACGGATGGTAAGATGGATACCCGTTGGGGCAGCCGTCATCAGGATGGCGAATGGATCGAGGTGGATCTGCAGCAGTGCTATCTGTTGGATTCGATTCGTCTCTATTGGGAAGCGGCGTACGCCACGAGTTATGAGATCCGCGTGAGTGACGATGCCGTCACGTACGAGCAGGTATATAGTACGACCACGGGAAAAGGTGGCAACGTGTCCATTCCGGTAGCGACTTCCGGTCGGTATGTGCAAGTGCTTTGCCATGCGCGTAATACAGGCTACGGTGTGTCACTATGGGAGATAGAGATATATGGTTCCGGGCGTTGTGATGATCCCGTAACAGCAACAGAGACGGTACCGGCACAGCTATCGGTATTCAAATTCATCAAGGAGGGAAAGATATACATTTTGCGCAACGGTGCTATCTATTCAGTCGATGGCCGTGTGCTGAAATAGCAAAAAAAATCAAATAAATTTGCATAATTCAAAAAAAAGCAGTAATTTTGCACGCTTTTTTGCTTAAGCGATGGGGCTATCTGGTTTTGACAGCAGGTAGAATGGTTGTGTAAGCACGCAGAGCAATGAGGCAACGCTCTTTAATCTCGCTTCAAAATATAACTGGCAACTATGAGTATGCTCTCGCTGCCTAATCGAAGTATAGTAGATTAGCTTTTTTCGGATGCAAGGCGTCTGAACGAGACATCGCTCCAAGCCGAGTCTGTGGGCTCAATGGATATAGCGGTGCGGAAATTCACAGAGCAGATAAGCCGGTAGTTGGTGGCTCGGGTCTTGCTGCCGGACGAAAATCAAGGCCGGGATAAGCGTGTAGAAAGCGCAGGTGTTCCTTGTTTGGACGCGGGTTCGACTCCCGCTAGCTCCACACAAAATGGCGCGACTGCGTCGCGGGGGTATTAGCTCAGTTGGTAGAGCGCAACGTTCGCAATGTTGAGGTCAGGGGTTCGACTCCCCTATGCTCCACTTTATGGCAGTAGAAATACGAGAAATACACACCAAACGTGAACTGAGACGATTCATTCAGTTCGCTAACGATCTGTATAAGGGTTGTCCGTATTATTGTCCCCCTTTGTTCTTCGACGAGATGAACTGCTTCAATGTGGAGACCAATCCTGCATTGGAGGTCTGCGAGTATCAGCTCTGGATGGCGTACCGCGACGGCAAACCCGTCGGACGTATTGCCGGCATCATCAACCGTCGTGCCAACGAGACTTGGAACTACAAGCACGTGCGCTTCGGATGGTTCGATTTCATCGATGACCTCGAGGTCAGCAAAGCCCTCCTCGATACCGTAGCGGCATGGGGCAAAGAGCGTGGCATGGACGCACTCAACGGACCGGTCGGTTTCACGGATTTCGACCACGAGGGACTGCTTTTGGAAGGCTATGAATATCCGGCAGTGATGTCGAGTCTGTACAATTATCCGTATTACGTCCAGCACATGGACGCGTATGGCTTGAGCAAAGATGCGGACTGGATAGAGATTCAGGTTTATCCGCCGCAGGGTTGCCCGGAGCGACTGAACCGCATCGCCGAGATTGTCAAGCAGCGTTCACACGTGCGCGTGGATAAAGTGAAGAACTCCCGCGAACTCGTGCGTAAGTACGGCATCCAGTATATGGACGTGATCGACGAGGCATACCAGAAGCTCTATAACTTCCAGCCCATGACCGACGCCCAGAAGAACTACTACAAGAACATGTATTTCCCGTTGCTGAATTTCGATTTCGTGACCTTGGTAGTGAACGAGAAGGATGAGATTGTAGGCGTCGGACTCGGTATGCCGGACATCTCCAATGCTCTCCGTAAGTGCGGCGGTAAACTGTTCCCCTTCGGTTGGTATCATATCCTCAAAGCACTCAAGTCCAAGCATATTGAGGTCTTCAACCTCCTGCTTATCGCCGTGCGCCCGGACTATCAGGGAACAGGCGTGAACGCTATCTTCTTCCAGGATCAGATCCCGCGCATGAACAAATACGGCATGAAGATTCTGGAGACGACCAATATCCTGGAGACGAACACCAAGAATATCGCCAACTTCACGCAGTTCGACCATAAGATACACAAGCATCACCGCGCATATATCAAGTCGATCTGATGGCAAAAAGCGTTCGTTCATATAGCAGTGCCTTGACCCAGCTACGTCGGTATCTCCTCGACAACGATAAACGGCCGACGAAAGTGAGGGAGATGGTTCTGGAGCAAGTGTGCAACCTGCCGCAACCCTTCACGGCGGACCAGTTAGTCAAGGCGTGTGAGGCGGAACGTATCTCCACCGGTACTGTCTATAACACCCTCAATTTGTTGATCGATGCGCAGGTCATCCATGCCACCAAGAGACAGCGAGGCAAAGCGGCTACCGAGTTCGAGGTTATCACCGGTTCTGCGAACCGAATGCAACTGGTCTGTGCCAAATGCGGACGGACGGCTGACTTTACCGACCCGGCCATCGCACGACTGATCAAAACACGTAAGTATTATAACTTTATACTACGTAGCTACTCCTTGATCGCCTACGGCGAATGCAAGGTGTGCCGCAAGAAAACAATCAAAAAACTGACCTAACGGTCCCGTAGCTCAATTGAATAGAGTGTCAGATTCCGGTTCTGAAGGTTCTGGGTTTGAGCCCCAGCGGGATCACAAAAGCCGCCAATTCGGCGGCTTTTGTAATCTATAATCTATAATCTATAATCTATCGTAGATTAATATCTACGATAATCGGCTCATGATCGGCATACCGATGCATCGTCTTGTCCTTCATCTTATACGCCCCGTGCTGGTAGTACCAATCGGCATTGACGTGCCACGGTCGTACGCGCACGATCTGCGTCGCCATCGTCGGGTTCGCAAAACAGCGATCCAGATACCCCGCTTCACCCTTGAACACGTACGAATAGTCGTTCTCTCCGCCTAGCGGTAGCATATCCGCATACCCGGCACGAACGATCTTCTGGATCGGTCCTTCCTGCGTATAGCAGTTATAATCTCCCAAGAGCAACACATCCTCATCCCCAAAGACCTCCACCGCCTTCGGCAGCATCGCCAACAGCGAATCGGTGTTGTCCATTCGTTTCAGATGCGTGTCGTAGTTACCGCGACCTGCCCGTTTGGACTTCAGGTGATTGACGCCGATGATCAGTTTCTCTCCGCTCGCTATCTCTTCAAAACCCACAGCGAACATGCGTCCGTAGTAATGACTCGTTGTGTCCTGATAAGCGGACAGCGGTTGCGCATACACGCGCACGCGTTCCGTATTGTAAATAAAACATCCGCCGATACGGTCCATGTTTTGCAGGGGCATCGCCACGTACGCATATTTCTTGCCGCTCTTATTCAGCGCCTTAATCAGCATCGTCGGCGCTTTGTCGCCCACCTGCATCTCGCAGCACGCGATGATATCCGCCTTCATCGCCCGCAAGGCCTTGACTAACTTGTCGGTCTTGAGTGCCTGCTGCTCAGGTGTCGTACGCTTGGTGGCGTACCCGCCTAAGTCCGCGAAGTAATTCTCTATGTTTGCTCCTACGATGCGCAGTTCACCTTTCTTCGGTCCTTTCAATCGGTCGCACGGCATATGCTTCGTCGCGATCGGTTGACCCGTCAACAAGTGCCGCTCACTCGTCACGCGTGCCTGGAACACTTTCACGATATCCCCGCAACGTACCTTGTAATAACTGTTCCGGCAATGCACCACGATACTCGCCGCGCGGTTGGCTGCTGCCCAAGCATAGTACGCCGTGCTGTCGCCGTCCGCCAGACCTACCGCCCGCTCTTCCGGACAGAACAAGCGCTGAGGCGCCAAGACCAAGGAGTCATAGAAACTGCCGCATACCACGAGAGGGGTAGTGACCTGAACAACGTGATTCGTGTAAGCCGACCAATCGGCTTGAAGCGCATCTAACGAAACACGCTCCACCGCCGAAACGGAGAGCGTGTAAAGCGCTATGAGTAACAAAAAATTTTTTCTCATACCTTGTTGCGGAGGATGGGATCGAACCACCGACCTTCAGGTTATGAGCCTGACGAGCTACCACTGCTCTACTCCGCGATGCAACCCGTTATTTTTCAAACGGGACTGCAAAAGTACTGCTTTTTTTTGAATTGTGCAAATATTTTAGCATTTTTTTTGCATATTTCATTTATTTTTTGTAATTTTGCGGCATAATTTGGAAGAATATGGCAAGATTTATCGTAATGGCAGAAGAAGGTGAACGCGTTTTGCTGGATAAGGCCAAGGAAACTTTAGGGCTCGATCTGAGGGATGCACAGCTCATCTTCACGGGGGTAGGGGCGATCAATATCATCCGCTCCCTGCAGCATCTCGACCGCGACGCCGAACTTATCAATATCGGCTATGCCGGCAGTGCGAACTTCGACTTGGGTACCTGGGTGGAGGTCACGGAGGTGCGCCTCAATCATCCCAACGTCACCTATCCCGAACCGGAACTGAAACTCTCGACTCTTGACTCTCGACTCTCGACTCTCAAGCAGGCTCCCTGCTACACCAACTGCGATTTCGTCCTCGCGTCCGACTACAAGGACTGCGTTTTTGATATGGAGTTGGCGTTCATCGCCGCGCTCGGTTTCAAGAACCTGCACAGCTTCAAATACGTGAGCGACAATCTCTCGCTCCATGCCTATCACGATCTAACTCACGGCGTAGAATGACCACGATCTATCTCAAACCGCATAAGGAGGATTCCCTTCGTCGTTTCCATCCCTGGGTCTTCTCGGGCGCGATCGCCCGCGTGCTGCTTGATGCCGGTCATCCGGGCAATGCACCTGCCGAAGGCGAACTCGTCTCGGTCTATTCATCGATGGGGGAGGTCCTCGGTGTAGGGCATTGGCAGATAGGTTCTATCGCCGTGCGTATCTTGGCTTTTGGTGTCGAAACCCTGCCCGCGGATTTCTGGAACGAGCGCATCCGGGCGGCGTACCAAGTGCGCGAAGCGCTTGGTCTAACCCCAAATCACCAATCACCAATCACCAATCACCAATATAATGATACCTTCCGGCTCATTCATGGCGAGGGCGATTTCCTGCCCGGACTCATCGTCGATGTCTATGCCGACACCGCGGTCGTTCAGGCGCACTCCATCGGTATGCACCTTTGCCGCAAAGAGATCGCCAAAGCCCTCATGGACGAGATACCGCAAGTGCAGAACGTCTATTATAAATCTGACGACACCCTGCCTTTCAAAGCTAAGATTGACGGCGATAAGATCGGTTACTTGGCGATGACCGATTGTGAGAAGGCGGACGAGTTCTGGTCTACGGAAAACGGTCTGCAGTTCCGTATCGATTGGTTGCGGGGGCAGAAGACAGGTTTCTTTATCGACCAACGCGAGAACCGTGCCCTCGTAGAGCGCTATGCGGCCAACAAAGATGTGCTCAATATGTTCTGCTATACCGGCGGGTTCTCCCTCTATGCCCTGCGTGGCGGAGCGAAGAGTGTCGATTCGGTCGATGTCAGTCAGAAAGCCATCGATCTTGTCAATATCAACGTGGCGCGTAACTTCCCCAACGACCCGCGCCATCACGCCTATGCGGCCGACGCGTTCGATTTTCTGAGCGACAAAATCACCAATCACAAATCGCAAATCACAAATTATGATCTCATCATCCTCGATCCGCCGGCTTTTGCCAAACACCGCGATGCGGTAAAGAACGCCCTGCGCGGCTACCAGCGCATCAACGCCAAGGCCATCGAGATGATTCGTCCGGGAGGAATCCTGTTCACGTTCTCTTGTTCGCAGGCGGTAGATAAAGAGGCCTTCCGATTGGCAGTTTTCAGCGCCGCCGCACAGGTGGGACGTAAGGTGCGTATCCTGCACCAACTCCATCAACCCCAAGACCATCCGATCAATATTTACCACCCCGAAGGCGAATACCTCAAGGGATTAGTGCTATACGTAGAATGATTTTAGTTTGTTTTGATACCGAGACCACCGGTCTCGACGTGCAGAAAGAGCATATCATCCAACTCTCGTTGGTGAAGTTCGACACCGACACATGGTCCATCCTCGACCAGCGCGATTGGTATATCCTCCCCAAAGGGGAGTTCACCATCCCTGCCGAGGCAGAGGCGGTGCATCATATCAGCAAAGAGTTTTTGTCGGAGCACGGCGTGAGTTTGCGGAGTATCTACGATGAGTTTGTGTCCTTCGTGGGTACGCACAATATGCTCTCCTACAACGGCAACGGCTATGACGCGCCGATCCTGCATTATAACTTGAAACGTTTGGGGCTGGATTTTGATTTCGAACATCGTACATGGTTCGATGCTTTACTGCTCGAGCGTATCCATACCGCCGGTCAACTCGATGAGAACGGAGAGAAACTGCATAACAACTTAACTTCTGCGTACACGCGTTATTACGGTCATCCGTTCGAAGGAGCACACAACTCCTTGGATGATGTAATGGCGACTATTGAGGTATTCAAAGCCCAGATCGCCGCGCATGGTTGGGAATGGGCCAATCGCGATGAGTTCGGATTTATCTGCTTCGATCGATGGTTGCAGAAGAAGGGCGAGTATTATTACCTGACGCAAGGTGCGCACAAAGGCGAATCGATTGAGTCGATGGTGCGTATTGACCAGAGTTACTTGGAATGGATCGTAGATAAATGCCAATGGACGGACGACCAGACACGCGCGATCATCAATCCGTATATCGGTCGCTATACATCTCCCTTCGCTCCCGTAACCTGTAACCCCTCACCCCTAACCCCTTCGCGTGGTAAAAAACGCCCGAAAGGAACCATCACGGACGCCGATTTGTGCCTTTTTTAACAAAAAAGTGCAAAAAAACACGCAAATATTTGCGTATATCAAAAAAAAGCAGTACTTTTGCACCCGCTTTGTAAAAAACAAGCGTCGCGCTTACGCGCTCCGGCCGGTTGGATGAGCGACTTAGTCAGCGGTCTGCAAAACCGTATAGAGCGGTTTGACTCCGCTACCGGCCTCCAAGCCGCCCGAAAAAGGGGCGGCTATTTTTATGGAAGAGATCATCAAGGACATAACCTCTCAGGAGTATAAATACGGCTTCACCACCGACGTGGAGACCGATATCGTGCCGGCTGGACTGAACGAGGACATCGTTCGGCTCATCTCCGCCAAGAAGCACGAACCCGAATGGCTCCTGGACTTCCGTCTCAAGGCCTTCCGCAAATGGCAGACCATGTCCGTTCCCACCTGGGCGCACCTTGACATCCCCAAGATCGACTTCCAGGCTATCTCCTACTACGCAGCTCCCAAATCGAAAATCGAAAATCGAGAATCGGAAATCGATCCCGAGATCATGAAGACCTTTGACAAACTTGGTATCCCCTTGGAGGAGCGTGCCGCGTTGGCAGGTAACATGGCGGTCGATGCCGTGATGGACTCCGTCTCCGTCAAGACCACCTTCCGCGAGACCCTCGCCGAGAAAGGAATCATCTTCTGCTCTATCTCCGAAGCCGTGCGGGAGCACCCGGACTTGGTGCGCAAGTACCTCGGTTCGGTCGTGCCCTCTTCCGATAATTTCTATGCGGCGCTTAACTCTGCCGTCTTCTCCGACGGTTCGTTCGTCTATGTGCCGAAAGGAGTTCGTTGCCCGATGGAACTGAGTACCTATTTCCGCATCAACGCCGGTAACACCGGTCAGTTCGAGCGCACGCTGCTCATTGCCGACGAGGGCGCTTACCTCTCTTATCTCGAGGGCTGCACCGCTCCCATGCGCGATGAGAACCAGCTGCATGCAGCGATCGTGGAGATCGTCGTGCACAAGGACGCGGAGGTCAAGTACTCCACCGTTCAGAACTGGTACCCGGGCGATAAAGACGGTAAGGGCGGTATCTTCAATTTCGTCACCAAACGCGGCATTACTTACGAGAACGCACGCCTCTCTTGGACGCAGGTCGAGACCGGCTCTGCCATCACATGGAAATACCCGTCCTGTATCCTGCGCGGCGATAACTCCTCCGCCGAGTTCTACTCCGTTGCTGTTACCAACAACCATCAGCAGGCGGATACCGGAACGAAGATGATTCATATCGGCCGTAACACGCGCTCGCGTATTATATCTAAAGGTATATCCGCCGGATACAGCCAGAATGCCTACCGCGGACTCGTCAAGATGGGTGTCCATGCAGAGAACGCACGAAACTACAGCCAGTGCGACAGCCTCCTCTTGGGCGATAAGTGCGGTGCCCATACCTTCCCCGACATGATCATCGCCAACCCTACGGCGACCGTCGAGCATGAGGCAACCACCTCCAAGATCAACGAGGACCAGTTGTTCTATTGCCGTCAGCGCGGTATAGGCGTAGAAGACGCGGTGGGACTGATTGTGAACGGCTATGCCAAAGAGGTCATGGACAAACTCCCGATGGAGTTTGCCGTTGAAGCACAAAAACTCCTCCAAGTCTCCTTGGAGGGTTCTGTGGGATAAAATCACCAATTCTCATAGAAAATGGCACTTTTATTTGCAAGTGTCATTTTTTTTGTGTAATTTTGCAACGCAAAATGATTAACACAAACAATTATGCCGGAAATCAGTCGTTTTTATGGAATATGAATCTGATTTGGATAAATAGCGCCAAGTATTTAGGCGATTATCGTTTGTCTCTGTCATTTTCTAATGGCGAGCAACGAGTGTTTGACGCGAAAGAGTTTATCGCGTCTCACCCTTTGTTTGCGTCACTTAAAGACAAACAATTATTCAGCCAATTCCAGTTGGACGGATGGACAGTTTCTTGGCAAGATGGTCGCTTAGATATAGCTCCGGAGTATTTATATGAGATAGGCACTCCGGCATAAAGAGTATAGTCCCTTTCCGGAGTAAAATGGAGAAATACAAGCGCGAAGCGTCGCGCAAATAATAGCGTTATAAGCCAAAACTCTCACCACTGTTGAGAGAAATTGCTCCTTCAGCAGAACAAGTATTCCGCGACCAATATGTGATGGAGTTTATCTTTACTTTTCTTCCACCGCGAGTTGCAATGCCTCGTAGCCTTTGAACTGAAGATGGGTTCGTTCAAACCGGAACATTTGGGACAATTGAATTTCTATTTGGAGGCATTGGATAGGGATGTAAAGAAACCTCATGAAAACCCGAGTATAGGTATTCTTCTCTGTAAAGATAAAGATAACGAAGTCGTTGAGTATGCACTCAGTCGCTCGTTATCGCCCACTATGGTGGCAGAATATAAGCTTTGCCTGCCGGACAAAAAACTCTTACAGCAAAAAATGCGTGAGATAGAAGCGGAATAATCATCGTCACTCACTGACGTTAAACAGAACCAGGTATGACCTCACCGACAGCGTTAAAAAGCGGTGATATAGTAACAATTCGCGTTGGCGATTTATTTGGTAAGTTAGAAATGTAAAAAAAGAAACACCCCGAAATATCAATTATTATGAAGCACAAAGTCCTTCTTTTAGTGGCAATGTTAGCAGCCGCAGCAGGAATGTTCGCACAAAGCGCGAACAACGAAGACGAGGTCGTTAAGATCGACCGTATGAACCAAAACGCCTATCGCGAGGGCGAGATCTTGGTCAAGTTCAAAGCCGATGGTGCCGTACAGATGCGTGCTCCGAGAAAGGCTAAGTTTCAAACCTCTCATGTCAATGCCGTAGATGCCCTATTTGAAGAATTGGGTGTGGATTCTATAGAACAACTTATGCCGATGACCGGACACAAGAACGTCGGTCGCCGCGTCAAAGCCTATAATGGTAAAGAGATTAAGGTACAGGACTTGTCCAAACTCTACCGCCTGACGCTCAAAGCAGAGAAAGCCCAGACGATGCACGAAGCCATCGACCGTCTCAAGGCGATGGACGAAGTGGAGTTCGCCGAGCCGAACTATATCGTTTATACCATGTCGCTGCCGTACCAAGAGGAAGATATTCCGACGGCAGACCAGCAGACCTATACCGCCGAGCCACTCTATAGCCAGCAGTGGGGCTTGCAGGCAATTAATCTTCCTGCGCTCTGGGACAAACCCAAGAAAAGCAGTAAACGTCCGGTGATTGCCATTCTGGATACGGGTGTGGATATTGAGCACCCTGATTTGGCAGCCAATATCTGGACGAACGCCGCCGAAGCAGCCGGTATCAGCGGACAAGACGATGATGCAAACGGTTTCAAGGACGATATCCACGGCTGGGATTTTATCAATAACCATAGTGTCACCAACGACTTCAATGGTCATGGAACCCACTGCGCCGGTATTGCAGCCGCAGTAGGCAACAACGGTATAGGTATCACGGGCGCGAACCCTGACGCACTCATTATGCCGGTAACAGTCATGCAGAGCAACGGAACGGGCGATGTTGCAACCATTGTCAAAGGTATCGATTACGCCGCAGCCAACGGCGCAGATGTTATCTCCATGTCTATCGGCGGTTATAACTATTCTATGGCTGAGGAGCAAGCCCTTGGACGTGCCTATGCAGATGCAGTACTGGTGGCTGCTGCAGGTAATGACGGTCATGCCATGGTTCCCCCTGTCCATTGCTTTTTTGATGCCCCGATGTTCCCTGCTGCCTTTACATTTGTATTAGGTGTAGAAGCATCTGCCAATGCGCAAGGAACATTAGCAGGTTTCAGTAACTTTGATGAGACAGGACCTATTTATTCCCCGTTTGGAGAAAACGAACTCTATAATTACGAACTCCGCGCACCGGGTGTGCAGATTCTGAGCACTTTCCCCGGTGGACGTTATAAGAACCTGAATGGTACTTCAATGGCTTGCCCGTTAGCAGCCGGTGCTATCTCTCGTTTGTTGCAAACGAAAGAGAAGCTCAGTTGGGAACTGCTCTTTGGCGACTTAATTCATACCCGCAACGGCAATATAGATATTCTTTCTGCGTATAACATCACCGATGCAGACCGTCACCCGGAATTGGCATTAGTGACTGCGAACTTAACGGACACGACCAGCGGCGATGGAGACAATCGTGCTGATGCAGGAGAAACGATTGAGTTCTATCCTATCTTCAAGAATGCATGGGGGCAAGCAGAGAACGTACGTTTTTGGATTAAAGCCGGTTATTATAACCAAGGCGACTGGGTATGGGATGATACTACCCTTATTCACTCGCTCCAAGATACCGCATATTTCGGAAAGCCATTAAGTAGCTATGCAAAAGCGACGTCACTCAATCCCTATCGTATGACCATTAGCCCCGATTGCGCCGATGGTCGTAAAATCAATATGACCTTCTTTGCTCTATGTGATAATGCCGCAGATACCTTGCGCCAAACAATAACATTAGATGTGGAGAATGGCGTAGAAATTGGAGGTATGATTTCTGAAGATATGACACTCTATCCCAATGTGCATTATATAGTCACCAATAATTTAGCGGTACCGGATGGTGTTACGTTGACTATTAAGCCGGGAACAGTACTAAAGTTCAAAGATGGAGCTGGTATTTCAGCATCTTCCTATGGAACAATTACTGCAATAGGCACACCAGATAGTATGATTGTTTTTACTATGGCAGATGGGGCATCTGGCAACATTACTAGCATTATATTAAATAATACATCTTCCAGCTCAAATAGTAAACTTGAGTATGCTCTAATTACAAACTTAAAAACAAATCGTAGTATTTTAGAATCAACGTCATCTAAACATTGTGTTTTGAAAAATATCAAATCGGGAGATTGGACATTCGGACGTAGTGCTAAAGAAGAGAATGTTAACATTTACGATAGTCACCTTAGTTTTAGTCCTTTTTATCCAAACGGGATAGCTATTAATTGCAATATAGCAAATGTGATTAATCCATCAGCTACCAAAACTAATTCATATAGAAGTGTTATTACAGATCTCCTGTGGAGCAGCATTCAAAAATGTAATGTTTTCCCAATTTTATACAATGATGGAATGGGTGTCGCAGTTTTCAATGAAACAAATCCGAGGATATATCACACAGATAATCCATGCTATTTTGGCTCGGCAAGAGAAGATATAGTTCGACAATACGTATTAGATGTCGAAAGCGGATGGCAGTTTGGGAAATATGACCTATCCAATATGCTTACTCGGCCGTCAGCCGAAGCCCATGGAATTGTGTGGAAAATTTTGGTAGATGGTATAGATGCACAAGATGAGTTTGAGCAGTTGCCGCCTATAGGTGTGGGTACGCACGAATGTAAAGTCTATTTCAACCGTCCGATGGATATTAGTATTGCGCCTTCCATTTCATTCGGAGTGCGTCAGCCTTACACTCAACATCAAGTAGCAGAGAATGGTTCTTGGTCTGCGGATAGTACGATTTATACAGCGTACTTCACCATTGACGGTAAATCCGTGACCGATGGTCTCAACACCTTCAAGGTATATGGAGCAGAGGATGACGAGCACTTTGAGATACCGGAAGAGAACTACCGGTTCCATATGGAAGTAGCAGCTGCCGGTTCGATGAGTACAGGTCTGATGGCAGAAGCCGGTCTCGGTAAAGTAACACTTACATGGGAAACAGACGAAGAAGACTTCGCGGACCTGCTCGGTTATAATATCTATCGCTGGACAACAGATACGATTAAGTGGAACCGTTATTGGGACTCACAAAAACAGCAGTATATTGAGGCAGGCTGGCGTTTCGATACCATCTGCGTTAACACCTCTCTCCTTGATGCGCAAGATACAGAGTTTGTGGATTATAACGTAGTACCCGGTAAGGATTATTACTATGTTATCCGTCAAGTTACCACTTCTCTCAATTCTTATGATTTGAGCAACGCCGTTGTGGCTCGTCCGTTAACGGCTATCAAGGGCGACGCGAATGGTTCGATGACAGTCGATGTAGCGGATGTGATTACCGAAGTGAACTATATCACGCGTCAAAATCCGCAACCGTTTATCTTCGAGGCTGCCGATGTAAACTCTGATGATCAGGTGAACATCATCGACGTAGTGGCTACAGTTGATCTCATTCTTCATCCGCAGTCGCAGACGAATGCCATCAACGATGCTACTGCTTTCTACTATATCGAAAACGGAATCCTTTATGTGGAGAGCGATGCAGTACTCGGTGGCGTACAATGTACGTTTGAGGCAGAGCAAGGACATACCTTCACGGCTCTGAGTGCTTTAAATGAGTTTGAAAAAGTCGGCACATGGCAGAACGAAGAGCAGTATATGTTCATGGCTTATTCGATGTCCGGCAAGACACTCAGTGTCGGCAAGACAGCTCTGCTCCAGATCGGCGAAGCGGAACTGACGAACATCATTCTCAGCGATGCACAAGGACATAATGTCGCAGCCGCTCCGCGTATCTCGCAGGCTTTAGATGGTACGACCTTTGTTCCTGCCGCAAGCAAGTATCTGCAAGAAGGAGCATTGTACATCAAACACGGCAAGCATATCTACAATGTAATGGGTACTTTAATCAAGTAAAGCCATGCGACGCTTCATCATCTTTTTATTAAGTGCTTTGCCGCTTCTTGCGTCGGCGACTAACACCCTCTCGCTGTCCAGCGTCTCCGGTCACCCTAGAGAGACGCTGACGGTGAGTGTGTCGCTGGCGAACGACGATGCGATAACAGCATTGCAGGCGGCGATTCCGTTAGGCGAACACTTGCAATATGTCACCAACTCCGCTTTGCTGAATAGCACACGCGCCAACGGACATAGTTTGGTAGCTTCCGCTACCGATGATACGCTCCGTGTAGCCGTTTTCTCGCTGACACAAGCAGCGCTAAACGGCAACGAAGGCGAGTTGTTTACCTTCCAAGTGAAGCTTGGTAATGAGCCTGCCACGTATCCGCTGAAAGCGGAAACTGTAATGACCGGAACAAACGGTCAGGCATTGGAGAGCAATACGGCGAATGGTTCACTGACCTTACTGTCCCCGAAGATTGAAGTAGTGACCAAATCGTTAGACTACGGACATATTCCTATCCGCGCGAACTACACCAAGACGCTGCAAGTACGCAATGCCGGCAACGAACCGCTGCATATCAGTAATGTAATCTTTTCCGCTTCGGAGTTCTCTGTCACCGAAACGGCTTATACTATTGCTGCCGGCGAGACGCAGAACATCGTCATCACCTTTGCCCCGACCGTACATGGCGCGATTAGCGAAACCGTCCGTCTGCGCTCCGACGCCATCAATGATCCCGATGTATATGGCGCGAATATAGCGGCACTCATCGCCGATCCGTTCTCCGTAAACGAGTTACGTGTTCAGTCCGCTTCGGGTATCTCGGATGACACGGTAACAGTCCGGCTACGCATGAATAATATGGAGTCGATCGTCGGCGCACAAGTGTCCTTCAAGATGCCGAAACAATTGGTATTTATACCCGGTAGTGCAGTTCCTTTGTCGCGTGCAGAAGGACATAGTGTACTCAGCACAATGTCCAATGACACGCTGACGTTACTGCTCTATTCTCCGACGAATACTCCTGTTGCGGAAGAAGATGGCGACCTGCTTTCTTTCCGTGTGCGCTTGGACGGAGCAAGCGGTAGTTATCAATTGGCACCGAAAAACACCATGCTCATCAATGCATCGCATCAGAACATGGTATCGGCTGTTTATAATGCATACGTGTCTATCCAAAGTCCTACCATCTCCGGCAATTCGTCCTTGGATTTCGGTCATATACGGATAGACCAGCCACACACGGAAACTTATTCTATTCGTAACAACGGACAAGTACCACTGACCGTAGAGCGCGTCACATTCCTCAGCGAGGGATTGCGGGTACTCACCCCATTACCGATAGAAATAGCGCGCTACACCTCGCAGAACATTGAGGTCGAGATCACGCCCGAGAAAGAAGGTGCATTTGCCACCACCATGCAGGTTTATTCCAATGATCCCACTGCTCGCATGAAATCCGTCTCTTTAACGGCAGATGTCTATGAGCCGAACAGCCTCTCTTTTAGAGAAGAAACAAAGGGCACGGAATACCATTTGTACGTGGATTTGGATAATTATTCCGAAATAGCCGGAGTGCAGTTTGATGTTACGGGCTTAACGCCATGGACGTCATATGCGCTTACTTCCCGTGCTAACGGACATCAAATAGTGGCACAACCCATTGACGAAAACACCTATCGTGTTATCCTCTTCGCGTTCAGCAATACCACACTATCCGGTCACGAAGGAGCTGTCGTTGAATGGATTTGGGATGCAGGATCTGCAAATGCCATGAACGGACAATTGATCCGGATGGAAAACGTCGTGTTGGTTCATCCATCCAAAGGCAACCGCAAGGCGGAATCTGCAGATCCGTTTACAGCCTCCTATACTCCTTCCGATCCTACTTCCATCGACAATACCCCCTTCCCTTCCGGAAATAGTTCAGAAGAGGCATCCAAGATTCTTCGCGATGGTAAAATCTTCATTCTCCGTGGGGACAAAACCTATACTCTCCAAGGACAGGAGGTCAGGTGAAACTGAATTTCACATTTGAGATCTGAGATTTAAAATTTGTGATTTAATAACACGGGCGGCTCAATGAGTCGCCCGTGTGTATTATGATTGTAAGCCTTATTTCACAACAAAAGCGCTACAAATCATTGAATTACGTAAATAATTCTTTTAAGTCTGATTTCAAGAAAGTCTCAATAGGAATGCCTTCTTCGCCCACCAGAACAGATTATCTTTAACCAGCACAAAATCCACTTCGTCTTTGCCGTCTCGCCAATAATAAACATTAAACCGTCCGGTATAAGCGCAATTCATGATATGTGCTCCGACAGCGGATTCAAACAACCGCCCCCATAATTTATGATCCGCCCTTGCCGCTTCAAAATCATGCTCGCAATAGAGACTCATCAATGCATTGTTATAGACCTGATACTTTGGAATAGAGTTACGGCGGCGTGCTTTATCAACGGCATACTTGCTAAGCCCACAAACCATGCCGCTCTGGTTGAGAAGATCTAAATAATGAGCGAGCGTAGTGGTGTTTCCTGCATCTTGCAACTGTCCGATCATCTTGGTCAGCGACACTTCTTGTCCGGAATAAGCACTGCTTAACTCAAAAGTCTGACGTAACAATGCCGGTTTGGCGATAGGAGTGTCCATCAAAATGTCGTTGTTTATCGTTGCGTCCACAATGGAACTGCTGATATACTCCTGCCATCTATCCAAGTCATGACGCAAATCAGCGGCTCCCGGATAAGCACCGAAATAGATATATTCGTCGATGGTCATCCCAAAGCCTTCTTGCATTTCTGAAAGAGACCAGTTAGGCATTTTAATGGTCTCAAAACGTCCTTTAAGGCTTTCGCTTAGTCCTTTTTCCAAACGTACGCGGGACGAACCTAACAGCACTAC
>CADBWK010000006.1 GCA_902798385.1 uncultured Bacteroidales bacterium
CTTGTCTTAATCAATGTCAATAACATAGTGGTTACAAATGATTTTAATTAAACTTCCGGGTAGTTTTTTCTGATGTGGCGATAGTTCGTACTGCGCCATCTGGGCTTGGATGTACGGATCTTGGAGCCATTTCATCAGCGTCTTGCGGCTCACCCCTGCCGCTTCAGCCAGCTCACATTTTAACATCGCTCTCATAAGCTTGTTATCGGGAGATGATCCCGTGATGGTCATGTTGTTTTTACGTAGATGACACGGTTTCCCGTCGGATTTGCCATCTTCCATCCGTCCCGTTCCTCCGTTGTGCCGTACTTGGCGTAGTAGTCGTTATAGGACATGACTTGGGGCTTGGGCGCCGCCGAGTTCTTTTCTATAGCAAACTTAGGATTATAATCAACAAATTCTTTTCTTTTCTTTTTCTCTTCTATTCTCGAATAAATATAGTCTTGTTTATCCGAAGAAAAAGATTCCCAAAGATTGCGACACTTTCCTTTCAGTTGCTCGTATTCTACTTTAGGCTGTAATAGTGCCCATATATCATTAAATGTTTTCATAAGAATAGAATAGAATTTTCTTTTTAATTTTCTTTTGCTTCTTTTCTTTTATCCCTTTCTTTTTATCCCATCAATGCGATGGAGAAGCCGTACTTGATGGACTCGGAGTCGGGATGGGCTTTCTCGAGCTTCTCTGCCGCACGTTTGAGGTCCGCACGGGCTTCCTTGACGTTGTCCTGCAACTGCTCGTAATAGCCGTGGAGCTGCTTGTAGAAGTCGAGGTTGGCGTCCTGGAGACTGTTGTTCTTCTCCCAGGTGTAGGTCTTCGGTCGTTGCACACGGATCTTGAAGCCGTTGTACTCGAGTATGCCGGTGAAGTTCTTCGGGAGTCCTCGCTCCTCGATTAGCGCCTGTACCGCCTCTTCCACTTGCGGACGAAGGGCTTTGATGGTTGCTTCACTCTCGTTTGCACTCAGCACTGCGCTGAACATTTGGTCAATGACCTGATACTTGTTTTCAATTTTCTTTGCCATAATGATTAATTGTTTAAATGTTAAAAATTATGACAAGCGCTTGTCGTTGTTTTCAGAATTCCGACTGCAAAGGTATAACAAAAAAAGCAGCCACTCAAATTGTGACTGCATTTAGAGGATTTATTCTAATGGAATTCTAATAGAGACCTTACGGAGGCGCTGATTTGTTCTAATGGATTCCAATGAAATGCTAAAAATAGAAATAGAAATTTTTCTCCGAATAAGGACGCATCATGGGCAGTTGTGCGCGCAAGGTGGCGTAGATCTTACGCTTGTTGTCGTCATGAAAATTAAGGTAGGTCTTCTTCTCAAGATCCCGCAAGATCGCCACGAACTCTTTTGCCTCTTTCTCGCTGGCTTTCTCCAATTGCTCCTGTATCTGCGCCGGCGTCCATATGCCCGCACGCTTGATCGCATCTACATCGAGATAGACGCAATATACCGGCATCTCTTCAAAGTCGATATCTTCTGTAGAGCGGGTAGCGCGGGAGCTTGGTTGCGATGTATAAACATCTCCTTTGGAAAGGATCAGTGTATCAATCTCCGCATGGGCAAAATAGGGTCCGTTCACTACAATATGGCGGTCTGATTGTCCTTCCATAGTTCGAGGAATAATTGGTTCGTATCGTCACGTTGTTTAACTTTGTTTCGCTTGCTACCTCGCTGCTGGAGTGTTATGACTTGGTTAGCGGTGCAGCGCTCGAAATAATTATCGGCGATGATATTGGGTCGTGCTTCGAGCTGTGCCACGCGTGCTTCCAGTTCGGCGATACGAGCCTCTTTAGTGGCATTGGCGGCACGAAGATCATTGTTTTCATCCAGCAAATGACGCACATCATCCTGCAACTCCTCTATATTTTCGAGAAGTTGCTTGGTCTCCTGCTGATGTCCGGCGACGATGCCGGTGATTTTTTCCGAGTAAGAGAGATGCGATTCTATGTCCTTTGCGTTTTTCATTCCATAGGGGGAAATGGGCTGCAAAGGTACAAAGAATATTTGAAACAACCAAACCTTTTGGCAGAAAAATTTATTTTTTAATGCGAACGTTTTTGCCTGCGAAAATCGATGCCCCATTCGCATTTACCACTGTTATGAGCAAGCAACAAATTTGTATCGGAAGAAGTAGTAGATGGCAGTCGGCACAGCACCGATGAGGGTGTATGAGACGTCTATCATCGTGTCATACAGCGCCTCGCGACCACAGCGTGGCACGTCCGTTGCTATGGTAATCGTACCCGTAGTCGAAGCCATAAACTGCTGCATGTTGATGTCAAAGAGTCCGTCTAACGTGAACTCGACGATTTCCCAAAATGCAGCAAAACCGAGGGAGAACAAGACCAGATATATCGCCAGGATCCATCTATTGAAGTGGATAGGCTTGTCGTTCTCAACCAAGGCGAGGCGTAGGAGCCACATCCCTATCATCACTAACAGAACACCAGACTCGATGTGCAACCAATCGTCCCACCACGTGAATATGCCGTAAAAGTTCAGGGCGTCACCCAAGATGAAACACGAAAAGCAGTAGATTACGATGAGGGCGAGCAACACCCACGGAAATTCAACGTTCAAGCGCTTTCTGAGCAAACTGGGGAATATGATGAGCTCAAAGGATAAATACTGCATGCCGGCAAAGATCACTTTGAACCATTCTTCCCCTTGATAGATCAGCCATCCGATGTGAATAACGGCCATGACGGCTATTAACAAACAGATGATTTTAATTACGCGGTCAAATTTGCTTTGTTCCATATATGCGGGGTTGTTGATCAGGGTGCAAAGATACTGCTTTTTTTTGAATCCACCAAAAAAAAATACAAAAATTTGCATATGTCAAAAAAATGTAGTAAATTTGCAGCCAAACAAGATCAAATTCTGGTAATTCGGTATGAGATTTCGTATATTACCCATAGTGTCCATCCTGTTCGTTGCAGCAGCCATGGTTGTTCAGTTTGTCATCTCCTCCTCGTTGGAGAAGGAGCACGTGCGCGAAGTGGTAGAATACAAAATGCACCTGGCGCAGAAAGACTTCTTCTACGTGCTGCTGGGCTTCCACAACGCCGCGGACGAGATACGCAGATATGTTCTTGAGCATCCTAACAACGAGCGCGAACTGTTGGATGCCACCCGCGCGGCGCTGGATCGCTATCCGAATATTGACAACATGTTCGTCAAGTTCGCTCCCGAGGTCTATAAGGGCAAGGTGAACAATTATTTCCCGCACACCTATCGCTTCCACGGCGAGACCATCACAACGGTGCAAGGAAAAGAGAATCTGGACTACTATGCGCGCGACTGGTACACCGGTGCGCTCCGCTGCGACAGTAACGGCTATTGGTCGGAACCGTATATAGGCGCCAGCACCCAAACGCTGATTGCGTCCCATTCGCTTAAGATAGAAGACGCGGAAGGACGACTCATCGGCGTCGTCGGAGACGATTTTACGATTGAATGGATAGAAGACATCCTCAACGATATCAAGCCCTACGACGAAGCCGTATGTCTCATCCACGGCACGAAAGGCTCCCTCATCGCTTCTTCCAACGATTGTACGGTGGAGGATGAGATGCACTATAAGAACGACCGCTTGCATTGGATGGTCTATACGCAGACCTTGTACCCGATTAACATGCAACTGATGATTGCCGTGCCGAATGCGGTCATTTGGGAGAGCATCAAGGAGCGAACCATCATTACCCTCTGCGTCCTGATTGTAGGTATCATTATCCTGGTCCTCCTTTTCCGCCGGATAGAGTTGAACCAGCGAGTATACCTCCAAGTGGAGAATGAGCATAAACTCGTGCAGAACGAGATGAATATAGCCAAGAGCATCCAGACCGGTATCTTGATCCACGATTTCATCGATGATGACCAACTCGCGCTCCATGCTACGTTGGTACCTATGCAAAGTGTCGGAGGCGACCTGTATGATTTCTATCGGGATGGCGATTATGTCACCTTCATCATAGGCGATGTGAGCGGAAAAGGCATGCCGGCGGCGATGTTCATGGCGGCTACCGTAACGCTCTTCCGCTCCGCCGTCAAGCACCACTCGTCCACCAATGCCATTATGGAGGAGATCAATTCGACTCTATCGACCAATAACAGAATGATGATGTTCGTTACCGCGTTTATCGGTCGACTTCACCTGCCTACGGGACACCTTACCTACTGCAATGCCGGCCATCTGCCGCCCATCATCGTTCAAAACGGACAATGCCGATGGTTCGATCTTAAGGAGGTGAATGTCATTTTAGGTCTGGATAGTACGTACCGTTTCTCGGAACAATCCACCACCATCGAGCATGGCGAACAGCTGTTCGTCTTCACCGATGGTGTGACAGAAGCCGCCAACGCCCAAAATCAGCTGTTGGGTTTCGATCAACTGCTGGAAGGCTTGCAAGCTGCTCCGCAGCCCATAGATGACCGAACGGTCTATGACCTCGTCTGCCGCTTTGCTTCTGACGCCGTCCAAGCCGACGACATCGCCATCATGTACATCCAACGAAAATAAGGAGAATCAACAATAACCATATGAAAAAATTATTCTTTATCTTAATCGCGGTTCTTTTGGCCGGCTGTGCGAGACAGAAAGACCCGACGATGGAAAGGTCGGATTTTGTAGTGCTCACAGATGTCATACCGGATGCGATCCTGGAAATCCGGTATTATAGTTCGTATAACTTTGTCGGCGCACGGATTGACGGCTACGAGGCTCCTATTGCGCTGATGACACGGCAAGCGGCAGACTCACTGAAAGTGGTGAGCGACGAGCTGAAGGCACAGGGTTATCGCTTGAAGATATGGGACGCGTATCGACCACAACGTGCGGTGAATCATTTCATTCGTTGGGCGGAGAACCTGCCGGACACGGCGATGAAGAGTATCTTCTATCCGATGGTGGACAAGAGCCTGCTCTTTGAGCAGGGATATATCTATGCGCGCTCTTCCCATTCGCGCGGTTCGACGGTTGACCTGACACTTATTGATGCTGCCACAGGCAAGGAATTGGATATGGGTAGCCCGTTCGATTGGTTTGGAGAGGAGAGTCATCCGGACTACATGGGAGGTCCGCTCAAAGAGGACGGCAAGTGGGGTCGCATCCACAAGAATCGGCACATCTTATGGGATGCGATGCTCCGCCACGGCTTCACGATGATTGACAGCGAATGGTGGCACTTCACCCTTGCCAACGAACCCTATCCGGACACTTATTTCGACTTCCCCATCCGATGATTCTTGGTAATTCGTAAAAAAATGCGCGAAATTCTAAATTTTTTACTCCAGAATTTGCATAAATGAAATTTTTGTCGTACCTTTGTCGCCAAATGAAAAACAATACTATTAACTAATAATCATTTACAATGAGAAAATTTACTTACTTATTTGCCCTCTTGATGCTATCAGTTAGTACGTGGGCAACAAACACGGTTATTTCCTGGGAAGCGTCAGACCTCGCAACCGTCAGTGTTGAAATGGGTTACAATTCCATGGGTCAATCTCAAACCATTAAAGGCGTTACAGTTACCAACAACACGGACTATGCCGCCGGAGATTATTGCCATTTCTTTTATGATACTCAGTTGCAGGATCCGTATTGCTGTTTTTCCATGCGTGATGATGGACAGCTTGTTTTTGCTCCCGAGTCCGGTACTTTGACAAGCATCGTTATTACTTGTGATATTTATCCTTCCAATCTGGCAGAAAATTATGGATGGGAATGGGATGGTGAGAATATGCAACTGTCCTGGACGGGTAATGCGGCATCTGTAGTTTTGAGAGGTGATGGTTCTTCCACATCTTTCACTTCCGGTCCGATCACATTGATTGAGTTTACCGTTTCCGGTTTTGTTCCCACCACAACCACCACTTGGGATGTATCAGACCTCGCAACGATCAATGTGGGAAAGGAGAATGGAGCAGCCATGGAATTCGCCAGCCTGTCCCAAACGGTTAAAACCATCACGGTTGCTGCTGAAGCTCCCGCTCCGGTAGGCGATGCAAATAATTCCTGTAATATTAGTGGTAACGTAGAATATGGAGGTAATATTAATATCGGAAGTGCTGCAACACTCATTTTTACAGCTCCTGAAAACTATAATTTAAAGCGCATTGTGATTACAGGCAATGGCTGTAACTCAGGCTATTCCCTGGGTGGCTTGGAATATCTGCCGGAGGGATGGTTATGGAGTGAGAGCGCATGCCAACTGACTTGGTCTGGAGAGGCTGCTTCATCCGTAGAACTAGGTTGTACTGATCAAGTATACGGAATGATTTCTTTCTCGCTAATAGAGTCCATCGTATTTACCCTTGCTGAAGCTGGTCCTGCGCCGGATACAAGAGAAGTTCCGGAACTTAAATTCTATGATAATCTGACAGAAGCAACTATCATACATGATAGTTTTGGATGGGATTTTGAACCAGGAACCACTGCTAACCCGCGCTACGGCTATACAATTTCTGTGAAGGATGGCGTCTACTATTATCTAGATCAGCCTTATGATGATTGGAAAGCACCCTCTCAATTGGAAGAGCCCCTGCCTATTACGTACTCCTTGTCTAACAATGATGTCATTGAGCTTACCCAGACCGAAGGAGATGAATTTAGATTCAACGTGTTGGGTCTTGGCGATGTAGTCGTTACGGCTTCTGCTGCCGGAAATACACGTTTCCAACCTGCAAGCATTACGTTTACCATCCATGTGATTGATGGCCAAGCTCCGACTAAAGAATGTGTACTCAAGTTTGTCAGCGGCCCCAATGCCGGTCAATTAGTGCCTGCCGATTTCGAATTTAATCTCCAAACAGGTGACGAGGTTGATTGGGAATCGATGATGTTGTATGAAAAAGATTACCCGGATTATGCCTATGCTCCTTCTACCGCCATTTGGGGTTCGCGCGACTATCATGTAGCAAGCCTCGCTGGTGAGTTGAAACTTCGTGCACTTATGGCAGGTGATGATGTCTTTACCGTACAATATTCACGCTATCACTATCCGGAGGGATTTGTTAATGGAAACTTCCGAACCATCGAGTTTCCTGTTCATATCAAACCCTCGCAGCCAGCCTTGGTATCTAATGTCGACTTTGGCTCCAGTCCTCTGGAAGACTCGAACGTTCTCTTCAATACAGAGAACTATGACCCTACGTCGCATGAAGCAAAGTTAGAAGGTACGTTGACAACAGCTGAAGTCAAGAATGTAATGGGTCTTTATAATTATAACTCTCAGGGTTGGAAAGATAATCTGCCTCAAACAATCAGTTTCGAGCTCGCAGCCGGTAAGGGTAGTTTTGAGGTGAACTGCTCCGTACAATCGGGTTATGAAGTGCGTATAATAAAGGGCGGTGATACCCAAGCAAATGACATTATTACCAGCACTACGCCGCAACCGTATGTGGTTAACTATGATATACCTCACCAGACACCTGTTGTGATCTTTGTGGCTGTAGCCGGCAGTGCAAATCCTGCACCGAAGCGTGCTCCTGCTGCAAAACAAGATGCTGATCCTTTGGCTTCGTTCTCAGTGCTTAGTGTAACTCCGACGTATCCTGTTACCGCGAAAGTCGATCCGGACCATGCAGGTGTATATTACAGCACCATTTACAACGAGACGCAGAAATACAGGCTGCCTGTAGGTACAGATGCCTATGTGGCAACGATTAGCGGCGATGAAATGCACTTAAAGAAAGTGGTTGATGGCGGTGATGTTATTCCTGCTAACACCGCACTCATCCTCCGGTCGGATGATGCATCGGTAGTTCTCACTCCGACGGACGATGCTGCCGTTACGATTAGTGACCCGAATATCCTCCATGGCACGGATTCGGAAAAGGCTGCACCTGCTAATTGCTATGTGCTCAGTGGTCACTCGACGGATAATCAAGTACAGGGTGTCGGTTTCTACCAGTTCACCGGTACACTCGCTGCACATAAGGCATATGCGACCATCAGTGGTGGTATTGCTTCTGCTCCTAAAAAACTGCGCTTTATCTTCAATAGCCCGACGGGTTTGGAGAATGCATCGATGCAAGTGAAGAGCGAGAAGTTGCTCGAGAACGGACAACTCATCATCATCCGCAACGGCGTTAAGTACAATGCCGCAGGTCAAACGATTAAATAAGGAGGGCACAACTATGACAAAGCATTATAATCAACCATCTGTTGAGGTAACGCCAATCGTATCGATGGCTCTCATGCAAGCTGCCAGCCCCGCCGTTCCAAGCGGCGCCGGCAAGGTTAACAACATCGAAACCGACGACCAGTGGTAATTCATAGCCAATGGCGAAGATAGAAAAAAGTGTCCTTCGGGGCACTTTTTTCGTGTAGCTCCTTGCATATGTCAAAAAAAAGCCGTAAATTTGCAGCGCAAATTTTTATGAAACTAAAACAATAACCATATGAAAAAAATATTCTTTGTATTAATCGCGGTTCTTATTGCCATGGGTTTTCTCGGATGCGAGAAGAATGAACCGGAAACGGAAACCGTTCCGACAGGTACGATCATTCCTGTTCCGACGGATGTGACGGTAGTGGGTGATTCGATCGTTGCGCCGCATATGCAGCGAGTGGCGGTGCATTCGTCCTTGACGCATGCGCAGCCGATGACGGGTCTGGTGCTATGGCCGGATCAGGCTGCCGATCTGGATGCTACCTATCGCGACGCCATCTCGATGGAGTTTGTGTACTGCCTGCCTTGCCGCGTGGTGACAGGAAAAGAGGGGGGAGAGATTCAATATGATTGGACGTACCTGGATGATATATTGAACGATATCGGGTCGCGTGACCACCAGGCTATCTTGCGTTTCCGCTATGAGTATCCGGGCAGCGAGGAGGTGGATCCGAATAATCCGGGTACCACCGCAGTGCCGCAGTATATCAAGGACCTGCCCGATTATAACGAGACGTTTAATGACACGGAAGACGGACCGACCTATTATGCCGATTGGACCAATGATGAACTTATGTGGTTCACGAAACAGTTCTTCCGGGACTTTGGCGAGCGGTATAACGATGATCCGCGCATCGCGTTCCTGGAGATAGGGTTCGGGCATTGGAGCGAGTATCATATCTATGGAACGGCATTAGGTCTGGGTGTGAATTTCCCGTCGAAAGAGTATCAAGAGGAGTTTTTTGAGGAAATAGCGGAGAATATGCGCATTCCTTGGGCGATATCCATCGACGCTGCGGATTATGAGTACTCGCCGTTTGTAGAGACTCCGATGCTGATGGACATGTCTTTCGGTCTGTTTGACGACTCGTTCATGCATGCAGAGCATGAGATCGGCTCGGGTGACGGATATAACGAACAGTGCTGGAACCTGCTTGGACAAGGCACGCGTTGGCAGAAGGGTCCGTGCGGTGGAGAAATCAGTTATTACGAGGAAAGTGACCAGTATAATTTCCTGAATCCGGCGGGCATGTACGGACATACCTGGGAGGAGCAGGCCGCGAAATACCATATCTCGTTCATGATCGCGAACGACGCGCCGGAAGGTCCTTATGGCACACCGCAGCGGTTCAAGCAAGCCTCTTTGGCGACGGGCTATCATTTCAAAGTGCTGGATGTGGTAACGGATGCGGATAGCACGCTCATCCTCGTGACGAACACGGGCGTGGCGCCTATCTACAAAGAAGCGGGCTTCTTTATAGGGAACATAGGCTCAACGGATTATCTAAATCAACTGATGCCGGGCGATACGCTCTTAGCGATGGTCTTTGCACCTCTGCTGCCCGGTAAAACCCTGGAGATCTACGCACCGTCACTGCCGGATAATCAACAGATTGAATTTGAAGCCAACGTAGAACCGTAAAAAAACAGTTATATGAAAATAGCTTTAACTACTCAATTGCCGCGAGAGGGGTTTGCTCGGTTGGAAGGACACACGCTGTATGCGCCGCCGGAGGAAGCGGAGGTGTTGGTGAGCACGTTCGATAAGCGTGTGTCGCGCGAGATGATTGCGTCGATGCCGAACTTGCGACTGATTGCCAATTTCGGTGCGGGATATAACAATATCGATCCGGACGCATGCCGCGAGCGCGGGATACGCGTGACGAACACCCCGCAACCGGTGATCGAACCGACGGCAGAGTTGGCTTTCGCCCTGATGATAGCAGTAGCCCGTCGAATTGTTGAATTCGACGGAAGGGTTAGAGGTTACGGGTTACAGGGTACGGGAGAACCACTATTCGGGGTGATGAACAATCTCAGTCACTCCCTGTACGGCAAGACACTCGGTATCTTAGGCATGGGACGTATCGGTCAGGCGCTGGCACGACGCGCTGTGGCAAGCGGGATGCGGATTTTGTACCATAACAGGCACAAAATCAATGATGACGCGCTCAGAGCGCTTAATGGTGGAAATGATGAAATGGTGAAGTACGTAGATTTTCAGACGCTCTTGCAGGACAGCGATTTTCTGAGTCTGAACCTGCCCTATACCCCGGAGGTACATCATATCATCGGTAAGCCGGAGTTAGGTATGATGAAGCGGAGCGCTTACCTGATCAACACCGCCCGCGGAGCGCATGTGGACGAAGCCGCCTTGGTGGAAGCGCTCCAAAGCGGTATCATCGCCGGTGCGGCATTGGATGTATATGAGTTCGAGCCGAAGATAGATGAGCGCTTACTGACCCTCCCCAATGTGGTGCTCTCCCCGCATACCGGTACCGGCACGATGGAAGGACGGATCGCGATGTGCGAGAATGTATGCGATAACATCCTGGCTTTCATCGAAAACCAACCGGATAAGATGAATATTGTTGTGTAAAAAAATACACAAAAACTTGCGTATTTGCAATTTTTGTTGTACCTTTGCACCGCCAAATAATTGATACTATGTTTTCGGAAAGAGACACCAAAGGCCCGAGTTTGAGGAAGGGTTCGATTGAAGTAGTATGCGGATCGATGTTCAGCGGTAAGACCGAGGAGCTGATCCGCCGTATGAAACGTGCTAAGTTCGCCAAGTTGCGCGTGGAGATCTACAAACCCGCCATCGATGTGCGATACAGCGAAGAGGATGTCGTTTCGCACGACCGGAATGTCATCCAGTCCACGCCGGTGGATAGTAGTCAGAATATCCTGCTTATGGTCGATGATATCGACGTAGTAGGTATCGACGAGGCGCAGTTCTTCGACATGGGTATCGTGGATGTATGCAAGCAGTTGGCTGACCGGGGTATCCGCGTTATCTGCGCGGGTCTGGATATGGACTTCCGCGGTGTGCCTTTCGGTCCGATGCCGGCGCTGATGGCGATCGCAGACGATGTGTACAAGACCCATGCTATCTGCGTCAACTGCGGTGATCTGGCCTACGTGAGCCACCGTCTCGTTGCTTCCGACAAACGTGTGCTTCTCGGTGAAACGGACAGTTACGAACCGCTCTGCCGCGAATGCTATAACAAAGCTCTTGCCGCTGAGAACAATTGATGTCATATTACCATTAGCCATCCGGGATTGTTATACGTATAGCGTCCCGGATGGTTTGTCTATGCCGCAGGCGGGTACGCGTGTGGTCGTGCCGCTGATGAAAAAGGAGGTGCGCGGCATCGTGCTGCGTGCGCATACCGAGCCGATAGATCCTGCTTTGGCGGAGAAGATCAAACCCATCTTGGAAATCAGTGAGACCGCTCCTGTCGTTTCGCCGGAGCAGTTAGCCTTATGGCAATGGATGAGCGGCTATTATATGTGTACGCTCGGAGAGGTGATGGCGGCGGCACTGCCCAGCGGTTTGGACAAACGCTTACTCAACCCGCCCAAACGTCGTCGTGCGCACATAGCGCCTTATACCGGTACAATCGAACCGATGCATGATCTAACTGATGCGCAGGCGAAAAGTGTCGATGAAATCGAGCATTTCTGGTCATCCGGTAAGGATATCGTATTGCTTCACGGCGTGACTTCCAGCGGAAAGACGGATCTATATATCCATTTGATTGAGAAACAACTGAAGGAGGGCAAGAACGTCCTTTATCTGGTACCGGAGATCGCCTTGACCACCCAGTTGACAAGTCGTCTCCAGCGTATCTTCGGCGATCAACTGACGGTCTATCACAGCCGTTTCACCGATGCCGAACGCGAAGAGTTGTACCATGCTTCGGCGCGCATGGAGCCGCATGTGGTGATCGGCGCACGGAGTTCTGTCTTCCTACCGATCCCGAATATAGGTCTCGTTATCGTGGATGAAGAGCATGAGCCGAGTTATAAGCAAGCCGAACCCAACCCGCGTTACCATGCGCGTGCTGCGGCTATCATCTTAGCTCAAGTGCATAAGGCAAAAGTCTTGCTCGGAACGGCAACACCCTCGATGGAATCGTACTATTTGGCGCAGAAAGGGGTGTATGGACTCGTCTCGCTGACCGAACGATTCGGTGGTGTGGAGTTACCGGATATACGACTGATCGACCTCAAGCGGCAGTACGAGCGCAAGGAGATGTACGGTCATTTCTCGGATCCGCTCGTGGAGCGTATCCGGCAGACCTTAGCCGATCATAAACAGGTCATCCTCTTCCAGAACCGCCGCGGTTATGCCCCGCAGATACAATGCGTGAACTGCGGTCAACCGCCGCGTTGCGTTCAATGCGATGTGCCGATGACCTTGCATATGCGTGAGCATGAGTTACGCTGCCATTACTGCGGTTACCATGCGCCGGTACCGGCAGTATGTCCGTCCTGCGGCGGAGAATACAAGACTATCGGATTCGGTACAGAACGTATCGAAGATGAGATACAGACGCTCTTCCCCGATGCCAGAGTGCTGCGTATGGATCTGGACACGACCCGTAACCGCTCGGCTTATCAGGATATCATCAATGCTTTTGCCAATCATGAGTGCGATATATTGGTCGGCACGCAGATGGTAACGAAAGGACTGCATTTCGATGATGTGCGTCTGGTAGCGGTGCTCAATGCCGATCCGCTCTTTAACCAACCCGACTACCGCGCGTACGAACGTGCTTTCCAGATGTTAGAGCAGGTAGCAGGTCGTGCCGGACGGAAAGGCACCAAAGGAGAGGTGTGGATTCAGACTTTTGATACGAAGAACGTGGTGCTGGGAATGGTGCAACAGCATGATTATCGCGCGCTGTATGACCATCAGATAGCCGAACGCAAGCTATTCAATTATCCGCCTTTTTATCGGGTGATCCGCTTGCAGTTACGCGATCATAACGGCGTACGGGTCCATCGGGTAGCTACCGAACTGCAGAACCACCTCACGCGCATCTTTGCCTACCGCGTTTCGGGTGTCATCATCCCGGCGGTAGAACGCATCCAGGCTTACACGATCCGCGAACTGACCATCCGCATCGAAGCCGGCGCGAATATGGCGGAAGCCAAACGAAGACTGAAAGAGGGAATAGAGCATATTTTCTCGATTCCATCGAACAAAAACACGAAACTAATCATAGATATAGATCCGATATGATAGACGAAGCAAAACGCCGTGTGGCGTACATCAATGAGATGATTGAGTCCGGTCATGCCAAAGAACTGGTGATGGAGGGTGAGAAGTACCATGCCGATCAGTTAACCCGCATTGCACATGATATTGTAACGCGTGGTGCGCGCGTGATCTTGATTGCCGGTCCGAGTTCGAGCGGTAAGACCAGTACCAGCCATAAACTGTGTCTGGAACTGTTGGCGCAAGGAAAACAGCCCGTGGCCTTGTCGTTGGATAACTGGTATCTGAATGGAGATCTTACACCGCTTAAAGTCGATGGAACGAAGGATTATGAATCGGTCTATGCCATTGATCTGGAGCAATTGGAGGATGATCTTAAAGCGCTGGTGGCCGGTAAGGAGATAGCGCTTCCGACGTTTAATTTCGCAGAGGAGAAACGCGAGTATCCGGGTGAGACGCTAAGCTTGGAGAATGAGGCGGTTTTGGTAGTGGAAGGTATCCATGCCCTCAATCCGATCTTAACCCGTCATCTGAAAGATTCGGATAAGTACAAGATTTTCGCGTCACCGATGAGCCCGGTGTCCTTAGACGGAGAGACGTGGATTCCAACCTATGTGCATCGTTTGCTGCGCCGTATGAGTAGGGATTATCGCACGCGCGGAAAGAGTCCTCAGCAGACCATTGCCGGATGGGACGATGTTCGTGAAGGGGAAGTAAAATGGATTGAGCCTTTCCGCGATCAGGCGGATGTGGAGTTTGATACCTCCATGCTGTATGAGTTGCCGGCTATCCGATATGCCTTGGAGACGGCGTTGCAGTCCGTGCCGGCTGCGGCTGCGGAATACCAGACAGTCGAAAAACTGCTCTTCTATCTGAGTTTCTTTGAAGGACTCGAAGCATCGTACATCCCTCGCACCTCTATTTTGCGCGAGTTTATAGGAGGAAGTCAATTCAATGTAGGATAATCAAAAAGGCCACTCGTTATGAGTGACCTTTTTGGTAGCGGGACCCAGGATTGAACTGGGGACCTCATGATTATGAATCATGCGCTCTAACCAGCTGAGCTATCCCGCCATGCAAATACCCTTCCGAGCAAAAGCGGGTGCAAAAGTACTGCTTTTTTTTGACATGACCAAATTTTTTTGCATTTTTTTGTCAAAAAAAGCATTTTATCCTACTTGAGCGCCGTTTTTGACGGGTGCAGAGACGGTGGTAACGACGAGTTTGCCGTCTGCATCGACTGCGGAGAGGATCATTCCCTGCGATTCGATACCCATCATCTTACGGGGCGGGAAGTTGGCGATGAACAGCACTTGTTTGCCCACGAGTACGGACGGATCAGGATACGACTGCGCGATACCGCTGAGGATCGTTCGTCCACCCATACCGTCATCGAGTTTGAACTGCAGCAGGCGGTCGGATTTCTTGACGTTCGTACACTCGAGCACGGTAGCCACACGGATGTCATTCTTGTCGAATTCATCGATAGTAGTAGCCTCTTTGATCGGTTCCGGACGCCAGTTCTTGAGTGCCTCGGCTTTGGCAGCCTCTTCATTCTCTTTCTTGATACGCTCCAGACGGTCTAACTGACCTTGGATAGCGGCATCTTCGATCTTCTCAAAGAGGAGCGATACTTCGCCGAGTGCCTGACCTTCCGGCAGCAGGTCGATACGACCGAGATCTTCCCATCCGATCTTCGCGTCGAGTTGCAGCATCTTCGCCAATTTCTCCGATGAAAACGGCAGGAATGGCTCAAAAGCGATGGCGAGGTTGGCGGCAATCTGCAGCGCCAGATGAAGGACGGTAGCCGTGCGCTCCATGTCGGTCTTGGCGAGTTTCCAAGGTTCGGTATCGGCCAGATACTTATTACCGATACGGGCAAGGTTCATCGCCTCTTTCTGTGCGTCTCTGAATCGGAAGTTCTCCAGCAGTTGCTCCAGCGTAGCCTTGACGTTCTTGAACTCCTCGATCGTCGCCTTGTCATACTCGGTGAGTTCACCACATGCCGGCACTTTGCCCTCGAAATACTTGTTCGTCAGTACGAGCGCGCGGTTAACGAAATTACCATAGATGGCAACTAATTCATTGTTATTACGCGCCTGGAAGTCCGCCCAGGTGAAATCGTTATCCTTGGTCTCCGGTGCGTTGGCGGTGAGCACATAACGCAGCACGTCCTGCTTGCCAGGGAAATCATCGAGGTATTCGTTCAACCACACAGCCCAGTTGCGGGAAGTGGAGATCTTATCGCCCTCGAGGTTGAGGAACTCGTTGGACGGCACATTATCCGGCAGGTTATAACCCTGCGCCTTGAGCATAGCGGGGAAGACGATGCAGTGGAAAACGATGTTATCTTTTCCGATAAAATGGATCATTCTTGTGTCTTCGTTCTTCCACCATTTCTGCCAGTCGCCGTATTTCTGAGGCTGTGTCTGACAGAGCTCGATCGTATTGGAGATATAGCCGATCGGTGCATCAAACCAAACGTAGAGCACCTTCCCTTCTGCACCTTCTACCGGAACGGGGATACCCCAATCGAGGTCACGGGTGACGGCACGCGGTTTGAGTCCGCTGTCGAGCCAGGACTTACACTGACCGTACACGTTCGGACGCCATTCCTTATGGTTGTTGAGGATCCAGTCCTCGAGCCATGCCTGATATTTGTCGAGCGGCAGATACCAGTGCTTGGTCGCTTTCTTGGCCAATGCATTACCGGTCTCGGCATTATACGGATTGATCAACTCGTCCGGCGAAAGGGTAGCACCGCATTTCTCGCATTGGTCACCGTAGGCACCGAGGCTGTGGCAACGCGGACACTCACCGCGGATATTACGGTCGGTCAGGAAATGACCGGTCTGCGGATCATAGAACTGCTCGGAAGTCTCTTCCACGAACTGACCGGCATCGTACATCTTGCGGAAATAATCCGCTGCGAATTGGTGATGGATGTCGGAGGTCGTACGCGAATAGATATCGAACGATACGCCGAAATCCTCGAACGAGCGCTTGATGAGCGAGTGGTAACGATCGACTACCTGTTGGGTGGTGATACCCTCCTTGCGGGCACGAATGGTGACGGGAACACCGTGTTCGTCCGAACCGCAAACGAACAGCACCTCTTTGCCTTTGAGGCGCAGATAGCGGGCATAGATGTCCGCGGGAACATACACTCCGGCGAGGTGACCGATATGCACGGGACCGTTCGCATACGGGAGTGCTGCTGTGATTAAAGTGCGATTAAATGCCATATTTTGTGTATTTTTTATACTAAATGTAAAAAAATCAATGATTTTTCTTGCGTATATCAAAAAAAAGTTGTACTTTTGCGACCGCATTTTGGGTACACTCTGCAAAATCGGCTGCAAAGGTACTACAAAAAATCCGAATACGCAAGAAAATCGTGAAAAAACATCAATCATATTGGGTTTTGCTATTCGCGTTGCTCATTAGCAGCATAGCGAATGCGAAGGTGAATAGTTATGTAGGTGCGTATGCCAGCGCCGGTGAATGGAGTTTGCTTCCCTCGCAGAGTAAGTACAGTGCCAGTTTCGGTGCAGCCGGAGGTCTGGGCTTTTTGTATGAGCTGCAAGCCGGTCCTACGTATAGCCCGACGCGTTTCCTTTTCGATGTAGGTGTCGGCGTTCACGGCGGTTGGACTTCGTTCAATCAGAGCAGCAGTGCAAAAACGGTGATTGAGAACCAGAAGGACCTCAATGACGATGTATTCGATTATGTATATGAGGTCAAGGATCGTCATGACCAGTATACCAATCTGGCGGTGCAAGTGCCGTTGATGATCGGTGTTCAGCATAGGAAATTCTATATGTTAGCGGGTGCTAAGGTGAGTGCTAACGTGCTGACCAAGGCGCATACGAATGCCAATATCACTACGTACGGTGACTATAAGGCTTTCGATCCGTTCTACAACATGCCGGAGTATCAGTTCTTCAACGATCTGCCGATTAAGAAGAAAGCGGATGCCTCGCTCAATCTCAATGTGGATGTAAGTCTGGAGATCGGTGGTCGCTTCGGATTAGTGACGGATGCAGTGGGTTATGACGTGCCGAAACGTAAGATCGAGTACCGCTTGGCGGGATTCGTGGATTACGGATTGCTGGATATCCACAAGGCGCGTGATTTGGATTTCTTCACTGCGCCTGGTTTCTATGACGCTGAGGCGGCTTACGGTACGACCACGATGGTGGATGGTCTGGAGGTCAACGATATCATGTCCACTTCGGGTTTTGCCAAAGCGGTGAATAACCTGGTGGTTGGTCTTAAGTTTACCGTGCTGTTCCAGTTGCCTGAGCAAGGCAAGTGTGTGATCTGTCGCGATGCGTACCGCAGCTCAGCTCGCGGGGGCGGTAGTCGCCGAGGAATGAAGTACGAGGAATAACTCGTCTTCTTTTACTTCCCGTATTTGACCGTCTTCGGCCACGGATATATGGCCTGTCTCTTCCGATACCACAATACATGTGGCGTCGGATTTTTCTGTTAAGCCCAGTGCTGCGCGGTGACGCAAGCCGTAATGCAGCGGGATGTCCTGGTTCTTGGAAACGGGCAGGATGCAAGCTGCGGCTAACATCTTTCCGTCGCGTATGACGAGTGCACCGTCATGTAATGGTGTATTCTTAAAGAATATATTCTCTATTAGACGCGCGGACACCTGCGCGTCCAGGCGCTCGCCCGTGTCTACGATCTCCTTAAGGCTGCCTGCTCCGGCCAGTACGATGAGGGCGCCGGTCTTGGTGGATGCCATATGGCGGCAAGCCTGCGTGATCTCCAGAATCTGCTGACGGGCACGCGGATCTTCGTCCGTCACATGCGGTTGGAAGATCTTCCACGAGGAGAAACGCGAACCGACGCGGTAGAAGAACATACGGATCTCTTCCTGGAAAATGACGATGAGCGCGATGGCACCGACGGACATGATCTGATCGAAGAGTGCACCGGTGAGGTCGAGTTGGAACACAAACCGCACGAGGAACCATACGATGATAAACGCCAGAATACCCCAGAAGAGGTTGGACGCACCGGTTCGACGCAGCAAGCGGTAGGTATAGAACAGGATCACTGCTACCAGCAGGATATCGATCACATCTTTGAATCCGAAGTTAAAAGCAAGGAGTTGCATATCGTTATTGTTTGTTTGGTTTCTTTGACATCATGGGTGCGGAGGATGGTAGCGCCGTGCTCGATGGCGTATAGCTGCAGGGCTTGGGTTGCGCTGAGGCAGGTTTCCGGCGTCAGTCCGAGCGGTCGCCAAAGCATCGACTTACGGCTCACGCCGACCAATATCGGTCGACCGTATTGCTTGAGTTCATCCATATGCCGCATACATTCGTAGTCTGCTTCGGTGCTGCCGATGAAGCCGAATCCCGGATCGAGGATGAGTCCCGGCAGAGCGCATAGATGCGGCATCTTTCGGGGCAGCTCCAGATCGCCACGGAGGGTCCAGATGTACGGCACGCCGAAATCGTGTACCACCTCGTACATCGCCTCGCATCCGCCGGAGATGTCGTTGATGGTCATCGGACCGAACTGCTTCAGTGCGCGACGGGCTATCTCAGGTCGGAACGTGTCGAGCGAGAGCGGTACCTCGGGAAGGGACTGACGCAGCGCGGCAAGCGCCGGTTCGAGTCGTGCCCATTCCTCCTCTTCGGATGCCGGCGTGCTACCCGGGCGGGTAGAGCATCCTCCGATATCGAGTATGTCGGCGCCATCGGCTACAGCCTGATGCGCCCACGCGATCAGCCGGTCGGTGTTATGCAAGCGTGAGGCGGCGTAAAAACTATCCGGCGTCACGTTGCCAATTGCCATAATTTGCACGTTCACAGCGCGAGAATGTTTAATTTTCGGTGCAAAATTAGTAAAAATTTCGCAAATGTGCAAAAAATTTTAATAAAAATTTGCGTATATGCAAAAAAAGCAGTACATTTGCAGGCTGATTTATGTATGCGTGCATAAAATAGAGTAGAAAATCGAAAGAAACATAATATAAAAAAGTATGAAAAAGTATTTTCTGATTGCATTGGTGGCCATGACGGCAGTAGCTTGTAATCAACGCGAGCTGAACACCCGTGTAAGTAACACCACCGGTTGGAATTATTTCGACCAGAGAACTACGAATTTCGAGGCAAATGAAGGTGTGGGTAATGTGAACCCGATAGGTATGGTGCCTATTCAGGGTGGTTCGTTCACGGTAGGTGAGAAGGATGAGTTCCTGACCGCTCCGCGTAACAACGAGACCCGTACGCTGACTGTGAGCTCGTTCTACATGGACAAGTATGAGGTAACGAACCTCAACTGGAATGAGTATCTGCACTGGTTGGATTTCGTTTTCGGCGCAGTAGCTCCGGAGTTGGTTGATCAGGCTCGTCCGGATCATAAGGTATGGCGTGAAGACCTGGCTTATAACGATCCGTATGAGGACAACTACTTCGAGCACCCGGCTTTCTCGTTCTACCCGATCGTAGGTGTGACCTGGGAGCAGGCTATGGCTTACTGTACTTGGCGTACCGACCGCGTAAACGAGATGGCGTTGATCAATGCCGGCGCGATTGTTATTCCTCCGTTTGCTGACCTTCAGCCGACTGATGACGAGGGTTACAAAGACGAGTGGGAGCAAGAGACAGGCTATGAGATGTACTCGTACGAAGAGGTAAGCCCGGAGGATCCGGAGCAGACCGTTACGATGTACCGTCCGAGCTACGAGTGGATCCGCGACAAGTTCGTTTTCAATACAGAGAAATATCTCATGGATGATAGTTATGTACCTGATTATGGTCGTCGTCCGAAACTGGATAGCTACGGCGCAGAGCGCAAAGTGAACATCGCCGATGGTATCTTCGTTACGGGTTATCGTCTGCCGACCGAGGCTGAGTGGGAGTTTGCCGCTTATGCTCCGGTAGCCGGTGAAGACGGTCTGACCATTGAGGGTAAGGTTTATCCGTGGAGCGGTTATCACCCGCGTGATATGACGAAGAAGAACCTGGGTATGATGCAGGCTAACTTCGTTCGTGGTCGTGGTGATATGATGGGTGTCAGCGGTGCGCTGAACGACCGTCGTGTGATCACCAACCCGGTGGATGAGTTTGCTCCGAACGATTTCGGTCTGTATAACATGGCCGGCAACGTGAACGAGTGGGTAATGGATGTATATCGCGAGACGACGTATCAGGAGACGAGCGAGTACAACTCCTACCGTGGTAATATCTACAGCCGTCCGGTACTGGATGATAACGGTAAGTTCGAGATGGATTCCGTAGGTTGCATCAAGATCACTTGGGGTAAAGAGGATGATAAGCGTGACGTCTTGGATGGTGACTTCGCCAGCCTGCTCGACACCGATTATCCGCTGGATACCGTAGGTGTAGCTAACCTGAGCGAGATCAAGAACGACCCGACTGATATCCTGGCTCCGCGCGTAACGAAGAAGAGCCGCGTATACAAAGGTGGTTCGTGGGCAGACCGCATCTATTGGTTGAATCCGTCTACCCGTCGTTATATGGATCAAGACAAGGCTTCGTCCAAGATCGGTTTCCGTTGCGCTATGAGTACGCTGGGTGACCAGATCCCGGGAACGCCGGTTGAGCGCTAAAGCGCAAATTTTAGATTTTAGATTTTAGATTTAAGATTTTTAATTGTAGATTTATATGAATTTTCCTGGAGATATTCGCTATACCAGCGAGCATGAATGGATTCGCGTAGAGGGCGATGAGGCATATGTAGGCATCACGGACTATGCGCAGTCAGAGTTGGGTGAGATCGTGTTCGTCGATGTTCCGACGGAGGGCGAGACGGTAGGTCAAGGCGAGGTGTTCGGTTCGATTGAAGCCGTTAAGACCGTGAGTGACCTGAACATGCCTGTTACGGGTGAAGTGTTGGAGATCAACGGTGCGTTGGATGCGCAGCCGGAGTTGGTTAACAACGACCCGTACGGCGAGGGTTGGATCATCCGCATCAGCGTGAAGGATCCGTCTGAGCTCGACAAACTGATGGACGCAGCAGCATACGAGGCAAGCCTCTAACGCATACGCGCGATATATTATAAGGAGAGCGACCTGCACGGTCGTTCTTCTTTTTTTTATCATACTGTATATGAAAATGTTAGGTAAAATCAACAAAAGAAAGAAAAAAAACATTTTTTGTGTCAAAATGTTGCACAAATCATTTTTTTTTTGTATCTTTGCGCCCAAATTACCGTATTATGCGCGGGAAATAAGGAATTAGATTAATATATACTGTATGTTTATGAAGAAGTATCTATTCTGTTTGATGATTGCCGCAGTGGCATCTACGATGAGTCTTGAAGCCCGTACGATCGTGATCGACGAGGGTTTTGAGAATGGCATTCAAGAGGATGTATGGACGCAGGAATTGCTGTCCGGTTCGATGCCGTGGGCTGTGGAAGATGTATCGGACGGTTTGTCTTGGCCTTCTACCGTAAAGGAAGGTTCCAAACGCGCTTATTTGCGTAATACCACAGGGGAGACCTTGGGGTACAAGACCCGTCTGGTCAGTAAGGTGATGGATCTTCGTCCGACGAAGGTTTATCTGCCGGAGTTGACGTTCTGGTACGCGAATCCGAAATGGGGTGCAGACCGCGATACGCTGCGTGTGCTGTACCGTCCGAATACCCGTTCGGAATGGAAAGTGCTGGCGGAGTATAGCGACGCGACCTCGGATTGGAAGCGCGTGAAGTTCTCTTTGCCGGAGCTGAGTCAGACCTATCAGATTGCTTTCGAGGGAACGGATAACCTCGGTCGCGGTATTGTGCTGGATGACGTGAAGGTGCAGTCTGCGCCGGAGTGTACTGTTCCGTACGATCTGATGGCTACCAACAAGGGAGCGGGTAAGGTCAATGTGTCCTGGCAGGCCAGCTTTGATGCGGACAGTTTTGAGGTGATCATCAGCCGGGATACGATTGAGCCGGAATTGATCCGGGATCTCGAGGTGAACGAGCCGCAGCGTATAGCGTACCACGGTTTTGTGCCGGGTGATGTGATGAACAAAGACCTCACGTTAGAGTCGGGTGCGTTCTATCTGGCTTATGTGCGTTCGATCTGCGAGGACGAGAACAGCGCATGGAGCAGCGAGCAATCGAAGGATGGTCCGTTCGGTTTCCGCGTTCGCGTAGCGAAGCAGGTGCCGTTCACGGAGAAATTCAATTATGACAAGGGTGTTACGCGTGATGCCGATTGGGCATGGGGCAACAACCTCGTCGATAATGTGGTGTCTCCGTATGTGAACTCGTCGGCAAGCTCCAGTGTGCGTGCTAACTACTCGCCGGATGCTACCTCGGCTGTCATTTTCTCGGGAGCGCTCAATTCGCCTTCTACTTTCATTCCGGCGGATCGGTATGTGTATGTAGCTACGCCGGCTTTGTCGGATACGCTGAATGAGGATTTCCACATCAGCCAGTGTCAGGTTCATTTCTGGAGCACGGTTTATACCTATACGGGTCGTCAATACGGTCGTAGTATCTTGGTCGGTGTGATGGAAGATCCGGATGATATCACGACGTTCAGAGTGGTGGATACGATCAGCGTATGGGGCAATAAGACTTTCCAGGAGAATATCGTGGACCTGAGCAGCTATACCGGTAGCGGTACGTTCCTGGCTTTCGTGAGTGATTTCGACCGTGAGAACCTGTTCTATATCGACAATGTGACGGTAGAGTACCGCCCGCAGGTAGAGAAAGTGACGAAGATCAGCGTTAACCCGCGTGATACGTTTGCTACGATCAGCTGGGAAGGCAATGCTTCTTCGTACAACGTATTGGTTACCAATGCAGAGGTTGATCCGTTGAGCCCCTCGGCTGAGGCTATCGTGGCACAGGCAACGGTGTCGACGAAAAGTTATGTATGCGAGGATCTGGAGGCCAATCACAGTTGGAATAATCCGTACTATGTCTATGTACAGGCAGTCGGCACGGAGTGGTCATACCGCTATCCGTTCGTAACGATCGCATCGAAGCGCGATATCCCGTATGCTTTTGATTTTGAGGCACGTACAACGACCACGTATAAGATCGGTAACCAGCAATGTGTGGCCGGAATGGGTGTGTTTGGTAATGCCGGAACGTATCCTGCAGTCAATGTAGGAACGAGTTATGGCGGATCGAACAGTCTGTTCCTGAGTAAGCGTGGCGGTACGGATGCATGGCTCACGCTTCCGATGGTGGAGGATCTGAATGAAACGCAGGTGAAGTTCTACCTGAGCAGCGGATCCAACGATGTATCGCAAGCGCATGCTACGATCGGTATCATGTCCAATCCGATGGATATCAATACGTTCGTACCGGTTTCCAGCTTCACGCTCAACAGTACGGGTTATACCCGTTGCTACACGAACTTCGAGAACTATCAAGGTCCGGATGGTGTGATTGCGATTGTTTGGGATGATGTGAAGAACATGACGGCCAATACGATCAACTATATCGACGAGATCACGGTGGATTCGTTGTCGGAGTGTGTACCGCCGACGAATATCGAGTTGGAGATCTTCCCGGACTCGGTAACGGTAGGTTGGGAAGCATCGGCTTTGTCGGACGAGTGGGAGATCTTCCTTTCCCGTACGCCGTTGAGCGAGACGCAGCGTGTTCATAAGACCCTGGAGCAGATTGCTGCGATGGGTGGTGTGGTGGTAGCTCAGAGTGTTTCTTTGGCTGACCCGCAGAACCCGCCGCGCTTCGGATTCGGTAATCTGGTTCAGCACTCGAACTACTACCTCTATGTTCGCGCTACCTGCGACTTGGAGTGGTGGTCTGAGATGGCATTCGCTACCCCGTGTCAAGACGAGGCGTTCCCGTACAAGGAGACTTTTGAGAATTACAATGTCGGCAGTCAGTCCGTAGGATGCTGGCAGTTGGCAGACTATATGGGCGTGGACTATCCGCGTATCTATCAGGCCGGTACGTCGAGTAACAGCAATAAGACGCTGGAGCTCTATTCGTCCGGTACAACCCACCGTTCGATAGCGATCATGCCGACGATTGACGGCAACCTGTCGAATATGTTGCTGTCCTTCGATGTACGTACATCCGCCGGTACGGCTTCGTCCACCGGTGTAGTGATCGTCGGTACGATGAGCGATATCGAGAATCAGAGCACGTTCGTGCCGTTTGATACCGTGATGGTAAGCGGAAACGCCTTCAAGAAAGCACGTTTCATTCTGTCTAACTACGAGTTGGATCACGATAATATCGCCATCACTTCCGGTCTGGGTGGTAACCTGATCATGAACAGCGATGTGCTCATTGACAACGTAGAGTTGAAAGATCCGTCTTGTATCGAGGCGTTTGATATCAAGCAAGTCAACCTGGCTCCTCATTCGATCGATCTCGAATGGAAAGGACAGTCCGCTAACGATATGTGGGAACTGAAGGTGCTGAGCAAAGAGGCGTCGGTAGCTTCCGTAAAGAACAACAACTATGATCATAACTACGATATCGTCAACGATACGTTGGTTCAGGGCAAAGCCTTCCATATAGAGGACTTGAATACGCAGACGACCTATTATTTCTATATCCGCACGCTTTGCGGCGATAGTGTTTGGACCTCTGTCAGAGCTCATACCACCTGCGACTTGCTGGATCCGGCCAAGTCGAACAAAGAGACGTTTGAGTCCTATGAGATCGATGCTATACCGGGTTGTTGGACGGTAGGTACCACGGGTACTTCGCCCTCTAACACACCGCATATCATCTCGCACGGCGGATCGAAGATATTGTATATCTACGAGACCTCTTGTACCTCATGGGCGGCAACGCCGGAGATCAAGTGCGACTCGCTGTCCCAATTGATGGTAACGTTCTCATCCGGAGCTTCCCTTTCCAGTGAGTACTGCGTATTAGGAGTGATGACCGATCCGGAGGATCTCAGTACGTTTGTGCCGCTGGATTCTGTAGCGGGTCAAGGTTCGTCGGCTGAGTTGATCACGAAGTCGTTTGACCTGAGCGAGTATGCATCGTTGATTCCTAAAGGCGCCAAGTATATCGCATGGCGTGGACGTATGAAAAAGAGCGATTACGTCTATCTGGATGATGTGTCGATTATCTCGATGGCTTGTCCGGTACCGAAGGCATACCTCTCGGAGTTGACGACCTCCAGCGTACGTGTCAACAGCGGTTTGATGACGGATGACCAATGGATCCTGCTGATGACCAACCATGGCTTGACCGAGCCGCAATTGGATGGCTCTGCCGCTATTCCGGATTCGTGGATTATCCGGCGTGATACCACGGACAAGGCGAATGTCAGAGTGACCGGTTTGCAGGGGCAGACCAGGTACTACCTGCATCTGGCAGCACTCTGTGAGGACACCGTGATGTCGCAATGGAGAACGACGACGTTCGTAACGCCTTGTGAGGCGCAGACGCCGGAGGATCTGGGTGTGATCACGTTCTCGGAGGATGAAGGCTTTGAGGTAGGTGCAGGCGGCGAGATGCCGTGCTGGATCACGGGTAACAAGACGGATGATGTAGCAAGTACCTATATCCCGTATGTTGAGGCAACGAGCAGTATAATGCATAACGGCAAGAACTACTTGCGCATCTACGATAACGTCACGAGTTCGACGACGGCGGTCGGTGCGTATGCGATCATGCCGGAATTGAATGTGGATTCGATCCATAAATACCAGGTGAACTTCTGGGGTCGCGCGAACAACAGTTCGTCGAATAATGCTCAGTTGATCGTCGGTGTTGTTACCGACCCGTCGGATCTGAGTACCTTCGTGCCGATCGATACGCTGAATTTCAGCAAGACCGCTTGGGATCCGTACAGCGTAGGCTTCGAGGATTATCTGGGTGACTACATGGGTGATTTCGGTAAGAACATCATGTTCCTCTCCGATTTCGGAGCCACGAACTATGTGTATGTCTCGGAGGTTTCTGTCGAACTCATCCCGCAATGCCGCTCGATCGGTACGTTTGAGGTAGATAGCGTCGGCGAGAGTGCTGCATTGGTTAGCTGGAAGGGTTATCAGGATACGTACCGTGTGCTGTTGGCGAACCGTGTGCTCAATGATAATGAGAAACTGCATTACCAGTATCTGCTGGATACGATCGTGGATCACTCGGATGGCATCCTGATCTCCGGTCTGGAGGCTGCGGCGTCCTATTATGTCTATGCGCAGGGTATCTGCGATAACGGGGACAGCACGGCTATCTCCATGACCTATGCGACGATTCGTACGACCTGTCCGACCGAGGGCGGCGCCGCACTGCCGTTCTTCGATGATTTCGAGAGCTATGAGACGGGAGAAACACAACCCGGTTGCTGGCAGCTCTTAGGATATAGCGGGCTCAAGATCGCAACGATCAGCTCGAATGGCTCGAAGGGTATCAACTTGTGGTACAACGGCTATATGGTAGTACCAAGAGTAGCCGGAGAATTAGAGAACCTCCGACTCAGCTTTGATGCGCGTGCATACAGTACGAGCGATACTCGGAAGATGTATGTGGGCGTAATGGGCGATGTGAATGACCTGACGACCTTCCAGCTTTTGGAGACCTTCACTTTACCTGCCGGTTCGGAGTTCACGCACTGCGTGATGGATCTGGCTAACTATGAGTTGCCGTACGACAATATCGTTATCACAGCCGGTATTGATAATGTCACCCCGACCCGGTACGATGACTGGATTGATAATGTCGGTCTGGAACTGGTAGCAACCTGTAACGCTCCGAAACTGAAATCTATCGGTGCTTCGTATAACTCCTTGGAGATCGGTATCACGCCGGCCAGCAAGACGGACAGTCGCTGGGAGTTGGTGGTAATACCGGAAGCTGTCTATATCACGATCGGTAATCTCAACCAGTATCTGGAGAATGCCGATAAGATCGTGACCGAAACCACGACGGTAGAGATCAGCGATCTGACACCGGCTACCTCCTATTATATCTTCGCCCGCACGCTATGCGAAGGCGATGATGTGAGCGCATGGACGCGTAACCCGCTCAAGGTCAATACGCAGTACTATTATGAGGATGCTTATTCCTTCGGCTTTGAGAATGCTTCCGGCAGTCATCCGGAGTCATGGGTGCGCAGTATGTATTCCGAAAGCGATGCATACTATATCCATCCGGCTTTGGTAACCGGTCGTGATTCCTTGGGAATGGAGTCGCAGTCCTATATGCATTATCCGCACAGCTTACAGAATATCCCGGATTCGATTGGTTATTCCCGTACGGATAACGGCGCGCTGTTGCTGTTTGCCGATGGTGGATATTACGGCGAATATGTGATCTTCCCGCCAGTAGGTACAGCCCAAGCTCGTTCGTTCGAGTTCCAGGTACGTCCGGGTTATCACAACAAGAAGTCCGACCGTATCAACCATGCGACCGAAGGTCTGCTGGAGATCGGTTTGGTAGACAGAGACCGCGATTTCGGTACGTATGAGGCCTTGGCTTCTATCCGTATTGACCAACCGAGTACTACCACCAAACCGACCAGTAAGAACAACCAGCTCTTCAAGAAATATACGCTGGATCTGGATTCGGCAACCATCGCGGATAAGCAATTGGTATTCCATATGCCGAAGCAGAATGCGGATAGCGTTTATTTGTACATTGATGACGCGAAGTTGGATGCAAAGAAAGACTTCAGCTTGGTTGCTCTCAAGAAGATTGTAGCAGACGGATCGGGTGCTTTGGTTGAATGGCAGAATATCGGTGGTCCGTGGAACCTCTATATCAAGACGCCGGACGGCGGCGAGGTACAGCAGTTCCTGAACCTGAGCGGCGTGACCTCACAGCTCGTGGAGAATCTGGAAGCGCAGACCGATTATGTAGCCTATCTGGAGAGAGCGAATGCTCCTTCGGATGCGAAGAATTACGTTACTTCCGACCACCTGGCCTTCCGCACCTTGTGTAGAGCACAGGAGCCGGATAAGAGCGGTGCGTTCGTATGGAGTTTTGACGATACATATGACTGGGAAGCCAACGATGTCTTGGCGGGCGATATCTATGACTCGCTCTATCTCAAGCAGAACTGTTTCCAAACGGGTGTCACTTATGACAAGCCGGTGAACGGTTACCAATGGCTCATCCAGCGTAAGGGTTATGAGTACTACGGTCCGATGACGGGCTACAACTCGAGCCGTCACTATGAGTCCGGTCGCAATGACAGTCCGGCTCTGCGTGTACATACGACGGAGGCGAACTTCAACTCCTATATCGTGCTGCCGGAACTGAGATGCAGTCTGGATACGATGATGGTTGAGTTCTACGGACGTTGCTTCGTGAACTACGATAACGCCTTCGGTACGGTAGCTAACCGCGGTAAGATTGTGGACGCTACCTTCCTGCACAAGGCATACAGCCAGTCGATCGTTGTCGGTACACTGACCGACCCGAAAGACCTCAGTACGCTCCACGTCATCGATACGCTGACCTATTCTTATACGGAGTTGACGGTTGATGATAATGTGAATAATGATCCGACGGGTCTCAAGTATTGGGATCAGATGCGTCTGCCGTTGGCGGGTACGCAGGGCAAGTATATTGTCCTCTTCCAGCCGGCAGCCGGTCTGTTCTATCTCGATGACCTGAGTGTGAAGCCGGTAGGCAACACGCTCTTCAAACCGGGTCATCCGCAGACCACGGATATCAATGATGTCTCGGCTACCTTGAGTTGGACGGTATGGCATCCGGAGTTGGCATCGGTAGTAGTGGTATTGAACGGACAAGGCGAAGAGATCCGCCGTGAGACCGTCAACGGAACAGAGTATCAACTCACGCACTTACAAGCTGCTCAGATGTATAGCTGGTACGTTTACCAGACGGATGGTACGAATGAATCGCCGGCTACCAAGCCGCTGCTCTTCACCACCGACTGTATCACCAACTCGCCGGAATATACCTGCGGCTTTGAGGATGCAGAGGGATGGAAAAATATCAAGGAAACGAACTACAAGCAAACGCTCTGCTGGACGTATAACGATGCCGCACAGGGCGAATGGAAGTCCGCAACCTATGATCCGTACAACCAGGCGAACACCTCGGCTTATAAGTACAGCTACGAAGGACAGAACGCAGTGATGATGCGTGGTTCGTTCAGCAGCCGTCTGACCTACCAGCCGTATATCGCATTGCCGGCTATGGACGTAGCGGCATACGACACGCTGCAGATTATGTTCTGGATGCGTCCGGCGGTTATCTCGGCGACGAACGACTCGGTAGTACAGACCTATACCGGTTCGGCTTACTCGAAGTCCATCATCGTCGGTACGATGACCGATCCGAACGATGCAGCTACCTTCGTGGCGATCGACACCGTGACCTATGACGGTACGCTCTCCGTAGCGGACAAGGCAACGGCAGCGAACAGTTGGCTATATCAGCAGATGAAGGTGGAACTCACCGGCGCTACCGGACCGTATATCGCTCTGATGACCTCCGCACAAGCGAAGGGTAGCAGTACGCAAGTAACGGGTGACTACCTCTGGATAGACAATATCTCGTTCGAACGTATCAACGAGTGCAAAGAGCCGAAAGATCTGAATGTTCTCCAACTGGGTGCTACCCATGCGGTGCTGAACTGGAACGGTCCGGAATCGGCAGGCAGCTACCTGTTGCAGGTATCGACCGATCCGTTCTTTGCGACCGAGGATGCCTTCGTCTTCAACGACGTGGTAGAATCGAATACCTATCGTGTGGAGCACCTCAGTTCGCAGACTACCTACGTATGGCGTGTTCAGTCGATATGCGACGAGCGTTGGGGCTCGAGCAGCTTCTCGCAGAAGGCTACCTTCAAGACCTCGCGTACGCCGTACTTCTACGAGCCGTTTAGCGCAACGGCCAGTGCCACCGAGTGGACGTTCAGTAAGGCGCATGCGGATAACGTAGTGGATACGACCGGTGTCATCTCGCGTGGTACGGATAACTGTAGCTTTGCCCGCACGACTGTCAGCTACGGTCTCGAGGGATCGCATTACGCTGCCCCGGGTTACTATAATGACTACCACTGGATGATCACGCCGAACTTCTACCTGCCGGAGAACGACAGCGTTCATTTCTCGATGGATATAGCGCTCACGGCATGTAACTCGGCGCACTTGATGACCGGCAATGCCGTAACGGATAATGATATGAAGGATGATTACTACTTCATGATCATCATCTCGGACGATGGCGGACAGACCTGGAAGAGCAAGAATATCCTCGGTAAGTGGCAGAATACCAATCCGGAGGGTAAGCAACTGCGCGATATCCCGGCAGACGGTATGAATGTGCGTTACAGCCTTGCTGCTTATGCAGGCAAGAACGTTCGTATCGGTTTCTACCGCGAGGCACGTTCTTCTTCCTCCACCGGTATCGCTATCCACGTGGATAATGTCCGTCTGGCTTACTTCGATAAGACTGTCGAGTATGCTTCGACTTGCCAATACGAGGACATCACCGTAGGCGATATCCACCTCTCCGGAGATGAGACCACGCCGGGTATCCATTCGTACCCGCAGCCGTTCTATGTATCGGATGCAGAGGCTAAGGCCGGTAAGAAAGATAGCGTTCAGCAGTTGGAGATCGAGGTTTATCCGGCAATGGAGACCGTGATCAAGGATACGATCTGCGAGGGCGATACCTACACCGATTATAACTTCATGCCGAAGGATAAGACCGGTACTTACCATCGTAAGCTGCAGACAGTTGTTCACGGATGCGATAGTATCGTAACGCTCTATCTGGAGGTAACGGCACGTCGTTACGGCGCTGACTTGGAGGCTACGATCTGTAAGGGTGGTGAGCCGTACGAGTGGCACGGAAAGACGTACGAACGCGCCGGCATCTATCGCGATACGCTCGTTTCATCGGTAGGTTGCGACAGCGTAGAGACGCTTATCCTTTCCTATGTAGAAGATACGGGCAATGATACCCTCTATCGCCATAGTACAGTGGCTATCCAGGATCTGCCGTTCGTTTATCAGGATCCCGACTTCGCTTACGCTCCGGGTCAGGCACCGATCGTCTATAGGGTAGGAACGGAGAAGGGTGAGTATGTCGATACCGTTCGTGTACTCGTAGAAACCTGTACGGCAACCCTCGTTCACACCCTCACGGTTTATGACCGCGATGAGGCAATCGACAACGTTGATAGCGAGGATTCCGGTGCCCGCAAGGTGATCTATAACGACCGCATGTACATCATCCTGAACGATGAATGGTACACGATCGAAGGTCAGAAAGTACGTGATCCGCGCGAGTAAGCGCTGATGCTGGAAATGAAGCAAGGCTGCCATTTTTGGCGGCCTTGTTTTGTCATTTTGCAAACTAAATATGACAAAATCGTTACAAAATAACATTTTTTTGAAAAAAAATTTGTACATTCCGAAAAATTGTTGTACTTTTGTGCGCTAAAATGTTTATTTTAGACAAATACTATATCAAGATAGTTGTTATTTATTGTTTAACTAATTACTAAAAAAGCTTATGAGAACTTTTACTCAAAAAGTGGCATTTGCGCTGATTGCACTGATGTGCTTTGCAATGCCACAAGTAGTAATGGCGCAAGACTGTGTGGACATAGGCGAAGGCACGACAGCTGGAAGCGGTTATGTACCTGTGGCTAACTGGTATCACAACAGTTACTCGCAGCAGCTCTACACGGCTGATGAGATTAATCATGGTGCAGCAAACATTACCAGTATCTCTTTTGCATACGGTGATGCTACTTCCATGACGCGTAAAATCTCTATTTATCTGGCCAACACAGATGCTGAAAATCTGTCAAGCTCTTATGTAACAGCGGGTCTCGAAGAGGTCTTCTCAGCTGCGGCTGTCACTTTTGACAACACGTCAGACTGGGTAACGATTGAACTGACTACTCCGTTCGCTTATGACGGAACGAGTAACCTGCTGGTTGCGGTCTGGCAAGATGCAGATGCATCGATAGAGACCGGTTACGGTAGTGGAAGTCGTTTTATCCAGACTTCTATGACCGGCATGGCTCGTTCCCAACAGACCGACAACAGCGGCACAAGTGCTTACACGCTTGCGGACGGTGTACCGACTACAGGTACTGCCTCTGCTGTTGCTTATCGTCCAAACATCCAATTCTGTTTTACTGGCGGTTCGGCAGGTCCGACTTGCGACAAACCGGAATCGGTGGAGGCTAACGACGTAACGGCTAATTCCGCTACCATCAACTGGATCGGTTCGGCTTCGGCTTACAACCTCCAGTACAAGGCTTCGTCTGATGCAGATTGGACATTGGTGAAGAACCTGTCGGGTAACTCCTATTCGCTGACAGGCCTTGTTTCGAACACGGCTTATCAAGTGCAGGTACAAGCTATCTGCGGTGAGAACACCAGTGGTTGGAAATCGGCTTCGTTCAACACCTTGATCGGTATCCCGTTCGCAGAGCATTTCGATGCTTCATCTAAACCGACTGGTTGGAACATCTATTCCGGACAGTTGCAGTCGGATGGTTCGGCTACGCTGACATCTGCAAGTAACTGGAGTTTTGGAGCAAAGAATGACATCTTTGACAGCCATGCTTATGCTAATATCTGGAGCACAGGCTGCTTTAGATGGCTTGTAACCCCCGCAATTCCTGTTCCCGCAATGGAAGAGGGTGATCCGGGCTTCCGGATGTCCTTCAACTTGGCATTAACTAAGTGGAGTTCCGCGGCACAGGTAGATCAAACTCAGCAGCAAGATGACCGATTTATCGTACTGGCTTCGATTGATGAGGGTGCTAACTGGACTATCCTTCGTGAGTGGAACAATACCGGTTCGGAGTATGTTTACAATGGTATTTCTTATTCCGCGGATGGTGAGGAGGCAGTGATTGATCTGAGTGCTTATGCCGGTCAAACGATTCTGCTTGCTTTCTATGGCGAGTCCACCGTTGCCGGTGGTGATAATGCCATCCACGTGGATGATGTAGTGGTTGAGAAGACCCCGACTTGTTTCAAGCCGACAGACCTCCACGCAGTGGATGGTGCCGCTACGAGCACAACGCTGCCGGTAGCATGGACAGCAAACACCGGTGAGACGGCATGGCGTCTCCAATACAAACCGGCAGTTGATGCTGAGGCGGAGTGGATTACGCTTGATATTGCCGCTAATCCGTATACGATTACCGGTCTGAGTGCCTTCACCGAGTACGAGATCCGCGTAGCAGCGGTTTGTACCGAGGAAGATTTCACCGACTATGGTAAATCGATTAAGGCGAAGACCGCAGCGGTTGTTCCGTTTGCACAAACCTTCGACACCACGGCTATGCCGGGTGAGTGGAAACGTTATGAGGCATTACTCGAAGAGGTAACCGAAAGCGGTGCACAGTTGGTTGCAACCAATGACGGTTGGAAAGTAGGTACGCAGAATGGCGTCTTTGGCAATGAGCACCTCTATCTGAATATCGCCGGTATGAGTACCAAATATTGGTTGGTAAGTCCGGTTATCGAGATGGCAGAAGGTTATCAGTTGACCTTCGACCTCGCGCTGACTACCAAGGCCGGTAATGCTCCGGCAGCGGTTACGGCAGGTGAGCAACAAGATGATAAGTTCATCGTCTTCATCTCTACCGACGGTGGTGTTAACTGGACGGCTCTGCATATTTGGGATAACGCAGGTGCAGGTACTTCATTCGACCAGATCAACACCGAGGGTCAGACCATTAAGTTGGACCTCAGTGCGTATGCAGACAACAGCATCATGCTGGCATTCTACGGTGAGTCCACCGGTGATCCTACCGATAATAACTACAAGGGTGATAACAACCTCCACATCTCCAATGTGGCGATTGCTCCTATCCCGGCTTGTGAGCGTCCGCTCAGTATCACACTCGGTACGATCGGCGGTACTACGGCTCAGATCTCTTGGGACGCCGATGAGGATGGCACATGGGAGTACGGTTATAAGGCTAATCCGGCTGAAGACTTCGTGCCGGCAGAGACGGACTACACCGGTTCTACCACTGATAAGTTTGTTGACCTGGAAGGTCTGGCTGAGACCACGGATTATCTCTTCTTCGTTCGCCGCGCTTGTGGTGAGACCGAGAAGAGTGAGCCGCTGACGAAGGCCTTCAAGACTATCCAGACTCCGGCTTCTCTGCCGTATGATTGGGACTTTGAGGAAGGTAATGGTTGGTTGTTGGTCAATGGTGACTTAGCAAACAAGTGGGCTTATGGTACAGCGACCAGCAAGAGTCCGTCACATGCACTCTATATCTCCAATGATAACGGTCTGAGTCATGCTTATACGTATGGTTCGCAAGCGATGGTATATGCTACCAAGACCTTCTATTTCGGCGAAACGGGTATGTATTCGTTCTCGTTCGATTGGAAGGGAGAGGCTGATTCTTATCACTATGATTTCATTCGTGTTGCTTTGGCTCCGATGTCTGTTGATCCGGTGGCTGCAACCACAGTGCCGACCGGCTTCAGTAGAACAGCCCTTCCGGAAGGATGGATTGCTCTTGATGGCGGAACCGGTTTGGATGGCGCAGCAGATTGGCAAAACCAATTGGCGGAGATCAATATTGAGAGCGTAGGCAACTATAAGGTAATCATCGCTTGGAGAAACAATAGTTATTATGATATTGAAACTCCGGGTGCTATCGATAACTTCAAGATCAGTCGTATCGCTTGTACGCGTCCGACCGGTTTGCAAGTTTCGGATATCACGACTAACAGTGCTTCGTTCGATTGGGATGACGAAACGGATGGTATGAAATGGGTATATGCATGCGTTCCGGCTACAGAAGATGAGCCGGCTGACGAGGCATTCCTCCCGGTTAATCAGAACTCAATTACCTTGAGCGATTTGGATTACAATACCTCTTATGTGTTCTACTTGCGTAAGAACTGCGAAGCGGATGGTTTCAGCCAGAGTCGTACGATTGCCTTCAAGACGCTCAACCCGTACTTGGTGGTAATCAACTCGGGCGCTACCTCAACGACCAATTATGTGCCGTTCAACGGTTATTATGCAGATGAGGCTAACCTCTGTCAGTTCGTTATCCCGGCAGATTCTCTGCTGAGAATGGAGTGGGATACCATTACCCAATTGACGTTCTATACCAGCTCTTCCTATGCGAATGTATCTTGGCCGGACGCTCAATTTGAGGTATATATGGCAGAAGCTTCGGCTACTACGCTTTCCGGTCTCGCAGATTGGGATGCCATGACTTTAGTCAAGAATGCGGCTAACCTGTCTGTTGTTAACCAGGAAATGGTAGTTACTTTGACGCAACCGTATGTTTATCATGGCGGTCACCTGATGATTGGCTTCAAACAAACCGTTCCGTCTTCTACGTATGCTTATGCATATTTCTATGCTAAGTCCACTACCGGCGCTGCATATAGTGTTTATGGAAATTCTGCTTCTTCCGGTGTTCGTAACTACTTGCCTAAGGTAGCTATGGATATTATTCCGGGTGACGCTCCTGCTTGTACAGCGCCGAAAGCATTCCACGCTATTGATACGCTGACAACGGAAACAACGGCTACCTTGGCTTGGAAACCGATTACTCCGGAGACGAATTGGGTAATCCGTTACAAGGTACAAGGCGCAGAAGACTGGGCAGCTGTCGTTCCGGTAGCTACTGATACCTTCAAAGTGCTTGCGGGTCTCAATCCGGCTACTATCTACGAGGCTCAGATTGCTACGCAATGTGATCCGGAGGATGCAGAGAACATCGGCGATTACAGCAGCTCGATCCTCTTTGCTACCTCATGTGTTCCGTTCGCAACAGTGAACGAGGGCTTCGAAGGAACACCGCTTTGCTGGAATGCTATCCGGGCGGGTAACTATCCTGCTATCTTGTCTAACTATCCGGAAGATGCATATAGCGGAACCAAGTTCCTCTATTTCTACTCGAGCGCATCCGATGAGCCGGCAGATGAATATGTCATTCTTCCGGAACTCATCAGTCTGGACAACATGCGTATCAAGTTCATGGCTCGTAATGACTATGAGTTGTCTGAGAGCATTGAGGGTGCACGGGTTGTTGTCGGTGTTATGCCGGATCAGGTAGATACCGCGAACTTCGTAGCATTGCAAACGTTTACGTTGACCAGCAATGTATATACGCAATACGTTGTTCCGTTCACCGAATATACCGGTGACTACAAGTATGTAGCGATTAAGATGTTGGCCGCTTCGCAGTTGCAAGCTTCTCTGTTGATTGACGATGTAATCGTAGAAGAGATCCCGGCATGTCTGGAGCCGACCGGTTTGGTTGCTGTTGCAGACAGTCTGACTTCTACCTCTGCGGTACTTGCATGGACGGCCCAGGGCGATGAGGCTAACTGGCTCGTTCGTTACAGAAAAGTATCTGAGGAAGAAGTAGAATGGAGTGAACCGATTCAAACTACCAATGACACGCTCTTGATCAGCGGTCTCGAGCCGGCTACGGCTTATGAGGCACAGGTAGCTGCTTGGTGCGATCCGACGAATGAAGAGGCAATGAGTCAGTATACGGAACCGTTGACCTTCTCCACAATGTACGGTATTCCGTTCGTTGAGGCGTTCGGTACGGCTAAACCGGCTGATTGGAGTCTCTATACCGGTTGGTTGGATAGCATCACATCCGGTGTTGCCGATCTCACTGCTGCAACTTCCGGTTGGAACTTCGGTACCGCTAACGGCGTATTTGACGAGCACGCACGTACCAATATCTATGGTACAACTTGGAATAAGTGGTTGTTAACGCCGGCTATCGAGATGCAGGCAGGTGTACAACTCACCTTCGACCTCGCATTGACGACTTACTCCGGTACGCTGGGAGCTGTAGATAAGACACAGCAAGCGGATGACCGCTTCTTCGTGCTCTTCTCGATCGATAATGGCGTGACATGGGATAGTCTCCGTGTATGGAACAATACCGGTTCCGAGTACGTTTACAATGACATTGCTACAGCAGGTCAGGATGTCAAGATCGTATTGGATGATTCGTTGGCAAACAAGAACGTGATCTTCGCGTTCTACGGTGAGTCTCATCTTACAGGTGGTGACAACAACCTCCACATCGACAATGTGAAGATTGCTGCTATCCCGTCTTGCGAGCGCCCGATGGAATTGGCTGCAACCACGATCGCTGCTACTTCGGTTACCCTTGATTGGGCTCCGCAGAGCGCAGAAGAAGCGTGGATGCTGCAATACAAGAAGAGCGCAGACGAAGAGTGGACCGCTCTCGAAGAGGCTGTTACGGTACGTCCGTACACGCTCGAAGGTCTGGAGCCGGCTACCGCTTATGACGTGAAGATTGCGGCTAAGTGTAGCGACGAGGATATGTCCGAATACTCCAGAGCTCTCAGCTTCACCACCGAGTGTATGATTATCTCTACTTTCCCGTACAAGGAAGGCTTCGATAGCATTACCGGTGCAACTGCGAGTCATGTGCTGCCGGTTTGCTGGAATTATATCAATACCAGCACCTACTCGTCTTATTTGTATTATCCGACGGTATATGCAGGTGCTACTTATGCGAATAGTGGTGTTAACTCACTGAAGTTCTATTCGTACTACTACTCAACCTATGATCCGCAAGATCAGTATGCAATCCTGCCGCAGATGGAAGGTGTCAACGGCTTGCGTATCAAGTTCAACGCACGTAAGTATTCCGCTTCGTACGATGCTACGGTTTACGTAGGTGTTATGACGGATCCGGCGGATGCTTCTACCTTTGTACAGATTGCATCCCTTGCTCCGACTACAGCAGAATACGAACCGTTCGTAGTGCCGTTGAGCAGTTATGCAGGTGAGGGTCAGTACATCGCATTCAAGATGCCGAAGGCTACCACTTCTTATCGCGGTTTGCATATCGATGATATCGTAGTAGAGGAAATTCCGAACTGTCTCGAACCGACCGGTTTGGAGATCTCCGAGATTACGGAAGATGGTGCGAAAGCAACTTGGAATAATGAGGAGAACGGTGCATGGAAGTATGCATATGCTTTGGCTTCTGAAGAGATGCCGGCTGAGTTTATCGCAATCACTGACACCTTCGTTGTAATGAGCGAATTGCTGGAGAACAAAGACTATGTCTTCTATCTGGTAAAAGATTGTGGTAATGATGCATACAGCGAGGTTGTTGCTCAACCGTTCCATACAAAGATGGGTCCGGCTGCAGTTCCGTATGCTGATGACTTTGAGGATGGCAACAACTGGATGTTCATGTTATACCAACGCTTGGGTATTGGGCGAGGCTGCTCACAACGGTGAGGGTACGCATGCTCTCTATATCTCCAATAATGGTGGTACAAGCCATGCGTACACGACCAGTAGCCCGACTGCAGTTTATGCCGCGAAGGTATTCGACCTCGAAGCAGGCACCTATACCTTCCAATACGATTGGTTGGCTAACGGTGAGAGCAACTACGACTTGTTGTGCGTTGCCCTGGTTCCGGATACACTGGAATTGACCGTATCCACTTCAGGAACGTTCTCATTGCCTACCGGCTGGACGAAGTTATATGCAGCTACTAAGTTGAACTTGTCAACTACTTGGAAAACAGAAACGTTTGATGTAACTGTTGATAAGGCAGGTCTCTACAAAGTTGTACTTCTCTGGAGAGACGATACCAGTGGCGGTAGTCAGACTCCGGCTGCTGTAGATAACTTCAGCATCACGAAGATTACCTGTTTGCCGGTATCTGAGTTGACCGTAACGAACATCACTTCTTCTTCGGCTACCATCGGTTGGACCAATGGTGAAGAGAGTCAAGAAGCATGGCAACTTGTTTACACGGCTGATCCTGAGTTTGACCTCGCTGAGGTAACGGATGAAGAGATTATTGACGTCGCTTCGAACCCGTATGCTTTGGCAGAGTTGATCACCGACACCTTATATACCGTATACGTACGTGCGAACTGCGGTGATGAAGACGGTGTCAGCATTTGGGCTACGACAACCTTCCGTACGGCAAGTGCTTGTCAGCAACCGGATGATGTCAAAGCAGACACGCTCACCACGACATCTGCTACCATCAGCTGGAATGCTTATGGTCAGACCGGCTTCAACCTCCGTTATAGCACCGATGGTGAGAACTGGACGGTTGTAGAGGATATTGAAACCAGTCCGTATGTTATCGAAGGTTTGGATGCCGGTACTAGGTACGGTGTACAAGTTCAAAACAGCTGTAACACGGCTGCATGGACGTCTCCTGTTACGTTCAAGACTGTTTACGGTGTTCCGTATGCTGAGAACTTCAATGCCCTCACGGATTATCCGACGGAGTGGCTGCGTTATACTGGTGTCCTGATCGATGATGTATTGGCAGGTACGGCTAAGTTGACCACACCGGCTTCTTCCGGCTGGACCTTCCGTTCGGAGACCGACAAGGTATTCAACAGCAAGCACATCTCGGTAAATATCTGGAGTACCTACAAGTACTGGACGGTATTGCCGAATGTGGCTCTTGACGAGAACGTACAACTGTCCTTCACGATGGCACTGTCTAAGTCTACTACGGCTTACACGCAAATCGCTACGACAGGTACGGACGATAAGTTCGTTGTCCTGATTTCTACCGATAATGGTGCTACCTGGACGATTCTCCGTCAATGGGATAACGCCGGATCTGAGTATGTATATAACAACATCGCATTGTATGGCGAAGAGGTTACTATTGATCTCAGCCAATATGCTAATCAGAACGTTCAGATTGCCCTCTACGGTGCATCTACCGTATCGAATGCGGATAACTATCTGCACGTAGATGATGTGCTGATTGATCATATCCCGGCATGTGTCAAACCGACCGGTCTGACTGTTTCGGATGTATTCGCTCGTTCGGCTAAACTCAGCTGGACGGCCGGTGCAGCTGAGCAGAGCGCATGGGATATTGCTCTCGATACAATCGCTAACTTCAACCCGGATACGCTGACAAGCATCCTCACCGTGAACGAGAATCCGTACACGCTGACGAACTTGCTGCCGAGCCACACCTATTATGTTTACGTACGCGCGAACTGCGGTGAGGAAGACGGTAACAGCGTATGGACCGCTCGTCAGTCCTTCACGACTACTGTAGCTTGTCCTGCTCCGAATGGTTTGGAGGCTGAGTTGACCATGGGTAACGGTTCTATCGCAACCCTCACGTGGAATGCAGCTGAGGCAACCGAGTGGACTGTTCAATACGGTTTGGATAACACGTTCGAAGAGAAGAACGAGCAGATTGTTACCGAGGCTTCGATTGACCTGACCGGTCTGACGGCTGAGGCTACCTACTACGCACGTGTCAAAGCGAACTGCGACGAAGAGACCAGCAGTGCTTGGAGCACCGTTATCTCCTTCGTTCCGACCGACATCTACTCGATGGTAGTTAACGATGGTACGGCTACGAACAGCTTCGTACCTATCTACGGTACCTACGTAGATGAGGGTAATACTGCCAGCCAGTTCATCGTTCCGGCTGCTGAGATCCAAGAGCTTCTCTGGGATTCGATTACAGCGTTGACCTTCCACTCCAGCACGGCTTCTGTTAACTGGGGCGCAGCTGAGTTCGAGGTTTATGTAGCTCCGACGGAGGCTGCTACGCTCGATGCATTGGTTGAGTGGAGCAAGCTGACGCAAGTCATGACTGCCGCTAACCTCACTGTTGTGGATAACAAGATGGTAGTAACGTTCAGCGAGCCGTTCCAATACACAGGTGACAACCTGCTCATCGGCTTCAAGCAGACCGTTGCAGGAGATTGGAAGTCCACCAGCTGGTATGGTATCACCGCTCAGGGTGCTTCTATCGGTGGTTACGGTACGGGTAACAACATGGCTCAACGTAACTTCTTGCCGAAGATGACGATCAACTACGTTCCGGGTGAGGCTCCGGCTTGTATGTGGGCAACCCACATCGAGGTATCGGAGATCACGGCTGAAGGCGCTACCTTCGCTTGGGATGCTGTTGAAGACGCTAACTGGGAGTACGCAGTTGTTCCGGCTGACGAGGATCTGATTCCGACTGAGTTCGCTCCTGCTACCAACCCGATCGTTCTTGACAACCTCGAGGAAGCTACCTCGTACATCTTCTACCTGCGTAACAACTGCGGTGAAGAGAACAGCAAGCTTGTTTCGGTTGCCTTCTCGACTGTCGAGAACATCGCGGCTCTGCCGTACGAAACTACCTTCGCAGATGCACAAGGTTGGAAGTTTGCTAACGATGCTAACGCTTGGGTAATTGCAGATAACGAACTGTTCATCTCCAACAACGGCGAGACCTATGCTTACGACGAAGATGCAGCTTCTATATCGTTCGCTACCAAGCTCTTCGACTTCGTTAAGGATACGATCTATACCGTTTCTTACGAGTGGAAGTGCGTAGGTGAGTACAACGATGAGGATGGCGCTCTCGACTTTATGCGCGTTGCCCTCGTTCCGGCTGAGGTTGAGTTGACCGCCGGTGTAACTCCGGAAGGTCTGACGGCAGACAACCTGCCTGCCGGCTGGATTGCACTCGATACCCTGCCGCTCTATGGTCAGGCATCGTATGCAACGATGGAATTGGATGTTGAGGTTCCTGTTGGTCACTACCGCGTTGCCTTCATCTGGATCAACGATGATAGCAGCTCCGATGGTGCACCGGCTGCAATCAACAGCTTCGAGATTGGATTCCAGAAGACTCCGACGCGTATCGACGGTGGCGCTGGCATCGAATCGAAGGCAGTTAAGTTCCTCAAGAACAACCACGTTTACATCCGCATCAACGACCGCATCTATGATGCTACCGGTCGCCGGGTAGAGTAAGTTTTGGTCGCGCAAACAAGCGCTGAATAATTCAGAAGGGGCTGCCGCAAGGTAGCCCTTTCTGTTTGCCATTTTTCTGTCTTTTTGCCAAAAATGCAGACAAAAAGAAAAAAAAACAACGAAAAAGTGACAAAAACTTGCGTAAATGAATATTTTTTTGTAATTTTGCCGCCCGAAACTTAAATTATTAAGTTATAAGTCTGTGAAAAGGTATGGCTTTATAGTATGCTGTATGCTCCTATGGTGTGTGTCCATAGGCGCTTACACGCGCCTCACACCGGAGACCTACCATTTCGTGTCGCTGCATGGTGACGTGGGTCATTCGGCGCTGCTGCATACCGTCGAGGGCATGAAGCCTTCTACCGGATTCAACGGCAACCTCGGTGTGGACTATCGCCTCTTCCATAACAATTTTATTTTCTCCGTCGGCGTAGAAGGCATGTATGAGCTGAACGTCAACAGCATGGACGAATTGGACGTCTCGATCCCGATGATGGATACCGAGGGCGAGCTGTTCGATATGCATGTACACGTCGATAAATCCCGCGACTTGGCGCAGATGGTTAACCTCAATATCCCGCTGCTCTTCGGCGGTGAGTGGGGACGCTTCTATTTCATGGTGGGACCGAAAGTGTCGCTCAACATGTGGGGCGTGACCTCTTCCCATGCCGAGGTGACCACCTACGGCGAGTACGACAAGTACTACGACGATTTCTATGACATGCCGAATCACCAGTTCGAGTCGGATCAGTACATGGGTAGCGCCGTATTGCCTTTGAAATGGAATTTCAATATCATGGCGCATGCCGAGATAGGCGGTCGTATCGGACATATGTTCAAGCACAAACAGTTCCGCCTCAACCCCGATAAGGTACGGATGTATCTGGCGGCATACATGGACTTCGGCGTACTGGACGTGCATATCAAGGGCAGCGGCGCACCGATGTTCGAGTATCGTGAGACGGACAAGGGCGTTCAGTTCTACGTGCAGCCGCTGATGAAGAGCGACTTGGCGGACAATGCGGTGTTCCGCAATCTGAATGTCGGTATTAAATTTACGGTAGCTTTCGAGATGCCCAAACACGGCAAATCTTATATTTACGATTATCAAAAGAACAACCGCCTCGATATTAAGCGCGGTGGTAACCAAGGTATAAAATTCTAACGCATGAAACGAATCATCTACATACTGCTAATGGCATTTGGTCTGGCCACTATTGCTCCGATGGCCTCCGTAGTGGATAACCGTATCGCGGCTGTTTATGCTGTGGACGCTAAGGCGAAAGCCAAGGCGCAACGCGAGAAAGAGAAGGCTAAACAGGCTAAAGAGCGTGAGAAAGCCAAAGCGAAAGCCGCTAAGGAACGCGAGAAAGCTGCTGCCCAGAAGAAGAAAGAGGCGGAGAAAGCAGCTGCCCAAAAGCAGAAAGAGCGTGATAAAGCTGCGGCTCAAAAAGCCAAAGCCAAAGAGGCACAGGCTAAGGCCAAGGCGAAGTCTTCCGGCAACAAGCAGGTAGCGAAAGCGGCTGCGCCGAAGCAGAACAACAACCTCACGGCTGCCGAGGAGAAAGCGCAATACATGGAGCAGATTGCAGCTATCGACAAGGCCAATGCCAAGGCAAACGCTTATAACGAACGCGATATCGCTCACCGTCTCGGATTCTGGGGACAGGTCGGTTACTCGAATCTCTTCACCTCCGGTATCCAATACCAGGAGCCGGCAGCTGCAGGACTGAATCCGGTCGGCTTCCAAAACAAAGACAACGGATTCGTAGGCGGCGGTCTCGGTCTGGGTTACCAACTGCGCTACAAACAGATGTTGATGACCGTAGGTGCAGAGTTCAATTTCTATAACTCCGTCATGGGTATCTCCAATCAGCCGGATGGTAAGTTCGCGCTTCACTACGGTATGAAACCGTATGACAAGACGATGATCTACAACTACGATATGAACGGCCTGAAGGACAAGCTGATCGGCGGATTTGTACAAGTGCCCATCCTCTTTGGTATGGAGCTCAAGAAACTACCGCTCTTCTGGCAAGCCGGTTTGAAGGTAGGTCTCGGTCTGATGGGGCAATCGACCGTCAGCGGTAAGCTCACCACCACCATTGACGACAAGGAGCTCATCGCCGGCATGACGGATATGTATAACCATACGCTGGTGACCGATCAGGATATCGATCGTCCGAAGACGAATGTGAAGTTCGGTCTGAACCTCGCAGCGCACGCTGAAGTAGGTGTCAACCTCGACCAGTGGATCAACGCCACTCCGCGTGTTCGCGCTTCGCTCTTCGTGGACTATGGTTTCCTCAATTCGCTCAATTATACGGAGACAGCGAAGGCTAATCCGGGTGCACAGGATATCCCGACGCAGATGCTCGTAGCGGCTAACCCGCTTGAGTTCCCCGTTAACTCCGCTTTGGCTACTACTTCGGCAGCCGGCGCCAAGGTCAACCCCTTCCTCGTAGGAGCCAAGATCGCCGTTTGGTTCGATCTGCCGCGTCCGAAGAAGGCTACGCAGGACTACCCGAAGGCACCGACGCCGCGTATGGGAGTCTTTATGTATGACGAAAACACCGCGCTTGCGCTGGGTGGTGTAGCCGTGGAGATCACCAATACCGAAACCGGCAAGACCATGCAGAAGAATACCAACCGTCAGGGTCTCTTGCAAGGACGTTTCGCTCCGGGTGAGTACCGCATCTCCGCGACGAAGAACGGTTACTTCCCCTCGGATACCATCCTGCATACCGTGGAGGTCTTCGACTTCGATACCCTCCGTCTGCCGCTCGAGCGTATCCCGGCGCCGATCGTTTATACGCTCTGTATGAACATCTACGACGTGGAGACCAAGCAGCCGATCGAGGCAACCGTTCGTCTGACTTCCACCAAAGACTCGGTAGCGCTCTATACGGCGCAGTCTGCGGATGACGGATTCATCGAGACGCCGCTCACCGAAGGCGATTATATCGCGCATATGAACGCACAGGGCTATATGCCGAAGGATGACACGCTCCACTTCGTGCGCGATACCTTTGACCTCTATATGCAGCATATCAAAGAGGGTATAAAAGTGAAGATCGAGAACCTCTTCTTCGCTACCAACAAGACTTATATCCTCCCGCAGTCTGAGCAGGCAATGTCTGACTTGGCGAACTTCCTGCTGGAGAACCAGACCGTCAAGATTCATATCGTCGGTCACACCGATGCTGTCGGTACGGACGAGGCCAACCAGATCCTGTCCGAGGGTCGTGCTAACTCCGTTCGCAATGACCTTATCAAGCGTGGTGTAGCTGCAGAGCGTATGACCGCCGAAGGTAAGGGTGAGAAAGAACCGGTGGCTGATAACGATACCGATGAGGGACGTCAGCTCAACCGTCGTGTAGAATTTACCATCACCGATGTAGGTGACGAAGATATACAACAGATTTTCTAAATCTGAAATAATCGTGCCTCGCAGGGGCTAAGAAAACTGATAACTGAAAACTGAATACTTATGAGGAGAATCCTCAGTACATATATTATCCTGCTGTTCAGCGTCCTGGCTTGGGCGCAGAGCGGTTCGACCGTGGCAACCGCATTGCCCTATGAGTGCAGTTTCGAGGAATCCGATATCCTCACTCCGTGGCGCTTGAATGCCGGTGCCTCGAGTTCCGGGGATAAGTGGATCTTCGGTACGGCGGTGCATAGTGCCGGAAGACGTTCGCTCTATGTGACCAATGACGGACAGAACCCCGGGTACAGCAGAAAGAAAACCGTCTTGGTTTCCTACCTCCGCTATAAATTCCCTACCGGATCTTCCACAAAGAAATACGACGTTAACTTTGACTGGAAAGGTCAGGGTGATGACGATCAGTCCTGCCTCTATGTCATGGTCTGCCCCGAAGATCAGTTGACCCAAAACGGAGCGTACAATCTCAATAATCTGCTCAATGCACCGAATGCGCAGCTCTCGACGCAGCAGTTGGGTGCATGTCAGAATCTGGCGATTACCGAAGATTCCGTATCGAAATACCTTTGCGGCGGAACAACCTGGCAGAACGTATCGTTTGTCACTCCGGTCAGTGTGAATGCGCTTAATTCCCAGAAGAATTTCGTCTTCCTCTTTATCTGGATCAATAAGAACTCGCAGGCCAATGATACGGTTCCTAAATCGAGTATCGCTATCGATAACTTCCAAATCAATACGATGGCGATCACCAAGCCGACCAACGTGCGCGTTTATCCGCAGTGCGAGGACTCGACCCTCTTGGTGACTTGGGAGAGTTCGCAGTCCGAGTTCGATATCCAGTACCGCAGTCTGGGTGAACTCGACTGGACAAAGGGTATTCAGGGCATCAACGACTACACCCCGGGCTTTACCCGTGAGGGTGGTGATAAGTGCTCCTTCGCTATACCGAAGATACTCGAGGGTAGTTACGACATCCGCATTCGTAGTTCGTACTACGAGGAAGAAGAGAGTAAGACCTATCACTCCAACTATGTCTATGTATCGCAGATTCTTGTGTACTGTCCGGAGAACCACTGTATCAACTACGTTGATCTGTACGATACAGCGAGAGTCGTTTGTACCTATGGTATGAACCCCGACGCGTACAACGCGCAAGGACAGACGCCATATACGCACGTAGGTATTTTGGATAGTGGTCCGGATGCGATAGAGAGTCGTCATACGCTGCATGTCGATCCGACAGAGGTCGATCCGCGTACCGACAGTCTCTTGCATACCGTTCCTACGGGTGCGCTCGCATCCGTGCGTCTGGGTAACTGGAACTGGGGCGGTGAGGCTGAGGCGATCACCTATAATATACATGTCGATTCGACCAACCAAGGTATCTTGATTGTCAAATATGCGGTAGTATTGGAGAACCCGGGTTCATCGCACAGCCCGCAAGAGGAGCCGCGTTTCGAGCTCCAGATCCTCGATCAGAACGATCAACTCATTGACCCGGGTTGCGGTCATGCTGTCTTCTCGTACTCCGATGGTGTACAGGACGGTTGGAATGTAACGAAAAAGAATGATGCCGTTTGGAAAGACTGGACAACCGTCGGTGTCAACCTCATGCCGTACGACGGACAGGATATCAAGGTGCGGTTCACGACCTACGATTGTAGCCAGAGTGGTCACTACGGCTATGCGTACTTCACCGTGGACTGCGCGAACGGACATATCGAGACCGAGAACTGCGGTACCGATGCCTATGTACAGTGTATCGCGCCGGAAGGTTTTGCCTATGCGTGGTATAACCAGAACGGCGATACCGTCAGTCATGACCAGACGCTCATCGTCGATGCCAGCCGACAGATTTACACCTGTCGCGTCAGCTTCATTGAGCAACCGGACTGCTACTTCGAGATCAAAACGACCTCCGAGCCGCGTTTCCCGGTGCCGTCCTATACCGTTGATTCCGTCTTCGGTGGCTGCTCCAGCATGCTGCGCTTCACCAACACCTCGCATGTCATGAATAAGTTCGACGGCGTAGAGAACCATACTGACGAGAAATGTAACGAGTCGCACTGGCATTTCCGCAGTCTGGTAACCGGTCGAACAAGAGACGTCACGACCTGGTCGCCGACCTATCCGTGCTTGGAGAAAGGCGATACCGTCGAGGTGACCCTCACCTCTTATATCGGTGTTGATAACTCCTGCGACAGTACGACCGTGGATACGATCATCATGCCGAATATCATCCCGACCAGCACCGAGTTCCATATGACGACCTGTTCGCAGGATCCGGTGAAATTTGACGGGCAGTGGTTTGATAAGGATACGACCTATGTCGGCACGTTCAAGAACTTCGCCGGCTGTGACTCGGTATCGACCTTATACCTGAAGGTATATCAGTCCTCGCCGAACCATTATCGCCATGACTCAATATGCTCCGATTCGTCGGTAGTCATCAACGGCGTAAGGTACAATCAGTCGGTAACCGATTATCCTATATATATGCAGAACGCGCACGGGTGCGATAGTGTGCTTTATCTCACGCTCACCGTCAACGACCGTATTAAGGCGAACATCCAGCCCGTTCCGTATGTATGTGCGGACGACGAGCAGTTGTTCATCTCGATGGATATAGCCGCCGGTGTCTATGACAGTCTGAAGGTGAAGTTCAATACGCCGCAGTTGCGCGATACCGTCATCTATGATCAGGTGACCTCGATCGCGATTCCGTATACCTCGAAGATCACACCGGGACATTATACGGCTGAGTTGACCTTCTATCAGTTCTGCTGCGGTACCTACACCGAGAAGCGCGGCTTCGATATCCGCTACCCGAGTTCGATCGTGGAGCAGAAATGGAATGACGTTTTGACGCTCCTGTCGCCGAAGTACAACGGAGGATGGAACTTCCTCTCCTTCCAGTGGTATAAGAACGGTACGCCGATCGCGGGAGCAACCAAATCCTATCTGTATGAGCCGCTGGATACCGAGGCATTCTACTACGTAGAACTGATGCGTGAGGATAGCGTTGTGATGACGACCTGCCCGATTCAGCCCGTTTATCACCCGCAGCAATCGGAGTATCCGACCATCGTCACCGCAGGCAACCGTCTGCCGATGTACATGGAGCAAGAGACAACCATCTGGTATTACACCCTCTCCGGTCAGCTCTACAGCACCTTCATCTTGCCGCAGGGCTACACCTCGCTCACCACGCCGGAGCAGACGGGTGCATATATCATCAAGTCGATTAACGCTTCGGGCGAGACCAAAGCCCAAGTAATGATAGTACAATAGAAACCAAACGAACAATGCATATGAAACGTTTAGTCCAAATATTTCTGGTAGCGGTGTTGGCTTACACCATGCCGGTACAGGCAGGAAGCATGTATTTCTGTGATTTCGAGTCCCAGGCAGCACGTGACCGCTGGGTTCTGAATCCTGTAGCCAACCAGAACATCTACAATCAGTTGGCCAACAAGTGGTATATCGACGAACCGGGTAATAACAGCAGTACGGGTCATTATGGCCTCTATGTATCTGACGATAACGGTGCCTCTGTTCATTACCGCAACAAAGGATGCTGGATCTTTGCCTATGATACCATCTCTTTGCCGGCTATGTCGGGCGATTACCTGCTGACTTTCGACTATTGCGTGATGGCGAACGTAGCCAGCAAAGTGGACGGCCTCTATGCCCTCTGGATTCCGATGGTCGATCCGGACACCGGCGATTCGATCAATTTGAACTGTGTACCTACCGGTGGTATCCCGGCTAAATATGCCAACTATATCATTCCTTTGCAGCCCCAGGCAGGTATGAAAAACCTCAACGGTACGGTGACTTGGAAGCAATGTGCCGTCAATATCAAAGGCGCTGATTGTGACGGTACGCCGCACTATCTCGCTTTTGCTTGGCAAAACGGTTCCAACATCGCGCAGCAACCGGCTGCTTCGGTGGATAATATCTTGATCACCGACGGCGAAGAGTGTCCGCAGCCGACCAACCTCACCGTGACAGCGAACGGTACGACCGTGACGCTCAATTGGCAAGGTACGGCGGATGAGTACGAGGTCAGCGCTTATTCCTACGATGGACAGAAATGGCTCGGTCCGCGTTTGACAGGTGGTCTGACTACCGCTAATTTTACCAGTGTGCCTATCGGACAAACGGACTTCATTGTCCGCGCGAAATGTGGTGACGGTTTCTATAGTCTCAAGACCATCGTTTCCAAGCTTATCTATTATCCCGATCAGCTCTGTGTGGACTATCTGAACATCAATAACGCCAAGTGTTATATCGATAACTCCCCGCCGAATAATACCCTGACTTTCAATGATTTCAAGCAGGTACAGCCGGTGGATAACGGACCGTCGAGTTCTGCTAGCCGTCATGTCGTCCATTTCGATCGTACGGAGTACGAGCCGCGTACGGGAGGTCAAGCGAAGACCGTTCCGGATGGTGAGTTGGCCTCCGTTCGTCTCGGTAACTGGGAGGCTGACAACCATGCCGAGCGAATTGAGTTCTCCTTTGCGGTCGATACGATCAAATATCCGGTTCTGCTGCTTAAGTACATGCCGTTGTTGGAGGCACCCGGGCACGATGATCATGAGAACCCGCGTTTCAAACTCGATATCTTGATTAACGGTCAGACGATCGGTGAGTGCGGACAGGCGGACTTCAACGCCAACAACGTCATGAACGGTACGACCCTCAAGCCCGAGGCAGTGCAGCAAGGATGGCATCTCACGCCTTCCTCTGTTTCGCAGACTTCAGCCGATATCGTATGGAAAGACTGGACGACCGTCGGTGTCAACCTGCGCGACAAAAACTATGCAGGCAAGACCCTTACGGCGCGTCTGACCACCCATGACTGTACCTTTTCGGCTCACTGCGGATATGCCTACTTCACCCTCGGTTGTTCCGATGGTAAACTCAAAGGTATGAAGTGCGGTGCTATCAACCCCGAGTTTGAGGCACCGGACGGATTTCACTATCGTTGGGCATATGCCTATAACGAGAAATACCGTCGTCCCGATGGTTCCCTGCCGGATCAGTATATCCTCAGTACCGACCAGCATTATAATGCCGGTTATCAGGATGACAGCCTTTATGTAGTCGATTGTATGTTCGTTCAAGATCATTCCTGTTTCTTCTCGCTCTATGCTTCGACTCTGGCTACCAATCCGATTCCGGTAGTGAGAAAGCCGAAGATCTACATGAACTGTCGCAACCAAGAATACCGCGTTACGTTGGACGGTATGCATTCATGGGTACAGGAGATCGACCACGTCAAGGGCGATACCGTGGTCAGCAAGGCCTATCATATCGAGTCCCATGAGTGGATTATCGATGGTCTGGAGCACGGATGGTCGGATGAGGCGAGACCTACCTTCGACGTTCCGCTGGAGGGTGGTAACTTCAACGTTACCTATCGTGTCTCCTGCGGTACCTGCGACTCGACGATTCATTTCCTGCTCCATCTCGATCCGCTCGGTGCTACGCGCGAGACCCAGACTTATACGCTTTGTGATGCCGATCGTAAGGGCGAAGGATTCAAATGGAAAGAGCGCTCTGATACAACGTATCATACCTATGGTATCGTCGATTCGGTCTTCCTCTATAGCGAAATAACCTCCTGCGATAGTATCATCTATCTCGAGCTGCTCGAGCCGACTCGCGTCTTCGAGGATACGATGCTGTTGCCCGAGAACCTGCCGTTCACGTATCATGGCAAGACCTACGACGAGAACACCAAGACCATGATCGATACCGTGCCGGATCCGAACGACTGCTCCAAGACCTGGGTGCTCAACCTCGAGATCTACGAGTCGCTTATCGTCGAGCCGGTTACCGCGTATACCTTGTGCGAGGGCGCGGACACGCTCCTGTTCGTTTATGATATCAAGCGCGGACGCTCGCAATCGTTCTTGGCTGCCTTTGACAGCGATAAATTCGATACGCTTGTCAATACAGAGCAGAAGAAAGGTCGTTATGAGATCCCGCTGGCTTTGGATCCGGATCTGGAGCCGGGCTTGTATAACGGTACGCTGCATTTCACGGATCTCAAGCCGGAGTTCAACGTCACGATGCCGTTTACGCTCTCGCTCCTGTATAGCTCAGAGCTGATCACGCAGCGTTGGAACGACGTGCTCGCTATCCGCAACGACAGCACTATCAAGGCTATCCTCGGAAATAGCGGCTATGACTATACCTTCTTCGCTGTTCAATGGTATGTAGACGGATCGCTGATCGAAGGGGCGCATGACTTCAACTACTATACCGGCGAAGGCACTCAGCTGCAATTCGGTAAAGAGTATTCGGCACTGCTTGTCCGCCCGGACGGAACACAGGTCTACACCTGTCCGTTCATCCCGACGCCTGTACCCGAGGCGGATTATAACAACGGTATGCCGTCGCTGGTACCGCCTTCTGCTTCGCTGCCGATGAGAGGCAAGGGTACAGCATACTGGTATGACGTGCTCGGTCGTCGTCATCTGAGCGAGAACTATAACGATTCCGAAATCACAGCTCCGGCTGCCGTCGGATTCTATCTCCTCGTTCTCCAATCCGACAACGCCCGTGCTACCCATCACGTCCTCGTTCGGTAAAGAGTGAAGGTATGTATTAGGTATGTATTAGGTATGTATTAGGTATGTTTTACGTATGTATTACGTATTCATTACGTTATTAGAATTAGTTTCCTAGGCTCCTAGTCCCCTAGTATCCTAGATCCCTAGGTTCCTAGAATCCTAGTATCCTAGCCAGGCTTCCCAATAACGGGAAGCCGCTTTTTTATGTTTAAAAGCATAAAATCCCCCGTTTTGCAAACTACACTTAGCAAAATCGGCGATAATTCGTCATAATCTACCGATTTTTACACATTTATATCCAATTTTTATTGTACCTTTGCACCCGATTTTGTATACACCCCCGCACAGACACGTATACGTACGCTAGTGCTATTAAGAACAGGACCATCACGGGACCATGTCCCGAGAACCTTCCAAAGAGAACAATAGAATAATAATTAAACACAACATACTATGGCGAACGGCAAGTCAAAGAGAGCATTGGTAAAAAAAGCAGATGAAGCAATTATGCCGATATCTATCGAAGATGTGCAGGACAAAATCATTGTTCTGCGCGGCGAACCGGTTATTTTAGATAGAGATGTAGCTGCTCTTTATGGGGTTCAAACAAAAGAGATTAATCAAGCGGTGAAGAATAACCCGGGTAAGTTTCCGATAGGGTATGTTTTGCCGGTAGAAGAAGAGGAAATGGAAGAACTGGTCAAAAATTTTGACCGGTTTAATATACTGAAACACAGCACAATAACGCCAAAGGCTTTCACGGAACGTGGCATGTATATGTTGGCAACCATTCTGAAAAGTAGGCAGGCTGAGGTAACAACTATCGCTATCATTGATACTTTTGCTTCGGTGAAAGAATTGGCAAGAACGATCAGGACGCTTAATAATACAGAAAAACCGGAAGAGCAAAAGGGGTTGTTGAAGAAAAGTGGTGAGTTGATAGGTGAGATAATAGGGAATGATATGACAACAGCGGAGACAGAGACGGAACTGGAGTTGAATTTCGCAGTGTTGAAGGTAAAGCATACCATCAAGCGCAAGAAGAAATGAAGCCGTTACAAATTGTAACGTTTTGAAACGTACGCAAAAATCGTACGGTTGAATAATATCGATAACACAAAAACATAACACGATGGATCAACAGAGCATTAATGTATGATAGAATTATCCCGCGAGGAATATAATTCTTTAAGGTGCCAAAATGGCACCATAGAAAATGGGCGCGGAGAACATAGCAAATATCTGCCTTATGCTTTTACAGAAAATGGAGTAGCAATGTTGAGTAGTATCAATTAAGAAATGACAGAAGAACTGAGATATATTCAAACGGGAAACTTATTTGCGGATACCGGTAAGATTATTGAGTCTGCAAGGAACACGGCATATCGCGCCGTGAACTATGTGCTGGTTCAAAGGAACTGGTATCTGGGACGACGTATAGCAGAAGAACTAATTGGAGATCAAACGCGTGAAGAGTTGTACGGCAAAAGTTTAGTACAAGACCTTGCAAAACAATTAACATCAACATATGGCAGTGGTTTTGACTTCAGTAGTTTATACAAGTATATCCGCTTTTATCAGTGCTTCCCTGACATTTTGGACACGGCATCTCCAAAATCTTTTTTGCTGATAGAGCGGCAAAAAGAAATTTATCAAATGCAACACGATTAAAATAGAAATAACATAAAAACACAATAGAAATAGCATAAAAACACAATAGATATTAAATGGCAAAGGCAAGAACAATACAAGTAAATGACACAAGAATCAATGTGTTGCTCAATAAAGACCAAAATGATTATATCTGTTTGACGGATATGACCAAGAATTTTGAGGATGGCGCTCGTTTGATAGAGAAGTGGCTTAATAATAAGAGCACGATTGATTTCATGGGAGTATGGGAACAATTGAACAATCCAAATTTTAAAACCCCCGAATTCGGGGGAATTAGAATGGAGGCTGGGAGTAACCGCTTCTATATGTCGGTGAACAAGTTCATTGAGCGCACCGGTGCTATTGGCATATTTGCTAAGGCCGGCCGCTATGGAGGAACCTATGCTCATAAAGATATTGCATACCATTTTGGTATGTGGCTGTCTCCGGAATTCAACTTACTTGTAGTGAAAGAATTCCAGCGTTTAGTGGAGGCGGAGAACAACCCATTACTGCTTCAGTGGGATATCTCCAGAATTCTTTCGAAGACCAATTACCAACTGCATACGGATGCAATAAAGGATAATATAATTCCACAACTGTCAATAGAAAAGAAGAAAGAGTATTTGGTTTATGCATCAGAGGCAGACATGTTGAATTTGGCTTTGTTTGGTTGTAGAGCAAAAGACTGGGAGGAACATAATCCTGAATTAGCAAGTAAGGGATTAAATCTTCGGGATACAGCAACCATCAATCAGTTGATAGTCTTGTCGAACCTGGAAGTAGTGAATGCGGAGATGATTAAACGAGGGGTAGAACGGATTGAGCGTTTTGCATTTCTGCAACAAATGGCGCAAGAGGAATTGACATCTTTGAACAAAACAAATGTAGAGCAGCAATTCAAACGGATAGCAACGAAATATCCGGTTGCGATAACGAATGATAGAATCACAATAGAATAACATAAAAACACAACATACTATGAGAACAAATTTACTTAACAATTTGTTAAATTGGGTTCTGAAAAAAGGATCAAGTGAGACAAAAAAGGACTAAGTAAAAAAATAAAATGACGCTATATCGCTATTAATGAGATGAGACGATGAGACTTTGATACTTTGATGAGACTTTGTAAGAGGTTATAAATTAATAGATTATAGGAGAAAGTCTCAAAGTCTCAAAAGTCTCACGACAAAAATGAATAGCGACAAAGCGACACGGTAAAAATACAAATGGACAAAAAGGACAGAGAGAAATTCGAATGAGGTTGAGGTGACCATAAGTAGACGGAAGGGTAATAACGAACGAATAACCAAGTAATATCGAACGAATAACTAACGGGTAGAAGCAAGGAGTAACGTTGACCAGAAGAAGAGGACGGCAAAAGAGACGGAGAGAAAGAAGAAAATGGAGAAAGAGATAGTAAATAGTATTTCTAATTTACCGGAGAGCAAGCATCTGTATGAGGATGTGTGCCATATTATTGATGATACCCGTACCCGGGTGGCGGTGTATGTGAACTCTGAAGTTTGCATGACCAATTGGCGCATAGGAACCCGTATCAAAGAAGACGTGCTCTATAACAAGCGCGCGGAATATGGCAAGCAGGTTATAAAGAATTTGTCGCTGCAACTAACAGAGCGTTATGGCAAGGGCTGGAGTGAGAAGACATTACGTCATTGTCTCCGCAGTGCAGAGACTTTTTCGGAGGCTGACATTCTCTCCGCAGTGCGGAGACAATTTAGTTGGACACAATTGAAATCAGTAATGTACCTCTCCGACCCGCTGGCTCGCCAATTCTATATGCAGATGTGCTATTACGAACATTGGGATACGCGCACGTTGGATGAGAAGATAAGTAGCCAGTTATATGAGAGAACCGCTATCAGCCGTCGCCCGGAAGAAGTAAGAAAAGCCACATTGGATGTGACATCGGAGAAGAATATGCTTGTGCCGGATTTGGTATTCCGTAGCAGTTATTTCTTGGATGTGCTCGGTTTGCCGGATAGTTTCTCGGAGAAGGATTTGGAGAGCGCAATCATTTCTCAGATGCAAGAGTTCTTGAGTGAGATGGGAACAGATTTCGCCTTTCTTGCAAGACAGAAACGGATTACGGTGGATGCTACGGATTATTATATTGATTTGCTCTTCTATCACAGGGGGCTGAGAAGGTTGGTAGCGATAGATTTGAAGTTGGGTAAGTTTAAGCCGGAACACGAAGGACAAATGCGGTTGTATTTGCGCTATCTGAATCAAAACGAAAGGCGTGAAGGAGAGGAAACACCGATAGGATTGATACTGTGTTCGGAGGGAAATACGGAGCATATCGAATACCTGATGCTGGATGAGCAAAGTCCAATCAAGGTTGCTCAATATTATACCCAATTGCCGGATAAGAAGATATTGGCAGAGAAATTACAACGAGCTATTGCTATCGCTCGTGAGCATTATGCAGAGAAATAACTACAAGCGAGATAGAAAAGCAGAAAGAAATATATCAATTACAACACGAATAAAATAGAATAACATAAAAACACAAAGATAGAAAAATGACAAAGAAATCAGAAATACTGAAACAAGACGTTGTGGCATTGGAACCGACACGAGTACAGCAGATGATACATGTCATAATATAATTCTTTAAGGTGCCAAAATGGCACCATAGAAAATGGGCGCGGAGAGCATAGCAAATATCTGCCTTTCGATTTTGCAAAATGTTCGCAGCCTGCGCACGAATATACATATAAGCGTATATAGGCACCTCTATCCGGCTAGCCAACTAGTCAACTAGACAACTAGAATAGTAAACAACATGACAACACTCAACGAAAACGGATTTTTGCATTACCCGGGCAATTATCGTCAATTGCTTTTTTACAAGAAGGCAATTATCTTGTATGATATGACCTATTGGTATCAAGAACATAATCTGTATCGGGGAGACCGCACGAAAGACCAAATGGAGCAAGCGGCTCGTAGTGGGAAGCAGAATGTAGTAGAAGGCAAAGCGGATGGAATGACAAGCAAAGAGATGGAAATTAAGTTATTGAATACGGCGCGCGGAAGTTTGTTAGAGTTGATGGAGGATTATGAGGACCAACTACGATCACGTAGATTAGAACAATGGCAAAAGGGACATCCGAGATATGAGAAGATGGTACAATATTGTTACCGCCATCATGATTTGAAGAATTACCAGCCTTATTATGAACGCTGGACGATTGAGGAGTTTTGTAATGTGGCACTGACGCTGATTCATCAGGCTGACAGGGGATTGATGACTTATCTGCGAACTGTAGAAAAAGCCTTTTTAGAGGAAGGAGGTCTCAAAGAAAAGATGTCCGCCGCAAGAAGGAAAGTAAGAGGATTTTAAAATAACTAGTCCGCTAGTCAACTAGAAAACTATTAAAAACAAAATAGAATAACATAAAAACACAACATACTATGAGAACAAATTTACTTAACAATTTGTCTAATGTATTGAAAAAAGGAACAAACATGAATTTGCTTCCGAAAATGGATCGGGAATGTATCGAGAATGACTCGAGAATGGATCGGCAAAGTCTCGGAAAAATTTTCCGCTATGCGGCAATGATCACATTGCTGCTCACTTTGGCATGCGGAAATGTGTGGGCGGATCCCGATCGTGGTATATGGACGGACGATGGTGCTTATGTGGGATTTCGTATAGATGGTTCTAGTACAAGTTGGAATTGTAATAATCTTGACGATGGAGGCGTTTCTGACTTTGAGTTAGGAAATGTTGATGTTTCCTTAAATTTGTATTTTGCATGGGTAAAGACGTGGTGTAACGGCTGTTTCGACTGGGTCGCTATATATTATCGTGTCAAGGTGGAGGATTCAGATCCTGGAACTTCCTATTCGGAATATAAGTTAGGATGGCGTAATGATTTCCCAGACTCCGGAGAAGATTATCATAAGAATGCTTATTGGGATGATACATCTAATCAACTACTCAACCTTTCTGGTTTAGAAGCGGGAGACTATGAAGTGGAGTTTTATTTTCAAGCACATGGTAAAGACGGCAATGATTATTTTTTAAGTAACAGTAGTGGTAACTATCACGCAAATTTTACACTTCGTCATAAAATTAAATATCATGACAATGGTAAGACGGATGGTAGTAAACCTGACGACGAGTGGTTTTCTACTGCAACGGCGACAGTAAAAGATAATACCGGTTTGATGGTAAAGACCGGCAAAGTGTTTGCCGGTTGGGCAACATCTTTAGATCGAGCAAATGCGGGAACGGTGGATTACATTCCTGGAGTGGATGGACATAATACATTTACTATCACGGCAGATGTGGACTTATATCCGGTTTGGAAGGATGGTAGTTATTTCATCTCGCTTTCAGGGGCAAGTACGGCTGGATCTATAGGGGAAAATTTCACATCGGGTCGTAGTTTCCAGAGTAGTACAGCATATACTGTTAACGGAGTCACTTTTAGTAAAAGTAGTTGGAAAACAGGTGGTAATATGTCTTCCATTGCAGGGAATAATGTGTCTAATTCCAGCAGCAATGTGATGGCGTACGATACTAAGAAAGTGAATGAAGATATAACCGTATATGTATATAATAGTGATGGCTCCAATGCTAAAAATTTCTATTATCAATTAATAAAAGAAGGTTCTGTCGGGGATTTACAAAGTGTCTCTATTCCTAAAAGTAGTGGAAAAGTTATTCATTTCAATGTTGCCCATACAGGAAATACACGTGTTGCGTTCACATGTGCAACGTCAAGTGTTTTTATTACTCAAATACGTGCCGTACAAAACAGCACGACATCTGTTCCTTCAGTTGGTAGTCAAGGGTACGAAATCGCTTTTCCAGGGCGAGCAGAAACAGTATCTAAGTCAGGATCGATCAACGGGACGTTAAGTTACAAAACGAATAGTGAATTGACACTAATTTCTGGGAATGCATGTCTGCTTAAAACACAGTCTTCAGAATATGTGCAATTTGCGACAACAGAAGGAGTTCGGTTGAAAGTAACTACATCGGATGCGGATCAATTTTATCTTTGTACAGACAAGTCGAATCCTACTACTACAGGAGTAACATTAGGAGGCTCGGCAGCAGAACATAGCGCCCATCTTAAAGCATCGACTACGTACTATCTTGTTCCTACTGGAACTCAAGTGGATATCACCAAAATTGCCTTCGCGGATTGCGCATCGTTTACGGCGAAACGTGGCGGACAAGAGAGCGGAACATATACCGTAGGTGGTTATAATGGTAGTGCTTTGACTTGTACGCCATCCGTTAAAGGTTTTTATAACTATCAGTGGAAGCAGTATGTTAATGCGGATCCGGGAACTACTACTAATGCAGTGGGAACGGGAAATAATACAAGCTCGTTTACTCCGAATCCTGCATCAGCAGCAACGTACTATTACTATTGTGTTGTTACGGATGGTTGTGGAAACGCGGTTAACACCTCAACAACGGGAACGTTTACATTTAACGCCGCTTGTACATCCGTTGCGGCACCGACAAGTTTGACTTGTTCGGCTCAAACAGCAACATCGTTGACGTTTACATGGACGAAGGCAAGTAACGCAAGTACATATACCGCAACGTTGTATTCGGATAGCGGATGTGAATCAGAAGTTACACATCAAGATTTGAGCGATGTTGCTACAGTTACATTCTCAACCTTGAGCGCCAGCACGACGTATTACTGCAAGGTTCAATCGCATGGCGATGGAACAACGTATTGTGCTGCAGGCGGAACAACAGCGGCACAAAGCGGTACAACGAAGACACTCTACACTATTACATATGCAAAGGGTACGGCCGGTGGCGCAAGTGGAGATGATTTTACCGACACCAAGACTCATGGTGTGGATCTTACGCTCTCGAGCAATAGTAGCGCTTTCACTCGTTCCGGATATACGTATGATGGTTGGTCAACGAATATGGATGGTTCTACTAAAGACTATAACCTTGGAGGAACATATACCGCTAACTCAGCGATAACTCTCTATCCGCATTGGGTGGCAAATGCAACGATAAGTGCGACGCTTGAGTCTGACGAATATATGCGTATTGGTGCCGCCGGTATGGAACTTAGTATTTCCGTTACAGGCGCAAGCAGTGGTTGGTACTACCGCGTGAAGAATACCGATAATGATGGATATCAAGCACCTGACAATACCACGTATACTACCACTTCGTGGACGATGACTTCTACTATTGGAGCGGCAACTAACCATTATGTAGTTGAGTTGTATAATGGGTCTAATGTTAAGATGGCTACCTCCAATACAATCACGGTATACGGTGAGACAGGACATCCGGTAACAATTGTTGCCGGTGATAATGGTTCCGTAAGTCCGTCTGGTGTCGTTTATGCTAACGGAGATCACTTGAACCCGACTATTACTGCTACTCCAAGTTCCGGTTATCGTTTTGTTGACTGGACCTTGAGTAACTCTAATGCCACATTGGCTTCTACTACTTCGGCCAGCACCACAATTACCAACGCTTCCGGTGCTTGTGAAGTAACTGCGAACTTCACGCTGGATGTTTATACACTGACTTGGGATTTGAATGGCGGTACAGTAACCACAGCCGGTACGGGTGCGGCGAAGGATGCAACAGGTACGCCGAGTAGTTCAGTAGCGCCGGGCGCTGCTATCACTACTCCGGAAGTAGCAAGAGATGGTTATGACTTCCTCGGATGGGATGTAACACCGGCAAGCACAATGCCTTCGGTTAATACAACCTATACGGCTCAGTGGGCACAGCAATATACAGTGACCTACCAATACAACGGAGCTACGGGTGATGCAAGTCCGGCGAGCGAGACTGCGGCAAGTATGACGCTGCCGACACCGACACGCACAAGTTATGAGTTTGATGGTTGGTATACTACCGCCGGAACGAAAGTCGGTGATGGCGGTGACACCTATAATCCAACGGCAGATATTACGCTGTATGCAAGATGGCAGACAACTTGCGGCGGCGGAAGTACGACTATTTATGCAATGCATATGACAGCGTATAATAGTTATTCTAATGATGAAAGCACTACAGGAACAACGACATTAGCATTCGCAGATGATAATACGGAGACCGTTAGTGATGTGATTTATTATAAGCCAAACAGCACTAATGCTATAGTTGTCGATTTTAGTGCTTCGGCTTATACCTTGCAAGCAGGAGATGTTATAACATTCTATTGCGTGGCAAATAACAGCACGTCTAAAACCGTAGGTTTTGGTATTAAGGCATCCAATAGTGGGGATGTGGTCGGCACAGCAAGTGTATTAACAAATAAGACACGTGCTGCAGCATCCTATACGGTTGAAGCAGAGACAGCATTAGTGGGTGTTAATAAGATATGGTGTAATCGTGCTTCTTCAGAAACGCGTTTTCATGACATGAAGATTACACGCTCTGGCGGCGGTGGCGGTACCTGCTACCATGTTTATTATCATGGTAATGGTGCGGAGAGCGGTTTTGTAAGTGATACCTTGTCATATGCTGATGCGGCTACGCCAACTGTATTAGGAAATGCTCGTCGTCATCCATTCGTTAAGGATGGATATTCCTTCCAAGGTTGGGCTACAACGCCCGAAGGAGATGTGGCAAAGACGGCAGGCCAAACCGTAACTATCAGTAGCGATGATGTACATTTGTATGCTGTATGGTCGTCTTGTGATAGTCCAGATGCACCAGTATCGCTACAGTTAGACAGCAAAACTACTACAACGGCTACGTTTAGTTGGGATCCTGCGGGTGTTAGAGCTTATGGCTATAGCATTTGTTTGGTATCTGCCACGGGAACAGGAACTTTCGATTGGAAAGATGAGTCATTGAACTCTTATACAGCAACCGGTTTAACTTCCAATACTGCTTATACATTCAAAGTAAAAGCTTATGGTGCAACGGGCTGTCTTAGTGATGAATCGACGGTAGATATTACTACTACTGCTGCGGAGTACACCATCACTTATAATCTTAACGGAGCAAGTTGGGCAGGTGGATATAGTGCGCCGACAGGTTATACAGAGGGAGTAGGCGCCACGTTGCCTATTGAATCGAATATGACCAATACCGGTTATACCTTCGGCGGATGGTACGCGAATGCTGACCTTTCGACTGGAGGCGTGAAGACCGCAATCGGAACGTCGGAATACGGCAATAAAGAGTTCTGGGCTAAGTGGACGGAGAATGAGTATGACGTGACGTATAATGCGAATGGTGGTTCGGGCGATGCTATGAGCGCTACTCATGGTCACTATGTCACGATCAGCGACAACTCCTATACTGCCCCGGATGGAAAGATCTTCGTGGAATGGAATACCGCAAATGATGGTTCCGGTGCTTCGTACAATCCTGGTGATGAGATAGAGTTAACAGCAGATCTTCCGCTTTATGCGATTTGGGCAACGAATTATACGATTAGTTGGGGTATCGTTCAGTTAGGCGGAGCAGGAGATGAAGTAAAGCCGAATCTCGGTGGCGGCAACTATACCATCACAGCGAGTGTATCGGCTTGGACAGGAACGTTGACGGCAGATATGATAAGTACCTTGACGGATGGTTTGACCATCACCAATGTTTCGGTGGAAAACTCCTCTTCGCCGAAGACTATCACCGCTACGTTTGCCGTCGGCGCAGATGTGGATGGTGATAAAATCACGCTTCAACTCGATATTCCTGCGGCTGGTGTTTATGGTGCAAAGACCAGTGAGAAGGAGATTGATATAGATCGCTGTACAGGTAGTTCAAGCGGTAGTGACGGTGTGCTCTTTAGCGCAGAGTTCAAAGATAGTGGTTTAGGTAATGACAATATTTGCGATGCTGCCAATGATCCATATACCTTCACGACTACGGAGTTGAAATCTGCGCCTACGGGCGGTTCGATTAAGGCATATACTACGGACAACTTAAGTCACATGAAGTTTGCAACGAATGCAATCTCTATTGCCGGTAGCGATGGTGTGATTCGGATAGATTTGACGAATCCGGTAGCAGAGAATGACCTGTTTACTTACCATAATGTCAATAGCAGTACTTCCTCCGCTTATCTGCGTACATCTCCTACTACCACCAGCGGGCAGATTGAATTGACGGTATATAACAAGGAAGCGAAAGTGCGTTTGACCTCCGCATTTGATGGAGCAACGACCTTGTATTTAGTTCGCAATAGCAAGGATTTCAAATTGCATAAGGCGGCAGTAGTTCGTCCGGCATTCCTGATGTTGCTGCGTGACGATACTCCGACTGAAGATACAAATTTATCAGGTACGGATGTCAGCTTAACAACTGAAAACTACTTGGCTGTTATTTCGGGTGGTAGTGCAACCTTCACTAGTCCATCATCCGGAAACTTGAAGATTAAGAGAAGTAGTAGTAAAAACTATATCCAGTTTAATAATGCAGCTGGATATGTTAAGGTCGTATTGAGTTCTGCTCTGGCAGAGGGCGATGTGATCGGATTTGATTCGTATAATACGAACAACCTCGCACTCACTACTACTGCAACGCGTTCCACAAGTATCGTTACGACCAATCAGTTGTACACTGTAGATGGTTCATCAGCACTCAAGGGTGCAACGACCTTCTATATCTGGCAGTATAGCGGAAGTTCTGACTACTTGAGAGGTTTGCAGATTGCCCGTTCAGGTATTGCCGGAGGTGGCGGAGGAACGGACAAAATTACTCCGACCTTGACGTGGGATACGGATTTGTCAAGCGGTGTGGCTAAGGAAACAGGTGCGGAAGACTTTACACATACAGTAACGCAGGATAAGAATAGCCTTGGTGCAATCACGTATGCAAGTAGCAACACGAGTGTGGCGACTGTTAATGCAACAACCGGTAAAGTGCATATTGCGGGTGTCGGTAGCGCAACAATCACGGCGACGTTGGCTGCAAGCGGTTGTTATAATCAAGCGACAAATACTTATACTATTACCGTTACATCTGATTGCGATGATGTAGCCGGAACAGTTAGTTCGCGCGACTTGGGCTGTGATGGTGTGGAGTTGACGGTAACAGGCCATACGACATCCGGCGAGACAGTAAGTTATCAGTGGTATAAAGATGGTGCTTCTCTTGGTGGAAGTTACACGGCTGCGAAGTGCACGGTTAATGTTGCTGGTAACTACTATGTTGTGGTCACCAATACTGGAACCAGACACTGCGCGATGACATCTACTAATAGTATTGATGTATCGGCTCGTTCAACCGTTTCAGCAACAAAACTTGTGGATAGTTGGTACGTCAAGAATGGTCGTCGTACGCCGGATATAGCTCTTGTGAAGACAATTGACGCTACGGGCTTTACGGTTAAGAGCGGAAGTACGCCAATCTGGAATAGTGACGGAAGTGTAAGTACAGGTTTCGCGGGCTGTCCTTTCCATATGGATAGTATCATTTATCTCGATGGTCAAACGTCTACAGGTGCCGTACCGAGTGGATTAAGTGCCGGCGATGAGACACTGACGATTACAGTTACCGGTTGTAGCGGTGATCCGGTGGAGTACGATATCACTATCCATAAGCAAGCATCCACAATACGTCCGAGCGTTGCGTATGTATCTCTCGGAACAGATGGTGGCGCTGTAACCGATACAACCACTGGTTATTACAAGACGGCGGCATTGTACAAGTATTTGGACTACACGCTTGGCGGTGGTGATTTTGACCTTACTGCTCGAAATGCATATTGGTCTGTTGATGAGCAAGAATTGAAAGAGCATTACTCGCAATTTGATGCTATCCTTATTACCGATGATCCCTCTACAGACAAGAAGAAAGAGGTAGGTGGTAAGAAATATAGTTATATCAATGCCATTGGTTGTCTGGTAGATATCCGTCCAATATTAACAATGGAGGCTTATGTGGCTAAGTGGTCGAATTGGAAAGCGAAAGGTATCACGGGTACTCCGGAAAGTCCGAATCCGCGTCAGTATGGTATGAAGCTGCAATGTAAGCAACATGCTATATTTGCCGGTATAAATGCGGCTAGTACGAACGTTGATGTAGAGACCATTGATGGCGTAGATTACTGGAATGTACTGATGGTAGATAGTACGAAGAGTCCTTATACAGGCGTGGCGTATAATGCACAGACAGCCGGCGATAAGAAACCGGCTCTGCAAGGCTTTGCGGCATCGAGTGTATCGGAAGATCTGTTGCTGCTCGGTGAGATTAAGGATGGTACTTTATATGCGGGCGTTGAACGTCAGACAGAACCTGCGGCTCGTCTGCTGGTATTGGGTATTAACGCGAAGGCGCTGCCTAATGCATTAACAGATGAGGGTAAAATGATTCTTGAGAACTCGCTCCATTATTTGCTTCAGACAGAGTTGGAGAGAGTGGATGACTGCTCGAACTACTTCACAGGCGCTGTAAGTACAGATTGGAATAATGTAGCCAACTGGTCGAAGGGTCAGATACCTAACAGTCCTACTATTCGCGTACGTATTTTGAAGCCGTGTGAGATTAAGAATGGTGATGCCTTTAAGGCTGCGTCAGTAGATATTGCTTCCAGTGGTAAGAGTTTGCACCTTGGAGGCGGTGCTTGTAGCGGTAAGTTGACGATTAATGCAGGCGGTGCGTTGATAGTTGGAGGGAAAGTGAAAGCAGCTGAGGCTCCTCTCTTCAATACAGTCAACCTCAAGCAGACGGAGGCGAAGGATCTTGAGTTGAAAACCTCATCTACATCTCAAGCCGCCCTTATCTTCAATAATGACGAAGGCAAGACCCAAGCAACGGTGAATCTGTACAGCCTTGGAAGAAAGGTCAGTGAGACGAACCAGTTCCAGTATTTTGCTATCCCGATGAGTTATCTATCGGTTAATCCGACGTTCGCGAATGAGACACACGGTATAACGATATATACTTATGTCTGGTTAGAGGCTACTGGCTGGGAACGTCGCGGATACTATACCGACCTCTATGCATTTGAAGGTATCGGCATCACTACCGATAAGACTACCGCGCACGAATATACGATGAAGGGAACGCTGGCTTCTACCAAGGATCAGGAGATACCAATCACCGCTGATGGTAAAAAACTGAACCTCATCGGTAACTCCTGGACGGCGCCGATACAGATCTCCGAACTGGAGGCGAGTGACTTCGGTGATGCTTCCTCTACCGTTGAACAGACAGTATATATCTATTGCGCCGGTCATGGTAATGAGACAGCCGACGGAAAGACCGAGGCTGCCGGACAATGGTTGGCGATCCCGTTCGAGGCAACGAGGTTCGACGCTTGGGATGGTCTGAAGGTTATTCCGTCCATGCAGGCATTCCAGATTAAGACGGCAGGCGAAGGTACCCTGACGCTGGATTATGACAAGCACGTGCGCGGCGGATCGACAGATTTGACGGCTAAGTTACGTGCTCCGCAACGCAGAGCGGCTCATGACGGCGTAGAGCTTATGCGTATCCGCGTGGCGGATAGTAAGACTCACACAGACCTCTATCTCTTCGAGGGAGATCAGTTCAGCGATGCGTTCGATAACGGTTGGGAAGCAAACTACCGCGTAGGTACCAACGAATCGGCGAAACTGTATGCAAGGGTTGCTACCGGCGTGATGTCTGTTGCTGCGATGTCTGACTTGGAAGGTACACCGATATATTTCATCCCGGGTCAAGAGACGGAATATACGTTTACCTTCGGCGGAAACGGTATGGGTTACTACCTCAATGACCTTAAGTTGCAGCAATCGACCTTGATTAGCGAAGGGGCAGAATATAGCTTCACCTATGAGAAGGGAGATGCTGCGGCGCGCTTCATGATCAGTGCTACGCCTTATGAATCGCCACAGGTAACAACCGGCGTAGAGAATGTACAAACAGAAGACAAGCCTCGTAAGATTCTGTATAATAACAAGTTGTACATTATCTACAACGGGCATGTATATAGCGCGGAAGGAGCAATTGTAAAATAATGAGAAAGGAGATGAAACAATGAGAGAAATGAAACGAAATATACTTGCAATTGTGGTGATGGCCCTGCTGCTGGCGCTTGGTGGAACAGCGCAGGCGGTTAGTTATAAGGGTACGTACAAAGGCGGATACTCGCAGCCGGCATATATGGCGCCGGCTACAGTCCCGGTAGTAACCTTCCAATCGACGAGTTCCATGCCCGTAATGATGAGCACCGAGACTTTGCTCAATGCGGATGGTACGGTGAACGCCGGGGCTTATGGAGTAGGGCAGAGCTATTCTTCCGGACGCCCCGGGCATATCCGAAAGGCGGATAGTGATGGAGATGGTTTTGATGACGAAACGGGTCTGGCGGTAGACAATATTGACAACCCGACTATCGATCCCAACGATCCCGGTAACGTGCCCCTCGGCGACGGCCTGTGGGTATTGCTGCTGCTCGCGGGGGCGTATGTTGTGGTGAGGAGAATAAAGGAAACTAGGATCCTAGGAGCATAGGAGGCAAAGCGATAGAAATAATTAAAGGAAACTAAGATCCTAGGAACCTAGACTCTTAGAACCCTAGATTAACTAGAAAGGAACAAACAATGGCGAAACTCAATGATGGTGGATTCCTTGAGGTGAGTGGCGATTATCGGGATTTGATCTTCTATAAGAAAACGAAGATCCTGTTCGATATGACCTATTGGTACAAGGATCGTTACCTTCAGCGGGGAGATCGTACGCAAGACCAGATGCAGCAAGCCGCCCGAAGCGGCAAGCAGAATATTGCTGAGGGTAAGGAGGATGGCGTAACGAGCGTAGAGATGGAGTTGAAACTTGTCAATACGGCGAGAGGTAGTCTGGTTGAGTTGCGCGAGGATTATGAGGATCAGTTGATGATCAACCGCCTTCCACAATGGGACAAGAATCATCCTCGATATAGCGCGCTGGTGAATTACTGCTATAGGCATCATGAGTTGGCTGACTACCAAAAATTCTATGAGAAATGGAGTAAAGAGGAGTTTTGCAACGTGGCGCTGACTCTGATTCATCAGGCAGATAGAGGTATGTGGAATTGGATGAAAGCGCGCGAGGTGGAATTTTTAGAGAATGGCGGTATTCGCGAGAAGATGTCAGCCGCGAGGAAAAACGCGAGAGGGTATTAAAGGAAACTAGGCCCCTAGGATCCTAGGAACCTAGAACCCTAGATCAATATAGCATTATGAAACATCCTATCCTATACATCGTTTTTGCCGTAGCGCTATTGACGGGCTGCGGACAAAAGGCCGGAAAGGCATCGGACAGAGACGTCCGTAATGCGAACGAGATGTGTTCGAGGTACTCAGCCGAGATCATCAATGCGCGTATGTCCGCTTGGTACAACAAGGACAATCAGGTCGGATTCCCCAACGCCAACAGCACCAACGGCATCATTCAACCCGAGGCTGAGGCTTCGTGGGATTACGTCCCGGGCGTCGTAGCCAAGGGTATCCTCGATGTATGGGAATACTACCAAGACTCCGCCTGGGCAGACGCCTGGTATGAAGGTCTGTGTGCCTGGGCGCTCAAGCAGACGGCTACCGACAAAGGGGGTATATTGGACGATCTCAATTGTACGAAAGTGTTCCTCGGCCTATACGAGGGAGCCAAGCCCGGCGGACGTTTTGAGAACGCTGAGAATGCGGCGTACTTTATGGAGCAACTGCGCCGCGGAGCACGAGGGCTGGAGGATCATAAAAACCGCTATACGATCTCTTCCGGCGGCGCAGAAGGCGGTTGGATGCATAAGGCAACGGATGACCCCGCCAAGAGTTATTACGGCCAGATGTGGTGTGATGGCGCGTATATGGGTCAGGCGCTGCTTGCCCAACTCTTAGTGATCGGTGCGACCGAAGGAACGAACCTCGGTTGGAACGATGTCTATGACCAGTTCAATGCCTCGTGGTACTACCTCTGGGACGAAGAGAAGGCTTTGCCCTACCATGTGATCTTCACGGACGTAGCGACCAACAATAACGCGCGCGCGATATATGAAAGCGGACACGCGTATGCCTGCGCGAACGACAGCGCGATCTATCACTCGGAAGAGTACTGGGGACGCGCAGCGGGATGGTATATGATGGCGCTGGTGGACGTTCTCGAGGCATATCTCGAGAACTTAATGGCGAATGGCGAATGGACGAAAGGTGAACCCCTTCCCTCTGCGCAGCATTTCGATGAGATGCGGGATATGTTGACTAAGTTGGCGGATGGCGTCGTAGCGCGGCAAGATCCCAACACCGGTTGTTGGTACCAACTCTTGGCGTATGACAGCACGAAATGTGCCACGCAGGGCATCAACGATACCGGTTCACCCAAATACACGAATGTTGCCGAAGGCGGTACGCAATGTAACTACCTCGAGTCTTCCGCTTCCTGTCTCATCACAGCAGCGTTGCTGAAAGGCTCACGCCTCGGACTCATCAACCATGCCGAAGCCGGCAAACGCGGTTACGAGGGAATTATCAAAACCTTCCTGCGCGAAGAGGATGGCAACTATACCATTACCTCCAGTTGTCAGTCCGCCGGCTTGAGCAAAGACCGAAACGGTTCGGCTGCCTACTATCTCATCGGTAAGGATGTCCCGATTCAGGACAACGGCGAAGGCAAAGTGCTTGGCGCCTTCCTCATGGCCGCCGTCGAGTACGAACGAATGATAGAAAGATAGATTATAGAAGATAGATATCATGAAAAAGAGTTTTGCTGCGATAGTCATCGGACTTTGTTGTTTCCTTGGAATGAGAGCCGAGGGAGTGGTGATATTGGCTCATGATGACTTCAAAGACGGTAGTGCCGGGTATGCCAATAGCGGATTCAGTTCCGTTGGCGTTACAAGTGCAGACGGTACGGTCAGAACCGGCACATACGCATTGGATGTAAAAACCAAAAAGTCCACCAGTGAAGGCTATGCGAAACGTGGCACCAAATTGGGGTATATCAAAAACACGTATGTCCACATCATCTCCTGGGTGAAGGCCGACGCCGCATACCAGATGTACTGGAAAGGAAATAGCAGCGGAACGAAAGTGACATTAGGCGGTGATGATGCATGGCATCGCTTAGCATGGGGCACTGATGGTTATCATTCATCCAGTGATGGAGCCAAGGATCATTATTTCTATGCCAAACAGAACAACGAAGCCGATAAACATATCTATGTAGATGATATCATTATCTACTATTCAACCGAAGCGCATACGGATATAGACAAACCGTCAGCGGCAAAGAATGTCGTACCATGCCCCACGGCAATCAAATGGACACCGGGTAAGGATACGATTGTGGCAGACGGTCAAACAGGTGTAGCCAAGACCTATATCCTTCGAAGCATAGATGGCACCAGTACAGGCTTGGTGCTCAATGATCAAGGTAGTTATTCCGAGGGCGACGAAGATGAGTCCGGTAAATTCGTTATCGTTGCCGAACTGGCACCGGACGTAAAGCGCTACGACGGCACTTTCACCACGGGTGATGTATATGCCATTGTGCATCGGGATACGGTGTTTAACTACTCGGCTCCGACGTATTGCACCATACCCGCCATGTGTCTTCCTGAACCGACATTTACATGGACAAGCGAAAACCCGCTGAACGTGGGTGCTATCTATCCCATCTCCGTTACCAGCGACGCCGGAATACCGACTTTGACATTGGTAGGTGCTCCGATAGCGGGTATCGAGTTTACTGCCAGCGGCAATAGCGGAACGGTTAAGATCTATCCGTCTTTCACAGGTTCAAGTCTGAAATTCAAGGCCGTAACAGCTGCCAGCGCTTCGTATCAGGCCGGCGAAGAGATATATGAGGTGCCTGTGCATGCTTGCTTGGTAGAAGGAGCGAATATCGTAGCCGCCAAATCAGCATATATCAATGCGGGTAGTTCCAAACCAAAGTACTATCAGAATGAAGACGGTGTAGGCCGTTTCTCGAAAGAAAACGGAACTTCCACCTGCAACGGTTCCGACGGAACATATAACGAATTCGGACAGAATTTCTCGTATTACGTTTCGGCGCAAGAGTTCCTTTGTACGCCATACGTAGACAACGTAGTAAAAATACGTATTTATGCTATTGGAAATAAAGATACAGGAACGAAGGTAAATGGTGTATATTGGTCGGATAAGTACATTTCGTCCAAATCAAAGGCCACTGATATCACAAGCTCTTGTGCAACGGAGTATGGCAATCCGATAGGTCTCCCGAAGAACGAAGAGGGGTATGTAGATATCATCTTCCCGACGGCACTGAACTCGATGGACTATGTTTATATCACCTTTGACCAGTCCAGTACGAAAGTGTACGCGATAGACTATATCACGACCGGTGGTAGCTTAACGGCATCTATAGCATGGACAACCGATCCGGGTTCCACCAAAGTAGTGACGGAAGGTGACGAAGGATTTACCTATACGGCAGCGCAGACGGGCGCTATCCAATCGTTAGGCACGATAAGTTATATATCTTCGGATCCGGAGGTAGCAAGCGTGAATGCAACCACAGGCGAAGTGACCATCAAGGATAACGGTTCGACCATCATTTCGGCTGTCCTCTCCGCTTCCGGTTGCTATAAAGAGATGTCGATTTCTTATCACCTGAAAGTACAGGAATGTAAGGATGATCCATGTATCATCAGTTCGCCGAAGGCTATGAAGTGTCCGAGCGCGTCAGTTACAATGACCGTAGCGGACTGCGAGGAGAGCGCAACGATCCAATGGTACAAAGATGGAGTCGTTTTGCCGGGCGAGACAGGAATGACCTTGACTACCAGTGAGGCCGGTGAGTACAAGGCCGTGGCTACGAAGAATTGTCATCAACATTCGAATGTCATTACGCTTTCGGACTTGACGGCTGCGGCTACCATTACAGCGAATTTTGATTACTACTATATCAAGAACAACCTGTCTTCTTTTCACTCGATCAATATACCACTCTTTGATGTGGCGGATGCAGACGGTATCTCGGCGAACTTCGACGTGACGAGTATCAATTGTTCACTTGTATTGGAGGATGGAAAGGTGTACTTACGTGGTCAGCCGACGATAACATCGAATAGTACCGTCAATCCGTTTACCGTTACGGCAACCAATTCGTGTAACAGCACGAATGCAAACGCATCTATGGAATTGCGTCTGTTGGCTGCAACGGCAAAGCCGACAGCGGCGTGGGTGGTAACCGGAACGGATGAAGGAGGGTTTGATGCCGTTACCGGTGGTGAAGGAGCAGGTAATGCCCTGTTTGACTATTTGAATACGCATGGCTACTCGCTTACGGCAGTCAATGATTACGCTACAACGAATGAGAAGTTGATCGAGCAATACTATTCGCAATTCGACATTGTGGTTATGACAGACTTCCCAAACTCCAAACATACCCATGACAGCAAGAGTTATACGAATGCGGTGGGTTCGCTGATTGATAAGAAACCGATGCTATCAATGGAGGCTTTCGTCTCGGCGCAACCGAACTGGCGTATATCGTCTGACCCGTATAATCCCTCGCCCAAGCAGGAGAGGATGAAATTGCTGTGTGCTGCTCACCAGATATTTGATCCGGCAGTAGAAATCGGAGTCTATACTGAAAGCGGCAATGAGTATGTGAATGTATTGGCATCGCTTAGCGGCAGCCGTACACTGCAAGGCTTTTCACCGGTCAGCATCCCGGATTTCATCTTCATTGCTACCATTCATGACGATACGCATGGCGAGTTGATTACTTGTTGTGAACGTCAGACGGAGATCATGGCGCGCTTTATGATTCTGGGTATCGAATCGTCCGGTATGAGTTATATGAACGATGGTGCCAAGCAGATGGTAAAGCAGATATTGGACTACCTTTTGATTGCCGATCCAACCATGATTGCTGATTGCTCATTAGTCTTCGATAACGGAAATGATGGTGCAGTAATAGGTGGCGGAGATAATAAGTGGAGCAACAAGTATAACTGGGGACCGAACCACGGCTCGCTGATACCGTCATCATACCATGCGGTGCGTATCGAGCGTCCGTGTCAGGTAGATATACCGGATGCGCACGCTTCGTCTGCCCGTATTGCCAAAGGTTCCTATTTGGAGAAGACCTATAACGGTTCTATTGAGGTGTTACCGCAAGGAGCGTTGTCGCTCACCGGTTTTATGAAACGTACCTACAATAACGACTTCCTTACCCGTCATCCGCTTCAAGAAGGCGATATCACGATCCATGCCGATGCGTCACACAGCGGAGCGTTAATCTGGGGCGATGCGAGCGGCAATGTGCCGGCTACGGTAGATATGTATTCCAAAGCAACAGGCGCAAGCACCTCTAATCCGGTATGGCAATATATCGGTTCTCCGTTTGCGAGTCGTATGACGGCTATCGAGCAGTATTACGAAGCGTGGATGTGCCGTTGGTCATACATCAGCAATCATGAACTGGGCGGTACATGGACTTGGGTGGAGAATGAAGACCGTATCGATCCGTTCGTAGGTTATACCATCACGCAGACTGCGGCGAAGACATACACGTGGACAGGCACGTTGAATGCTCCGGAAGAGAAGGTGCTGACGCTTCGTTATACCGCAGATGCAGAAGGATTTGCGATGTTAGCCAACTCATGGGTGGCACCCATCAATATCGGCGCGATGGAGGCAGGAGATTTCGATGGAGCAGATCCTACTATCTATATCTTCAATTCCGGAACGTACGGCCAGTATGAGACCGGAGGCACCCCGGCCGGTGATGCCAAAGTCATAGATAAGACTGGAGCAGGACAATACACTGCTGTACCGGTTAATGCGGCTTCGTATGTAGGTATGTCCACTATTCCGCCGATGCAGGGCTTCTTCGTACAGACAACACGTAATGGAAACCTGACGTTGGACTATAAGAAAATAGTGATGGATACCATCAACTTTGAATCCACGACCACGCCGATGCGTAGTCCTCAACGCGTGGCAGAAGAGGAACCGACAGGCAAGATTATTCCTGAGGTAATGCAACTGAATATTGTTTCCGAAAATTGGGGAGATAAGGCGTTCCTCTTAGCGCATCCCGAGTTCTCGGATGCATACGAATTAGGATGGGAAGGACGCAAACAAGAAGGTGACATACGTGCTCCGTACCTCGCAGTCGATGTACCGGCCGGAGCGATGTCTGTGGCGGCGGTGAGTGATTTCGAAGAGCGCGAACTGATTTTCCGCGCAGGAGAGGACAGCGTATATGCTTTCCATTTCGATTATAGCGGAGAGACCATCTATCTGTACGACCGGCTCACGGAGCAGGCGACGGAGATAGCGACCGGCAATACCTATGCGTTTGTGGCGAAGAACAAGACGCCGCTGCCGCGATTCCTCATTACGTCGAATCCGCCGAGTATGCCGATGGGCGTTGAGCAATTGGATAATGGACAATGGACAATAGACAATGCGCGCAAGATGATCATCGACGGGCAGTTGTATATTCTTCGCGATAACCGTTTCTATGACGCACGCGGTGTTCGCGTGACGGATCAACGGAGAAAGGAGACGGCACAATGAGACGATTCCGCGTACAACTGGTGATAGCGTTCATCGTCTTCGTGTGCGGTGTTTCGCTGATGGGATTGACATATATCATCTTTAGTAAACCCGACGTGCACATCAATCCGGGTGTCACCGTATCCAATCCCTCTCCGGTGGCAGCACCTATGCAGCCGATGCGCTCGACGAGTCATTTTGCTCACCCGTCGATGCATCACTCGCCTTATATCCATCCGGCCGTTACGCATCCTACAACTCCCGCTGCGGCTATGTCGTCTTCGCACGGACTCTATCGGACCAGCAGCGCTACGCCCCATATGGTAGGCGGCGGAGGGAACGGACACGGGATTGTCACCACTTCGGGTGGTTCATCTTCGCGTGGTATATCCTATAGCAGCGCGGTAACGATGCCGGTGACCAGTTTTGTGGCGGTGGCTTCGAGTCGTCAAGTGGCAGAGCCGGAGGCACAGGACGCACCGGAGTTGGCATCTGTCTCTTCTCGTAGAGCACCGGGGCCACCGAATGTCACGCCTCCGGATGAGCACCAATTGGTGGAGCATCCGATAGGCAATCCGGTTTGGCCGTTATTGCTAATGGTAATAGGATACGCCGCCTATGGGAGGCAGAATAAAAAAAGAAGACTCGCTGCGTAAGCGAGTCTTGCTTTTTTTAGAATCGGAAGGTTGCGCCTAACAGGAAGTTGATTCCCTGACTACGATAACCGTAGTAGTACTCGTTCTTGTGATGCAACCAGTTATTGAGCTGGAAGAAGAGCGTCAGGTTCGGCTTCGGCTCCGGACGGAGTACTTGGCTTGTTCTCGAATCGCTATGAGCCGCTTTGCCTACCCACATATCATACTGCAGACCGAGGTTGAGATCCAAGACCGGACGAAGGTTATGCTCGGAATAGGTGTTGGTCGTGCCGTTATACAGCAATGCTGTACGTCCTCCGGAGAAATGGTTATCCGAATAGAGCGACCAGTGTTTGTCAATCCGGCCGTCGATACGAACATCTACTTTCCAGTCCGGACGATCATAAACCGTCATATCCCCTTTCCAGAAGAAGTAATCTCCGCTGACGTTGATGCGCAGCTTGTCCTGAAGGTGATAGTTGATCTGACCACCGATCTTACCGCGCTGGTAGTTCGTGTGGAAATAACTGAAATCACCTGCCATCATCTTGACGTTCAACGGCGCAAAAGTGGCACTGTCCGCCGTAGCTACCCATACATCCTGATTCATCATATACGCATACCCACCGTGGATCTCGATAAGCAGATCCCGGTACGGACGAATATGAAAACCGAGTTCGGCATCTACCGGTGTATATTCCGCCACATGCGGCTCGATGATACCTGCATGGATGATTCGATAGCGGTTCTCCTCCATATAACTCTGCAGCGTTCCGAGGCCGTGATAACCTTGGATATCGGCATAGATCGTGAGCCATTGTTTGGCAATCTGTGCCTCCAAGTTGATATGCGGCGAAGGAGCAAAACTGAGGTTCTCTACGCCGGAGAGACCGTTCTGACCATGACCGAGGTTGAGGTCGATGTTCACACCGATATGTACGCGCACGCGCTTGCCTTCGTATGCATAGTACGGCTCCAGACGGAAGTTATGACGTCCGCGATAGAGACTATCCGGAATTACATCCGCCAGCGAACCGAGTTGCAGGAAGTTATTCTGCATATAGAAATTCGCGCCTACATGGTGCTCGTTTGCATGCCAATCGAAGCCCGCTTTGGTACGAATCTGATGTTCACTCACCGCACCGGGTTTGGAGAACAAGGCATAACCCGTCTGAACCAGGTACTGCACGTCATTCTTGGCATTCGCCTTCACGCCGATAAACGCTTCAGCCGTCCAGAGGGACGTCTTGTCACGATCTGTCACATCCGCACGATTAGCGTACGCTACTTTATTCTTCTCCCATCCGCCGAAATCATGATTGGTGGTGGCGAAATAGTTATAGTCGTACCAATGACCGTACTTGTGATAGTAGATATTCCCGCCGTTGAAACCGAAATAGAGGTCGCACGAACTGAAGGTATGCGTGAAATCCAGACCCAATTTGGTCTTGCTCAGTGTCGCAAGTCCCCATTCTGCCTTGTGATGCGCATATACATCGAGGATAGATTTCTTACCGTCGTCCAGATGATACCCGAAATCGAACAAGGTATTCGGATGACCGATCGCGCCGCGGACATAACCGTTAAAGCGACGTCCCGGTTCAAATCGGGTAGGCTGCGAGAGCAACGGATGGAAAGTCGTACCCGGTGTCACATCCGCTGTGTACTCGGAGTACTCCACCGGCGTAGGTTCGATCGTTGTCTCCACCACCGCCGGCTTGGTCGATACCTTACCCGCTGCTTGTATCACCGGTTGGAAATCACGCTCTACCGTCACCGAACGATTCAGCGCGCTGTCGCTCTGAGCCGAAAGGGAGGCGCAGACAAGTAGCGCTATCCCGCTAATCGCTAATCGAAAATCGTTAATCGTTATCCTCATCTTTTTCCTCCTTTTCTACGGGTTTCTCCAATTCGTCGAGTTGGGCGATTCGCGCGCTGATGAGCGCTGCGATGTCGTCGCTATGACCGGTGTAGTTCTGCTGCAGCACAAGCAGGTACTGACGTGCCTGGAACAGTTCGCCGCGCTCGCGGTTGATATCGCTCAACAGGATCAGCGCCCGTGCTAACCAGTACTGCTGCTGCGTGTTCATCTGCGTGAACTCCATTACCTGTGCCTCGGCAGCATCGTAATCCTTCATCTCGAAATAACTCTGCGCTAACAGATATTTCGCCTCTGCACCCTGTGCCGTACGAACCTCAGCGGACAATGCCGTCAGATCCGGCTGCGCTTTGCTCCACTGCTTGAGGGCAATGTACGCTTTAGCACGACCATACTGCGCCTCGGCTTTCGTCTCTTCCTTTACCGGCGTGTCATTCAAGATCTGATCGGCAATGTCGATCGCTACCTGATGACGACCCAGCGCTTGCGAGCAACGCAAAATACCCAGACGGGCAATCGTCGTGTTCTCGCGCGTCGAAGCGAGCGCCTGCATGCGATAGAAAGCATCCAGCGCGCAAGCGTAATCCGCTTTGTCGTAACATAACTCCGCTACGCGGATAGCCGCCTCTTCCTGATAAGGGTTGGCGTTCATCTCCGCGAGGATGATATACTGCGCCAAGGCCTCATTATTCTGTCCGAGACGGTAGTACGAATCGGCGAGGTAGTAACGCGCGGTGGTGCAATAACGTCCGCCGGCGCAGAACTTCGTGATGTAGTTGGACAGCGAAACGGTGGCTTTCTGATAAGCCGCTTGCATATACTGCATCTCCGCCGCCGCATAAATCAGCGAGTCCTCCTGCGTTGAGACATTCATATTGATCTTAGCCAAGTTCTTGGTGTACGCCAGATACTCATTGACGTTACCCGACTCCACATACAGCGTCTGCAACGCATCCAAGGCCGTATAAGCCTCTTCGGTTGCCGGATATTTCTCTATCGTACGGCGATAAGCCGTGATTGCATTGTCGTTCTGACCTAAGTTACGATATAGCATCGCGCATTCGAGCGAAGCCTTACGCGCCAGCGTCGAATGCGGATAGATAGCGAGCAAACTCTCGTACGTCACGATCGCTCCGCGCTCATCGTCCTGTTGCAACTGTGCACGGGCGATCTCATACACACCATCATCCGCATAGTCGGACTTCGGATAGCGCGTAGTGAGTTCGCGGAGCACACTGATCTTCTCCGCGTACTTATGCTGTAAGCCCAAGGCATAACCTTTCTGGAACATCGCGTAGTCCGCTCCTGCCGCCTGTAACTTGGCTACCTGCGAGTAATACGTGATGGCTTGCGGGAACTGACGGGCATTGAAATAGCAGTCGCCGATTCGGTTCAGCGCATCCGCATAGGTCGGCTCGGTTGCCAAAGCCGCATCAATATAAGTCGAGAAAGCATCCCGTGCCTTGTCGTATTTGGCTTGCGAGAAACAGGTGTAACCCTGTAAGTACCGCGCCATCGAGTAGTTCTCCGACTGACGGGCATTCGCGCGAGCGAAGAAGGCATTCAAGTCCTGCTCGCAGGCCGCGTAGTTACGCAAGCGATAATTGGCTTCGGCGCGTACGTAGTATGCCTCTGTCGTATATTGATCCGATTCGGCTTTGTGCGCAATGACCTGTGTCATCCAATCTGCCGATTGTTGCATCTTACCTTGCAGGAAATGATCGGCGCCTAATTGATAGCGCAGGTACTGCTTGGTCTGCAGCATCTTCGGCGAAGGATTCGGAATAGAGTCCAGCGTTGCAATCGCTGCGGCGTAGTTCTTACTCTGCATCAGCACATCCGACAGCAACTGATAGATACGGTTCTCGTACTTGGAGTCCGGGAACTGACGAAGGAAATCATTGAACGCACGAACGGACTCGCCCAACGCGCTCGAACTCTGATACGTACAGAGCGTGTAGTTATATGCCGCTTCCTCTTTGATAGAAGGCGTGAGGCCGAAATTAGCTGCGGCTTGATAAGAGAGCTTAGCTTGCTCCGGTTGGTGGAGTTGCACATAGGCATTACCCATCGTCAGACAAGCAGCCTCCGAGATCGTGTCGTTCTCCTGCTTCACCTGCTTGAGTGCCTTCACCGCCTCATTGTATTGACCCAAACGGTAGTTCGCCACACCGAGCATATACATGTCGTTGCGCAGCATCTCCTCTTGTTGCTCCGCAGCCGTTTTGGCATATTGATTCAGGTGCTCTACTGCCTGTGCGTAGTCTTGCTTCTGGTAGTAAATCTCACCGAGAATACGATGGAGCTCGCCGTTATTGAGACTCTCCGGCTGTTCGCGAAGCAGCGTGTTGGCACGCGTCTCTACCTCCTCATAGTTATTGTTCGCATACTCGATCTGCACGATATAATACGGAACAGTCTTGGCGTAAGAGGGTTCGTTCTCCAGCTTCTTCAAAGCCGGTAAAGCCTTATCGTATTTCTGTTGCTTATACATGCAGTAGGCGTAGTAATACGTGCCGCGTACAGTGTAGCGGTTCGTCTCCTTGGCCAGATAGCCGAAGTAGATGGACGCACGCTGGTACTCCTGCTGCATCAGATAGGCATAACCGCGATAGAAAGAGTAGTCCAACTGATGCGGACGCGTCAGCGCTTGGATATCAATCGGCTCCAAGATCTTCAACGCCTGCTTGTAATGCCCTTTCTCCACCAGCAAAACGCCTTGCATAAAATGCACTTCATCCGCGAAAGTGGTGTAGGGATAGGCCTGCAGGTACGCTTTCAGGTCGCGCTGCAGCAACTTATCCCGCCCGTCGAATCGCTCGGAGAGGGCATTATAGCGTTGCTCCATCTCCGTCGTTTGAGCAAATAGGCACAATGGCAGGAGAAGGGCGATAACCAATGTTTTTATTCTCATCTAGCTAATTTGATTTCGTTCCACATCTCGAGCAACATCTCCTGGCTCTCGCCGGCGTCATGCATCAGAGCACAACGATCGATGATACTCTTGTCGGCATAGTAAACCGGGTTGAGGTGCAAGGCATGCGGATCGAGTACTTCGTCCTCTACGCGAATCGGCTCCTCGCCGAAGAAATAGCTGGCATCTACGGTCTCCGGCCATTCCTCGTCATCGTTCTGCTCCTCCAAGATGGCAGCAGCAGCCTTCGGACCACCGGCACAGGATACATAGCCGATCTCGTCCATATTAGCCAACGCGTTCTCAGCCTTGCACATATAGTCGATGAAATAGGTAGCAGCTTTCACGTTCTTCGCGTACTTCGGGATAACCCATCCGTCAAACCATACGTTCGAGCCCTCTTCCGGAACGATATAATCCAGCATCACACCCATCTCAGCTGCCTCTTCGATTGCGAACTGTGCGTCACCCGACCAGCTGAGGTTGAGCCATGCTTTGCCCTTGGTCATCTCCTCTTTACCGAAATCAACTTCCCATCCGCAGATCTGTTTCTTGGCCTCCAGCAGAATCTCTTTGACAGCAGCTACACGCTCTTTGGTGATGTTATAAACCAACTCGTCGCGGCTTAACGTACCATTAGCCAATTCATCGCGATAAGCGTAAAGCACGAGTACCGAATAAACGTCGCGGAATGCGTCTTTCATCAGAATACGGTTCTCGAACTTCGGGTCAAGAATAGCGCCCCACGAACGGAGATCCTCACGGTTGACGAACTGCGGGTTATAGATAAATCCGGTCGTACCCCACATATAACCGCAAGTGTAATCGCTTACCTGTACATCATTAGCCGGCGCCATCTGTTGGAACTTATTGAGTACAAACGGCGAGAGGTTGTCGAAATAATAGATGCTGTCCGGAATCAAGTCCTTCTGAATCGGAATCAACAGATCTTTTTTCAACATGCGCTCGATGATGTACTCCGACGGACAGAATACGTCGTAGTCCTCGTGACCCACTTCGATCTTGGTCAACGCGGTCTCATTGATGTCGAAGGTCTCATACACCAGTTGTACTTTCTCGCCTGTCTGCTCGAAATACCACTGCTCGAAGTTCTCCTTGACGTCCTCATCGATATAGTCCGCCCAGTTCAATACTTTGAGTTGATGCGCACGGTCAACACGACCGCAAGAAGTAAACACGATGGCTACGAGAGCCACGATAAAAGAGATTTTTTTCATTTTTCTTCTTGTTTTGATTTTCGTATGTTGATATAAATTAATACACTTAACATCACCAGCAGAATGATGGTAAACAACGGACGTAACTCCGGCGTCAAACCGCCTTTACGCGCGTCTGAATAAATAAAGGTACTCAGCGTCTCGAGGCCACCGCTACCTTTGGTAAAGAATGTCACGCCGAAATCATCTACAGAAAGGGTCAGTGCCAAGATAAATCCGCTCAGCATGCCCGGCCATAACTCCGGCAGCATCACCATGCGCAGTGCCTGCGCCGGTGTGGCACCCAGATCGAGCGCCGCCTCGTAGGTATTGGGATTCATTCGACTCAATCGTGGCAGCACACTCAAAACCACGTATGGCGTACAGAACACCACATGGGCAATACAAACCGTTGCCAAACCCTGACTCACGCCCAAAGCCACAAACAGTAGGAAGAGCGAGATACCCGTGATGATATCGGGGTTAATCATCGGCACGGAGTTGAGCAAGCTCACCATCTTACGTTGGCGCGCACGCATGTTGTAGATACCGATTGCTGCCAGCGTACCGAGGATCGTGGAAACCACCGCGGCAATCAAGGCAATCACCACCGTGTACCAGATTGCGCTGTTCAGTCCCGCATCCGCCTTGCCGGTGAAGAGATTGACATATAGATCGAACGAGAAACCGGTCCAGTTACCGAGGATCTTACTCTTCGTGAACGAGAACACGGCAATCAACGCGATCGGTGCGTAGAGCACGAGTAGTAACAACCATAAGTAGAGTTGTGAACCGTAATGACGGCGCAAGCCCATACGTTTACGGCGCAGCGTCTCTTGCTCTACCGGCGTGAGGAGTTTCTCTTGCCGACGCTGATAGATGATGACGCATCCATAGACGATACCGGCGATCAGAAGCAGACCGGCAAACACGAACCAGATCCAACCCGTACTGCGTTTGGCTACCGTCGTGTTCGTGCGTACGTATTCCTCAAACGTCTTATAGGCGTTCTGAGCGCGCACGCGTTGACCGCGGTTCTTGATCTCTTTATTACTACGCCATACAGTCCAAAAAGTCCCGATTTCATCGGTATAACTGTAGATGGAATCGAAGGATTGGATATTGGATATTGGATATTGGTTATTGGCGAAAATGAAATCAAGTTCGCTAAACGCTAAACTCTCCACGCTCACCTTTATATTGATCTTCTCCCCGGCATAACTCTCCGGGAAATTCGCCAATACCGTATTCTCACCGGTCGTACCTACGTGAAGCTCGTACGTCAGATTGGATTGCGCAAAAGCGCTGAGGCAAATCACCAATGTCAAATGACAAATTACCAATACCCGTTTCATACCAGCCCTCCTTCCTCTTTATCGTCATGGTCGCCAAAGAAGGACGTCATGGCGATGATGATCAACAATACCAACGACAGTACCGCACCGTAGTTGAGCAGATCCGTGGTGGTGATATAGTCCTGAATGAGGCTACCGAACAACTTGATGTTGTTATGCGTCAACAATTCCGCGATCGCGAACGTACTCACCGTCGGCATAAATACCATCACAATGCCGCTATACACGCCCGGCATGGACAGCGGAACAATTACCTTCCAGAAACATGTCCAGCGGTTGGCTCCCAAGTCCTGAGCGGCCTCTACCAGCGAGTTGTCCATCTTCTGGAGCGTGTTATAGATCGGGTAGATCATAAACGGCAAATAGTCGTAGCACAGACCGAAAAGCAGTGCGCCTTCGCCTAAAGGCAGTCCGCACATGTTGAACAACTCCACAGTCGCTACTGTACGCAGCAGGAAATTGATCCACATCGGCAGAATGAACAACATCGCCATCACTTTAGGGGTCTTGAAGTCCTCCTGCGCCATGATATATGCCGCCGGATAACCGATCAGCAGACAGATGGCGGTATTGAACACCGCTATCATGAGCGAATAGAGGAAGGTCTGAATAGCTTCGCTATGTGTGAAAAACTTCGCGAAATTACGCAACGTAAAGTCTCCGTTGATATCCGTGAAAGCATAGACGCCGACCAAGATCAGCGGCAACACCACGAACATAGCCATGAACGCGATGTACGGCCATGCCCATGTGCGACGCGAAGAGAATATCTGAACCAGTTTACTCATTTTCCCACTTATCGATCTTGATCTTGTTCTTCGGAATAACGATACCTACGCGGTCGCCGTCATCCCATACATCATTCGTGTTCACAAACAGGTCATTGCCTTCATCCGTACGGATGGTCAGATGGTAGTGGTTACCCTTGTACAAGATAAAATGCACTTCTCCTGATAGCGTACCTTCTTCTTCATAGTCCTGCAGGTCGATGTCGCGGAACTTAACACGCACCTGTACCTTCTCGCCGGGCTCGAACCCTTCGAGTTGTTTCTCCTCCACTTCCCATTCGGCATCCAGGAACCAGACCTTACCGTTCTTGAGCACTTCTCCCTCGAAATAATTCCAGATATAGTGCTCTTTTTTCATGATCTGGATATCTTCGGGCTTCACGAGCATACCGATCTCTGTGCCCGGCAAATACTCATGGTAATCCTGAATGAGGAACTCATAGTTATCCGGCGTGAGTACACGCATCTCGTAGTGTACGCCCTTGAAGATACAACTCTGTACTTCGCCGTACCACTTGGTGAACTTACCCTTTGGTACACGGTCTTCAGCATCGTCCTCTTCGTTGGCAACTACCTTGCCGCGTTTCTCATCCTCCTTGCGCCAAACATAGATATCCTCTGGGCGAATGACTACATCCACGGGGTTGTTCTCGCCGAATCCGGTGTCGATACAATCGAATTCCTGACCGCAGAACTCCACACGCTTATCGCGAATCATCGTACCGGAAAGGATGTTACTTTCTCCGATGAAATCGGCCACAAAGCAGTTTTGCGGTTCGTTATAGATATCCGTCGGCGTACCGATCTGTTGGATCTTTCCTTCGCTCATTACCACCACGCGATCGCTCAGCGTCAGCGCCTCTTCCTGATCGTGCGTGACGTAGATAAACGTAATGCCTAATTTCTCATGCAACTCCTTCAACTCGATCTGCATGTCGTGGCGCATCTTCAGATCCAAAGCACTCAGCGGCTCATCAAGCAACAGCACTTCCGGCTTGTTGACGATAGCGCGCGCGATAGCTACACGCTGCTGCTGGCCACCACTCAGGGTGTCCACTTTGCGCTCCTCATAACCCGTGAGGTTAGCCATCTTCAATGCCTGACGCACCTTTTTCTTGATGGTCTCCGGGTCTTCTTTCTTCAGCTTCAGACCGAAAGCAACGTTGTTGAAGACGTTTAAATGGGGGAATAAAGCGTATTTTTGAAATACGGTGTTCACGGGACGCTTATAAGGCGGTGTCTTGGTGACATCTTCGCCCTTAAGCAGGATATCTCCCGATGAAGCAACTTGAAAACCGGCGATACAACGCAGTAATGTTGTTTTGCCGCAGCCCGAAGGGCCTAAGATTGTGACGAACTCGCCTTTCTTCACTTGAAGACTTACGTCATTCAATGCAAACTTACCATCCTCGAACTGCTTCGAAACATGGTTGACCTCAATAATAAAATCCGATTTTGCCATTTCTTTCCATACAAACACGCGCATACTCGCGCAAAATACGGCGCAAAAGTACTACAAATAATTGAATTACGCAAATTTTTTTGCTTTTTTTACGATATTTGTAAACTTTTGCGGGCAGAAAGGAGGACAATAACGGCTGTAATTGCGGAAAGTGTGTCGCTGATGGGGATGGACCACCATACGCCGTCCAAGGGTTCGATGAACGCCATCGGCAGCAGTAAAGTCAGCGGAATAAGATAAATAACTTGCCGGGTCAGACTCAGGAAAATAGCTCTACCGGCTTTGCCGATAGAGGTGAAGAGGTTACCTGTTACCATCTGGAACCCGATGATCAACATACTCGAGCAGATGATACGCATCGGTTTGATGGTCTGCGCAATAAGTGCCGGATCGTGGGTGAACATCTTGGTGACCACCACCGGACAAAACTCGCCCAGGAAGAACACAATACCCATCACGCCTGTGGCGTACGCACAAGTGAGATAAAAGGATTTAAGCACACGGTCATATTGCTTCGCACCGTAGTTATACCCGGCAATCGGTTGCATTCCTTGATTCAAACCCATCACCATCATCGCGAACACGAAGGTCAGACGGTTGATAACGCCGTAGGATGCGATCGCCAAATCTCCGCCGAACGTCTTTAACTGATTATTGATGATGATAACCACAAAACAATGCGCGATATTGTATAAGAACGGCGACATGCCGATGGCCAATGCCCGCGATGTGATATGTCGGTTGAGACGCCAAATTCCCCGATGAAATCGAACTAATTCGTTCTTGTTAGTGAATTTGGTTAACTGCCAAACCACCGCCACCGCCTGACTGATAACCGTTGCCAAGGCTGCGCCTCGAACACCCATTTCCATGCCGAAGATAAACAGCGGATCCAGGATAATATTGACCATCACCGCTACAATTGTCGCCGCCATCGAGAAACGCGGGTGACCGGCCGAACGAAGCATGGCATTGAGACCGAAATAGATATGCGTCAGTATATTCCCGTACAGGATGATCTCCATGTAATCGTGCGCATAGCCTAACGTCGCTTCGCTCGCTCCGAAAGCCATTAAGATAGGATCCAACCAAATCAACCCTACCGCCATTACGAGGGCGGAGAGAATGACATTCATCACGATCACGTTACCCAATACGCGGTTGGCACGATCGTAGTCTTTTTCCCCCAAATAGATAGCTAATAAGGAGGATGCACCTACGCCCACAAGACTACCGAAAGCGGCACAGATATCCATGAACGGCTTAGCCACAGTCAAAGCGCCCAACGCCAACGCTCCACAACCGTGACCGATATAGATACTGTCCACGATATTATAGAGCGATGTGGCAGTCATCGCTATGATCGCCGGCATCGCATATTTGAAAAGCAGTTTATTTACCGGCGCTATGCCTAATTCTGTCGTTCGACTCATAGTTTTTGTGCGATTTCATCGAAGAAAATCGCGGCTGGATGACCTGCTTGTAAGACAATTGGTGTACCCTCGTCACCGCCCTCACGAATCGATTGAACGAGCGGGATTTGACCGAGCAAAGGAATCTGAAGTTCTTCGGCTAACTGTTTACCGCCGTCCTTGCCGAAGATATAGTATTTGTTTTCGGGTAATTCGGCCGGTGTAAACCATGCCATATTCTCGATGAGACCGAGGATTTCTACATTCACTTTTTCATTTCGGAACATCTCCACGCCCTTGCGTGCATCGACCAAAGCGACGGGTTGAGGAGTGGTCACGACAATAACGCCCGTCAGATGCAATTCATTGATCAAGGTCAAATGAATATCGCTCGTTCCCGGCGGCAGATCGATCAGGAAATAATCCAACTCACCCCAGTTGGCGTCTTCGATCAGTTGTTTGATCGCATTGCTGGCCATACCCCCGCGCCAAATAACCGCTTGTTCCGGATTGACGAAGAAACCGATCGACAGCATCTTTACCCCATATTGTTCGATAGGCTCGATGAGCGTTCTTCCTTCGATTTCAACGGAGAAAGGTCGGCATTCTTCGGTAGCAAACATCTTCGGCATTGACGGTCCGTGGATGTCGGCATCCAATAATCCGACTTTATATCCCCGTTGCGCCAAAGCGACTGCCAAGTTCGCCGTCACGGTCGATTTGCCTACACCGCCTTTGCCGCTATGAATAGCGATAATATGTTTGGCGTTAATCTTCGGACTTTCGACTTTCTCCTTCGGACTTTCAACTTTGAACTTGGTATGGATATTCGCCGCTACATTCGGATCAACATAGGTCTGTAAAGCTACCTCTGCAGCCTTAACCACCGACTTCATAAACGGATCGTTGTCTTTCGGGAAGATGAGCGAGAAAGACACCTCAAAACCCGAGATACGGATATCGTCTTCCAACATCCCGCTCTCTACCAGATCCTTGCCCGTTCCCGGGTAGCGAACATGCCGTAAAGCATCTATTATTTGTTGTGGATACATAGCATTTTTTTCAAAAAACGTGCAAAATTACTAAAAAATTTTGATATGTGCAAAAAAAATCGTACCTTTGCAGCCGTTTTTTAATCGAGTGCGTGTACGCACGGGAAATAAAACGACTTTGTCGTTCTACGGCTAGCAAACTATTTAATGCGATATAATGAAGAAATTTAACGAGTACAAACGATTGGATTTACCTGCGTTAAGCCGCGAGGTGTTGGCGCAGTGGGAAGCAGAAAATTTATTTGAGAAGAGTGTATCCACGCGGGAAGGACACCCGCAGTTTTTGTTCTTTGAAGGCCCTCCTTCGGCGAACGGAATGCCGGGTATTCACCACGTCATGGCGCGTACCATCAAGGATACATTCTGCCGTTTCAAGACGATGCAGGGTTATCAGGTGCGTCGTAAAGCCGGTTGGGATACCCACGGCCTGCCGGTAGAGTTGGGCGTGGAGAAGATGCTCGGTATCACCAAAGAGGATATCGGCAAGAAGATCTCCGTCGATGAGTACAACGCCGCTTGCCGCCGCGAGGTAATGAAGTACACGAAGGAATGGACCAACCTCACCAAACAAATGGGTTATTGGGTGGACCTCGATGATCCCTACATCACCTACGATAACAAATACATCGAAACCCTGTGGTATCTGCTCAAGGAGCTCTACAAAAAGGGTTACCTCTACAAGGGGTATACCATTCAACCGTATTCACCGGCTGCCGGAACAGGACTGAGCAGCCACGAGTTGAACCAGCCGGGTTGCTATCGTGACGTCAAAGATCTGACCTGTACGGCGAAATTCCACCTCAAGGATGGTCGTTACATCATCGCTTGGACTACCACTCCGTGGACACTTCCTTCGAATACCGCGCTCTGCGTAGGACCGAAGATAGACTACGTGGAGATTGCGCTCGAGAGCGGTGAACATATCATCCTCGCGGAAGCACGTCTCTCTGCCTATTTCGAGAATGCCGAGATTGTAGCGCGCTATAAAGGTACTGACCTCGTAGGCCTCGAATACGATCCTCTTTTCCCGTGGGTCAATCCTGGTCCGGGTGCGTTCCGCGTTATCCCGGGTGACTATGTGACCACCGAAGACGGTACAGGTATCGTACATATCGCACCTACTTTCGGTGCGGATGATAAGAAAGTGGGTGACGCAGCCGGTGTACCGGGGCTGTACATGCAGACCAAGAACTACGGTCCGCGTCCAATGGTCGATTTCACCGGTAAATATTGGAAGATCGAGGATCTCGATGAAGCGTGGGTAAAAGAGAATGTCAATACCGAACTCTACGGTAAATACGCCGGCCGATGGGTCAAGAACGCCTATGACCCGCAGTTTACCGTGGACGGAAAGTACGATGAAAGCGCGGCTTCTAAGGCCGAATCGCTTGACTTGCACCTCTGTCTGGAGATGAAAGCGGATGGCCGTTTGTTGCGCACCGAGAAACATGTGCACTCGTACCCGCATTGCTGGCGTACGGATAAACCGGTGCTCTATTATCCGCTGGACTCCTGGTTCATCCAATCAACTAAAGCACGCGATGAGATGATTGCGCTCAATAAGACCATCAACTGGCAACCGGAATCCACCGGAACCGGTCGTTTCGGTCAATGGCTCAACAACCTCAATGATTGGAATCTCTCGCGCTCGCGTTATTGGGGAACACCGCTGCCTATCTGGCGCACCGAGGATGGCAAGGAGGAGATTTGTATCGGTTCGATCGCAGAATTATTCGATGAAATCGAGAAATCTGTGAAGGCGGGCTTCATGAAAGCCAACCCTTGGCCGAAGCACAAAGTGGGCGATTATTCCAAAGCCAACTACGATCCGTCTGTCATCGACCTCCATCGTCCGTACGTGGATGATATCATCCTCGTTTCACCTTCGGGCAAACCCATGAAGCGCGAACTCGACCTCATCGATGTATGGTTCGATTCGGGCGCTATGCCGTACGCACAGAATCACTATCCGTTTGAGAACGCAGACGCACCGCGTACCGCCGACTTTATCTCCGAAGGTGTGGATCAAACACGTGGATGGTTCTTTACCCTCCATGCCATCCACACGATGATCGAAGGCACCGTGGCATACAAGAATGTTATCTCTAACGGACTCGTGCTTGATAAGAACGGCAACAAGATGTCCAAACGTCTTGGTAATGCCGTCGATCCTTTCGGAGCTCTCGATACGTATGGCGCGGATCCTGTTCGTTGGTATATGCTGACCAATTCCAGCCCGTGGGAGAACCTCAAGTTCGATCCCGAAGGTGTGGACGAGGTTCGCCGTAAGTTCTTCGGTACGCTCTATAACACCTACGGATTCTTTGCGCTCTACGCAAACGTCGATGGTTGGGTTCCTATGTCAAATCAGACTAACGAGACACAATCGAGAGAGAATCGAAGCGGAGTTAATGCGGAGGCATTTGCGGAGATCGACCGTTGGATCCTGAGTAAACTCAATTCCCTCGTCAAAGAAGTGACCGAAGCCTATGAGGCTTATGAACCCACCAAAGCCGGGCGTGCCATCAGCGATTTTGTACAAGACGACCTGTCTAACTGGTACGTACGCCTCAACCGTAAACGTTTCTGGGGTGGCGAGATGGATGCCGACAAACAAGCGGCGTACGAGACACTCTATACTTGCCTCAAGACTGTAGCCCAACTCATGGCACCGAATGCACCCTTCTATGCCGACCGTCTCTATCGCGATTTGACCGATGAAACCGTGCATTTAAGCGAGTGGCCGAAAGCGAATGAAGCATTGATTGATCTCAATTTGGAACGTCAGATGTACCTTGCCCAACAAGCAACTTCTACGATCCTCTCGCTCCGTAAACGCGCAGAGAAGAACGTCCGTCAACCGCTACAGAAAGCCGTTATCCCGACGCCGGATAAAGAGACCACGGATGCCTTGCTACATGTAGCTGATCTCATCAAATCGGAGGTGAACGTCAAAGAACTTGTCATCGTACCTGCCGAGCAATCGGAGATCAAACTTGTCAAGAAAATCAAGCCGCAATTCAAAGTGTTGGGCAAGAAAGTAGGCGGTAAGATGAAAGAACTCGCTGCAGCAATCACAGCTATGTCTCAAGACGACATCGCCAAGATGGAAGCGGATGGTCAGTTCACCTTATTGGACTACACGCTCGTGCCCGAAGATGTAGAAATCATCACCGAAGACATGCCGGGTTGGCTCGTAGCGAACAACGGTATCCTCACGATCGCATTGGATATTGAACTGACGGATGAACTGATCGAAGAAGGTATCGCGCGCGAACTCATCAACCGAATCCAGAACCTTCGTAAGTCTTCCGGTTTCGAGATCACCGACCGCATCCAAGTGGCTATCGAAGATAAACCCGAGATCCACAACGCCGTGCTCCATTGTAACGAGTATATCGCCGGTCAGGTACTGGCTACCTCGCTGCAACTCGCCGCGGATGTACAAGGCGAAAGCGTGGAGATGGACGGATATAATGTGAACATCAAAATCGAAAAAGCATAATGAGAAAATTCTATTATTTGGCGCTTATCGCGCTGGTAGGTTTGGTATTCAGCAGTTGTCAAAAAGAGACACCGGAGTTTCGTACATCTGACATCCAAGGCTTATGGCTGGAGGATGGCACGCAGCACTATGTGCGTTTTACGGACGAGCAGAGTGATGAGACCGGTTATTTCTACGGTCGAGAGTGGGATCTGGCAGAAGATGTACACGAAGAGGACTTGGTGCCTTATGGCAACGGTTGGTTTAAGTATAGCATTGATAAAAATGAGTTGCTGGAGATCCACAAGATGGACTACGGTTGGGCGGATATACCAAAGGTATATATCATCTCGGCTTTAACCAGCGCCAAACTCTCGTACTACGAGAAAGATCATACCAGTATTAAGTTTAGCTTTACCAAGCAATGAAAAAAGCGCTTAAAATCATCGGTTGGACGTTATTCGGTCTCGTGATGACAGTCATCATCGTGGCTTGTATCGCGATGTATGTCATCTTCACGCCGGAGCGTTTGACGCCTATTGCCCGCCAGGCAGCGGATAAGTTCGTAGCGTGTGAGTACGAGATCGGAGAAGTGGATCTGACATTCTTCTCTACCTTCCCTCGTTTCGGTCTTCGTGCAGACGGATTGGTGTTGGTTAATCCCAAAGCCGGAGCACAGAATGACACCGTCGTTGAAGCAAAACACCTGATTGCAACGGTGGACGTAATGGAGTTTCTCAATAATAACAATCTCCATGTGCACGAAGCGATCTTGGATGATGCCAGCGTACATTTCTTCATCGCGGAGGATGGTACGACCAACCTGACCGGAGCGTTTATCACGTCGCCGGATACGATTGAAGAAGACACCACGGCATTCTCCTTGCCATTCAATCAGCTGACCGTAGACGGATTGCGTATCAAGGCAAAAACCATCGATTTCATCGACAAAAAAGATACTATCGAAGCTTCGCTCGGAGCCACCGAACTCAGTGCTTCTGCCGATACGTGGGACGATATGTTCCTCTCTTTGGACGCGCAGGATGTCTGTGCCTCGCTCAAGGGTGAGACCTATGCTGACAGTCTGCACATCCGTCTGGAAGCACCGATGGCAGCCGATCTCAACACCATGCACTTTGCTTTCCGCAGAGCCGAGTTGGCCGTCAATGAGTTCGCATTGGTTCTCGGCGGAACGGTAGAAATGGCCGATTCCATCGACTTAGATCTTGGTATAGCAACTAAAGGAGCATGGCATATCCAACCGCTCTTGGCTTTGGTTCCCGCGCAGTTCACGCAAAGCCTCAAGGATATCGATGTGGACGGAGCGGTTCAACTGGAAGCGACAGCCAAAGGAACGTACAGCGAAACATCTATGCCGCTTATTGATGCCCACCTGATATTGGAAGACGGTAAAGGTGCTTATAAACCGCTGCCTTATACCCTGCGTGACTTGGCGCTGGATGCCAATGCAGCGTTGAACCTCAATAAAGGCGGTAAATCCAATGTGACGATTAACAAACTGGCTGCCAAGACGAAAGACAGTAAGGTGAGTGCAACGGGTAAGGTCAATGACTTGTTGGGAGATATGCTCTTGGACATCCAACTCAAACTGGATGCTAACCTGCCGGACTTTGCGTATTTTATGCCGGACTCAATGACCGTAACAGGAACGACAAAGGGTACGGCGAGCGCGAAGATACGCCTGTCTGATTTAACGAACATGCGCCTGCAAAAGGGTCGTATAACAGCCAATCTGGATTTGAAGGATCTGCGTTACGAGCAAGACTCGTTGTTAGCAGTACTGCCCCGTACGAACCTCAAAGTGCAGATTCCGAACGACAAACCTTCCCGTAAGTCGGTTAATTGGGCTCGCGTGGATTTGGAAACAGATAAGATTGATTTCGTCATGGGGGAGAGCACCCACGCGATGATCGACGCGCCGACTATTCGTGCCGAAGTAGCGAACGTTTTGGATAAAAAACAAGAGTATTTCGCGGCGCTTTCTTTTGATGCGTTGGATGCGAAATACGATACGATTCTTGCTGATCTGAAAGCGTCCGAAATAGAGGTCTTCGTGGATGGCGGACAGAAAGTCAGCGCTAAACTTAAGACCGCGGCATTGAATGCCAAAATGGGTGAGGAGTTGATGACCAAGACAGGTTCGTTGGCTCTCGAAGCAGCGGCACGGTACAATAAAGACGGCGAGAATGCCTTGTTACAATGGAATCCGCGATTGAAGATCAACCTCAAGAACGGCTTCATGAATATGCCGGCACGGCTTCCGGAACCGGTAGTGATCCCGTCCATTGAGTTCAAATACTCCAATCGCGAGATGACGATTGATAACAGCCGAATCGAGTTGGGCAAGTCCGATTTGGAACTGAAGGGTAATGTGCGTCATATCGGTAAGTGGTTCCGCCACGAAGATGTACTGCAAGGCGAATTGGAGGTGGTGTCCAACCATTGTGATGCCAACCAACTGCTCGCATGGTTCAGTGCCGATGAGGGAAGCGAAGAGGAACCAAGCCAAGAGCAGACACAAAGCCAAGAGCCGCAAAGTGAGAGCGATCCGTTTTTGGTTCCGAAGGATGTTGATCTGCAACTGCATACCCACATGCGCGAGGTGGACATCTTCAATCAGAACGCCAAAGACCTGAAGGGCGGTATCTACGTCAAGGACGGAACGGTGATCTTGGATGAGGTGGGTTTTGTGTGTCGCGCAGCTAAACTGCAACTCACGGCTATCTACAAGACCCCGCGTCGCAACCACCTCTATCTGGGCTTTGACTACCATATGATCGATATCGACATCGATGAGTTGTTGTCGATGATTCCGAATTTGGAGCAGATGGTACCGATGCTCAGTTCGTTCAAGGGTGCGGCGCAGTTCCACCTGGCTGCTGAGACCTATCTGAACAGTCAGTACCAACCGAAGATGAGTACCTTGCGTGGTGCGGCTTCGCTCACGGCTAAAGATCTGGTGGTACTGGACGGCAAGACCTTCGACCAGATCGCCAAACTGCTGATGTTCAAGAAGAAGACGGAGAACAAGATCGATTCTATCAATGCGGAGATCACCGTCTATAAGAACGAGATCGATGTCTATCCGCTTTGTGTGCAGATGGATAATTACATGGTGGCACTCGGCGGACGGCATAACACGAACATGACCTTCGATTACGATATCAACGTCCTCAGTCCTATCTATTTGGGCGTCAAGGTGAGCGGTGATCTCGATAACCTGAGTATCAAGTTGGCGAAATGTAAGTTCGCGCAGGACTTCAAACCGCATTGGTATCAGAAAGCGGACAACCAATCGCGTGAACTGCGTGAACGCATCAAGCAATCGATGGAAAAAAATGTAAGAATTCAATAGATATGAAAAAAGTTTTTCTTTTAGGAGTTATTGCTATGAGTTTATTAGCATGTAACAAGACGGGTAATGAGACCAACCCGCTCATCAGTCAACCGAACACCCCCTATGGCGTTCCGGCTTTTGATAAGATTCAGTTAGCGCACTATATGCCGGCTTTTGAGGCGGCTATTGCCGAGCAGAAAGCGGAGGTGGAAGCCATCGTGAATAACGAAGCCGAGCCGACGTTCGAGAACACGATCGTGGCTTTGGACAGAACGGGTCTGCTGTTGGATCGCGTGGTTGGAGTCTTCTTCAATGTATTGGAAGCAGACGGTAATGACGATATGAACGCGATCGCCGAGCAGGTGAGTCCGATGTTGAGCGAACTGAGTGACGGTATTATCCTCAACGACAAGCTTTTCCAACGGGTGAAATTCGTTTATGACCAACGTGACCAACTCGGTCTTAACCCCGAGCAGATGCGCCTTGTGACCGAAACCTACAAGCATTTCGCGGACAATGGAGCTAACCTGCCGGAGGACAAGAAAGAGCGTCTGAAAGAGATCAATCAGGAGTTAGGTCTGCTCTCCCTTAAGTTCGGTAATAACGTGGTCGCAGAGACGAATGCCTGCCAGCGTTTTGTGACGAACGAGGAGGAGTTGAAAGGTCTTCCTGAGTCCGCCAAGGCTGCGGCTGCGGAAGAGGCTGAGGCTGCCGGTCATCCGGGTGAGTGGCTCTTCACGCCGAAGCGTACATCCTTCACGCCGGTACTCCAGTACTGCGAGAACCGCGAGTTGCGCAAGCAGTTACTCATGGACTACACGACCCGTGCTAACCACGAGAACGAGAACGACAACAAAGCCGTTATCCTTCGCGAGATGGAACTGCGTATCGAGAAAGCCAAACTATTCGGCTATGACAACCCGGCCGACTATATTCTTGCTGACTGCATGGCGAAGAACCATCAGACGGTGGACGCTTTCCTTCAGTCCGTTTGGGCTCCGTCCTTGGAGGCAGCCAAACGTGAAGCTGCAGCTTTGCAGGAACTGCTCGAACAGGACTATCCGGGTGAGAAACTGCAACCTTGGGATTGGTGGTTCTATGCCGAGAAACTGCGCAAGGCTAAATATGCGCTGGATGAGGAAGAGATTAAGCCCTACTTTGAACTGGACAATGTGCGCAAAGGTGCGTTTGGTGTAGCGACCAAGTTGTACGGCGTGCAGTTTGAGAAACTGGAGAACATGCCGGTATATAATCCGGAGGTAGAGGTCTTCAAAGTGACCGAAGCGGACGGAAGTCTCGTGGGCATCCTCTATACCGATTATTTCCCGCGTGCCGGCAAACGTCCGGGCGCGTGGATGAATCAGATCCTGCCGCAGTACATCGATGCCGAAGGTGTTGATCATCGTCCGGTGATCATCAACGTAGGTAACTTCAACAAACCGACCGCAGGTAACCCGTCGTTGCTCTCGATGGACGATGTAGAAACCCTCTTCCATGAGTTCGGTCACGCATTGCATGGTCTGCTCTCGAAAGCCCACTATAAATCGCTGAGCGGTACAAACACCCCGCGTGATTTTGTGGAGTTGCCGAGCCAATTCATGGAGAACTATGCGTATGAACCGGAAGTGCTCAAGACTTATGCTTTCCATTATCAAACGGGCGAGGTCATTCCGGATAGCCTGATCGCTAAAATCAATGCCGCAGGCAAATTCAATCAGGGCTTTGTGACAACGGAGTTGCTGAGTGCATCTATCCTCGATATGGATTTCCATGAGTTGACCACCGCAGAGGGGTTGGATGTCAATGCGTTTGAGCGCAAAAGTCTCGATGAAATGGGAATGATTGACGAGATCATCGTACGTTATCGTCCGACGTTCTACAATCACATCTTCACAACAGGCTACGAAGCTGGTTACTACAGTTATACCTGGGCTGCTGTGCTCGATGCAGACGCTTTCGCAGCCTTCAAAGAGACAGGCGATCTGTTCGAGCCTGAGACCGCTAAACGTTTCCGTCACTTGCTCGAGCAAGGCGGTACGCGTGATGCACAAGAACTCTACATCGAGTTCCGTGGCAAAGAAGCAGATCCGAAAAACCTGCTCCGCAGAAAGGGTTTCATTGAATGAAACGTCAGACGCAAGTGATATTATACCATCTATTGCCGGCAATCTTCTGGTTGCTGGCAGTAGGTGGCGCTGTCTTACCTATGGCGTTTGTATCTCTGCCGGATAATTATTGGTGGGGCTTTGCGGTCACGGCTATCGTGCTGACCTGCATCGTCATCTTAGGTCGCATCATGCGTCAGACCAGTACGGTAGAGCAGTGTTTTCAGGTGGCAGTATTGTTGGGTATCGCCTCCTATTGGCTCCCGACGGTGGTCTTTCTGATCATACCGATGACCGGATATCTGTATTACCGGCATCTCTTTGACCAACATTCGTTTTTTGCCGTTCTCATAGGCTTTGGCTTGGTGGCGATCTGGGCAGCGGTGTTCATTTTCTTTGGATGGATTACTAATCCGTGGGTGGCTTTCTGGGCAACAGAAAACGCCTGGGGATGGATTCCCACAGGCGCTGTCTTACTCGCTTGGCTCGCTTCTACCATTGCACGACAAAACCTGCGTGTACGTTGATACCCGCTTGCGGGAAATACCATACGTACGTACCGTCTGTACCTCCGTTGTTCACGTATTTCGTGTTGAATAGATTATTGCACTGACATTTAAGAGTAATGTCAGGTATATTGTTGTTCTTTATCGGAAGTGCATATGTAAGCAGCAGGTTGGTCACCGTGTAGGCTTTCAACTGTGCGTTGATATCTTCGTAATTGCCAAGGTATTGGCTGCTGACCACCAATGTCTGGATGTCGGCATTGAAGCCTGCGTAGTGAAAACTAAAGGTGTTGCCTGCAGTCCAGTCCGGCGAGAAAGAGATAGTACGCCATGTATTGCCGTCTCTCCAACGGTTACGACTCCAGGTGAGGTTGCCTCTCCATGCAAACCAAGGTGTCCAATCGACACCAAACTGGAACTCTGCGCCGCAGCGATATGAATCCTTCACGTTCGTAGTGTTCAGATAACCGACGCTGCTCACATCGCCTGTGGCGATCAACTGGTTGTCGTAGTCCATACAATAGAGGTTCAGTCCGATGGTCCAAGGCATCGCATAGCCGCTCTTGAGTACGCCCGGCGAAGAAAAACTATATCCCAACTCGTAGTCAAACAGCACCTCCGGCTTCGGATCTTCCGGCGCTGTGTTGGTCACGAAGTTATTACGCGTCGGTTCACGGTGCGCCATGGCAAACGTGGCAGACAGACGGTGACCCTTGTTGTCGTATGTCAAACCGGCTTTCGGGTTAAAGAAATGCCAGGTGTGATGCTTGTTAATGGCATCTCTGGCATCCAGATAACTGGTCTCTTCGTTGTCGCCCCAGATACGATAGTCCACAAGACGGTATTGTACATCGCCATAGAGGCTCAGTTTCTCACGGCCGCGATGCAGTACGCGCCAATTGGCTTTGGCATAGATATTCGCGTCTGTCTTCAGACCGTGGCCCTCGTAGTAAGGAATAAAACAACGTTGAACCGAGAGAGTGGTGTCAATGTTGCCGTATTGAAGACCGCGGTATTGGTTGAAAGCGACACCCATCTGGACATCCACTTTCTCATGCACATATTTCGTGCTTAAGATTCCTCCGTAGAAATGATTGCGAAGGCCTTTCTGGGTGATGTTATCTGCCTCGTAGGTGGTCCAGTCCGTAATCAGCATCTCGTAAAAACCGGTTCCGTAGGTGTAGTGCGCCGTGGCAGAAAGCGTCCAGTGCATATTGAAGCGGTGTCCTACATGCAGGTGGACATGGTGTTGCTGGTAGTTATCGGTCTGGTTGTCGTAATAGGCTATGTTGCCGTTTTTATCGATGTACTCGCCGGCGGGATTATAGCGTCGCTCGGATTCGTTCTGACTGTAGGCATGGGCGTCGTCCACGCCGTACCAAGCCATATAGGTCTTCTCTTTTCCACCAAAAGCGGTGAGAGTAACGGCTGTCTTGCTGTTCTGCCAGCCCAACTCACCCTGATAGCTAAGCAGATCCGACCAGGCGCGGTCTATATAGCCGTCGGAGTTTACTTTGGAGAACCGCCCGCCGAGATGCCATGCGCCTTTCTTGGAAGTCCGGTCCCCCCAGTAACCGTCTATCTTCACCATTTCGCGGAAAGTATTGTACATACCGCCGTTGAAGTCTATTTCGCCGCGTATGGGACCGGGGTGTGCGCTCTCGGGAACAGAAGCGTCCAAGGTCCTTAGGTTGACGCTGGCGCCGAAACTACTGCCGCCATTGGCACTTGTTCCGATGCCGCGCTGCACCAGCAAACTGCTCACACCGCTCGCCATATCCGTCAGATTGACCCAGAATACACCCTGGCTCTCCGCATCGTTCAACGGCACCTCGTTGATGGTCATGTTGATACGCGTCTGGTCCGTACCGCGGATGTGGAAATAGGTGTACCCGATGCCCAGACCGTCGTCGCTCGTGGTCACCAACGAGGGCGTAACGCTCAGAAGATACGGCAGATTCTGACCCGCGTTGTCGCGGTTCAGCTCGGCATGCTTCATCTCCTGCTTACTCACAGTAGTCTGCATCACCGGGGCGCTCACCACCACCTCTTGTAACTGAAAATCACTTGTGGACAGAGTATCCACGTTCTCTTGCGCACTGACTTGCGCAGCAAATGTACCAATGGCTAAACAAATAACCAAATGGCAAAGGTCCAAATGATGAAATTTTTTCATTTTCTTTAACAGCATTACCTGTTCAAGTTCGGAGGGTATATTCTCAGCCGAAGCACCCCTAACTCAAATCGACTGCAAAATTACTGCTTTTTTTTGAATTGTGCAAAAAAAACTTGCATATGTGATTTTTTTTTAGTAATTTTGCGCCGCAAAATTGTTTTATAATGAAGGAAATAACCACAAAGAAACTGATGGATACCATTATTGAGGGTATCCGCAATCGTAAAGGACAACGAATTGTAATCATCGATTTAAAGAAAATCAAAGAGGCGCCGGTGGAGATGATGATCATCTGCGAGGGGCAGAGTAACACGCAGGTATCGGCTATCGCAGACGAGATCAATGATTTCGTTCGTACGACGACGCATGTACACCCGCTGAGTGTAGCGGGCGAAGAGAATGCAGAATGGATTGCGATGGACTATGGTACGATTTTCGTACACGTGATGCAACGCGAGCCGCGGGCATTCTACGATATAGAGCATCTGTGGGCGGATGGTAAAATCACAGAACTTCCTGAAATTTTGTAAGTATGGCAGATAACAAGAACAAGCGGCGGATGCCGCAGCAACCGCAAGGACAACAGCCGAGTGGACCACGGAGATGGATCAGTCTGCTGTTCTATACCCTTGCGTTTGCCCTGATAGGCTTCTATTTCTTCGGTAATAAGGAAGGAAGCGGTGTGAGCAAAGAGCTCAGTTATACGAAGTTAACGGCGTATATCGAGGCCGGTGCGATAGAGAAGATCGAGGTAACGGACGACTTGCAGGCGAAGGCTACGGTCAAGCCGCAGAGTTATACGCTTGTGTTCGGTACGCAGGGTGATGGCGAGCGTGCTAAGGGTACACTGCATACCCAAGTGCCGTCCGTCGAAGAGTTTGATAAGTACATCGCCGGCGTGAATGTTGCGCGTAAGGCAGACGGTCAGGCGGCTATCGATGTGAAGTACGCGAAGTCGCATGATTATTGGTATCTGATTTTGGTCAATGTACTGCCGTTTGCGTTGTTGATCCTCTTCTTCGTGTACATGAGCCGCGGCGTCGGCGGAGCCGGTGGAATAGGCGGCGTTTTCGGCGTCGGCAAAGCTAAGGCACAACTGTTCGATAACGAGAAAAAGGACAAAGTGACGTTCGAGGATGTGGCGGGTCTGTACGGTGCCAAGCAGGAGGTGCAGGAGATCGTGGAGTTCCTCAAGAACCCCAAGAAATATACCGAGATAGGTGCTAAGATTCCTAAAGGCGCATTGCTCGTTGGTCCTCCGGGTACGGGTAAGACCTTGTTGGCGAAAGCCGTTGCCGGTGAGGCAGGCGTACCGTTCTTCTCCATGAGCGGTTCAGACTTCGTGGAGATGTTCGTGGGCGTGGGAGCAAGTCGTGTGCGTGATTTGTTCCGTCAAGCCAAAGAGAAAGCGCCGGCTATCATCTTCATCGATGAGATAGATGCGATCGGTCGTGCCCGTGGTAAGGGTGTGATGACCGGCGGTAATGATGAACGCGAGAGTACGCTCAACCAGTTATTGACCGAGATGGACGGTTTCGGAACGAACTCCGGTGTGATCATCTTGGCGGCCACCAACCGTGCCGATGTCCTTGATGCTGCGCTGCTCCGTGCCGGTCGTTTTGACCGACAGATACATGTCGAGTTGCCCGACCTGCAGGAGCGCAAGGAGATCTTCCAGGTGCACCTGAGACCGCTCAAACTGGACGAGACGGTGGATATCGATTTCTTAAGCAAACAGACCCCGGGTTTCTCGGGTGCTGATATAGCCAATGTATGTAATGAGGCAGCGTTGATAGCTGCACGCGGTGGACGCAAGAAGATCGGCAAACAGGATTTTATGGATGCTGTCGATCGCATCGTGGGTGGTCTGGAGCGCAAGAACAAGATCATGACCGAAGAGGAGAAACGCTCGATTGCTTTCCACGAGGCGGGTCATGCGACGATCTCGTGGATGCTCCGTTGGGCGAACCCGCTGGTGAAGGTGACCATCGTGCCGCGCGGTGTGGCGTTGGGTGCTGCTTGGTACCTGCCCGAAGAACGGCAGCTGACCAACGAGGAGCATATCCTCGATGAGTTATGTTCGTTACTCGGCGGCCGTGCAGCAGAGCAGCTCTTCCTCGAGCAGACCTCTACCGGTGCACTCAACGACCTCGAGCGTGCCACCAAGCAGGCCTATGCGATGGTGGCGTACTACGGTATGAGCGATAAACTAAAGGATATCAGTTTCTATGACTCGACCGGTCGCTATGACTATGGATTTACCAAACCTTACTCCGATAAGACGGCAGCTACGATTGACGCAGAGACACAGCGTATCATAGCCGATCAGATGGCGCGCGCCAAACAGATCCTGACCGAGCATGCGGAGGGTCATCATCAGATTGCTCAGTTGCTTATCGAACGTGAGGTCATCACGTCGGAGGACGTAGAGCGTATCCTCGGTCCGCGTCCGTGGAAGAGTCGTGGAGACGAGTTGTTGGAGGTCAATGCCGCTCTTGCAGAAGCAGAGAAAGCGGCGAAACCGAAGAAGCGTGCACCGCGTAAGAAGAAAGAAGAAACTCAAATTACAGAAGATAATGAGAAAACTAATGCTTAACATCGCGCTGCTGTGCGCAGCGATGATGGTTTCGGCGCAAGAAGCGCCGGAGAAACTGCCGATGGATCCGGAGGTTCGTTACGGTAAGTTAGATAACGGATTGACCTATTACATCCGTCATAACGAGCAACCGAAACAGCGTTGTGAGTTCCACATCGCGCAGGCGGTAGGTGCTATCCTCGAGGAAGATCACCAGAACGGTCTGGCGCATTTTCTGGAGCACATGGCCTTCAACGGAACGCAACATTTCCCGGGCAAGGGGATCATCAATTACTTCGAGTCCGTGGGGGTGAACTTCGGCGGAAACATCAACGCTTACACCTCCATCGATGAGACGGTCTATCGTCTGAGTGACGTACCGACCTACCGCGAGGGAATTGTGGACAGTGCGCTGCTCGTGATGCATGACTGGAGTTGTGGTCTGTTGCTATTGGACGAAGAGATCGATGCGGAGCGTGGCGTCATCCTGGAGGAATGGCGTACGGGACGGACAGCGCGTCGTCGTATATGGAAAGAGATGAACGCGAAGATGTACCCGGGTACGCAGTATGCGAAGCGTGATGTGATCGGCGACACAGCTGTTATCAATAACTTCGCTTATCAGGCGCTGCGCGACTACTACCATAAATGGTATGGGCCGGACAATCAGGCCATTATCGTGGTGGGAGATATCAATGTGGATACCATCGAGGCGAAGATCAAAGCCTTGTGGGCAGATGTGCCGCGTCGTGCTAACTACGGCGAGCGTCCTATCTACACGGTCAACCATAACGACAAACCGCTCGTGGCGATCGTGACCGATAAGGAAGCCGAAGGCAGCCGTATCACGATGGAGTATAAATTCGACCAGCTGCCCGAGATGATGCAAGGTACGGCGCAGGAGTATATGCTTACCTTGGTTCGTGGTTTGGCATGCGACATGCTCGATAACCGTTTTACGGAGTTGGCTTTGGATCCGAAAGCATCGTTCACCGGTGCAGGCTGCTATTACGGTGAGGCAGCCAAGAAGATGGATGCTTTCTACGCTATCTCCATCCCTAAAGAGGGACGCGAGACAGAGGCCTTCAACGACCTGCTCTTCCAACTGGAGAAGATGCACCGCTACGGTTTCACGAACGCGGAGTTAGACCGCGTGAAGAGCGAGAAACTGAATGCGATGGAGAAGTACTACAACGAGCGTAACACCCGCAAGAATATCAATCTCGCCCGCGAATGTATCCGTCATTTCGAGGACGGCGAGTCGATGCCGGGCGCACAGTGGGAGTACGATTTCGTGCAAGCCGTGCTGCCGATGGTCAGTCTGGAGACGGTGAACAATGTCGCAAAAGCGCTGATCCATGCGAATCCGACCGTAGCTATCTCCGCGCCGGAGAAAGAGGGTGTGCATATCCCGTCCGAAGAGGCAATCTTGGCATCGCTTGCCGGACAGAGCGAGTTGGCTATCGAGGCACCGAAAGAGGAGCAGATCGACACGGAGTTAGTCAAGAAAGCGCCGCGCAAAGGCAAAATCAAATCGATGCGTTATAACGAAGAGATCGAGTCCACCGAGTGGATCCTGTCCAACGGCATCAAGGTGGTCTTCCATCCGACGGAGTTCAAGGCAGACGAGATCCTGATGCAGGCATTCTCAAAGGGCGGTTACAGTCAAGTCAAGACCGCTGATCTGCCTTCGGCTGAAGTGGCTACCTATGTGGTAAACTTCTCGGGTATCGGTCGATTCAACCATACGCAGTTAGAGAAGGCGCTGACGGGTAAGACCGTTTCGGTTAACCCGGAGATCTCGGAGAATATAGAGCGTATGAACGGTTCGTCCTCCGTCAAGGATCTGGAGACGATGCTGCAGTTGACCTATCTCTATTTCACCGCGCCGCGCCGCGATGAGCAGGCGTATGAGACATTGATCGGACTGCTGAAGAACCAGTTGATTAATCGCGACAAGAACCCCAAGACAGCTTTCAATGACTCGGTTCAGGTGATGAGTAACAATCACTCCGACCGGGCACCGTTGTATAATATGGAGCTGTTGGAGAAAGTGAACTTGGACAAGGCGCTCGAGATCTACAAGGCGCGCTTCGCGAATCCGGCGGACTTCACCTTTGTCTTCGTGGGTAATATCGACCCGAAGAATGTCAAAGTGCAGGATATGATCTGCCAATGGCTCGGCGGTCTGAAGACCAAGAAGAACTGCCGCGAAGGTGTTATCGACCATCATGTGACGGTAGCGCTGGGTCAGCAGAAGAATTATTTCAGCCGTCCGATGGAGACGACCACGGCTTCCAACCGTATCCAATACACGTCTTATGACATGCCGTACACGATGGCTAATGATCTGAATATGGAGATTATCGGTCGCATCCTCAGTACGCGTTATCTGGAGTCCATCCGTGAGCGTGAAGGCGGTTCGTACGGCGTAGGCACCTACGGCTATATGACCATTCTTCCGACCCCGCGTGCCGGACTGATCATGCAGTTCGATACCGATCCTAATAAACAGGAGCGTCTGATGGAGATCATCCATGAAGAGGTGAACACGATCATTGCCAATGGCCCGCTGGCATCGGACTTGCAGAAAGAGAAAGAGTCGATGCTCAAGGATTTCCAGGAGGATCTGGAGAAGAACACCTACTGGCGCAGAGCGCTCTATAGCTACTATATGTACGGTGAGAACAACATCCGTGACTACAAGGCAGCTGTAGAGGCCATCACGGCGGAGACGGTGCAACAGACCTTGCAGAAACTCGTTTCGGCAGGTAATGTGTTCGAGGTAGTGATGTTCCCTGAAAACTGATAACAGAACTCGGAATGCTGAATATAGTTGTAATCAACGACGACGGTTGGGGCACGGCGGGTATCCGTCTGCTGGCCAAGGAGATGACCAAGATGGGTCATGTGACGGTGGTGTGCCCGGACGGAGCGCGTAGCGGTTACGGTGCCGCCATCAGCACCGCTACCCCGATGTACTTGCGTCGTATAGAGGAACATGACCTGAACGGCGCAGAGGTCTATGTGACCAACGGAACGCCGGCGGACTGCGTGAAGATTGCCCGTGAGTACCTGTTCCGCGACAAGCAGATCGACTTGATCGTCTCCGGCATCAACCACGGCTCCAACGCTTCGGTCAACACGATGTATTCGGGTACGATGGGTGCCTGTCTCGTGGCGGCGGAGAAAGGCATACCGGCTGTCGGATGGTCAATCAACAGCCACGAACCGGATGTCGATCTGCATTGGTTGCAGCCGTTCTTGGTGGAGGTGACCCGACATCTGTACGAAGAGGGTATCGCCCCGCGGACGTGTTTTAACATCAACGCGCCGGTAGGAGAGATAGAAGGTATCCGTTGGACGCGCGAATGCGTAGGACATTGGACGAATGAGTTAACAGAGATAGAGGAGCGCCCGGAAGGCGTACTCAAGGCATGGAAGTTAGGCGGACAATTCGTGAATGATGAGCCCTCGGCTACCGACACGGATATATGGGCGATGGAGCATCAGTTGCTATCCATCACGCCGCTCACCATCGATTGGACGGACTATGGATCGCTTTGACCGTTACTGGATAGGCATTCTCGTGGGGCTGCTTCTCCCCGCAGCTTTCGGGCTGACGTATATCGAGGTGATGAACCTCTGGTATCCGTTGCAGACCCTGCAGTTCCATGCCGGAGGGGTGTTGAGTAAACTGCTGTTGGTGAGTGTGTTCCCGGACTTGGCGCTGATCTTTGTCTTTTACACGACGGACACATGGCGCCTGTCGAAAGGCGTCTTAGCCGGAGCGATGCCGTATATCTTGGCAGCCCTTATGGTCTCGTTGTGATGATGCGGGCTGCGGTCTCAGAAGCCGCGGATGCGCCTAATAGAGATTGGAGATGTTCGTACGATGCGAGCATCTCTTTTTTGTGTGCTTCGTCGGTCAAGAGGCGCTGCAGTTCGGCGGTTATCTTATCCACCGTGAAGTCATTGGCTACGCACTCTTTGATCACCTCTTTGCCTTCGATGATGTTGACGAGCGTGAAGTGTTGAATGGAGAAGACGAGCGATTGTGCCCAGCGCAACTTGCCTAAGAGCCATGCGCAAGCCAGGTGATAAACCGCTACTTGCGGGCAACCTAATAATGCGGTCTCCAAGGTAGCAGTACCGGAGTTGACGATGGCAGCGGAAGCGGACTGAACGGTCGCGTACGTGTCGCGCGTGAGCGTGTCGCGCGCGTTTAAATAAGGAGTGTAGAAATCATCCGCTATCCCCGGTGCTGCACAGACCGTGATGGCATAATCGGGGAAACGCCGCGCGGCTTCTAACATTTTCGGCAAGCAATGACTGATCTCGCTGGGGCGGCTTCCGGGGAGGAGGGCTAGGGTCATAGGACGCCTGGGAACCCGAGGCACCTTAGATAATTCCTCTGCCGTGGGGTTACCCACATAGCGGCAGGTATAGCCGTATTGGGCATAGAAAGCGGGTTCAAAGGGGAAGATACCGAGTACCTCATCGCATAGGCGGGCGATCTTATGGATCCGCCGGCGCTTCCATGCCCACACTTTGGGCGGGATGTAATAGTAGATCTTCGTGTTCGGCAGATGGCGTTTGCAGAAGGATGCTATCTGCAGGTTGAAGGAAGGATAGTCGATAAGGATGAGGGCGTCCGGTTGCTCGTTCAGCAGCGCCTGACGGGTGATTTTGAAATTCTCCTGTACATCCCGCCAATGACGTAGGACAGCCACGAAGCCCATGAACGCCATATGCCGTATATGCCGGTACAGACGGCAACCTGCGGCGGTCATCTTGTCGCCGCCGAGGCCGCTGATCTGCGCTTCGGGATCTTGCCGCTTGATCTGCTCGATCAGGTGGGCGGCATGCAGATCTCCCGATGCTTCGCCTGCTATGATAAAATATTTCGGCATTCGCTCTTAGCCCTTACCTCTTAACTCTTCACTACCTCCATTACTTTCTGTGCGAGGGCATTGGCCTCGTCCATCGTGGCGGCTTCCGAGTATACGCGAATGATGGGTTCCGTATTGGATTTCCGCAGATGTACCCATCCGTCGGCGAAGTCGATCTTCACGCCGTCTTTATCGTTCACGCGTTCGTTCTTATAGAGCTCTTTGACGCGCGCGAGGATGGCATCCACATCGGTATCCGGGGTGAGGTCGATGCGGTTCTTGGAGATGCAGTAGTCGGGCAGGGTACGTCTCAGTTCGCTCACTTTCATATCCAGATGCGCCAGATGACTGAGGAAGAGCGCGATGCCTACGAGGGCGTCACGGCCGTAGTGACAGGCCGGATAGATGACACCGCCGTTACCTTCGCCGCCGATGACGGCATGCGTGCGTTTCATCTCTGCTACGACGTTCACTTCGCCTACCGCGCTGGCGCTGTATGAACCGCCATGCATGGCGGTTACATCGCTCAGCGCACGTGTGGAGGACATGTTGCTCACCGTATTACCCGGCGTATGACGCAGGATATAGTCGGCTACGCTGACAAGGGTGTATTCCTCGCCGAACATATCGCCGTTCTCGCAGATGATAGCGAGTCGATCGACGTCGGGATCTACGACAAATCCCACATCGGCTTTGCCGGACTTCAGCAGGTCGCTTATCTCGGTCAGGTGTTGCGGCAGCGGTTCGGGGTTATGGGGGAAATGACCGTCGGGAGTGCAGTTCAGTTCGATGATGTTGTTCACGCCTACTGCCTTGAGGATTGCCGGGATAGCGAGTCCGCCTACGGAGTTGACGCAGTCGATAGCGACGGTGAAGTTCCGTTTCTTGATTGCCTCTACATCCACCAATTTCAGATTCAGCACTTGTTGTACGTGGTAGGGCAGGTAATCCTTGTGGGTCATATGTCCGAGTGCGTCCACTTCGGCAAAACAGAAGTCTTCTGCTTCGGCGATCGCCAACACACCCTTGCCTTCGGCGTCGTTGAGGAACTCGCCGTGCTCGTTGAGCAGTTTGAGGGCGTTCCATTGTTTGGGGTTATGGCTGGCGGTGAGGATGATACCTCCGGCAGCCTGTTCGCCGGTGACGGCTAGTTCGGTAGTCGGGGTGGTAGCGAGACCGATGTTCACCACATCGTAGCCCATACCCATGAGCGTACCGCACACGATGCTCTCCACCATATGTCCGCTCAGACGTGCGTCACGACCCACGACGATCGTGTTGTTGTTCGGCATCGCCGCGCGACGTTGGGTAGCGTAAGCCGCTGTGAATCGAACGATATCCACGGGGTTCAGACCCTCTCCTACGTGACCGCCTATCGTGCCGCGGATACCGGAAATAGATTTGACTAAACTCATATTATTGTTTTACTTTGATTTTCAGGATATACACGTACGGGGTGACCGTCGTCTGGTCATCGGAGAAGCCCAACTTACTGGGTACAATGACTTGACATTGCGATTCCGGGTACTTCATCAACTTGACCGCCACGTGCCATGCTACGCAGTCGCAGTCGCTCGTGTTTCCGTAATGGAACTCGGTCGGGAAAGCCTGATCGAGGGTTGTCCAGTAACTGAGCGTATCGGCGTTCTCGGTGAGCGAGAATTTCTTATAGCGCATGACGATGAGGTCATTGAGGATGATCTCTAAATCGACGGTGTCGTTCTCGGTCGGACTGATGGAGTCGACACGTATCGAGTCCCCGCGCTCAATGAGGTGGAAATAGAGGTTGTCGTACCCTTCTACTTGGTAGTACTCTTTCTCTGCCCACACATGATCGATACTCGGTTCTTCTTTGAGAATCACCAAGTTGTTCCGACTGATATAGTTCTCTATCAGTTTGTCTTCCTGATCTCTCAGTTTGGAGTAGGTGTTAGATGTGCATCCGGCGGCTATCAAGGCTGCGCCGAAAAGCCAAAACAAGCAAATCTTCTTCATTTATCTTAAGTCTAATTCAATCATTACGTTTTCGTAAGGCGGGATATGCTCCGTGCCTTGTTGTCCGAAGGCGATGTACCAAGGGAGGTACATCCTTACTTTGGTGCCCGGGTACAGTTCCGGCAGGTTGTCATCGATGCCCTTGGGCAGTTCACCTTTGCCGAGGCGGTAGGATCCTTCGCTGTCCACGAGCAGTTTGCCGTCCAGGTTAAAGACCTTCATATGTACCGTACAGCTCTCGCCGTTCTTGGGTTGGGGGCGTTGGGTGTCGCCTTGCTCGAGGATGGTCATCCACGTCTGTGCTTCGTAGAGGGCGTAGGGTTCTTGCTGTGCCTGTACGGCTTGCAGCACTTGCTGGTCAGCTGCCTCCGCGAGCCGCATGTTCATCTCCATGAGCGCTAACTGCGCACTGTCCACCGCGGGCGCTTGCCCTTTGCGCTGGCTCGGACGCTGAGGTGCCTGCTGTGTGCAGGCACAAAGCAGCAGAGCCACTAATCCTATAACCCATAACCTGTAACCCATAACCTCTACCGCTCACTCTTTTCCAAGGCAGCCTTGCGGTACTCACTCGGGGTGATGCCGTAGGTGTTCTTGAAGCATTTAGCGAAGTAACGGCTGTCGTTCATGCCGACCATGTAGGTCACTTCGGTGATGTTATACTGTCGCTCTTCGAGCAGTTGTGCCGCACGTTTGATACGCATCTCGCGGATGAACTCCACGGGGCTGAGGCCGGTCATGCTCTTCAGTTTATTGAAGAAGACCGTACGACCCATACCCATCTCATCCACCAGGTCGTCCACCGTGAGCGTGTTGTTATCCAACTGTTTGTCCATCACGTCGAGCAGTTTGGCGAGGAAAGCATCGCCCGGGATAGGTTCGTCGCTCTTCTGCGGTTCGAGGCGCATGAGGCGTTGGCGGTAACTCTGCTCGAGTTGTTCGCGCTGGGTGAGGATGTTATGCACACGGGCACGCAGGTACTCGGGCTCGAAAGGCTTGGTGACGTAGTCATCTGCGCCGTATTCCAGTGCTTCGAGTTTACTCTCGATGGCCGTCTTGGCGGTCAGCAGGATGACGGGGATATAATCCAAGTCTTTGTTCTTCTTGATGAACTGCGTGAGCTCGAGGCCGTCCACCTTCGGCATCATCAGGTCGGTGATGACGAGGTCGATCGGTTTGGTGCGGATGATACGCTCCGCCTCTTCGCCGTCTGCCGCCGTCTCTACGTGGTACTCGCGGCTGAAGATATTCGCCAGGAACGTACGCATGTCTTTGCTGTCATCCACTACCAGGACGGTATGCTGGGACTCTTGCTGTTCTATCTGTAATTGCTCGATCTTATCCTCAAACGTCGGTGTTACGACCGGCATCGCAGACGGCGTGCCATCGATGAAGTCCACATCGGCATCGAAATGCTCCTTGCCGGTATGGAGCAGCACGGTGATGGTTGTTCCGACGCCGACGGCACTCTCCACCTCGATATGTCCGTGATGCAGATCGACTAACTCTTTGGTGAGGTTCATACCGATACCGGTACCGCCGGTGTTGTTATTGTTCAGCTCGTTATTGCTGGAGAAGCGCTCGAAGAGCACGTTCTGTTTCTCGGGCGGGATACCGATACCTTCGTCTTGCACGGTGAGCGTCACGAAACCGGGTTTGGTGTCCACGATGACGCGGATCGCTTTGCCGGCCGGCGTGAACTTAAACGCATTACTCAGCAGGTTCCATAGGATGGTGTCCATGCGGGCACGATCGATCCATACCGTCGAGTCTTCGGCGCGGTTCTCTATCTCAAAGCGGATATGTTTGTCGTCCGCCTCTTTGCGGAAATTAGCGCAGGTCTCTTCTACTAACTCACTCAGCAGGGTCTGCTGTACTTTGAGTTTCATCTTCTGGTTCTGCACCTTGCGGAACTCAAGCAGCTGGTTGACCATGCGGAGCATACGCTGGCTGTTACTCTGTACGATCTCGAGTTGGCTGCGGACGTTCTGACTGATACGCTCGTGCTGGAGGATGTTATCCACCGGCGCCGCGATGAGCGTGAGCGGCGTGCGGAGCTCGTGGCTGATATTGGTGAAGAACCGTAACTTGATATCCGTCACTTGTTGCTCCACTTTGACTTTCTGGCGCAGCGAGTTATACATGCCTAAGAAATAGACGATGATCGCGATGAGCAGTACCACGCCGAGGATATAGAGCAATATCGCCCACCAGGTCAGCCAGAGCGGGGACTTGACGTATATATAGAGCATCTTCTCGTTGTCCACATCGCCGCCTTCGCGGTTGGTGGAACGTACATGGAAGACATAACTGCCATGCCGGAGGTTGGTATAGGTCACGCGGCGCAGGTCGGTGGGCGGGTTCCAGTTCTTATCGACGCCGTCCATCTTGTAGGAGTAGTAGATTTTGTTGGTGCCTACGTACTCCATGGCGGCGTACTCGATGGTGACGTTACTGCCGTCGGCGATCGTGATGCTGTCGCCGGTCAGTTCGGTATCCTGCGACACCACGCGGGTGATGCGCAGCGGAGGAACGGAGTTAGAGCGGCTGATACGGGCTGGATCGAAGGAACAGTAACCGTTCGTGTAGCCGAAGAGGATCTTGCCGTCCGGTGTACGCAACGCCTCGGCTTCGGTGAAATAGGTGTTCTCCTCGCCGTCCAAGGCGTCGTAGTAATAGAGGTTGCCGGTCTCCATATCCAGTTGGGCGATGTCACTCTCCGAGCAGAACCACAGGTTACGTCCGTCGCCGGTCATGCTCAGGATGATATCATGGAAGGTCTCTACGCTGATGATCTCCATCTTGGGGTCTGTCAACAGCAGCGTCATCAGTCCGCCGCCGAACGAACCGAACCACAGGCGGTCTTTGTCGTAGTAGATAGCGCGGATGTCATAGCTGGGGATGACGGAGCTCTCTTTCGTGTCGAGGTGGATGCGCAGGATACCGGTGGTCGTACCGCACCATAGGTCATCGCCCACGATCTCGATGTCACGCACTTTCATGCCCTGACCGATCACTTCGGGTTTGCTCCAACCGCTTCCGTTCCAGCGGAGGATGTTCACGCCGTCGCCGTAGGTGGCTACATACAGCGTACCGTCCTCACCTTCTTCGATATCGTAGATATCCGGATGGCTGGTAGGAACAACTCTCCACTTTCCACTCTCCTCTTTCCACTTTAATCCCTGTCCCTTCGTGCCGTACAGCAGACCGTGTCGGGACTCCAGCGCGCAGTACACATTGGTCGCTGACTTCACGAGCGTCAGCACTTCGCCTTTCTTCGTCAGCGCGAAAGCGCGTACCTCCCCGTTGTCTTTGTCGGAGCGGCGCATGTCATGCAACTGATAAGGCGTCGGATCCATGTTCACGCAATCCACACCTCCGTCATACGTGGCTATCCACATCAGCCCGTCGCGATCGACATACGCCGTGTGGATCATGTTGGTCAGACCCTCTATCGGATAGACCAACTCATCTTTGTCGTAGTCGTAGTAACTCCAGCCGCCGCCGGTCGGGTTCACCCACGTGCGGCCTAAGTTATCCTCCAGCAGGAAGAAGTGTTCGCGCAGACGACCTGCATAACGGCTGTCCAGAGGAGGAGTGAACCGTTTCCATTGACCGTAACGGTAGCGCTGGATACCGGTGGCGTTATCGGCCTGCCAGATGATACCGCGGGAATCGACCTTGGTATTCTTCTCGCCTTCGTTCATCTTGGCGATCATGCCCTCCGGAATGCTGTCGTACGGGTGCTCGGTCGTCACCTTGCGCGTGGCGTCCAGACAGTAGTAATGACCGTCATACGTGCTCCACCAGATCTGCTCCTGCTCGTCTTCGTATATCCAATCGACGCGGTTGTTCACATGCGCCGCCTCGCCGTGGCTCATCGCCTTGAAGACCTCGAACGTATAACCGTCAAAGCGGTTCAAGCCGTCCCAGGTACCGAACCACATAAAGCCCTGCTTGTCCTGCAGGATAGCCATGACGGTGTTCTGGCTCATACCATCCAAGATGGAGTAGTGCTGAACCACATAATGCTCGTTGGCCGATATACATAGCGCCAACAAACAAGAAAAGATAAATACGAAGGTGCGTTTCATGATCGTGTGGGGTTAAAATCCTTTTTCAGCTACGCGCTCCAAATAGCGGCCGTAAGCGGTCTTCATCTCTTTGCCCAGAGCGGCTAACTGCTCGGTGCTGATCCATCCGTTACGCCATGCTATCTCTTCGATACAGCTCACGTAGAAACCCTGACGGTTCTGGATGGTAGCGATGAAGTTACCGGCCTCGAGCAGACTGTCGCAGTTGCCCGTGTCAAGCCATGCGAAACCGCGGCTGAAGAGCTTGACCTTGAGCGTACCCTCCTGAAGGTAGAGCTTGTTGAGGTCGGTGATCTCATACTCGCCGCGAGCACTCGGTTGCAGGTTGGCTGCGCGGTCGCATACCGTCTCGTCGTAGAAATACAATCCCGGAACGGCATAGTTGCTCTTCGGGTTCGCCGGCTTCTCTTCGAGCGACAGCACCTTGCCGTCCTTGTCGAACTCTACCACGCCATAGGCGCGCGGATCGGCTACCTCGTATCCGAAAATGACGGCACCGCCTTGCTGAGCCGTAGCTACCGCATCCTTGAGCATGTGACCGAAATGCTGACCGTAGAACATGTTATCGCCCAGAATCAGACAGCCCGGTTCGCCGTTCAGGAACTCGCGACCTAACACAAATGCCTGCGCCAGACCGTTCGGAACCAACTGCACTTTATAACTCAACTTCATTCCGATACGACTTCCGTCGCCGAGCAGCTCCTCGAACATCGGCAGGTCACGCGGCGTACTGATCACCAGCACTTCACGGATACCCGCTAACATCAGCGTACTCAGCGGATAATAGATCATCGGCTTGTCATATACCGGCATGATCTGCTTACTGATCGCTTTACTTAAAGGGTACAACCTCGTTGCACTTCCTCCCGCAAGAATAATTCCTTTCATATCGCTTGTGTATTATTTTCTACCTTTACAACTTTGCGCTGCAAAGTTACAACAATTTTTCCACATATGCAAGAAAATGTGTATTTTTTTGCGGGGTGGCACGGTAAGAGCGTAGATATGTGTTATGCAATACCGGTAATCACCTACTAATCACCTACTAATCACCTACTAATCACCTACTAATCACCTACTAAAGATACGTAAAAGACAGAAGGAGAGGTCCGAAAAGAGAAACTTGAGGTCGCAGAATGGAAAAAGAAAGAAAAGAAATGAAAGAAAAGAAATATGAAAATTACAGGATAGCTAAGATGGCTACGATCAGGGTGGAGAACATGAGGACGGGCATGTGGCGGTCGAGGTGGTCGGTGTGTGTCCAGACGAACCATAGGTGCCATGCCCAGACGGGGATGATGGCGAGTGTCCACCAGTGACCGTAGAGGACAAAGAGCGTCAGGCAGATCACGAGCAGCAGGGTGTGATAGATCCGTGCACCGGTAGCGCCGAGGAGGCTGGCGAAGGTGCGTTTGCCATGTATGCGATCGTTCGCCATATCGCGTATGTTATTGAGGTTGAGCACGCCGACGCAAGGCAGTCCGATGGCGGCGCCGCAGGCGACGACCTCCCAGGTGACCGTCTGCGTCTGGAGGTAGAAAGCACCGATGGTGCTGAGCAGACCGAAGAAGAGGAACACACCCAGATCGCCGAGACCCATATAGCCGTAACTATGCTTGCCGAGGGTGTACTTGATCGCGCCGACGATGGCCAGCGCACCGAGGCCTAAGAAGACCCAACTCTGTTCGCTGTTGAGCGTTCCAAAAGCCGTCCATACCAGGGCAGTACCGAAGAGGATGCAGAGTCCGATGAAGAGCAGGATCATATGCTTCATCTGCTGCACGGTGATGGTTCCGGCCTGCAGTCCGTAGGCTTCGCGTCCGTGCTGATCGGCGTCCGTACCCTTGAGCGCGTCGCCGAGTTCGTTGCAGAGATTACTGAGGATCTGCAGACTCAGCGTGGTAAGGATGGCCAGGATAAAAGTGGAAAGTTGAAAGTGGAAAGAGTATGCCAAGCCGGTGCCAAGAATGATTCCTGACACCGACAAGGGCAATGTGCGTAAACGCAATGATGTGATATAGGGATTCATCACTCAATCGGGAAGAAGACCTGTCCCTCTTTGGGTTGGAATTGCTTCCATCCCGGTGCCGCTTTATAGGCTTCTACGGCTACGGCCGGCACTTCGATGCGGAGTCCGTCCTTGGCGATACCGGAGAAAGCAGCGCCGCTGGTGGTAGGCACTTGAGTTGCCAGACAGCGGATATGATTGAGAGCCGAACAACCGGAGAATGCGCCGTTACCGATCTGCTCAACGGTCGAGGGCAGGGTGATCTCTTTGATTCCCTTGCAGCCGTGGAAAGCATTGTAATCGATGGTGCGGATACCTTCGGGCAGGGGGATAGCGGTCAGCGCCACGCAGCCGTTGAAGACGTTCTTGGGGATGCCGTTCGGAACGACCTTGAAGACCACTTGGCTCAGATTCTCGCAGCCTTGGAACTCGCCGTCGCTGAGGGTGGCGTTATCCAATTCGACCGATTGGAGCTTCTTGCAGTTGAGGAAGATACCGTCGCCGAAAGTCTTGATGGACGCCGGGATGGACAGCTGCTCCACCGCCGTACCGGAGAAGGCTTTCTTGCCGATATGCGTCAGGCTCGCACCCAGGTCAATCGTTTTGATATTGCTGCAGTTGAGGAACGCCTCGTCGCGGATGACTTGGAGGTTCGCCGAGGTATGGAACTCCGTCAGGCCGGTACAACCGCTGAAGGCTCTCTCCTCGATCATCGTCACGCTCTGCGGGATGTCGATAGCGCCCAGTTTGGTACACTTGAAGAAAGCTTTCTTCTTGATGGTCAGCACGTTGTCGGAGATCGTGACGGACTCCAAGGCGGGGCAGTTAGCGAACTGCTCCTCGGTGATCTGCTTGTTCTCGATCACCACGCGCTTGAGCATTTTGCAGTTCTTGCACAGGTCGTCGCCTATGTTCGCCACGGTCGCGGGGATCGTGAGTTCCTCCAGACCGGAGTTCTCGAACGCGGACTTGGCGATGAAGGTGATCTGCGGACTGATGGTGAAATGCTTGAGGCTCTCGCAACCGGTGAAAGCGTTCTCACCGATGGTGGTGACGGTAGCGGGGTAGGTGACGGAAGTCATGGTTTTGCTACCGTAGAAGGCCTTGGCATCGATGCCTGTCACGGCGAACTCACCTGCCATCGTTCCGATCTGTTCAGGGATCGTGACATCGCCCACATAAGGAGCGTCACCTTTGGTGACCAGGGCGGCGTTTTGGTCAATGCGGTAGTAGATACCGCCTAAGCAGAAGTCAAAAGCCGGCTTGGCTTGCAGGCATACCGCTGCTACCAAACAAAGGGATAAAAAGATCTTTCTCATAGGTGTTTATTTTTGATATTTAGCAATCAGTTGTTCAACCAAAGGCGGGACTCCTTCGGTAGCTTTCTTTTGGATATGCGTGATCCGATCCGCCCACATGCCGAACTCGGGTTGTCCCGGATCGACGAAATAGATGGGGCATTTCGCCGGCGCATAATGGATGAGGGACGCGGCGGGATAGACGTTCAGACTCGTGCCGACTACCACCATGATATCCGCTTGGCTCGCGATACGACATGCCTCGTCGAAATACGGCACGCCTTCTCCGAAGAAGACGATGTACGGGCGCAGTAACGAGCCGTCCGGATGACGGTCACCGTAATGCTGTTCCCAGCCCTCGAGTGGCACGGTAGCGGTCTCGTTGTTCTCCGAACGCAGTTTGGTGATCTCCCCATGCAGATGCACCACCTCTTTGGCGCCCGCACGCTCGTGCAGGTCATCTATATTCTGCGTGATGACGCGCGTACCCGGGATGGCCTGCTGTAACTTAGCGATCGCCATGTGGGCAGCGTTGGGTTGTGCCGCCAAGGTGTCCTTGCGGCGCGCGTTGTAGAAGTCCACACATAACTGCGGATTGCGTAACCACGCTTCGTGGGTACACACATCCTCGATGCGGTAGTGCTCCCATAACCCGTCTGAGTCACGGAAGGTACCCAGACCACTCTCTGCGCTCACTCCGGCGCCCGTGAAAACAACGATATTCATTGGTAATTGGTAATTGGTTATTTAAAGCCGAAAACAAAATAGACCGCAGCGATCAGCAGCAGGCATGCTACGAAATGATTCCATTTGAGTTCCATATGGAAAGCGATCATCGAGAAGACGACAAACACCACGAGGGTGATGACCTCCTGGATGACTTTCAGTTGCATCAAGCTGAACGTACCTCCGTTCCCGATAAAACCCATCCGGTTCGCCGGTACCTGCAGGCAGTACTCGAAGAAAGCGATGCCCCAGGACAGGAGAATGACGAAGATGAGCGGCGTGGCGTTGGTGAGGAAACCCGTCTGCTGCAACTTGAGGTGGCCGTACCACGCCAAGGTCATGAAGATATTCGACGCTAAAAGCAATAAGATAGTGTATAACGCGTTCATTGTTGCGGTAAATAATCCTTTTTGATGTTCGTTAGTGCGCCGTACATGGAGTCAACGGCTTCGGGGTTGAGTGCTTTGATCTGCGCCAACAGTCCTTTGACTTTCTCCCGCGAACTCACATGCTCGAACGGACACAGTTTGTTTTGCTTCTGATAACCCTGCTGCTCCGCGTAGGCTTTGATATCCGCTTCGTCGATGAGGCATAATGGGCGAATGATCCGAATCGGCATCTTGTCCAACTGCAGGATGGGCGGCATGGTGGCGAACGTGCCCTGGTAGATGAGGTTCATCAGCAGGGTCTCTATCACGTCGTCCCGATGATGGCCGAAAGCGATCTTGTTACACCCGAGTTCCTGCGCGACGTTAAAGAGCGTCTTGCGGCGGTACCATGAGCAGAGAAAACATTCGTTTTCTATTTTTGATTTTTGATTTTTGATTGGTGATTTGGGAGCTTCTCCAATCTCCGTGTCGCGAACCAACAAGGGCACACCTGCCTCTTGACAGAAGGACTCCAGATAACTGAGGTCGGTCTGATAGTCCCGTTCCTTGACGCGTACATGCAAGGCGGTCACCTGAAAGCGGGGTTTGTATATTTTCGCACGCCGACCAAGCAGTTCGGTCAGGAGCAGGCTGTCTTTGCCGCCGCTGAGGCCGATGAGGATATGATCTCCGTCCTCGATAAGGCTGTAGTCCGCACAAGCCTTATGGAACCGCCGGGTCAGTTGCTCAATTGCCATTATACCAGGTATCGTTTTCTAAGGATTTGTACATCCTCGTGCGTGAGACAGAGTATCTCATGCAGGTAGTTGGTCATGCCGCCGAACTCGCGGTCGATGAGTTCGAGCGTGGAGATGAAGTTCGGGGTAGAGACGCCCATGAAGGCTTGAATGACGCGCATCTCCGCTTCGCCGCCTCCGCGGGCGATGACGTCCGCATTCAGCTTCTCCACGATGGGGCGGTAATGCTCGTTACTCTGCTCAAAATCCGCAATGATATCCTCTTTGGAGATACCTAAGGCGAACATGAGGAACGCGGCTCCCCAGCCCGTACGGTCTTTGCCTTGCGCGCAATGCCAGAGGATACCGCCGTCTTCGGGCGCTTCGATGATCAGGCGCAGGAAAGCGGCGTACTGCAACTGCGAGAACTCCGACCGGATAAGCGAGGGGTACATGTTCGCCGCCATCATCTGTACCTCCGGATAGAAGGCGTAATTGACGATATGCCGATCCAGTTCGAGGAAAGCCTCGTCGGGTATCGGCTTGCCGGTTTGCTGCTCCGCACGCATGTCGATGGTCGGAAGCAGATGATGCTGCACGCCTTCTATCTCCCGATCCGGTACGGCTTGGAACTCACCCAGCGAGCGGAAATCGAAGATGCGGCAGAGGTTATACTCCTCTTTGAGCCGCGCCACATCGTTGTCGGATGCATCGTGCAGATGGGCGGTACGGATCAGGCGATGGGGACGGATCTGTCGTCCGCCGGCACCGATCATACCCCCTAAGTCACGGGCGTTGTCTATATGTTCAAAGACGATTTTCATTTTCTAAAAACATCATCAATCAGGCGCACAAACTCCTGATAGGCAAAGGTGTCTTTCAGTTCGGAGAGCGAGGCGGCGAGCCCGCGGTAATGCCATTCATGGGAGGCTTTGTCCTTGACATGGAAGATATTCCATAGCGCATCGCCTTTGATCTGATAGTCCCGCCATATCGCCCGCATGTTACTCAGCTTATCGCCCATGGCTACGATCTTCGCATCGTGCGGCGCTGCGACCAGACGATCGATCGCTGCCTGTTTGCGTGCATGCCAGGTCTCCTCCTCGTTCTTACCGTCAAACAGTTCCCCGTTGATCTGATCGCTCTCGGCGTGCACGAGTTCGGCGATGCGGTCACCGAATTCCGCACGGATCTGCTCGACGGTGACGTCCGTATCTTCGATGGTGTCATGCAGCGCTGCGGCAGCCAACAGTTCCTGATCGGGCGTGATGGTGGATACGATCTCCACCGCCTCCATCGGGTGGACGATATACGGAAAACCTTTCCCGCGCCGCTCGGTGTTATGATGCGCCTTGACTGCGAAGATAATCGCGCGATCCAACAAGTCAGTGTCTATATACTTATTTGCCATAAATGCTTTAATAAACGGTTCCTTCCAGCATCGCTCTGAACTCCGGCATCGGGCAGTGTGTATCGCGCTCGATCATGATGGTCTTTAGACCGGCGTAGATCTTCACTTCTTTCATCACGGCTTCCATATCGGCATCGGGACCGAAATACTCCTTCGCAAAACCGTCCCAGAAACGCGCAGCGGTGGCGTTACTCATGTGGTTCACCTCCATCGTCCATGCCTCGTTATTCAGACAGCAGCACAGATACACCATACCGATATCGAACATCGGATATCCGTAGCAGAAATCCCCCAAATCAATGAAATACAGCTTTCTTTCCCCGTCTTTCTCCGTGAAGATACCGTTTCCGAACTGCAAGTCACCGTGTATCGCTGTGTCGGCATCGGGTGCAGCGGCAATGAAATCACGGAGTTTCTGTTTCTGCTCGGGCGTAAAATCGGGATTGTCGGCTAACATCTTGTACAACCGGTCCTTCACGTTCTCGAACTGCGACGTATCGACATGCGTAGCGTGCAGTTTTTTGCATAACTGCGCAAACTCCTGTCCGTACTCCTCCGCTTTCTCGGGATTGTCCCCGCAGGCACGCGAGTATGATTTCTTTCCTTCGATACGACGGAAACGGATACCCATCCGTTCGCCATCGGTCACCAGATCACCGGGCTCCGGTGTCGGGATGCCTAAGGCATACACTTTCTTTGCCAACTCCAATTCCAACCGCGCTGCCTCGAAATTACGGAAGTACATCTTCATCATAATGTTCGGGTCGGTCTTATGGTTGTAACTTGCACCGTTAGCTCCTTCGCCGGTGCGTATATAATCGTTCAGATCAATCAAAATAGGTTCTGTCATAATTGAATACTTTTTGCTAAATTAAACGTCATTTCTGCAATCGCTTCGTTCTGCGTGTTATGGCCGTTGATGGCGTCGAAGAAACGCACCAGACCCATCTTACCGCCACCGGAAGCGATGATGCAGACGATACAGATATTCTGTACGCCGACGGCAGAGGAGATTATATCGAGATCGGTGTTGCCCAACTGATGCCGCGCCAGACGGTAGGCTGCTTCCTGGTAGTGTTTCTTAAGTCGCTCCACGTCGCCGAGTGTCTTGCAGCCGAATGCGTTGAATACCCGCAGGTAGTGGATCAGCGGTACTTCCTGTATCTCGGCCTGGTTGATAGCCGCAATACGTTTGTTAAGGGCATCGAACGGACGTGCCTGCAGATAGCTGTTGAACGTGTCGCCGTCTAACAGTACATCGTCCAACTTGCCGTTCTGAACCAATTGCTGTACGCGCCGTCTGTAGTCGGTGATCTCCGAGCGGATCCGGCTGAACTCATCGTCTGCCATCTCCAGGATACCTGCCAAGCGGTTGATACGGCGCAGGTACTCCCGCGGGATCTCGACGCCGGTCTTGTAACCGATATCGTGGTTGATCGCCGCCCAGGCGTGTTGGAGCGTCGTGCGAAGCTGTAACTCAAACCGAAAGTCGTAGCCGGGCAACTTGCATATATAGTGCAGCGAGTTATAGCCGAAACTGTCCAGTTGGTGTAACGTGCGCTTATCGACCGAGTTGTTCCAATCGATCTCAAAGAGCTGCTCCGCCATCGCTGCGATCCGGTCCACATCGTCGGTGTAGAACGTGATGATTCGTGCTCCGAGGATGTCGGTGATGTCGCTGAGGGTGGCGTACTTGGATCCTTTCAGCGCCAACTTGCCACGCAGACTCTCTTCGGTCTTGATGCGTGCCTCGATGGCGGTAACGATGAGTCCGCTGCGGTCCAGTGCTTCGCGAAGCAAACGCAGCACTTCGGTCTTCATTTGCTCCAAGACCGGTATCGCTTCGCGGTACTCGTCGAGAATCATTTCGCAATGCAGATCCATGACTTATTGGATTTCAAACAGGGACACAAAGCCCGTCATCATGAATACCTGACGGATGTCGGCGTTGATGTTCCGTACGATGACCTTACTGCCATGCGCTACGGCCTCTTTGCGAACGCTGAGGAAGATACGCAGACCGCTCGAGGAGATATACTCCAGTTCCGTACAATCCAGAATAATCTCTTTGTTCGCTGCGTCCAGAAGAGGCTTTACGTCCTCCATCGTTTGCACCGCTGCCGGCGTGTCCAACCGACCGATGAACTTGGCAATAATCTGATTGCCGTTTTCTACAATTTCCGTTTTCATATATGTTTGATTAATGTCAATACGTTTTTATCTTCTACCCGTTCGTACTTCACCTCGTCCATGATCTGACGTACCAGGTGTATACCGAGTCCGCCTATCTGCCGTTCTTCGGCAGAGAGGGTGATATCGGCTTCTTTCTGTTTGGTCGGGTCAAAAGGAATGCCGTTGTCGGAGACGGTGAAGATGAGCGGTGCGGTGTACTCCACCATGACGCGTCCGCTGGAATGCGGATAAGCGTACAGCATGACGTTGCTCACGATCTCCTCGAGGGCGAGGTTGACAGGCATATTCAGTTCTTCGGGGATACCCAAGCCTTCGAGCCATTCGGCAAGGGTAGGAATCTGTTCGATATCGTTGCGCATCATCAGCGCCGGCGTCTGGTACCGCACGACGAGCATGGTGAGGTCATCGCTCTGCTCTGCACCTTCGCGGTAGGCTTCCACGCTAGCCTGCATGGCGTTGATCATATGCCGCGGAGAGAGACCCTTCATTCTTTCACTCTTTAACTCATTCAGCATTCTCTCCTCTCCGTACAACTCATGGCGCTTGTTCTCCGCCTCGGTCAGACCGTCGGTGTAGAGGAAGAGGATATCGCCGTGCTGCAACTGCGTCTGCTGCGCTTGGAAGGTGAATTCCGGTTCGATGCCCAAAGGCAGGTTCGGAACGACATCCAATTGTTTCCATTCTCCGTTGGCCATGATCGCCGGTGCGTTATGCCCTGCGTTGCAGTAACCCAACTCGCCGGTTTCGCAGTCCAGCACACCCAGGAAGAGGGTGAGGAACATGTTCTGCGCGTTCTGATCCACGATGGCGCGGTTCATCTTACGTACTATCTCAGCGGGGTCTTCTTCATGGGAGGTGATGCTACGGAACAGCGAACGGGTCATGGCCATCACCAAGGCCGCCGGCACGCCCTTACCGCTGACGTCGCCTACGCAGAAGAAGAGCTTGTTATGCCGTACATAGAAATCGTACAGGTCACCACCCACCTCTTTGGCCGGATCAACGATACCATACAGGTTGATATCCAGACGATCCATGAACGGCGGGAAGACCTTCGGCAACATCGCCATCTGAATGGTCTGCGCTACCTCCAGCTCACCTTCCATCCGCCGGTTCTCCTCCGCGAACTCGATCATCTTCTGCGTCATGCGGGAGTGATAAACCAGCATCAGGGCTAAGATCAACAAACCGAGTAGCATCAGGATACCGACGATTCTACCGATATGGTTGAGATCGGCAAACAGTTCGTATTCGGGAATTAAGATTTTGATATGCCATCCGGTGGCGTCAATCTCTTCGTCGAAGGGGATGTACTTCCGTCCGGGGAGCGTGTCGATAGCCGGTACGATGTCCAGCCCTTGACTGGAGCGAATCGAATAGCTGCTGTTATACACCTGCAGGTATTCGGATAGGTTTTGCAGGTATTCCAAGGCCACATCGATACAAACGACGGCTACGATGGTGCCTTTCGCATCGTAGATAGGCAGCGAGCAACTCACTACCATCTTCTTCGATCCCGAGTCATCCAGGTAGGGTTCCGACCACCAGCAGCTGTCGTGCTCGAAGCCGTTCAGGAACCACTCCATCTGTGTGTAGTCGTGTTCCGCCGAGCCGATGTTTCGCGTGTAGACACTATCCTCCGAGATGCGACTGCTGCAGATCTCATAGAACCGACCTTTCTGCGGGTAATAGTCCGGCACAAAAGCGACTGCCAGGCTCGTGCGATCCTCCAGCGTACGAACGACCAGCCGCGTAGCGGAATAGACGGAATCCGGTTGATCCAGATGCTGCTTGACCAATAAGGCCAGGGTCTTGGCGGCGTTTTCCACTACCTCTGTGTGCTTCTCGATCTCCAACTCCGCTTTGCGCAGTTCGGTTTTCGCCCGTTGTTCCGCTTCGTGTTTGATAGCAGCCCGGCTCGTGAAATACATCACGCAGGAGATAGCCTCAATCATCACTGCGGCTACCACCATGATCCATATTCCGGAAAGATTCTTTTTTGCCATAGTTATGTGTGATTTTGCGTGCAAAGGTACGAATAAATTTCCAAATATGCAAATTTATCAGAACAAATAACCCATTTTGACATAGAAATTCGCCCATTTGGCATTGTCCTGCTTATTGATCGGCATACCCCAGTCTGCGGAGAGTACGAAGTTCTCATTCATACCGATCTTCAGTCCGAGACCGGCCGTCATATGCGGCAAATAAGCATTTTTGTCCTTGGTGTCAAAATAGGTGTCGTAGTCATCGCCGGCAGCGGTCATGCTCTCCAGCAGGTCATTGTATTGGCCGTTCGTGTGTGTCTTAACCAACTCATTCAGGTCATACGGTTGCGTGATGACACCTAAATCGAAGAAGGGGTTGAGGCCGATGAAGAAGTGCTGGCGACCGATATCAAAATTGACGAGACGGAAACGGAACTCCACGTTGGCAAACGCAAAACCGTTGGCTAAGATCCTATTGGCCATCATACCGCGGATCGAGTTACCGCCACCAAGTCCTTCGTAGTACACACGCTGGATAAACAACGTGTTCATATAGTTGTTCATGTAGAAGGGCGATTTACCGGCGATGAGGTTCTGCAGACCGACGCGGTATGCGAACGTGATACGATGGACGCCGTTCTTATCGATGTAACACGGTACGTAATGGCGGAACGTAAAGTTGAATTGGAGGTGATTATAACCTGCCGATGCCTGATTGCCGTACTTGGCGTTGAATGCCGCCGAATAGGTAAAGAACAGGTCGGTGTATATACCCTTGTTGGCTCCCTGACGTTTGTCGCGCGTGTCGTAGGTGATGCCGGCGCGGATGTAAGGATGCCAACCGCCTTTCTTCTCGTCCTCTCCGATGAGTCCCCATTGTTTGTATTTGTCGTACAACAACTCCTCGTTGGGGTTGAGTGCTTTCTGGTGCGGTAAAGTGGGATCATACTTGTTCTTTCCGTTGAGCATGTCGATATCGCAGTCGTCGACGAGATAACCCAACACACCCAGACCGGCGTTCCATTTGAGGTCTTTGTAGATTGTTCCCTCGATGTCGCCCGCTATACGAATGAGGTCTCGTTTGTACTTGTAGAACACACGCGAACGATAGGCCGCCGTGTCCATTTTCTCGGGTTTCTTACTCCAGTCATGCCACTCGTAATGATACTTCGATTCATAGCCGTTGAAGCCGTAGAAATCGCACATAGCGTCCGGCAGATAGGTGGCATCCAAGGTCAGACGATAACCCGGAATCAGGTATTTGGAGTCGTAGTTAAAACGGAAGATACCGTGATGTTTCGTCGTATATGCCGCCTCAAAATAGAGCGAGTGGATATACTCCGGATACTGCTTTCCGTCGCCGTAGTAGTACACATTGGTCAACACACCGCCTTGGAAGCCGTAATCGGCATCGTAGGCAATAGACGGTAAGATACCGAAGTTCCAACCGGTCTTGATCTTACGACCCAGCGAGTCCACCTCCTGCGGCTTGGGTTCTTTCTTTTTGGCCATCATTGGCAGCGCCAGTACAGCCGCTAACAATATAAGTAAAAATCTTTTCATATTCGTGATTTTTTTAGGAGCCTAGGATCCCAGGAACCCGGGATACTAGGGTAGGAGCATCGCGATTGCTACGCCTAAATAGGTTCCAATCGCATAGCCGACAAGGCCGATCGCGATACCGGATATCAGCACTTTCTTATTCTTCATAGCTCCTACTACCGGCGGCACGAAAGGCGGGGAACAGAGCAATGCGATCTGGCTGACGCAGAACAGGTCGCCGCTCACGTGCATGATGCGGCAGAGCAGCAGATGCATACCTGCGGCTATGATCATCACCCATCCTACGAACATACCGATCATCAGGCTACCGCCGTTCACACTGTGGATATCGAAGAGCGATGCCACGATGACGGAGAAGATAAGGATGAAGAACATACCCAACTCAAAGGTCTTCGGTAGTTCCCGCACTTTCTTGAAGAACGACGCGATGATAGAAAGCGTGGTGATGGTGAGAATGACAACCAACTCATTGAGTGTGCCTGTGAGCAACAACGCCAGACCGGCTCCGATCGCCAAGAAGAGAACACTCAGTCCCAGACCGATGAACATACCGCCGGCGTTATTCTTCGCTAACATACCTTCGTAGTTCTCGATATCCTTGGTCTCCACCTCTTCGTCTTTACGTCCCCGACGCGTGATATCGTCATAGGGCAGGATCTTACGGAAGACTTTGTATCCGCCGCCGATGATGAAGAGGATATACGGGGTGGTGAGCACCATCTCAAAGGCCAGCACGATGGCCATGACCGTCTTATCGACACCTAAGGAAGCACCCAGGGCGTTGAAGTTCATCGTGCCGCCGGTGTAGATACCCGTCATCATCGCCGCTACCTTGTTGAACTCCGGTACATCCGGCGTACGGAAGATGAAGTAGCCGCTGATGACTGCAAACAAGACTGCACCTAAACCACCGACCAACGACCAGAGCGTCTTCGGCAGCGCTTTCGTCCATAACTTAAAATCGCAGTTGAACAGCATCAAAGGGATAGCCAAGGGAACGGTCACCGACATCAGGATCGATTGGATCTTACTGAACGACACCGCCTCGGCGGTACCTGCATCAAAATGCACAAAACCCGTCAGCGCAAAGAGGATGCCTATCGCATAAGCAGCCACCACCGTACCCACTTTATGCATCCATCTCCAGCGCTTAAAACTCTCAATAATCAGCACCGGCACCAGGACATACAGTGCGATCACCACATAAACACGTATCATTTTCTCAATTGATAAATATATTCTTGAACAAAAATCCAGAAAGGTAGCGGTATCAAGAGCGTGATGGTCAAGAAAACCAGCTGCCAAACGAACTGCACCGAGTTATGGAAAGCGCGGTCTGCCACTTTGTGCTGTATAAAAAGCCACATCCCCCACAACGGTATCGTCATCAAAGCACTCACAACGAAGAGCGGGAAGAACAGGATAGCCAAAGGAATAGCCAACCACCGAGGTAACCGACTCTTCTTTGCCGGCTCTTCGTTAACCAGCGCTTTCATGCGTTCGGTTAAGACCTCTCTTAGTTCCATGATCATCTGCGCCCGACTTTCCACAATCGACAATCGACTGTTGTTAAATGCCGTCACGTTGATCGCCTCTCCAATCGTCACCTTCACGCTGTCCCACAAATGGGAATAATCGCCGTACTCGATGCCTACCGGTACGATATAGACCGGTTTGTCTGTCCCGAACAACTCATTGGCTTGCAGCGCGATGCGGAAGATACCCTTACTCAGCGGCAGGATTGTTCTGTCCGGGTGGTGTGTGCCTTCCGCGAAGATACAGAACGGCACGCCGTCCCGTAATGTATCCACCGCCTTGTTGATCGTCTCATCGTTGTGCCGTACCTCTTCCAAGCCGTCCCGTACGCGACTGATGGGCATGATCTTCAACCAATTCAGGATCTTCGCTTTCTTCGGATCTTTAAATATGTCTGCGCGCGCGACAAAAACTTTCCGGCTATGGTCTATACCTAAGACGGCCATCGCATCACATAAAGCGTTCGTATGGTTCGGTGCGAAAATAACAGCCCCGTCGGTCGGGATGTTTTGTTTACCTACATACCGGAAACTCCGATACGATCGACGGAAAAGCCAATCCACGTAGGGTCTTAGAAATAAATACAACCTATCTTTATCTTGTATCTTACTCATGTCTGTGTCGCAGTAAAATGCACGAATTGCCTGCAAAGATACACTTTTTTTTGCACATATCAAAATATTTTTGTAATTTTGCACGCAAAATGTGTATTTTATGAAAAAGATGAGAATACTAATTGCTGTTGTGGCATCGTTTTTGCTCGTTGGCTGTGCGGCCTACGAGAAGAAAAACCAGTCCGGTGCAGCGGTTGAAGTGAACGGGCAGTATCTGTACCGCTCAACGCTCGATTCGTTGACCTTGGGCTTGAATCCGGAGGACAGCATGCGCGTTGCGCAACAATATATCAGTGCGTGGGCAAAAGATATTTTGATATACGACAATGCGAAGTCGCATACCAACAGCGCCATAGAAAGTCAGGTGGAGGAATATCGTCGCGCGCTGTACGTGCATGCGTATGAAGAATATCTGATTGAGCGGCGCATGCCTAAGAACGTGGCAGACTCCACCGTGGCGCAGTTGTACGGTCAGATGCCGGATCGGTTTAAGTTGGACGAGAGTATCGTGAAGGGGATCTTGGTGGTTATTCCGATCGATGCACCCAAGGCCGATAAACTACGCGGGTACATGGCAAAACAGGAGTTGGACAAGATCGAGAAATACGCCTATCAGAATGCCAGCGGATACGAGTTGTTCCTGGATAAATGGTTGACGACTACAGAGCTCCTGATGCAGATCCCGGTGGAGCGCGCAGAGCTCGAGACGGCATTGAAGAACAAAAACCAGATCGAGTTTGCCGACACGGTGAAGACCTATCTGCTGCAAGTGACGGACAAGCACTTACGCGGCGAACAGATGCCGTTGGAGTATGCCCGTCCGCAGATCGAGAAGATCGTGCTCGCTACGCGGCAAGTGGATTTTCTGCAGAAAGAACGGGAACGATTGTATAACGAAGCAATACAAAATAGGAAAATTAAATTCTATGAATAAGGATATAAAGTTTAAAGTTGAAAGTTTAAAGTTTATAGTTGTTTTACTGTTGTCTTTCGCCATTCGCCTTTCGCCTTTATATGCGCAAGGGGTGATCGACGAAGTGATCTGGGTGGTAGGCGATGAGGCTATCTTGCGCAGCGAGGTAGAGGAAGAGCGTCTGCGTGCACAATACGAGGGGCAAACCATCAACGGCGATCCCTATTGTGTGATTCCTGAGCAGTTGGCGGTTCAAAAACTGTTCCTGCATCAGGCCATCATCGACTCCGTTGAGGCGAATGAGTCGAGTGTGAGTCATCAGGTGGATATGCGAATGAACTACTACATCAACCAGATCGGTTCCAAGGAGAAGATGGAGGAGTATTTCCGTAAGACCAGCAGTGAGATCCGCGAGGAGATGATGGTTACGGTGCGCAACCAGATGATCATTCAACAAATGCAGCAAAAGTTGACGTCGGGCATCAAACCCACACCGGCGGATATACGACGTTACTATAACTCCCTTCCTGCCGATTCGATCCCGATGATGCCGGCTCAGGTGGAGGTGCAGATCTTGAGTTTTGAACCGCCCGTACCGGTGGAAGAGACCGAGCGTATCAAGCAACGTCTGCGTGAGTTTACGGAGCGCGTGCAGAACGGCACGGCGGATTTCGGTATGTTAGCGCGTCTCTATTCGGAGGATACGGAGAGTGCCAAACGAGGCGGTGAGTTGGGTTTTGTTGGCAAAGGTCAACTGGTGAGTGAGTTCGCGGAGGTGGCTTTTAACCTCAACGATCCCAAGCGCGTGAGTCGTATCGTGCAGACCGAGTACGGTTTTCATATCATCCAGTTGATCGAGAAGAAAGGCGAGCGTATTAACTGCAGACATATCCTTCTGCGCCCGCGTATCAGCGCGACCGATAAGGTACGCGCCATCGAGCGTCTGGACAGTATTCGTCAACTGATTGTAGCTGACAGTCTGCAGTTCGAGCAGGCGGTGGTTCGCTACTCCGAAGACAAGAACACCGTCATGAACGCCGGTCTGATGATCAATCCCAATACGGGCAGCAGTCGTTTCGAGTATCAGGATTTGGCACCCGAAATAGCCAAGCAGATTTACAACCTCAACGAAGGAGATGTCTCGCAGCCGTTTGTGATGATGGATCAGGCGAAGAACCGTGAGGTATGTGCGATCGTGCGGGTAGCCAAGAAAACGGATGTCCACCGCGCCAACCTGACGGATGATTTTCAGGCCATCAAGGGCATGTTAGAGCAAAAACTGAGTGCCGATTTTATTCACGACTGGATTCTCAAGAAACAAAAGACGACCTTCGTACAGATTGATCCCGAATGGCAAGGTTGCGAGTTTGAGTACCCCGGATGGCTACACTGATTCTCATATTACTTCAGACGCTGGTCTATCTGGAGCGATCCGAGACCTTGAGTTATGACGAAGAGCGCATTGCGGACGCACAGATACTGCGGGGTAATGTGCGCTTCCGTCATGAGGATGCGTTGATGTATTGTGACTCGGCCTATTTCTACGAGAACTCCAACTCCCTGGACGCTTTCGGACATGTGCGGTTCGTGCAGGGAGATACACTACGTGGTTTTGGAGACAAGTTATACTACGACGGAAACACCAAGTTGGCGCGTCTGCGCAATCATGTGCGTCTGGTGCACGGCCGTGAGAACGAGAATCCGACCATCTTGACGACCGACAGTCTGAATTACGACCGCGCAGCCGAGGTGGCGTATTATTTCAACGGCGGAAAGGTGCGGGACTCGCTGAACACCCTTGTTTCTGTGCGCGGAAACTACCGACCGAACACCAGTCAGGCGGTGTTCAGTAGGGAGGTGGTGCTGACGAATCCTAAATTCATCTTAACGAGCGATACCTTGCTCTATAACACGAATACCAAGATCGCCGATATCGTCAGTCCGACTCAGATCATCTACGAGAAAGAAACGGATATCCATTCGTCGCGCGGGTGGTACAACACGAGTAATGAACGCTCGATGCTTCTTGACCGCTCTGTGGTGCATCATATAGAAGGGAAGATGATGACCGGCGATACGATCTTCTATAACAAACTCATCGGTTTTGGTGAGGTGTTAGGAAAGATGGTGATGAGTGACTCAACGCAGAAGATCACGCTGACCGGTGAGTATGGTCAGATGTGGGAAGAGGATAGTCGCGGTTATGCGACGGACAGTGCGTTGATGATGGATTGGTCGGACAGCGCGCACTGGACGTATATCCATGCCGATACCTTGTTTACCGAAGAGGTGCATTATACAGACAGTGCGCGCATGGACAGCACCTATCGCCGTGCGCGGGGGTACTTTGGTGTACGTGTCTATCGCGACGACATGCAGATGACCTGTGACTCGATGGTTTATCTGGGTTCGGACTCGACGATGCATCTCTATACGAATCCGATTTGCTGGAGTGAGAACCAACAGATTTCTGCTGATAGCATTACCGTCTATATCATGAACGGTGTCGTGGAGCATGCAGTTGGAACGGGTAATGCCCTATGCGTGATGCATGATACGCTCGAGTACTTCAACCAGATGAGCAGCAAAGAGGTGATCGCCTACCTGATAGATGGCGAGGTGAAGACGATCGATACGGACGGAAACGCCCTGACGATCTATTATGCGAAGGAGGATGACGGTGATTTCGTGGGGATGAATACCACCGAGAGCAGTTTTATCCGCATGTACGTAGAGAACCAGCAGATCCATCATATGCGCTTTACCAAAGAGACCACGGGTGTGCTCTATCCGATGGATCAGATTCCCGAGGGATCCGATCGACTGACGATGTTCTTCTGGGAAGAACTAAGCCGACCGATAAGCCCGATAGATGTGTTTAGAAAAGTAAAAAGTGAAAGATAACAGATATGAAAAAGATTTTTAGTACTTTATTGGTGATGATGTTAGCGCTCCAAGCGTGGGCGGTCGATCTGCCGAAGCAGGGCTTTGGTATGCATATCGGTTGGGCACAGCCGACCTTGCGTGTGAATGACCCTTCTGCAAAGGACTCGCTTAGTCATCATCTTCAGTTCCGCGGTTTAAAGGTCGGTGTGGTGTATGATGCCAGCTATATAGCGGGCTTTGGTAGTTCGATGGGTATCAACTATACGTTTGGTGTGTATAACAGCGGTTGGCAATCCAGAAACCCGGCTTACGGTGACTACCCGAAAGATCGTCAACTGATCACTTATCACGAGCTCGAGGCTTTCGTTGACTGGCAGTATAAGTTTGAAGTGGCCAAAGAGACTTACCTCATTCTCTATACGGGACCCACCATCCAATGCGGTCTGAGCCTGGATTGGCGTAAGGATACCAAGGATGATATCACCGGTGAAGTGGTGACGGTTAACGGCGATGCGATTGATGCGTATAAGATTGATGAGGATAGTTCGTTGGGTAACAATGCTTTCAAACGTCTGAATGTCACTTGGGGTGTAGGTGCCGGATTCCAATACAAACGTTATTTCCTGCGTGGCGGATATGATTTCGGTCTGATCAATCCGTACAAGAAATCCGATTTTGCCAACGGCGTACATACCCGCGGTCGCTTTGACCAATGGAGCATTAAGATAGGTATGTATTTCTGGTACGCAGACTGATGATTCCCCGCGAGACCATAGACAGGATACATGCTGCGGCCAAGATTGAAGAGGTCGTCAGCGACTACGTCACGTTGCGCAAACGCGGCGCGAACCTTATTGGTTTATGCCCGTTCCACAACGAGAAGACGGGTTCGTTTACCGTCAGTCCGTCCAAGGGTATCTACAAGTGTTTCGGTTGCGGTGCCAGCGGACACGCGATCAAGTTCATCATGGAGATTGAGCAGTGTTCGTTCGTAGAGGCGGTCAAGCAGTTGGGTAAGAAATATCATATCGAGGTCGAAGAGCGGGAGATGACTGCCGAGGAACAACAGCGGCAAGACAACCGCGAGTCGATGTTTGTGGTGAACGATTTCGCCAATAAATGGTTCCAGCAGCAACTGTGGGACACGCAGGAAGGACAGGCGATCGGTCTCAGTTATTTCCGCGAACGCGGTCTGAGGGACGATATCATCCGCAAGTACCAACTCGGTTACTCGCCGGAGAAAGGTAATCCGCTGGCGAAGGAACTGCAGAAACAGGGCTTCAAAGAGGAGTTTATCACGAATAATGTCGATACGAAGATCGGTGTCGGTGTGGTAGGTAAGAGTGAAGACGGCCGGCTGTATGACCGCTTCCGCGACCGCGTGATCTTCCCGATCTTCACGGTAAGCGGTAAACCGGTGGCGTTCGCCGGTCGTATCCTCAAGAAGAAAGACAACGTAGGTAAGTACGTCAACTCGCCCGACTCGATCATCTACTCGAAGACGAACGAGTTATACGGTCTTTTCCAAGCCAAGCAGTCGATTGCCCGAGCGGACATGTGCTATCTGGTGGAGGGACAGATGGATGTCATCTCTATGCATCAGTCGGGTATAGAGAATGTGGTGGCGAGTGGTGGTACGGCATTGACCAAGCCGCAGATCTGGCTCATCAAACGCTTTACGAGTAATATCACCGTGCTTTACGATGGCGACGCGGCGGGTATCCATGCCGCGCTGCGAGGTATAGACATGTTCTTGGAAGCGGGGTTCAATGTGAAGGTGGTGTTACTGCCCGACGGAGAAGATCCGGATAGTTTTGCGCAGAGCCATGACTCCACGGAGTTCATTCGATATATTGAGGAACATCAAACGGATTTTATTCGCTTCAAATCGGCGCTACTCAGCAAAGCCGCCGGCGATGATCCGTTCAAGCGCGCAGAACTGATCAAAGACATCACGGCTTCTATTGCCATCATTCCGGATATCATCACGCGACAAGTGTATATCAAAGACAGCGCAGAACGCCTGCATATGAGTGAGCAGGTGTTGACCAAAGAAGTCATCAACTTGCGTAAGAAGAAGATGGCAGAGGCGGCTAAGGAAGAAAAACCGGTAGAAGCGCCTGTTCGTCAGGATGACGTTCAGCCGGAGAAACGGTCTGTGCCTGATGCGGTAGAACCGCAGAACGGTCTTGCAGCTAATTACTATAACCTGATGCAACTTGTGGTGCGTTATGGCGAGCGACCGATCGAGGTGGATGGCGAGATGTACACCATCGGCGAAGTGATCATCTGGACGTTGGAGAACGACGAGATCCAACCGCCGGTACCGGTCTACCAGACGATGATGGATGAGTACAAAGCGCATTGCAAGGACGAAGGCTTCAAAGCCGAGCATTTCTTTACCTTCCATCCCGATCCTGCCGTCAGTTCGATGGCCATCGACATGATCGCCGAGCGGTATCAGTTTGTGAAGACAGAGAACGATGTGCGTTTGGGTGAGTTGGTGACGCAGCTGTTGTTCGAGATCAAGCTAACGGTGGTGAATACACAAATAGCGGACTTGGAACAAGGACTCAAAGACGCGCAGGAGAAGGGCGATGTGCAACGGCAGTTTGAACTGCTCAAGCATCAACCGGAACTGCTCGCCATGCGTAATGAACTATGCAAAGTGCTCGGCAACCGAGTGATTAATGTCTGATATGTTATTTAACGAGATCGCATACGGGCCCATCCATAGCCGGCGTTTGGGAACGAGTCTGGGCGTGGAGTTGATGCCGCTGGAGCATAAACTGTGTACGTTCAACTGCGTTTACTGCGAATGCGGTTGGAACGAACCGGTGAGTCATCCTCAGTTGCCGACGCGAGCAGAAGTAAAAGCAGCGCTGGAAAAGAAACTCTCTGATCTCCGTGCTCAGCATGTAGACTTGGATGTGATCACGTTCTCCGGTAATGGCGAACCGACCCTTCATCCGGATTTCTTAGGTATCATTGAGGATACGATCGCATTGCGTGATCAGTATTGTCCGCAGGCCAAAGTGTCGGTGCTCTCTAACTCCACACAATTAGGCCGTCCCGACGTGGTACATGCGCTGCGGCTGTGCGATAACCGGATTCTCAAACTCGATGCGGGGACGGACACAATGATGCGGCTGATTGATCTGCCTGTGAACACGAACCTCACCGTGGCACAAATCATCGAATGGCTTCAACAATTTAACGGGGACTTTACCTTACAGACTTGCTTTCTTAAAGGTATGCACAACGGAGTTATCCTAGACAATACCAGTACCTTTGAGCTATCTTCGTGGTACGCAGCAGTAGAGCAACTTCATCCGAAGCAGATCATGATATACGTCATCGACCGCAAAACGCCTGAGGAGCACCTCACGAAGATCTCCCGTGAGGAGATGGAAAGCATCGCCGCGCCGTTGATTGCCAAAGGATATAATGTCTCTATCTCTGCATGAAAATTCTCGTTGCGCCATTAAATTGGGGACTCGGTCATGCGAGTCGTTGTGTGCCGCTTGTGCAGCGTTTGTTGGACGAGGGACATGAAGTCATTTTAGGTGGTGACGGGGACAGCCTGACCTTACTACGCAAACATTTTCCGAAACTACGTTACGTCTATCTGGCCCCGCTGAACCTGCGCTATAGTGCCGGTCGTCGGCAAGTGTGGGCGATGCTGAAGGCTTTCCCGCAATTGATACGTTGGGCACTTCAAGACCACGCGATGCTCAAAGCTATCCTGCGCGAAGAAACGATAGATCAGGTGATCTCTGATAACCGTTTCGGACTCTATAATACGCAAACGGAGTGTGTTTATATGACCCACCAGTTGCATATTATGCTTCCAAAGGGCTGGCGGTGGGCTGAATCGATCGCCTCGCGTGTGCACGCACGCATCTATGCGCATTTTAATAAGGTGTGGGTGCCGGACTATGAAGAGGTAGAGAAGAGCCTGGCCGGGGAGTTAAGTCATCCGAAAGCCTTCAGTATTCCGTATTCAGCAATCAGTTATATCGGTTCCTTAAGCCGATTCGAGTACCAATCACCAATCACTAATCACCAATCACCATTATATGATGTGGTCGCTGTCCTATCCGGTTTAGAGCCACACCGCACGCTATTGGAGAAAGAAATCATTGCGCGGTATACCGGCAAAGAAGAAAAGGTGCTTATTGTGCAGGGGCTCATGTCCCGACCGAATACACGCATCAAACGGGGAAATATCACTATTGTGCCCTATATGAGCGATGCGGAATTGGTTCCGGCGCTTTTAGGGGCGAGTCGTATCATTGCCCGTTCGGGGTATTCGACCATCATGGATTTGGCAGCACTTGGGGTAAAGGATAAAGCAGAACTTATTCCGACTCCGGGGCAACCGGAACAGGAGTATTTGGCGATTTTGCATAACAAAAATCACTAATTTTGCAAAAAAATGCAAAAATATTTGGTCAATTCAAAAAAAAGCAGTACTTTTGCACGCTTTTTCGCTTGATAGCGCAAAGCGCGGTGCCATCGTATAACGGTTAGTACTCAAGATTTTCATTCTTGCAATAGGGGTTCGATTCCCCTTGGCACTACTACGCTTGATCTAAAACTCCGCGTGACTCGCGCCCCCGTCGCTCGATGACGCCTACGTTTTGATCTACGCTTTCCCCAAGGATTATGAATCCTCGGGGACCCCGAGAGAAGAATGACCTTCCTTATAACATCTCCTGCGGGTGATCCTCTCAAAGCCCAAAGGATACAAACAAACAAACAGCAAAGATGGCAAATCACAAAAGCTCTTTGAAGCGTATTCGCCAAACGGCAGCGCGCAAAGCACACAATCATTATTATGCAAAAACCGCACGTAATGCAG
>CADBWK010000007.1 GCA_902798385.1 uncultured Bacteroidales bacterium
CAAATCTACAATGTTGAAACTTCCGCCGTTGCCTCGCCTGCTAAAACTTATTTGCAGGCGGCTACCGGAGGAATTTCAACCAGCCATGGTCATCGCAGCGCTGCCTGTCCTCGGCACGTTGGCAACACGCATCCGCTTCGAGTACCTTGACCGCCAAGAACAATCGCTCTCGTTCTTCTCTTGTATCACGGCTCCGGCTGCTTCCGGTAAGTCGTTCATCCGCAAACCGTTGGATCTGCTGCTCACTCCGATCAACGAGCAAGACGCTATCGAACGCGAGAAAGAACAAGCCTACAAGGAGAAACTCCGCGCGTCCAAGAACAGCAAGAACCAACCGGAAGATCCGCACGCTTGTCCGCGCAATAACGGTGTGGCTATCTCCATTGCCAAGTTGCTCCAACTCTTGACATACGCCGAAGGCAAACACCTCATCGGTATCGGCGAAGAAATGGACACGCTCGTCAAGTCCGAACGTGCTGGTGTCTGGAGCCAAAAGAGTGATATCTACCGTCTCGCTTTCGATAACGCGGAATATGGTCAAGCCTACATGTCCGATGCTTCGTTCAATGCCCATATCAAGGTGTATTATAATTTGCTTCTGACCGGCACACCCAACAGTATGAAACGGTTCTTCAAAGATCTCGAAAACGGTCTTGCAACCCGTGTATGTTTCGCCCAACTGCCGGACACCAGTTTCACGGAAATCCCCGTCTTTGCGCCGTACACCGAAGCAGAGAAGGCGGAGATCATCCGTTGGGCGCGACAATTGGATGCGGAACAAGGCACACTCGTTTGTCCGCAACTCAACACCGTCATCGCGGATTGGCTTGAAGTGAAACGTCAGCAAGCTATCGACGCAGACAACCACGCAATGGATACGCTTCGCCGTCGTGCTGCGGTTATGGGCTTTCGTGCAGGAATGTTATGCTATCTCCTTGAAAACCGAAAGTACACCAAAACCGTAGGACAATTCGCGGAATGGGTAGCAGAATATGTCTTCCGTAACCAGATGGAACTCTGGGGCGAACAGATGGAGCAAGAACTGACCGGAGCACTGGATGCCATGACCGAACGCGGTGCAGCATCATCTCTCCTGGCACTCCTCCCCAAGGACTTCACCACCGCTGACCTCATCCGTCTGCGAGCGCGTAAGAACCAGTCTGTCACGCCGACCAGCGTCAACTCGCTCCTCTGCCGTTGGCGCAAACTCGGCCGCATCGACAAAACCGCTGATGCCCATTGGCACCGACTGACATGAGAAAACGGGACTTCGGTCCTGTTTTTTTATGGGCGCATTACATAATTGCAAAATTGCACAACATTGTGGCTTGACTATAATTTAATTCAGCGGATTTTGCACAATATGCAAAAATAATTTGCATATCTCAGATTTTTTTTGTACCTTTGCGCCGTAAACGACGCAAACAATTTGTCATTAACCCGAGGGATATAACGAAACTGGCAAAGCAGTTATAAATATGGACTACCTGCCTAACAAAAGAGGAACACCCATGAAGGATGTTCCTTTTTTGTTGCTCAACCAGGACTCGAACCCAGACAGACAGAACCAGAATCTGTAGTGCTACCATTACACCATTGAGCAGCTTGCATTGACACTTGCGTGACTGCGCGCTCTTGTTTTTTCAAAAGCGGGTGCAAAAGTACTGCTTTTTTATGACATATGCAAATTTTTGGGCAATTATTTTGCAAAAAAATGCAAAATCAGTTGTTTTTTAGCTTTTCTTTGCACTGTTGGATGTACATCTCATTCGCTTTTCGGAGCCAGCAGTACTGCCATTTGGGTGCACGGAAGTATTGCTCTGCCTGCTCAAACCACTCCAAGGCTTCCTGCTTACTGCCAAACGGTTTTGGGGCATAGAAGAGGCTGGTGCCGTAATAGGTAAGCACCATCGGATCGGTAGGCGCTAACTTCGTGGCCTCTTTGGCAAGCGACATTGCTTTGAGCGGATGAATGGACTCTTTCAGCCGCAGTTCAAACACATAAACGGCGGATAGGTACATCTCGTAATGACCCTTGGGTAGGGTAGCCTTCTGTGCCTCCACGTGCTGCTTAAACTGCGCTACGTATCGTTTCGCTTCCGGCAACAGACTCTCCTTTCCGTCTTTCTTTGCCTCGGCTACGATATATCCGCAGTAGCCGTAGAGGTAGAGAAGCGCTTCGCTGTTGAGCGCAGCGGAGCTGCTGTTTAGAGTGTTTAGTTCATCCACATATGCCTTCCAAACGGTCATGTCCTCACGCAGATAGGCATCAAACAAGTCTCTATCCGTCACTTGGGCGGATAGAGACAAACTGATGCATAGCGCAAGAACTACTTGCCGCGCTCGAGTAACAAAGTGCGTGTCGGTTGATCGCATACTTCGCTCGGTCCGTAGTATTGGATCGGACCCGGGTAGATATAGTTCGTGTCGGGACTTGCCCACATCTCACGGTGTGCTTGGAGGTACTTGAACGGAGCACCGTCGAGCTCAACCAGCGCTTTCTGGATAACGGGTTTCATCTTACCGTTACGTTTCTCCATATTCATCATCATCGTGATAGGCACACCACCTGCGAGCCACTCTGCAGCGGGTTTGGTCAGGTTGCGAACCAGCGACATGTAACCGGTCTTGCCGGCTGCGATGAGGTGGGTAGCGTTCACACCGATCGAGTAGCAGTAGTCGGCATCGAAGTTAGACGGCATAGCGCAACGTCCTTCATAACCGAAGAAGTGGTTGAGCGCGGAGAACTTACCTTTGTACTCGCCGTTGGCTTTGAGTTGAGCCAGACGCTTGCCTACCATCTCGATGAGCAGTTTCTCGGTCTCGATCTGCGATACCATGACGTTTCCGTGCGGGTCGCGGTCGAGCGTGAGCTGCTTAGCGATACCCTTCGGCAGCGAGCGGAAGAGTGCACACGAAGCCGGACTGAGTTTGGATTTTACATACTCACGTTTCGCATCATCACCGTCGAGGGATACGAACTCTTCGTTAGCAGCGAGCATGTCGTTGAGCTCTTGGATGAGTACACGCATTGCCGGGATGAATTCGATAAGACCTTCCGGAATGAGGATCGTACCGAAGTTAAGACCTGCGTTAGCGCGGTTAACAATCACCTTGACGATGTCCTCTACGATGTCGTTGAGCGTCATCTGCTTTGCCTCTACTTCCTCGGAGATGAGGCAGATATTCGGTTGGCTTTGCAGTGCGCACTCGAGGGCGATGTGGCTTGCGCTACGACCCATAAGGCGGATGAAGTGCCAGTATTTCTTGGCGGAGTTCGCATCGCGCTGGATGTTACCGATGAGCTCGGCATAGGTCTTACAAGCGGTGTCGAAACCGAAAGAGGTCTCGATCATCTCGTTCTTGAGGTCACCGTCGATGGTCTTCGGGCAACCGATAACCTGGATACCGCATTGTTTCTGCAGGTAGTACTCAGCGAGCACACAAGCGTTCGTGTTCGAGTCGTCACCACCGATGATGACAACCGCTTTGATACCGAGTTTTTTACAGATCTCGATACCATTATCGAACTGCCAAGTCTCTTCGAGTTTGGTACGACCGGAACCGATGATATCGAATCCGCCGGTGTTACGATACTCGTCGATGATAGCACCCGTGAGTTCCTGATACTTGCCGTCGATCAGACCGGAAGGACCGCCGAGGAAACCGTAGAGTTTGTTATTCGGATTCAATGCCTTCAGTCCGTCGTACAGACCGGAGATGACGTTGTGACCGCCAGGAGCTTGACCACCCGAGAGGATAACGCCTACATTGAACGGTTCGTCACAATGGTTCTTGCCGGTTGTCGGCTCCATCGTGATAAGGGGCAAACCGTAGGTGTTCGGGAAGAGACGTTTGATTTCTTCTTGGTCAGCCACCGACTGTGTTTTCTCGCCTTCTACGAGGCGAACTGCGCCTTGCAATGCTACCGGCATCTTCGGCTGATAGCTCTGACGCGCAATCTGTAATGGGGATTTTTGCATAGTTGTATTATTTTTGTTGGTTAATAAGTTCCAATAGTTTCTCTACCGCTTCTTCTTGCGGGATGTTCTTGAGCACGCACTCTTTGCCCTTGTAGAGGCTGATGCGGTCGCGACCGGCGCCTACATAACCGTAGTCCGCGTCGGCCATCTCACCGGGTCCGTTGACGATACAACCCATCACGGCGATCTTGAGACCGGTCAGATGTGCAGTAGCTTTCTTCACTTCGGCTACGGTCTTCTGGAGATCGAACATCGTTCGTCCGCATCCCGGGCAAGAGATATACTCCGTCTTATAGATACGCACGCGCGCGGCTTGGAGGATGTCCTTGCTCAGGAAATTAAGTTTGTTCTCGGTGAAGTTGGGGTTAACGAGTGTCAGTTCGGTCGCTTGATAATCCCAGAGCAGTCGACCGCACTCAGCCGCCGCTTGCAGGCAGAACAACTCCCAGTTATCCTCGTAACTCGTATAGCGTATCTCTGCATTGCCGCCGATGTTATCTAATACTTCGGCAGTCACCGAACCGTCGTAACGGATCGAGTCTTCGTCTGCAAAATAGTCCACGAGGTCTTGCGCAACCGGTATCTCGTTCTCCGGTGCTTCGCTGAGGCTGACGCGTATCGTATCGCCTATACCGTCGGCGAGCAGCGCTCCGATGCCTACGGCGGACTTGATACGTCCGTCTTCGCCTTCGCCGGCTTCGGTGACACCGAGGTGCAGCGGGAAAGCCATATACTCCTTGTCCATCGTCTTGACGAGCAGACGTACGGTCTCCACCATCACGCGGGTGTTGGACGCCTTGACGGAGATGACGATATTCTCAAAATCGTGTTCTACGGCGATGCGCAGAAACTCCATCACGCTCTCAACCATGCCGCGCGGCGTGTCGCCGTACTGGTCCATCATGCGCTCGGAGAGCGAACCGTGGTTGACGCCGATACGGATCGCCGTCTCGTGCTTTTTGCATATATCGAGCAAGTGCACAAATCGCTCCTCCAGTTTGGAAGCATCTTTGCTGTAGTTACCCGGGTTGACACGCACCGCTTCGACCACCTCCGCCGCGGCGTCTGCCACTTCGGAATTGAAGTGTACGTCGGCTACGAGGGGTACTGCCGTCAGCACCTGGGCATGGATCTCGCGTAAGGACTCTACCTCACGGATGCCCTGTGTCGTGAAGCGCAGCAGCTCCGCACCGGCCTCAATACAACGTCGTGCCTGATCCACCGAAGCGTCGATATCGTTCGTGTTCGTGTTCGCCATCGTTTGCACACGAATAGGGTAGTCGGAGCCGATAAAAATGTTTCCGACTTGTATGTTTGATGTCTTTCTTCGCTTATTTTCTAATTTTATTTGCATAAAAATGCTCTAAAATGCTTTTTTTTGATAAAAAAGTTTAAAATTATTTGGTCAATTCAAAAAAATGTAGTACCTTTGCACCCGCTTTTGACAAAAAGGCATCAAAAACGGAGAATCAGTAGCTCAGCAGGTAGAGCACATCCCTTTTAAGGATGTTCGAGCCCCAGCTGGTTCACAAGGGAGACGAGGCAACTCGCCTCCCTTTATATTACCCCATCACGATGTTTACTATTCTGCCCGGTACGACAATGATTTTCTTTATCTGAGCACCGTTCAGATACTTGGCCGTATCTTCATGGGCGAGCACTAATTTCTCTACCTCTTCTTTTGGGGTGTCTTTCGGGCACTCGAAGGTGAAGCGTACTTTGCCGTTGAACTGCACCGGATACTTCTGGGTGTCCTCTACGAGATACGACTCGTCGCAAACCGGCCACTCGGCGTTCACAACAAAACTATCATTGCCGCAACGATGCCACATCTCTTCCGCGATATGCGGTGCGTACGGTGCCATCAACACAGCGAACAACTCGAGTATCGCGCGTTTGTTGCATTTGAGCGTACTCAACTCGTTCTGCGCAATCATAAAGGCCGGGATCGAGGTATTGAACGAGAAGTTCTCAATGTCCCAGGTGATCTTCTTGATGAGCTTATGCAGGCTGCGCAGCTCGTCTTTGGTTGGTTCTGCCTCCTCGATCGTCTCGTACATGTTCCACAATCGTTTGAGGAAGCGGTGTACGCCGTCGATGCCGTTTGTATCCCACGGTTTGCTCATCTCCAGCGGACCCAAGAACATCTCGTACAGCCGTAAGGTGTCCGCACCGAACTTGGCAATCACATCGTCGGGGTTGACGACGTTGAACATCGACTTACTCATCTTCTCTACCGCCCAACCGCAGATATACTGCTTCGGACCGGCGGTGTAACCCGTCAGCTCGGAGGATGTACCGTCTGCGAACACGAACTCAGCGTTCTTGAACTCCGGCATCCATGCGCGGAAGGCATTGATATCGAGCACATCGTTGTTGACGATGTTGACGTTCACGTGGATCGGTTGAACCTTGTCCTTGTACTCTGGGTTCTCGATGAGGTTGTAACTGATATAGAGGTTACCTGTCGCGCCTTCGCCGATATAGCGATAGACGAAGTTCGAGCGACCTTGGATCATGCCCTGGTTGATCAACTTCTTGAACGGCTCGTCCTCGCATACATAACCGAGGTCGTACAAGAACTTATTCCAGAAACGGCTGTAGATCAAGTGCCCCGTCGCGTGCTCACTACCACCCAGATACAGATCCACTTGACGCCAGTAGTCGTTGGCTTGTTTGCCTACGAGTGCCTCGTCGTTATGCGGATCCATGTAACGCAGGTAATATGCCGACGAACCGGCAAAGCCCGGCATCGTGCAGAGCTCGAGCGGATGACCCTTATATGTCCAGTCTTTGGCATTGCCCAGAGGCGGTTGACCATTGACTCCTTTGAACTCTTCTATAGCAGGCAGCAGGATCGGCAGATCTTTCTCATCTACCGTGTACGGCATCTCATCCTTGTAATAGATCGGGAAGGGTTCACCCCAGTAACGCTGACGACTGAAGATCGCATCGCGCAGACGATAGTTCACCTTCACGCGACCGATACCCGTATTGGTGATGTACTCCTTCATCGCTTGGATGGCCTCTTTGACTTCCATGCCGTTGAGGAAACCGGAGTTGATCATCTTGCCTTCCTTCGCGTCAAATGACTCCTCGCTGACATCTGCGCCTTCGATCAACGGGATGATCGGCAGGTTGAAATGTTTGGCGAAGGCATAGTCTCGGCTGTCATGTGCCGGAACGGCCATGATAGCGCCTGTACCGTATCCCGCGAGCACGTAGTCGGAGATGTAAATAGGTATCTCGCCCTGTGTGAGCGGGTTGATAGCATACGAGCCGGTGAACACACCCGTTACTTTCCGGTCGGCGATACGCTCGCGTTCCGTACGGTTCTTGCAGCGCTTGAGGTAAGCTTCCACTTCGTCGCGTTGTTCGTCCGTGATGACGCGTTGTACATACTCGCTTTCCGGCGCAAGCACCATGAACGTCACGCCGTAGATCGTGTCCGCGCGGGTGGTGAAGATCGTGAAGGGTTCGTCCTGACCTTTGATGCTGAACTGCATCTCTGCGCCTTCGCTCCGACCGATCCAGTTACGTTGGGTCTCTTTGAGGCTCTCCGTCCAATCGATACGATCCAGACCCTCCAACAAACGACCTGCGTATGCACTCACGCGCAGGCACCATTGGCGCATCACGCGTTGCTCGACGGGATAACCGCCACGTACGCTGAGACCTTCCGAGACCTCATCGTTGGCAAGCACCGTGCCTAATTGCGGACACCAGTTAACCTTCGTGTCAGCAAGGTAGGCAATGCGGTAGTTCATCAGACGCTCCTGTTGTTCTTTCTCGCTCATCGTAGCCCACTTAGGGTCATTGGCCTCGAACTCCGCAATGAGTTTGGAGATCGGCTGTGCCTTCTGGGTCTTGGGATCGAAATAAGAGTTGAACATCTGAATGAACGCCCATTGTGTCCACTTGTAGAACTTCGGATCGCACGTACGCACCTCGCGGTTCCAGTCGTAACAGAAACCGATCTTCTTGAGTTGCGAGATATAACGGTCGATGTTCTCGAAGGTGGTCTTCTCCGGGTGTTGACCGGTCTGGATGGCATATTGTTCTGCCGGCAGACCGTAGGAGTCAAAACCCATCGGGTGTAGCACATTAAATCCTTTGAGACGTTTGTAGCGGGAGTAGATATCACTCGCTATATACCCCAGCGGGTGGCCGACATGCAAGCCGGCACCCGAGGGGTAGGGAAACATATCGAGCACGTAGTAATGGGGCTTATCGGACTCGTTCGAGACAGTATAGACACCGTCTTTCGCCCACGCCTCTTGCCATTTGCGCTCTATGTCACTAAAATTGTAATCCATTTATATTATAAGAGTTTTTTAACTTGCTCGTAAACATTCTGTGCCGTGAAGCCGAGTTTCTCGTCGAGCACTTTGTACGGTGCAGAGAATCCGAAGCTCTCAAGACCCCAGATCGCACCGTTCTCACCTACGAGTCCCTCGAGCGTGCAAGGCAGACCGGCGGTCATACCGAAACGCTTGATTCCCTTTGGCAGCACCTCATCCTGGTATTTCTTGTCTTGCTCACGGAACACACCTTCGCTCGGTACGCTCACGATCTGCAGACGGATGCCTTCTGCGCGGAGCAACTCAGCACCGGCCAACAGCGTGCTTACCTCACTACCGGAAGCGAGCAGCACGATCTGCGGGTTCTCATCTTTCGATACGATGTATGCACCTTTGCGGAAGCCTTCGAGGTTGACATTGGGCACCGGAGCGATGTCCTGACGACTCAGGATCAAAGCAGTCGGGGTCTCTACGTTCTCAAGAGCAGCGCGCCATGCGAGGGTAGTCTCCTCGGCATCTGCCGGACGGAGTACCAGCATCGACGGTTTGCCGTGATGGTTATGCAGTTTCTCCATCAAACGGATCTGTGCCTCTTGCTCTACCGGCTCGTGGGTCGGACCGTCTTCACCTACGCGGAACGCGTCATGGCTCCAGATGAACTTAACCGGCAGCTCCATGAGGGCAGCCATACGAACGGCCGGTTTCATGTAGTCGCTGAAGACGAAGAACGTACCGCAAGCGGGGATCACACCGCCGTGCAGCGCCATACCAATCATCACGCAAGCCATCGTGAGCTCGCTAACACCGGCCTGGAGGAACTGACCGCTGAAATCACCCTTGGTGAACGCATGGGTCTTCTTGAGGAAGCCGTCGGTCTTGTCGGAGTTCGAGAGGTCTGCTGAGGAAACGATCATGTTACCTACGTGCTCAGCGAGGTAACCGAGCACCTTACCGCTGGCGTTACGCGTCGCGTCACCGGCTTTCTGCTCGATCAGACTCCAGTCCACACACGGTGCTTCGCCGGCCATGAAGGTCTCGTACTCGTTCGCAGCTACCGGGTTCTTCTCTTTCCAGTCGTGGTACTGCGCGTATTTCTTGTTGCACAACTCGCGCAGTTCGATAGCGCGGTCTTCGTACAGTTTCTGTACTTCCGGGAAGATCTGGAACGGATGCTCCGGATCACCACCGAGGTGCTCGATTGTCTTCTCGAAGGATGCACCGGCTTTGCTCAGCGGGGCACCGTGGGTCGAGCATTTGCCTTCCCAGTTAGCACCTTCGGCTGTGACACAACCCTTACCCATCGTGGTGTGACCGATGATGATCGACGGTTGACCTTTGTGGGCTTTCGCTTTGATGATCGCTTCGCGGATAGCGTCGGGATCATTACCCGGGATCTCCTGAACGAACCATCCCCATGCAGCGTACTTAGCGGCTACATCTTCGCTCGTTACCTCACCGCAACCCGTGGAGAGCTGGATCGTGTTCGAGTCGTAGAACATCACGAGGTTGTCCAAACCCAGGTGACCTGCCAGACGACCTGCACCTTGCGAGATCTCTTCCTGTACACCACCATCCGAGATGAACGCGTAGATAGTCGGGTTATGCACCTCGCCGTAACGCTGGTTGAACCACTTGGCTGCGATCGCTGCACCGACAGCGAAGGTATGACCCTGACCGAGCGGACCGCTCGTGTTCTCGATCATACGCTCGATCTCGCGCTCCGGGTGACCCGGTGTTACCGAACCCCATTGACGGAGGTTAGCCAGATCATCGAGGGTGAACTTACCTGCCAGGCAGAGTTGGCTGTAGAGCATCGGAGCCATATGACCCGGATCCAAGAAGAAACGGTCACGTGCTTCCCAACCCGGGTTCTCCGGATCGTATTCCAAAAACTCGCTAAAGAGGACGTTGATGAAGTCTGCGCCGCCCATGGCTCCGCCAGGGTGACCACTCTTTGCCTTCTCTACTGCTGCGGCAGCCAGGATACGAATGTTATCCGCTGCGCGATTCATAAGTTGTGTCTTGTTCATAGTAATAATTATTTTTATTTTAAAATTTCCATCCTAAATAGTAGTTTGCTCCCCAGGCGGTGTTGTCCCGTGAACCGTAACCGGGGATGTAGATCGGTGCTTTCTCTGCCTCGGTGCGGGTGAAAAGGAACTTAAACCTTCCCATCCAACCCATGTAAAAAGCCGTGTTGTTCACCTTCGCAATCTCCACTTGACAGCCCGCTACAATCTCTCCCCAGCAATCCGCACGAGCCCCGACGTAATTGTTGATGTACGGTTGGTCGGTTGCCAAGGTACTTGCCACTTTTTTCTCGCAGTCTTGATCGAACTGTTGCATAGCCGTTCCGATACGGAGACCGAGCAGCAGCGCGTGCGGACTGTCGGGACGTTTCTTGAGCGGGTTGACATCGCAGCCTACTCGGAAGAAACCGCCTTGCCCTTTGTAAGAGACCGTGTCGTTATGGGTCTTACCGCCGGTGTACCCCAACTCCAGGGTGGGGTACCACCGTTTGGCCAAACGCACGTTCACCGCCACTTCATAGTGCTGCATCTGCCAGTTGTTCAGTCCGCAGATCAGTACCGGCGAGAGGATGTCGAACTTGACCATCGTGCCGTAATAGATCTGCTTCTTGGGCAGCTTGACTGCAATCGAGTCCTCGGCGAAGGCTGCTACGCTTAGCAACAAAGCGAGTACTATATTACATAAGATCTTTTGCTTCACGTTTCAGTTCCTCGAGTGCTTTATCGGTCGGGGTGACGCCGTTGCTGTTAAAGGCCGTAAGAAGAGTGGTGGCATAGACCTGTGCCGTCGCGTCCTTGGGCAACTGCGCCGACATCGCGATGACGAAAGCAGCCATCTGGTCGCGGGCGTTGATGATCAAATCCCACACCTCTTCGGATACATAGACCTGCTGACTCTGGTTGTGGTCAAACTCCGCCCGGATGGTCTGCAGCAGGTATTGCTGTACCTGGGGGATTGTCCACGTCGTCAAGGCCTCCGGCTCTTTCGCGCGCAAGTCCATGAGCATATGCTCGGGCTTCGTGCGCTCGAGTAACAAGGCTAAGCGCTCGTAAGCGCGCAGGCGGATGGGGGAGATGGATTTCTGACTCTCGCGTTTCAACTCAAACTGACGTTTCTTCTCTTCGTTGCGAAAGCCTGAATACTGAATCAACCAGAAGCCGAAAATCAGCACCACAATGGTCAGAAGTATTGCAATAATTGTCGTGGTCATAACGTACTTACCAATTTTGCCCGCAAAATTACAAAAAAAAATTGACATACACAAGAGTGTATGCCAAATTTTTGAAAAATTTCTTACTTCTTGCAGGTGGAATAGATCAGCCGCACCCACGCGACGGTGTACGTAAGCACACCTATCCAAAGGGTTGAATGGATATAATTACAGATCTTGGACGGGCAGAAAAGGTCAATCGGCATTACGCACCAAAGGACGAAGAGCGCCCAGAAAAACACCTTGTCCACGATGGATCGGTTGTCCTCCAAGAAGTACCACAAAGCATACCCCGTCATGGCAATCGTATAGGTCGTGTATTCCGCCGCTTCGCTGAACAGCACGATATAGATCATCAGTCCGGCCAACGCGCCGATGCGGAACGCATACTCGCTCCAGCGGTTGCGACAAAGGAAGAACAGCACGGCCAAAAGACCCAATACCGCTCCCTGGAAAATACGCATATAACTCAGGGCAAACTCCTTGATACCCGGTACAAAAAGGATGGAGTAGTATGTGCCGGTGGACTGCTGATGATCCGTCAGTTGCGCCAACCAGTTGTGGTAGCCCGTCAGCAGCCCGTCGATACCTCCGTTCAGCGCCGGCAGCAAGAGAAAGAACAATCCCGTCAGGGCAACATAACCGATATTACGCCAGAAGCGCGGATAGCAGAGCAATAGTGCCAGTTCGACGGCACCGTAGATCTTGGTGGTTGCCGAGAGCATGATGAGCAACACGGCCCAGAAAGCCTGATCCCGCTCCAGCAGCACAAACGCCCATACGAAGATCGCCGCCACCAAGAGGTTGTATTGGAAACAGAATAGACTCTGTGCCACCGTCAACAGCAGGTACAACAGGATGTACGGCACTTTCTCAGATAGTGCACCGGGCAGGTGCTTGACCGCGAAATAAAAGACCGTGTAACCAAACAGATTCCACGCAAAGCCACCCACATAAAACGGCAGAAAAGCAAACGGCGTGAATAGCACACAGAAGATCGGCGAATAGATGAAATAGCGGTGATGAACGTCCACGAATTCCGGCGTGTAGGCATTGATGCCCTGCCAGAACTGATGAGTAGCATCATAGAAGACACGGTAGTTCTCCGCTCCGCCGCGGAACAACTCAATGGCCGAGGCAGCGACTGCTATAACGAATCCCAGCCAGTAAATGTTACGGGGAACCGTAAAGAAATTGAGGAACTTTCTCATACTTTTTCATCGTTGTACCGGCGAACGAAATAACCCGGTCGGTTCTTGGTCTCGTTGAATACCCGGCCGAGGTATTCGCCTAACACGCCTATCGTGAGCAATTGAATACCTCCGAGGAAAAGGATGGTCACCATGATGGTCGGATAACCGGCTACCGGATCGCCGTAGAGCAAGGTCGTGATCAGGATGTACACCAGGTAGAGGAACGCTACGAACGAGACACCGATACCCATATACATTGCGATGCGCAGCGGCGCTACCGTATAACTGGTCATGCCATTGATGGCGAGGTTGACGAGTTGCGAGAAACGCCATTTGGACGAACCCTGCTGGCGCTCCAATTGGTCGTAGTAGATGCCTTTTTTCTTAAATCCAATCCACGAGTACAGTCCTTTCGTGTTCCGCTCCGACTCACGCATCTTACGCAGTGCCTCCACGCATGTGCGGTCGAGCAGACGGAAGTCGCCGGTGTTCTTCTGGATCGGTACGCGCGTCAGGCGTTGCAGCATGGTGTAGTACCACTGCGAGGTCTTCTTCTTGAACCACGACTCACGGCTCGAGCGGCGCTGGGCATAGACATCGTCGTATCCTTCTTCCCACCATTGGAGCATCTCCGGGATGGCCGAGATAGGATGCTGCATGTCGGCATCCATGATGATGACCGCATCGCCTTTCGCATAATCGAAACCTGCCATCATCGCTACCTCCTTGCCGTAGTTACGCGAGAGATCGATATACGACCAGTGCGCGGGATCGGCATGGTGAAGCGCCTCCATCTTATCCAGCGTACCATCGGTACTGCCGTCGTTGACGAGCAGAAACTCCCACTCATAAGCAGGGTTATCTGCAAGCACCTGATGCATGCATTCCTGCAGGTGGTCAAAACATGCCTCTTCGTTGTAGGCGGGCAGAAGAATGGTGATTTTCTTTTTCATAACCAGCAATTATTTTGTTTGAGCAAACTCATGATACGTGACGAACTCCGCTCCGCGGGATTGGAGATCCACGATCACCGCTTTCAGCCGTTCGTACATAGGCGCACCGGCATGATGGCGGATGATAAACGGCAGTTTCCATTCCGGGTGTTCTCCTAACGGATAAAACTCCCAGGGATGGAAATAGGTGTTGAAATAACCATCGTGACGCAATGTGCGGCGCACGAGCGATTGGTACAACCACAGCGGGAAGTTATGCAGCGCCAACCAGAAAAGCGGGATCCGTAACCACGGGCTCACCGAGGCCGGAATCTGCAACACCTCCTGTTTGTAGAACCACGTGCGCGGCATGTCGAGGTGCATGTAGCGTCCGGGAATGAACGCCGGGTTGAGCGAGGCGTTATACGCGTAGCCCTGCTGCTTGAGTTCCTGGATGTCCACGGGGAACATACGCGGCTGACGATAACCGTACACCGGCTGTCCCGTCAGTTGTTCCAGGATGCGTTTGGATTCGATCACATGCTCCGGTTTAGGCTGCCAATGATCGCATCCGTGCGAGGCGACCTCATGCCCCTCGCGCACAATCCGCGCCATGAGTTCCGGTGCATTCTGCGCAAAATTAGCGGTGCAGAAGAAGGTAGCATGGATGCCGCATTCTTTCAGACAATCGAGTATGCGCGTGGTACCGAAGCGAGACACCTCCATGCCCTGCGCGATCGGATCCCATTCCACGCCATGTTCCAGCGGTACGTCGTACTCCTCGGTGTCGAACGAGAGCAGCACCTTACCTTCTATCGCGCGCGCCGGAAAATGGTACACGAGGTACAGCACCGCGTACTGCACCAGCATCGCCACCCCCATCACCAAGATAGGCGCAATAAGACGATGAATACCCAGCCAAAGGAACAGATTGAGCAAGATTATATGCAGCACGAAGTTCAGTGCGTGACTGCCGGCAAAGCCGACAAAACGTCCCCAGGTGGGACGAGAAGAGAACGTGAAATAACTGGTTGCGAAGAAATTACCGATAAAACTGATCAGGTAACCGGCTATATACGCTGCATTCACCGGTGCAGACACCAACAGCAGCATATAATAAATACCATAGTGGACTGCCGCGGCGCAGCAGCCCACTATGCAAAATCGGAGAAATGATCGGTATTTCTCGCGCATACCTGCGTCCTCCTTATTAGCGTATCATGTCGTCGCCGAAGAACGGCTGCAATGCTTTTGGGATACGAATTCCTTCTTCGCATTGGTTGTTCTCCAGCAGAGCCGCTACGATACGGGGGAGAGCGAGTGCTGAACCGTTGAGCGTGTGGCAGAGTGCCACCTTCTTATCCTCTGCACGGCGGTAACGACACTTGAGGCGGTTAGCCTGATAGGTGTCGAAATTCGACGTGCTGGATACCTCCAACCAACGGTGTTGTGCCTCGGAGTACACTTCGAAGTCATAACAGAGCGCAGCGGTAAACGACATGTCGCCGCCGCTCAGACGCAGGATACGGTAGGGCAGTTCCAGTTTCTGGAGCAGACCCTCTACGTGCTCGAGCATCTCTTTGTGCGAAGCGTCCGAATGTTCGGGCGTGTCGATACGTACGATCTCGATCTTTGAGAACTCATGCAGACGGTTCAGACCGCGTACATCCTTGCCGTAACTACCTGCCTCGCGACGGAAACACTCCGTGTAAGCGCAGTTCTTAATCGGCAGTTGTGCCTCGTCGAGGATGACATCGCGGTAGAGGTTCGTCACCGGCACCTCAGCCGTCGGGATGAGATAGAGGTCGTCCACTTCGCAGTGGTACATCTGACCCTCTTTATCCGGCAACTGACCCGTTCCGTAACCCGATGCGGCGTTGACTACCGTCGGCGGCATGATCTCCGTATAACCGGCTTTGTTTGCTTCCGCAAGGAAGAAATTGATCAGCGCACGTTGCAGACGCGCACCTTGACCGATATACACGGGGAATCCGGCACCGGAGATCTTCACACCCAGGTCAAAATCGATGAGGTTGTACTTCTTCGCCAACTCCCAGTGCGGCAGTTTGGCTTCGTCGTTGTTCACCTCACCTACCCAGGTACCTACGGTGTCACCACCATGATGGGGTACGTTGGATTTGACCACGAGGTTATCCTCTGCAGCAGCACCTTCGGGTACGATGTCGTAGGGTACGTTCGGGATGGTAAGCAGCAACTTGGTCTGTGCCTCTTCTGCTGCGGCCATCTTCTCGTCGTACTCTGCGATCTTCGCTTTGAGGTCACCGGTCTGCGCTTTAGCTGCTTCCGCCTCTGCGCGCTGACCTTTGGCCATCAGCATACCGATGGACTTGCTGATCTGATTCATCTGTGCAGCCGCTGCATCTTTCTCCTGCTGCGCGGCCTTACGCTCTCCATCAAGACGAAGCACTTCGTCGATTGCCTCTGCGGCGCCTGAGAAGTGCTTCTTGTTGAGACCGGCAATGACTTTCGCCTTGTCGTCGTAAATCTGTTTTAATGTTAACATGTTTACGCCTCTACCGGTTGGATACTAACGTACGATTTGTTGTCGCGTTTCTTGCGGAACGTTACGATTCCGTCGCAGAGAGCGAACAATGTGTGGTCGCTACCCATACCCATGTTTTCACCCGGGTTGTGAACCGTACCACGTTGACGTACGATGATGTTACCTGCCTTTGCGAATTGACCACCAAAGATCTTCACGCCAAGACGTTTGCTTTCTGATTCACGGCCGTTCTTGGAACTACCGACACCTTTCTTGTGAGCCATACTGGTTGTCCTTTCTTTTAAGCAATAACAATTTCTTTAACAATTACGTTGGTCAAGTCCTGACGGTGACCGTTCAGCTTGCGATAACCTTTGCGACGTTTCTTGTGGAAAACCAACACTTTGTCACCGCGGCACTCGTTGTCGAGTACTTCGCAAACTACTTTTGCACCCTTTACATAAGGAGCACCAACTTTTACTTTACCCTCGTTGTCCAGCAGCAATACGTTCTCAAATTCAACGGTTGCGCCTTTCTCGAGCTCGTTCATACGATTGATGAACAATTTCTTGCCAGCCTCTACTCTAAACTGCTGGCCTTTCATCTCTACAATTGCGTACATCTGTACTGTTGTATTTAATGTTAGGGCGGTGCGGCGGTCGTTATACGAAACGACACTTACTCGAGCCTATTCCGCAAAAAAGCGTGCAAAATTACAACAATTTTTTGACATGACCAAATTTTTTTGCACTTTTTTGATTTTTTTTATCGTTTACACCCTGTTTGGGTGTCCAAGTCGGTGCTTCGTGACCCGGAGTGAAGACATAATTTCATATGCATAGAGATTTGTTTCGGCTGCAAAGATACTAAAAAAATTGCATATATTCAAGAGAAAATGGAAATTTTCATAAAAAAGCAATAAGATTTGCATATGTCGTAAAAAAGCATTACCTTTGCACCCGCAAAGGTTTTGACAACGAAAATTATGAAAAAAGCGATAATCTTTTTTGCCGCAGTGAGCCTGTCGATGGCACTGGCGGCGCAGAATCAGAATGCGACGTACTTAGCGTACATTGCGCAGTGGAAAGAAATGGCGATTCAGCAGCAGACGGAGTACGGTGTGCCGGCTGCGATCACGATGGCGCAGGCGCTTTTGGAGTCGTCTGCCGGTCAGAGTGAGTTGGCGCTGAACGCGAACAATCATTTCGGCATCAAGTGCACCAAAGACTGGTTCGGCGGTGTGTATTACTACGATGACGACAGCGCGGGTGAGTGCTTCCGTCAGTACGGCAACGCCGCAGAGAGTTTTAAGGACCACTCGCTGTTCTTGAAGCGTCCGCGCTATATGACCTGTTTTGAGATCGCGGTGCAAGACTACGAAGCGTGGGCTTACCGTCTGCGTGACTGCGGGTATGCGACCGATTATCTATACGCTCCGAAACTGGTTAAGCTCATCGAGACCTACCGCTTGGATACCTTGACGGAGGCAGCGCTCAAGGCGAATGAACCTGCGCCGCAGGCAGTAGCAGCGACGACGGACTCCGCACAAGCAGCAGCTCCGCAGCAGCCGAAACCGAAGCGTCCGCTGAAGGCTGAGGTGGTGCGTCGCACCGAACCGATCATGGTCATCCATAACGACCCCGAACCAGAGTACATCGTGCCGCTGACGGCACGTGAGGAGCGCGACAGCTTCATGCTGATGCACCCGAAGAAAAAATGCAACGGCGTGATGTATGTCGTAGCGCGCGAAGGCGACACGTACGCGAACGTAGCGTTCCGTTTAAATGTACGCGAGCGCGATTTGCGCGAGGACAACGATGCCCTCGGTCGCGACTTGGCCAAGGGTGACCGTATCTATCTGGCAGCCAAGAAGAAGGTCGGCGAGAAAGATTTCGTCTGGACGCATACCGGACAGTCCTTGTGGCAGTTGTGCCAAGACGAAGGCGTGTCGCTCGAAGCGATCCAGAAACTGAACGAACTGGATCCGCAGATACGCGTGTTCCGTACACGCCAGAAACTCTACCTAAGGAAGGTGAAAGAGGAGTAATGGAGATTGGTGACGCGATCATACAATACCTGCGAGAGAGCGGATTGGAGCAGTCTGTACTGGACGTACAGATCGAAGAGGTGTGGCCGCAGGTGATGGGCGATGTAGTGAACCGGCTCACGCGTAGCGTGGAGGTTCGCGACGGCGTGCTGTATGTGCATGTGAACTCCGCGGCGCTGAAAGCGCAGCTCTTCGAGAACCGATTTGAGTTAGTGCGCAAATTGAATGAAGCCGTAGGGGCAAAGGCAATCCGGGATTGCCGAATACTGAGTTAGAGGTGTACGGTGTAAAGTGTATTATCCCAATAACATAGAGCAAAAGATTGACTTCACGGTGGTTCGTGAAGAGTTGAACCGTCGTTGTTCGTCGCCCTTGGGGCGCGAGCGCGTGGAGGCGATGCAGATGGAGACGGATTACGAGACTGTACAGTATCTGCTGGGCTTGACCGATCAGATGCGGATGGCGGAGAGCGATCCGATGCTGACTTTCCCCCGCGGCGATATCCATGATGTCCGTGAGGCGATCTCCCGCATCCGTATCGAGGGTTTGTTCTTGGATGAAGCCGAACTGGATGCGCTGCGGCACAGTCTGTCGTATGCGGTCGAGTTAGAGCGCTTCTTTGCGGGGCTGGATAGCGGAAAGTATCCGCTATTGAAGGAACTAGGAAACTTAGGAGGTCTTGGAATCCTGGGAAACATAGTCAAAGAGATAGATCGTGTCTTGGATCGCTACGGGCAGTTGGCGGATAACGCCTCGCCGGAGTTAGCGCGTATACGGCGGGAGATCAGTAATCTGCAGGGGAGCGTAGGACGGACTTTAGCCTCTATCCTCCGCCAAGCCAAAGCGGACGGTTTCGTGGATGCGGATGCTGCACCGACGCTGCGTGAGGGACGACTCGTGATTCCTGTCTCGCCGGCGTTCAAGCGCAAGGTGGGCGGAATTGTACACGATGAGTCCGCAACGGGTAAGACGGTGTATATAGAGCCCCAACAAGTGGTGGATGCGAACAATCATATCCGCGAACTGGAAGGTGCGGAACGGCGCGAACGCGTACGTATCCTGACGGCTGTGACGGATGGTTTGCGACCGAACACCGAAGCGATCTTAGACAGCCAGCGGATGTTGGCGGAGGTGGATTTCCTGCGCGCCAAAGTGTCGTTAGCCGAGACGCTCCATGCTATCCGTCCGGAGCTGGTGAACGAACCGCTGTTGGAGTGGAGCGACGCCCGGCATCCGGTGCTGTGGTTGCATTATGCCCCGCAAGGAAAGAAAGTGGTTCCGCTCTCGATCCGGCTCAACCAATCGAAGAACCGCATGCTCGTCATCAGCGGTCCGAATGCCGGCGGTAAGTCGGTGTGCCTGAAGACGGTGGCGCTGCTGCAGTACATGACGCAATGCGGTCTGCTCGTGCCGGTTGCGGAGCAGAGTAGGGCAGGCTTGTTTGAACAGTTGATGATCGATATCGGCGATGAGCAGTCGATCCAAGACGATCTATCGACCTACTCGAGTCACCTGCGTAATATGCGGGCGTTCTTACGCCAAGCCGACGAGCGAACCTTGATCCTGATCGATGAGATGGGTACGGGCACCGAACCGCTACTCGGCGGGGCGATCGCAGAGGCGATCCTGCGCGAGTTGGTGCAAAAACAGGTGTTCGGCGTCATCACAACCCACTATACGAACCTCAAGCATTTCGCGGAGCAGACCGAAGGCGTGGTCAACGGCGCGATGTTGTACGACCGCGGCGAGATGCGTCCGCTGTTCCAGTTGTCCATCGGACAGGCCGGCAGTTCGTTTGCTATCGAGATCGCCCGTCAGACGGGCTTGGGAGAGTCGATCATCCAGTATGCCACGGACTTGGTAGGCGAGGAACATATCGACTACGACAAACAACTGCAGGACATCGCCCGCGACAAACGCTACTGGGAACGCAAACGGCAGTCCGTTCGGCTCAAAGAGAAAGAACTGGAGGCGAAGATAGCCGATTATGAAGAGCGTCTCTCGGGCGTGAAACAGCAGAAGAAAGAGATCCTCGATCAGGCGCGTCAGGAGGCAGCGGAGTTGCTGCAGCAGTCCAATGCCACCATCGAGCGTACCATCCGTGAGATCAAAGAAGCAAAGGCGGATAAAGAGAAGACCAAAGAGGCGCGGGCGAAGGTGGAAGAGATGAAAGAGAAAGTGGGCAAACCCAAAGCGCTTAAGGACTTCAAAGACCTGAAAGTACTCAAGAACAATGTGCCGGCAGCTCCTTCTCCTACATCCAATATCGTGCGTCAACGGACCCTGTCTTTCTCGCGGACCTTGGATCTGCGTGGTTACCGGGCTGACGAGGCCTTGGAGAAACTGATTGCGTACATGGACGATGCGCAGATGGTAGGTGCCGGCGAAGTGACGATCCTGCACGGTACAGGTACGGGTGCGCTCAAACAGCTGACGCGCGATTACCTGAATGGTCTCAACCGCCAACGCCGGAAGCGTGGTATGGTGGCGCTGGATTTCGGGGACGGCGATGTGAACCACGGAGGAGCGGGACTCACCGTAGTTAAACTATAGATGATAGATAATAATAGATGATAGATATGAAAAACAAATTTCTTCTTTTATTGGTCTTGGCGGTGGGCATGCCGGTGATGGCGAAGGAGTATATCTCCATCGATGGCGGGCATAACTTGCGGGGCTTCGGCGAGGAGCGGTACAGCCTGTCTTTCGCCACAGAATACGCCTATAACCGCTCGTGGGAGCATATGGCGAACTTCGACATCTATGCTCATATGCCGGTGGTAAAAAACGTGCAGATCGATGCACGCATCCAGTTGCAGACGGCGAATGTATATACGGGTGCAGTAGTGCTGCGTCCGACCTTTGATCTGCCGGTAGGGCAGTTGTTCGCCGAGACGGAGGTGCTGTACAAAGCGGTGGCACGCAATAAGATGAGTGACCTCTGCGCGGCTCTGTCGGTCGGTTGGCGCTTCGACTACGTGTCGGTGCAGATCGGTGCTTTCGCCCGCGTGATGGACAGTTGGAACCGCAGTTGGCACTCGGAGGACAAGTACCAGGTGGAGCCGTTTAACCTGTTGTACCGCTTGGAGGTGTTCGCTCGTCCGCAGACCAATAACTGGAATATATCTGTCGCGATGAGTAATATTGACGACTGGCAGATGGAGCGTATGTGGCAACCGCTGTTCCAGTTGGGCGGACGCTATGACATCGACGAACACTGGCGGGTCAGCCTGGACGGCGAATTGAAGATAACGGGAATGTTTCACTTGAATGCAACCTTCTACGCAGCGTACCTGCGTGCAGGGTTCAGTTACCGATTCTAAAGAGTATGAAAGCACAAAAATTGATCTATACCGCCCTGCTGAGTATCGTATGCGGGGCATGTAACCCGAACTACGACATGATGGGTATGTTCAACGGTACGAGTCCGGAGATCGCCGAGCGTTTTGCCGACTCGCGTCGGTTCAGCGAGAAAGCGGGTGTGGTTCATATGCAGATGCCGTCGGACTACCGTTTGTTCATCTGTACGGACTGCCACATCGACTCGACCCATTACGGACTGGAGAAATTCATCCACCTCTACAAGGTCGACACACATCCGCATATGTGTCTTTTCTTGGGAGACCTTATTAACGCGCAGGCGCACTTCGCGCACGCGGATAGCATCCTGCATCTGGACGGCGTGATGACGAACCGCAACGACACGGTCTTCATGACCTGCGGCAACCACGATATCTATTTCAACCAATGGCATGTATGGCAGCAGTTGTACGGCAGTTCGACCTATTGGTTCGATACCTACACCGGTGCCAACTACGAGACGGGCAAGAAACTCGACCTGTATATCTGTCTCGACACGGCGGAAGGAACACTCGGAACGGATCAGTTGAAATGGCTCAAAGCGCTGCTGGCAGAAAAGAAAAATGCCGGCTATCGGCATATCATCGTGTTCACCCATACGCACCTGTTTAAGCAGGATAGCTCGCAGGGACACACATCGAACCTGTCGATGGAAGAGACCTACGAGTTGACCTATCTGCTGAGTGATGCGGGTGTGGAACTTTACCTCTGCGGTCACGATCACAGCCGCGAAGTGACGAGTTACGGCGGCGTGAAGTACATCACCGTCGATTCGAGCACCGATGCGGAACCCGAACCGTACTATATGGTGATGGAGGTAGGCAAGCAGATCACGTACGATTTCATCAGTCTGTTGCCGATCAAATAATCACGGTTTACAACCCTTGAAGGCATTCTTGCCGATTTCTACTGCGGGCGCCAAGATAGGCGTCCGTAAGTATTTGCAGTCGAGGAAAGCTTCGGCTCCGATGGATTTCAGGCTGTCGTTCCATTGAACTTCACGCAGGCTGCGGCAGTTATAGAACGCTCCGTCCTCAATCTGCTTGAGGCGCTCGTTGAGGATCACTTTCTGTAGGTTGATACAATGCGAGAACGCACCGCGTTGCAGGTTCTGCAACGATGCCGGCAGTTGTACCTCTTCCAGCATCTTACACTCTAGGAATGCCCCTTCTTCGATCATATGAATATGATCCACGAGCACGACGCCGCGCAGCTGTTGACAGTTATGGAACGCACGTACTCCGATGCGGAAAGTGGATTTCGGTATGTTGATCTTCTCCAGCGCCACACAGCCGTCGAGCGCTTCGTCTCCGATGGCGTACAGTCCCTCCGGTAGATCGACCCGGTAGAGCCGCGTACAACCTTGGAAGAGGCGTTTGGGCAGGGCATTGATGTAGGCAGGAATAACGACCTTACGCAGGGTCGCACAACCCGCAAAAGCCTGTTCGCCGAGGAAAGTGAGCGTCTGCGGCAGTTCGATGGCCTCTATGTTTGCGCAGCCGGCAAAACAGCCGTCGCCTAAACGGCGCAGATGCGCAGGGAGCGTGATGGCTTTGAGGGCACGGCAGGTATAGAACGTAGCGGATTCGAGGACCTCGATCTTATCGCTCAGGATCTGCTCCTTGAGATTGACGCACCCATAGAAAGCACCCGCACCGAGCGACTCCAAATCGCGGGGAAGGAGGGCATTCTTGAGCAGCGGGCAACCATAGAAAGCGAAGTTACCAACCGTCCGAACGGTGCTCGGGATGATGACGTCCACCAAACCCTCGCAACCCAAGAAAGCGGCGGTCGGGATGGCGGTGACGGTCTCGGGGATCGTGACCGATTTGAGATTCTTGCGGTTGGCAAAAGCCCGCTCGGCGATGAGGCGGATAGGGAGTTTGTTCTTGAAGATATACTTCGCCGGCAGGTCATTGTTCGTCGCTACCAAGCAGTCGTCGATAATGAGCGCTCCTTTCTTCCATTTCTTCTCATTCAGATAGATGCCGCTACCGGTGAAGGCTTCCTCGCCGATGGAGGTGATGTTGCTTGGGATGACCACTTTCTGCAGGTTCTTACAATCGCGGAAGGTCTCATGATCGATGCGGGTGATGCAGGTGGGCAGTTCAACCCGCTGGATGGTCTTGTTGCCTTGGAATGCACCGGCTGCGATGAGTCGCGTTCCTTCGGGCACGATATAACGGGGTTTGATGGTCTTGTCGGTGGCGATGAGGATGGAGTCGATCCAGAGACAACCCTCTGCCCAATTGGCTTTATTGAGCATAATTCCCGTGCCGTCAAAAGCTGAACGATAAACGCGCTCGATGGTGCGCGGGAGCACGATAGCCGTGAGGTTCTTACAGCCCTTGAAGGCCTTGTCGCCGACCGCCGTGACGGTGTAGGTATTCTGTCCCACGACGATGGTCTCGGGGATGAGTAACTCACCCGCTGCGCGCGGGTTCAACGTCACTTCAGCCGTCAGATGATCGGCATCGACGGTGTAATGGACGTCTTGATATTGGGCGTTCTCCGCCTTAACGCATAACACGGCGACCAGTAACATCGTACACAGCGTCGCCTGCTTGAATAAATAATTGACCATCTTTTAGATATTTTTGATTGTTGATTTGCGATTTTTGATTCTCGATTGATTCGGGCATGTCGATGCCGAGTTGGAGCAGGATAGCATTCTCGATGAGACGCTTGGCATTGTCGGTGAGATACGCCGTGGAGTACTCGCTGACGCCAATCATGATGAAGTCATCTTTGATAGCAACGGTACTGTACGTAGGTTGCGATACAGGTGCAGCGAGCGTAGTAAAACCCGTCTCTGTCCATTCGCTGATGGCGGTAACGGCGTTCGTGTTGCAGGTCGAAAAGAGGGCTACTTCATTATTAGAAATAGTCAGTCCCAGAAAAAGAGCGTGTGATTGATATTGTGTGGGAATAGTGATGCTGAGGTCGGCTGTGTTCACCGCCGTTCCCCAGCCCCACACGTCGGGTTTGAGCAGAAAGGGCTTAAGCAGCACTTTGGGTTTGGTTAATGTCTTGAGTGCCGCATAACCGGCAGCTTTGCTATTGGGCTTAGGACCCAAGACGATGACCTCGTATTCGCTGTAATCCACCGTATTATCCGCGGCTTCGGTCTCTACGATCCAGAGGCTGTCGTTCTGCCGCAGGTAGTGGAGCAGGGCTTTGTCTTCGGCACAGCCCGGGATAGTGACGAAAGCCACGGCATGGGTGCCTTCGGGTTGCACGGTCGGGATAGTGTCGTCGGGAATCGGGTCATGGTGCTCCCCTGGGTATTCGTAGCATCCGAGATCGGGTGCGTTGTCATTATAACCGAGGTTCAAGTCGATACCGGCATCGATGAGGTTAGAACCCGCCGCCAGATGCATGAAGTTATTATCCGGCAGATCCCCGTTCGCTTGCCGCGGCGCCAAGATGAGGGTGGTGTCGAGCGACTGAAAATCCGAAGCGGAGACGGAGAAGCCGTTGTTCCAAGAGTTGTGGTCAATCGTGATGACGGTCTGCGCTTTGTATGCATCGGCGTTCTGCGAGGCAAAACTGATACAGTTCTGGATCGTGTTCGTGCCGTAAGCCGTCGTAAAACCGTAGTTGACGTTGTTATCGTACGCCGAGTTATTATAGACCCACATTGTGCCGCCGTTGTTGTTTTGGTCAAACCCGCGGGCGTAGTTACCGACGGCGAGACAATGATGGATAAGGATCTTATGGTCGGTAAACTTACCACCCATTTTAAAGCCGTTGCCGTTTCCCAGATTCGGGAAATGCGCCAAGGTGATGGTGATGGTATTGCCATAACGATCAATGACCGAAGTGCCGACATATTGATCAAACCACGCTTTGTCCACGCCCGTTGCTCGAGGATGGTTACGCAGGTCATAATAAGGCGCTCCGTTCTGATAGCAAACGCAGTTCTCGATGATCGTATGGGAGGTGCTGACGCGCTGGAAGAAATCCCATCCGTCGTCGGAGTTGTTCCATGCACGGCATCCAATGTAGTGGTTGCCGGCACCGGTGAACTGCTTGTCCGCGAACCCGTCGGCGTTCCCACCGAAATTAGCCGGACCTGATTGCTGTTTGCTGGGCGCAAGACCCTCTTCGTAGTCGAAGTTATCATGGCTATCGACGTTGAGGATGACGTTGTTTCCTCCTCCTTTCATCTGGCATCCCGTATCGGCTGAACCGTAGATGTCGAGGTTCTCAAAGAGGCAGTACGACCCTTCACAATAGAGGTTGTTCTTTCCCGACCAAGCAATGCTGAGGTCTTTGACATGCACATACAGCGAGTTGGCATGGATAGAGAGTCCGCGTGTACCGTAGGACACCTTATGGAAGTCCAGTATCACTTTCTCTCCCGGGTAACCCGCGATGACGATGCGTTGTGCAGCCGAACCTTGTTTGTTGACGCTCACTTTATCGTTGAACTCGTACGTTCCTCCATGCAGATAGAGGGTGTCGCCCGGGTTTTTCAGTTTCGAGAGACCGGTGTTGAACGAGCAGGGACTGCTATACGAACCGTCGCCCGAACCGGTCGGCGAAGCGTAATAGGTAGCAGCGCTGAGGCTGAAGGTCAGCAACATCGCTGCGAAGAGGGACAGTATTCTTTTCATGATTTCCAAAAATGAAATTTCAAACGTATGAGGGTGTAGAGACCAATGAGTCCCCGTTTCTTAAGTTCTGCAAAGACCCGTTGCTCCGCTTCGGGATGACGTCGCGAAGTGGTACTCTCGGGATTGACCGTGTAGTTATAACCGGCGTAGCGGATACGACGACAAGTGAGACCCCGCCGCCACAGATCGACCGACCAGATCACATCCTCGTAGATCATCCCCTCCGTGAACTGCAGGCCGTTGATCGCTTGCCGGCGATAGAGCCGCATGCAGGGGGAGGTGAATTGGTGATTGGTGAGGGGTAATTGGTGAATGGTGTCGCGAGTGTAACCGGATTGCACGTAATCCACGCCCTCGATGGCCGCTAAGTGGCGCTCGCACCAGTCGGGGGCTATCGTATCATCGGCATCAACGAAGGCGATGAACTCACCTTGAGCTTGCTGCAGACCGTAGTTACGCGCGGCAGACTGACCGGCATGCGGCTGCTCAAAGAACCGGATACGCGGGTCATGGAAGGACGCGATGACCGCTTTGCCCTTGTCCGTACTACCGTCATCCACCAGCACGAGTTCGATGTCCTGCTCCGTTTGACAGAGTAGGCTCTCGATACACGCTTTGAGGTATCGCTCGGCATTATAGACAGGTACGATAAAACTGATCATACTGTGCTTCTCGTGTAAATTCGTTTCTATGTTGGGTGGCTTGACGGGTAACCCCGTGTCTTTGCCAAGCCTCGTATTGTTCGATGATGAACGCCTTGATGGTCTCGCTGTCATCCGTTGCGACACCGGCATTCGTGTACGCTATGAGTTCCGCCAACGCACCTTTGTCGGAAGGCACGCAGAGGATGGGTTTCTCGCAACCGAGTGCCTCGTAGAACTTCGTGGTGAGCATGCCATGCGTATGCTCGTTGGTGAGCACCAGCATGATCCCGCTGCGGCGGATGGCATCCCCTAATTGATCATGCGGAATAGGATTGTTTTGCGGGGTATGGATGTCTAAAACCACACCCAGTTCATGGATGGCTTGCTTCACTTTCTCCAAGGCGGGTTGCTGCCACTCAAAGAGCGAACCGATATAGGTGATAGTGAACTGCTCTGTGGTTACATCCTTTGGATAAAACTGCTTGTCATCGAAGCCATTATACACTATGTGTACATTCGGGTTAAACTGCTGGATGAACTGTGCATGCCATGGGGAGACGGTAGTGATGGCATTGGCTGCGCGGAGCACCTGATTGCGTCGACGTATATGAATGGCGCGGTACAATTTGCGGAAGGGCATCAACCAGCGGCTCTGATGCTTGTACTGATAGCGCGAGTCATCCACCTGTTCGTCCAGATCGCGTATGTCGCATATCAGCGGTACATTCAACTGCGCTGCGATACGCTGCGCGGCACCCAGAGGGAAATAGCTGAAAGCCGTACAGATGACGGCATCGTATTTTTGATTTTTGAGAGCCTTGCGTGCAAACGCACGGTTATGCCAGTCGGTGAGCAGGGTCCAGACGGTCTTGACGAACCAGTCGAACGTGCCTCCGCTGTACATCTTTATCGTCTCGATGGGGTAGGTGTGCGCGAAAGGTAGCGGTTCGTTCTCTTCGGTCAGTAAGGTCACATCATGTCCTTTCCGCACGAGGAAATCGCACAGATAACGCAGACGCGGCAGGTAGCCGGGTGCTACGGGAGGATCAGATACAACTAATAATCTTTTCATACAACGACCGGTGGTAGGTCTTCTCGTTGATGTTACTGTTATGCCACAGCAGGCAGAGGTCACCGTGGTGCAACCGCACCTTATCAATCAAGCGCTCGCAGAGGAAGTATGCTTCGTCTTCGGTGAGGTTCATGTAATTGGCCTGACTGAGGGTGTTGTCCATCACGATGAGCGGATGGAGCGTTAGGTTCGTTAACTGCATGGTTTTGGGGTTGATCCACCGTACGGCGCGGCTGGTCTGCAGACGGAAACCTGCGCTGTCGGCAAAGCCCATCGTGAAATCATCCGTGTAACCGGCATCCGCGAGTGCCTGCATCTTGTCGATCGAACAACGCAGGTAATGGGCACGGTACATTTTGCTGTATTGAATCTTCGGGATGTCGTCGTAGTAACTGCCGTGCACACCCATGTACACATTGTTATGCCGGAGCATCTGCTTGAGTTGCTTGAAATCGCGTCCGTGGAGGTAGTACTGCGGGTAGTCGTAACCCTTGCCTTTGGTGCGCTTGACAAAATAGATGGCATCGGCGTCCGGTACGCGTTTGTCTTGCTCCATTAACCAGGGGAAGGTGTACAGCGGATCTTTATGGATGTCACGCCAAGCCGCCAAGACGGCTTTGGTTTCACCGCGTCGGAATCCTCCTAATGCACCGCGTAGATGTCGATATTGACTAATGGCATCGATATCGTGCGTCAGATACACATGACCGAAACCGGGTTCGGGTAGGGGCAGGTCGAGTTGTTTGAGCACCAAGCGCGCATACTCATCCAATCGCGGGATCTGCAGACGACTCTTGTATGACAAGGCCGAGAAACGCGCCGCAAAACGATCGTGCTCGTCGCGCTTGAGGTTGATGAGTTCCTCTGCGCGGGACGTGAAGAAGAACGTAGCATACACGATATCCGTTCGGATGATCGCTTTGCCTTTCTTGGGCTGCTCCACCACGGGTTTCTTCAACTCCGGCAGCACCAGTTCCTTACCTAAGTACCCGCAGGGTATAATGATGACGTCGTGGTCTTCCAAGGCCTTCTCATCGTCCGTGTAAGCCACGCGTGCTGCGGCTTCTTCGTCTCCGTAACAAAGCCACAAAAGGATGTAATCAATAATGTCTTTCATGTCGTTCATTCTTCGCTCAAGATCTCCCATTCGTATAGTTTTTGTTCTATCTGATGTTTGATGGATTCGTATTTCTGAAAGTTCTCCGCCGTCTGGTTCTCGGGCATGGAGAGCCGCTGTTCCATCTGCGCCTGTTGGACTTCCAAGTCTGCGATCGCTGCTTCCACTTCGGCGATCTGTTTCTCTTTCTTACGTTTCTCTGCGGCGGCGGCTTTCTGGGCAGCGTAGTCGAGTTTGGCAGAACTCTGAGGCTCTGTACACTCTACTTTCATCTTCCCGCTATCCGCTTTTCGCTCGAGCTCTTGGAGCGAATCGATCTTCTTCGCCCGCAGGAAGTCGTATATGCCGCCGAGGTGCTCTTTGACGTGTCCGCCGCCGAACTCATACACTTTGTTCACGAGACCGTTGAGGAAATCGCGATCGTGGCTCACGCAGATGAGCGTGCCGTTGAAGTCCTGCAGTGCCGCTTTGAGTACGTCCTTGGACTGCATGTCAAGGTGGTTGGTGGGCTCATCGAGGATGAGCAGGTTGCAGGGTTCGAGCAGCAAGCGTATCATCGCTAACCGGCTCCTCTCGCCTCCAGAGAGCACCTTCACTTTTTTCTCGCTTGCCTCGCCGCCGAACATGAATGCCCCAAGGATGTCCCGTATTTTGGTACGGATGTCGCCCACCGCCACATAATCGATGGTCTCGAAGACGGTGAGGTTCTCGTCGAGCAGCGCCGCTTGGTTTTGCGCATAATAGCCGATCTTGACGTTATGACCAATCTTGAGGTTACCCAGATAATCCAACTGCCCCATGATGCACTTGACGAGTGTTGTCTTTCCTTCGCCGTTCTTACCTACGAATGCTACTTTCTCCCCGCGCTTGATGGTGAAGGTCACGTCATGGAAAACGTTATGTTCGCCGAAATCCTTCCGTAAATCCTCCACAATGAGCGGGTAGTCACCGCTCCGCGGAGCAGGCGGGAAACGTAAGTTGAGACGCGAGGTGTCTTCCAGATCGACCTCCAGCCGCTCGAGTTTTTCGAGTTGTTTGATACGACTCTGTACCTGAACGGCTTTGGTAGCTTTATAGCGGAAGCGCTCGATGAACTCCTCCGTATCGGCAATCATCTTCTGTTGGTTCTGATACGCCCTCACTTGTTGTTCGTGCCGTTCCTTACGAAGTTCAACAAAGCGAGAATAATTAACATTGTAATCATATATACGCCCTAAGGTGATCTCTATCGTTCGACCGCACACATTATCGATGAAGGCGCGATCGTGGCTGACCATCAACACGGCTGATGGACTGGTCTTGAGGAAATCCTCGAGCCATTGGATGGACTCTATGTCTAGGTGGTTGGTGGGCTCATCGAGCAGGAGCAGGTCCGGATGGCGAAGGAGTATCTTCGCTAACTCGATACGCATCCGCCAGCCGCCGGAGAACTCGCTACACGGTCGGTTGAAGTCCTTGCGTTCAAAACCCAGACCGATGACAGTTCGGTCCATCTCGGCGATGAAACGCGCTTCATCTTCTCCGTGGAAGACGGTCATAACTTCTTCGCGCAGCGTGCGGTCGTCTTGGAAGAGCATGACCTGCGGCAGGTAACCGAGGGTCATGTCCGTCTCCCGACTGATCCGTCCCGCGGTAGGCTGGTACTCGCCGGCGATGAGACGCAGCAGCGTCGTTTTACCGGCGCCGTTCTTTCCTACCAGCGCGATACGTTCCTTACGGTTGATAAGGAACGTGATGTCGTCCAAGACCGGCTTGGATGAAAACTCCATCGATATGTGGTCAATGGTTAGCATTCGCTTGTTGTGCCATTTGTTTGTTGATGATACGCCAGAGGATGAGGGTCATCGCGGTGGCGAGACCGAAATCCGCCAGCAGCAGGAGCCACATGTTCCAGTTGCGACCAAGGACAGCGAGTCCGATAAACACGACACTCACGCTCAGCAGCACGCAGGTCGTCTGGATATGATTGAGCCCCGTACGCAGCAGTAGGTGGTGGATGTGGTTCTTATCGGGATTGAATGGACTGCGGTGCTGTTTGATACGCGTGAGACTGACGCGGATGGTATCGAAGATCGGTACGGTCAGTACGCAGATAGCTACCGCCGGCGCAGCACTCATATAGAGCGCATCAGGCACCTGATGGTAAGCGTTCACTTCGCAGAAATGGAACACACAGGCCGTCAGCAGATAACCAAGTAGCAGACTGCCCGAGTCACCCATGAAGATCTTCTCGCGGTTGCCAAACACGTTATAGATGAAGAACACGGCGAGCGAACCGATCATGCAGATGGCCAGAACCGACCAACTCACATCGCCTGCCAACCAATAATATACGGCGAAGAAAAGGCAGTACAGAATACCCAGACCGCTGGCTAATCCGTCGATGCCGTCGATGAGGTTGATGGCATTGATGATGGCGATGAGCACAAACAGCGAAAGCAGATAACTGGGGATCGTACCGATCTCGGTGATGCCGAAGAGCCCGTGCAGATGGGTGATACGCAGGTCGGCAAAACCGATCAGGGCGATACCGGCTAAGGTCTCGCCTAAGAGCTTGGCCATCGGCGTGAGCACCAGCACGTCATCGATGAATCCTACTGCCATGATGGCGAACAGACCGATGAGGAAGAACTGACTCTGACTGAGTTGATTGTACTCAAAGAGCATATAGGTCAGCATGAAACTGAAGCATATATTCAGTCCGCCGACGTTGGGCACCTCGCCGGTGTGACTCATGCGTTTATTGGGGCGCACCACAAAACCTTTCGCCTTCGCGATGCGAACAATAATAGGCATGCCTAACAGACCCAAACTAAAACTGATAAGGCCGATCAGATAACTATGTTGTAAAAAGAAAGTCTGTATCATTGCGGGTCTAATTGCTCGTATATAGAATTATTGCTGATGTATTCGGGTACCAACTGCTTCATCAACTTGACGGTGGTGAAGGGTTTCGACTGTTGGCTGGTTTGGATGAGCTGATCAACCTCTTGGCTGACCTTGTCGAACTCAAACTCGCGTACGCGAGCCACCATGATCTTCTCATTGGAGGTCGGCAAGGTGGTCTCTTTCTGGTTGAGTAACTCCTCGTAGAGTTTCTCGCCCGGACGGAGGCCGGTGAACTCGATTTGTATATCTTTCTCCGGCGTGTAACCCGCCAGGCGGATCATGTTTCGTGCCAAGTCAAGGATCTTCACCGGTTTTCCCATATCGAAGACGAAGATCTCGCCGCCGTTGCCGAGCGTACTGGCTTCCATCACGAGACAGCAGGCCTCGGGGATGGTCATGAAATAGCGGATGATATCCGGATGGGTGACGGTCAGCGGTCCGCCCGCAGCTATCTGCTTGCGGAAATAGGGGATGACCGAACCGTTACTGCCGAGCACATTGCCGAAACGGGTGGTGATGAACTTCGTGCAATCAGGATTCTGCGCGCTCAGTTTCTTAAAGAGGGACTGCACATAAATCTCCGCGATACGCTTGCTGGCACCCATGATATTGGTCGGGTTGACGGCCTTGTCGGTGGAGATCATCACGAAGCGTTTGACGCCGTATTGAACGGCTATATCCGCCATGTTTTTCGTGCCTAATACATTGGCTTGAATGGCCTCGTTGGGGAAACTCTCCATGAGCGGCACGTGCTTGTAGGCGGCGGCGTGATACACTACGTCCGGACGCATCTCGTTGAAGATCTGCTCAATGCGGGCGCGGTTGCGTACATCGGCGATGACGGGGATGAAACGCGACTGCGGGAACTGGCGCGTCAACTCTAACATCAGGTCATGCAGCGGCGACTCTGCCATCTCCAGAAGGATCGTCACCTGCGGCGAGAACTGCTGAATTTGACGAACCAACTCGCTGCCTATACTGCCGGCAGCACCGCTGACCAGCACGACGCGATCCTGAATGATCTGACGTACGTTCTCCGTGTTGATATTGATCTGCGGACGCTCTAATAAGTCCTCGATCTTGATGGCATCGATACGACCGATACGCGCCGCATCGATAGCATCGACATTGTCAAACTTCGTGAAATACGGGGTAGTCAGGATACGGATGTTATGATCGATGAAGACCTGCAAGTCTTTCGACGGGTCGATCTGCTTCATCTTCAGCGGCGACACGATGACATGATTAACCCCGTGTTGTCCCATCCAATCGAAGAGCTTCTCATTGAGCGGACGCACGCGCAGACCTGCTAACTCATACCCCAGACGATCATTTGGTTCCGCAATGAAGCCCACCGGTCGATAAGGGGCATTACCGGCAGAGCGCAGCATCTTGGCGATCGCTATACCCGCAGCTTGCGTGCCGTAGATCATCACCCGCGGACTGCCCTGACTGCGCTCCAGGGTCTCAATCAAAGTCTTCACACCCACACGCAGCGAGAATAGCAGCACGAACGAGGTCGGGACGTACATCGCCAGCACTGTATTGAGGATGGGATGCCAGCCTTCTGTATGATCCATCACAATATTGACGAGCACCAGCACGATACCCGTACATATATTCGACAGCAGCACTTTGACCGTGTCGATGAAGGTCGAGTAACGCAAGATACCCGAATAGGTATGGAACGCCCAGAAAGCCACCAGCTGCACGCCCATCACGATCAGGTACTGCATGCCGAGCGACATCGGTTGACTCTCCAAGTTGACGTAATGTAAGAATCCGCTGCCGACCCATACGCTGAGCCAGAAGGCAATCGTACACAGGACGATGTCCATCAGCAGCACGCCCCAGCGGGGGAGATAACTCATCTGCGGCATCCGGGCGAAGATGTCCGAGTGACGCAGTTCTTTCAAATTATGATATTTCATTGTTATGTTGATTTTCAATGATTTGCGCGAGGTACTTGCCGGTATAGCTGTCCGGACACTGTGCTACCTCCTCGGGCGTGCCGGCGCAGACAATGTTGCCGCCTTCTATACCGCCTTCCTTACCCAAGTCGATCACATGATCGGCGGCTAAGATAACAGCCGGGTTATGCTCGATGATGATGACCGTGTGACCCTTACTGATGAGCCGGTTGAGCGCCGTCAGCAGTACTTCGATGTCCTTGTGATGCAGACCCGTGGTCGGTTCGTCAAACACGAAGATCGTCGGGGTGTTATCGTCCTGCGCGAGGAACGAAGCTAACTTAACACGCTGACTCTCACCGCCGGAGAGCGTACTGCTGCTTTGCCCCAACTGCACATACCCGATACCCACATCCTGCAGAGGCTTCAGACGCTTGACGATCTTCGCGCAGGCGGGATCTTGACTGAAGAACTCTACCGCCTGATTGACCGTCATGCCTAAGATGTCGTAGATCGATTTACCGCGGTAATGCACGTCCAAGACGTCCTGTTTGAAGCGCCGGCCGTGGCACTGCTCGCATTCCAGAATCAAATCGGCCATGAACTGCATTTCGATTGTGATTGTTCCTTCGCCCTGACAGGTCTCGCAACGACCACCCGGGGTGTTGAAACTGAAATGCGCCGGGGTAAAGCCCAACTGATTGGACAAGGGCTGCTCGGCATACAGACGACGGATCTCATCGTAGGCCTTGAGGTAAGTCACAGGGTTACTGCGACTCGATCGGCTGAGCGGGTTCTGATCCACAAACTCGATATCGTGCATCAACTGCAGACTGCCGTGTAAGTGACCGAAATCACCCGTGTGCTCGGCGAACTGTCCGCCATAATGCTTCTTGAGGGCAGGGTAGAGCACCTTGCTCACCAGACTCGACTTACCGCTACCGCTCACGCCGGTCACTACCGTCATCACGTGTAGCGGGAAACGCACCGTCAGGTTCTTGAGGTTGTTCTCGCACGCCCCTTCCACCTCGATATAATTGTTCCAATGCCGGCGTTGCTTGGGGATCTGATAGGTGAATAACTCCGGTCGCGGACGACCTTCATACACCACCTCTCCACCGTTCCTGCCGGCCATCGGACCGATCTCTATCACATGATCCGCCGCGGCGATGATGTCTTCGTCATGCTCCACCACCACGATCGTGTTTCCCAAATCGCGCAGCTGTCTGAGCACGCGTATCAGGCGCTCCGTATCGCGCGGATGGAGACCTATCGACGGCTCATCCAACACGTACAGCGAACCCACTAAGCTGCTGCCGAGTGACTTGGCGAGACTGATGCGCTGACTCTCACCGCCGGAGAGGGTGGTGCTCTGACGGTTCAGCGTCAGGTAACTCAACCCCACATCTTTCATGAACTGCAACCGACTGCGTATCTCCGCCAGCACGATCTCGATCGTCTTCATCTCCACTTCACTCAGTTGCAGGTTCGCAAACCACTCGTCCAGATCGGAGATCGACATCGCGCATAACTGCTGTATCGATTGGCCGTTCACCAGCACGTACTCCGCCTCTTTGCGCAAATGGAATCCGCAACAAACAGGACAGGTCGTGCGTCCCTTGAACCGCGCTAACAGCACCTTATACAGCATCTTCGAGTACTGCTCTTTCTCCAGTTCCTTGAAGAACGCATGCAGTCCTCGGAAATATTCGTTGCCCTGCCAGAGCAATTGTTTCTGCTCCTGCGTCAAGGCGTAGTATGGCGTATGAATAGGAAAATCGAAATTCACGGCGTTATAAACTAGCGCATCGTTCCACTCCCGCATCTTCTCGCTCTGCCAGCACGCGATCGCGCCCTCGTAGATCGTCTTCGACTTGTCGGGCACCACTAAGTCCGGGTCGATACCCATCACAACTCCTAAGCCCTTACACTCGGGACATGCCCCGACGGGACTGTTGAAGTCAAACAGGTGCTCGCTCGGTTCGATGAACTGAATGCCGTCCGCCTCGAAGCGCTCGGAGAAAACTTTCTCGTGCTTGTTCACCCACACGCGGCATTCGCCGTTGCCTTCAAAGAAAGCTGTCTGTACACTGTCTGCAAATCGGTTACTCGTCGCGGGCTCATGATCCACCACGATACGATCCACGAGCAGATACGCCTCGTGTCCCTTTGCTAACTGCCAGGTCGTGTCATCCAGACGAACGGTGTCGCCGTCGATGAGCAGACGACTGAAACCCTGACTCTGCCAGAGTGCTAACTGCTCTTTGAGTGTACGTCCCTCCGGCAGCACGATCGGACTGAGCAGGTACAGACGCGTTCCTTTCTCCTGCGCTTCCATGTATTGCACCACATCGCGTATCGTGTTCCTGCGTACTTCTTCACCGCTCACGGGAGAGTACGTATGCCCTACGCGCGCGTATAAAAGCTTCAGGTAGTCGTATATCTCTGTCACCGTACCCACCGTCGAACGCGGGTTACGGCTCGTCACTTTCTGTTGGATAGCGATCGCCGGTGGGATACCTTCTATCTTATCCACCTCCGGTTTCTGCATCCGCCCCATGAACTGCCGGGCGTACGCGCTGAGGCTCTCCACATAGCGTCGCTGACCCTCGGCATACAACGTGTCGAAAGCCAGCGAACTCTTGCCGCTGCCGCTCACACCTGTTACCACCACCAGCTTATTGCGGGGGATATCAACGGATATATGTTTCAGGTTATGGGTGTCTGCGCCTTCTATGTGGATATACTCTTCGCTCTTCACTATCTACAAGCGGCTTCTGCTTCTTGTTTGAGTTGTAGGAATGCTGCAGAGGTCGTGTCTAACTGCGCTTTGGTCAGTTTGGGGACACGCAGCGGCGTACCGGTATCGATATTATTCGGGTTGGTGATCACGTCGCGGTTCGCATCGTAGAGGTACGGCCAGTACACCTTTGCACCGTAGAAACGCTTTGCCATCCACGTCAAACGACTGCCCTCATGCATTTCCTCCACCTTGATCAGGTTCGGGTACGCATCCGTAGGACCCACTTCCTCTTCCGAGACAGCCAGGAACTCTGCCAGGATCTGATCTTGCGAGATCTTTCCTTTCGGAATCAAGGCCTTCTCTGCCGGCTCTTCGGCTACCGTTTCCGGTGCTTCTTCCTCTACAATCGCAGGTTCTTCAGCTACTACCGCTTCCGGTTCTTCTGCGACCACTTCGGTCTCAGCCGGTTTGATAAACGAACGGATGATATCGCTCAGTTCCTGACGCAGGAAGAAATATCCGCCGGCTAACAGCAGCAACAAGATCACCACGCAGATCAGCGTGTCGCGCCAGAAATGCCCCTTCTTTTTCTCCTTTTTCGGCTTCTGTACAATAATCTCCGGCTCGGGTTCGGGTGCAGGCTCCGGGATAAACACCGGTTCCGGTGCTACCACGGGTTCCGGCTCTACGGCCGGCGCAGGCTCTTCTACCACAGGCTCGGCTTCCGGCTCTTCCTTCGGGCTCTGTCCGAGGTCACCGAGGATATCGACGATCTCCTCTGCCTGTGCCCCGAGTTTTTGGATCGGATCGATCTCCGGAGCACTCGCCTCTTTAGGTTCTCCGCTTTCCACTTTCGAGGACTCAATGAGTTCTCGTACTCCTGCTTCCGGTGTGAATGCTAACTTGTTATAGCCCTCGATGATAATCTCCTCACCCGTCGTGACGTTCACACTCTTACGCGGCGCCACGGCTTGTACGCGGAAGGTTCCCAAACCGTTGATCTTTACTTGTTTATCACTTTTCAGTGCCTCCAACAACTGCGCTTGAACGGCATTAAGGAAGGCTCCTGCTGTCTTCTCACTCACGTCCGCGCGCTTAGCCAAGGCGCGGCGTAACTCTGTCCAACTCAGTTTTTCCGCCATAATTAGATCGATTTAAGTTCGTCTTTGATGGTTGCAACCGGTCTGAATACCAGTTGGTTCTTACTCGGAGCAATCGTCCGCTCCCCCGTACGGGGATGAACGATCGCGCGCTCTTTGCGCTCTTTGATTTCAAAAGCCCCCAGCCCTTGTAACTGAATCGCTTTGCCGTCCATCAAGTTCTCACGAATGATGGCGTTCATCGTTGTCAGTAACAGCTCCGTGTCTTTCTTGCTTAGCCCCGATGCGTTCGACACTAAGCCGATAAAATCTTTTGTCAGCATGGTATGTTGTTATATTATTTCTCCGTATAAATCAAACTCCTCCGCCTTGGTGATCTTCACATTCACAAAATTTCCAATTTCCAATTGCCCATTTCCATTGTTCTCAACGAGAACTTCGCAATCCACCTCCGGACTGTCGTATTGGGTGCGCCCGATCCAGTAGTCGCCATCTTGGCGGTCGAGAATGACCTTCTGCGTTGTGCCCACTTTCTGCGCCATCAGCTCGCCGCTGATCTCCTGCTGGATTGCCATCAACTCGGACGCCCGCGCTTCCTTTGTTTCCTGCGGGATATCGTCCTTGTAATGCTTGTTGGCGTACGTGCCTTCTTCGTCCGAGTACGCAAAGCATCCCATCCGCTCAAACCGCATCTCCCGTACCCACGCTTTCAGCGCCTCGAAATCCTCGTCCGTCTCACCCGGGTGCCCCACCAACAGGGTCGTCCGGATACAGATACCCGGCACTTTCTCCCGGATCTTACGGATCAGCGCATCCTGTTCGGTCTGCGTGATATGTCGCCGCATCAGCCCCAACATGTGGTCGGTACAATGCTGCAGCGCGATATCGAGGTACTTGCACACGTTTTGATGCTTGGCCATCACGTCCAACAACTCCTCCGGAAAATCCGTCGGGTAGGCGTAATGTAACCGTATCCATTCAACACCTTCTATCTGCGCTATCTCATCGATCAACTCCGGCAACATATGGCGTTTCTCTATGTCCAGCCCGTAGCTGCTCAAGTCCTGTGCGATCACATTCAGTTCCTTTACGCCCTGACTCACCAGCCATCTTACTTCGTCTAAGATCTCCGCCTTCGGTCGACTCGTATGTCGTCCCGTGATGAGTGGAATCGCGCAGTACGAACAAAATCTATTGCATCCCTCTGATATCTTCAGGTAGGTATAGTGCTTGGGTGTGGTGAGACTCCGCTCAAACCACGGGTAAAGTCTAGGATTAGTACCTATTGCATAGGCGCCGAGTAGGTCTTTGATGCCTTGGAAATCGAATTTGCCAAAATACGCATCCACCTCCGGCAGTTCCTCTTCCAACTCCGCCCGATAGCGCTCACTCAGGCATCCCATCACGATCAGCGTCTTCAGCTTCCCTTTCTTCTTCCGCTCCGCCATCTGGAGGATCATGTTGATGCTCTCTTCTTTCGCGTCTCCGATGAATCCGCAGGTGTTGATCACGCATACTTCCCCTTTTGGCTCTTCCGGGTCATGTACACACGTCCATCCCGCCGCCTCCATTTGCCGCATCACCCGCTCTGCATCCACCAGGTTCTTTGAACACCCGAGCGTTATGAAATCGATTTCTCCTTTGTGCATTAGTTACCTAAATCGCAGTGAAATTTAAGTCGTACGAGCCGCACATGCATCTCGTCGTAGTAATCCTCCCCGAGTTCCTCCATGGCCTTCTTGATGTTATCGTCGTCGGCGTTCTTGAAGTAGTCGTATATCTCCTCCTCTTCGTCCGGATCGACTACCTCTTTGATGAAATAATTAATGTTGATCTTCGTGCCGCTGAAAACGATCGCCTCCAATTCATCCATCATCTCCTCCATCGACATACCGTTGCTCTCGGCAAGATCGTCCAGATCGACACGCCGGTCGATCGCTTGGATGATCTGTTTCTTTCGGGTTGATTTCTTTGCTACCGTACGGATACGCAAGTCCTCCGGACGGATGATCTCGTTCTCATCGACATACTCCTTGATGATCTTCAGGAACTCCTCGCCGTACCGTTTGGCTTTTGCTACGCCCACGCCCGGGATAGTCAGCAGTTCCTCCATCGTAATGGGGTAGGTGGTGGCCATCGCTTCCAGACTCGGGTCTTGGAAGATCACAAACGGCGGAACGTCGTTCTTCTTCGCTACTTTACGGCGTATATCCTTCAAGATAGCAAACAGCACCTCATCGGCGGCGGCACAAGTAGCACCTGCACCTTCCATCATGTCTGCCTCCTCATCGATGATCTCGATAGGAACCTCGAACTTACCCGGCCGGCGCATGAACTTAAGACCGTCCTTGGTCAACTTCAAGTCACCGTACGAATCGACGTCTTTCTTAATCATGCCGGCTACCAGCGCCTGACGGATGATGGCATGTAACGTGCTCTCTTCTTCGTCGCTGGCCGAACCGAAGTTCTCCAAGTCGTCGTGATGATAGCTCATCACCTCCGCCGTCGTGTTGCCGTGCAGGATATCTACGATATGTTCGGCTTTGTGATGCTCGTTCACCTGCTGGATCGTCTCCAGAATCAGCTGCAACAACTCGCTCGCATCTACCTGCTTGTAGGTCTTGCGGCAGTTATCGCAGTTACCGCATTTCTCCTCCGTGTACTCCTCGCCGAAATAATGCAGCAGCAACTTACGGCGGCAGATCGTACTCTCTGCGTAACTTTGTGTCTCAAACAGCAACTGGTTGCCGATGCCGATTTCTTTCGGTGTCTTGCCCTGTTGGAAACGTCTCAGACGCTCGATATCATCCGGGCTGTAGAAGCAGATACATTGTCCTTCGCCGCCGTCACGACCCGCGCGACCGGTCTCCTGATAGTAGCCCTCGAGCGATTTTGGGATGTCGTAATGCACCACAAAGCGTACGTCCGGTTTGTCGATTCCCATACCGAAGGCGATCGTTGCTACGATCACCTGTACCTCCTCCATCAGGAACGCATCCTGATTCGCCGTACGCGTCGCCGCATCCATACCGGCGTGGTAAGGACGCGCCGAGATGCCGTTCACTTTCAGCACCTCCGCCAAGTCCTCCACTTCCTTGCGCGCCAGACAGTAGATAATACCGCTCTTGCCTTCCATTCCGCGGATGAAACGCACCAAGTCCTTGTCGATATCGGCGGTTTTCGGACGTACTTCGTAATACAGGTTCGGGCGGTTGAAACTCGACTTGAACACCGTGGCATCCGGCATGCCGAGGTTCTTCTGGATATCTTTCTGCACCTTCGGTGTCGCCGTAGCTGTCAACGCAATGATCGGCGCCTTGCCGATACGCTGCACCATCGAGCGTATCTGGCTGTACTCCGGACGGAAATCATGACCCCATTCTGAGATACAATGTGCCTCATCTACTGCGTAGAAAGAGATCTTCACGCCCTTTAGGAAATCCACGTTCTCACCTTTATTCAAACTCTCCGGCGCCAAGTACAGCAATTTGGTCTTTCCCGCCAATACATCATCCTTCACGGCGTTGATCTCACCCCGGCTCAAACTCGAGTTGATGAAATGCGCCACACCTTCCTCCTCCGAGTAGTTGCTCATCGCATCCACCTGGTTCTTCATCAGCGCAATCAGCGGCGAGATAACAATCGCCACACCCTCCATCATCAACGAAGGCAATTGATAGCACAGACTCTTACCGCCACCCGTAGGCATCAACACGAACGTGTCATTGCCCTCCATCACATTGCGGATGATAGCCTCCTGATTGCCCTTGAACGTGTCAAAACCAAAGTAGGTTTGTAACGCCCCCACTAACTGTTCATGTGTTACTTCCATAACAAAAATTCCAATTTGGGCACAAAGATACAATTTATTTTTTATATGTGCAATAATTTACGCATTTTTTTAAAAAAAATCGAAAAAAAGAACAAAACTCTTGCGTATGTCACAAAAATGTTGTAATTTTGTCGCCGATTTATGAAAATCGGAGCTTAAGCTTAATAGACACAATACTATGCAGAAACGGAATTTATCCTTTACACAACTCTTTAATCTGAGTTTTGGTTTCTTCGGAGTTCAAATTGCTTATGCGCTGCAGAGCGCTAATATCTCCCGCATTTTTGCTACTTTGGGTGCTGACCCGCACACGCTGAGTTTCTTCTGGATTCTCCCGCCGCTGATGGGTATGATCGTGCAACCGCTGGTAGGTAAGTATAGCGACAAGACTTGGAATCGTCTCGGTCGCCGTAAGCCTTATTTGCTCGTGGGCGCGCTCATCGCGGTAGCAGTTATGCTGCTCCTCCCGAATGCCGGTAACTTCACCTTCACGCAAGCCGCCTTCCTTGGTCTGAATGCGGCGATGTGGTTCGGGCTCTTCAGCCTGATGTTCCTCGATACGAGCATTAATATAGCCATGCAGCCGTTCAAGATGATGGTGGGTGACATGGTGAACGAAGAGCAGAAGGGTACGGCTTATGCCATCCAATCGGCTCTCTGTAACGCCGGCTCGTTGGTAGGCTACGTGTTCCCGATCTTCTTTACCTGGATCGGAATCGCCAATACGGCTCCCGAGGGCGTTATTCCGGACTCTGTCAAGTGGTCGTTCTACGCAGGTGCAGCCATTCTTATCCTCTGCTCGCTCTATACCTTCGCTACCGTTAAGGAGCTGAACCCGCAGGAATATGCGGAGTTTCACGGTATTGATGCCAAGAAAGATGATAAGAAAGAGGAAGAACCGGGCTTCATCAAACTGTTGGCTACCGCGCCGTCGGCTTTCTGGACGGTCGGTCTCGTGCAGTTCTTCTGCTGGGCAGCTTTCATGTATATGTGGACATACTCCAATGGTGCTATCGCCTCCAACTGCTACGGCTGGGACGGTGTCAGTGCCGCGGATGCCGCGTTCCAGACTGCCGGTAACTGGGTAGGCGTTGTGTTCGCTATCCAGGCGGTGGGCTCGCTCCTCTGGGCGATGTTCCTGCCGAAGCTCGAGCATTGGACGGGCAACAAGGGTGCGTACGCTATCTCGTTGATAGTCGGTGCCATCGGATTTATCTCCATCTGGTTCGTGACGAGCCCCTACGTCCTCTGGCTCAGTTATCTGCTTATCGGTGCCGCTTGGGCGGCTATGTTGGCGTTGCCGTTCACCATCGTGACCAACGCGATCAAAGGAGGCAATATGGGATACTACCTCGGTTTGTTCAACTGCACGATCTGTGTTCCGCAGATTGTGGCAGCCCTCTGTGGCGGTATACTCCTTAAATATATATGCGCGCACGTACAAGCAGGTATGCTGGTGGTAGCCGGTGTACTGCTGCTGCTTGGTGCTGCTGCGGTCTTTACGATCAAAGAGAAAGAGTAAATAATAACAAACAATAATACTAACAAAACACACAAGCAAATGAAACACAATTTTCTTTCATTCCGCGCCGTGATGATGGCATTCCTGTTAATGATGGGAATGACCGCCTTTGCTCAAGTAGCCGTTCAGGGAACGGTGACTGACGTAGCAACGGGTGATCCTATTATCGGCGCTTCTGTGCTGGAGATCGGTACTACCAACGGTACGATTACCGATTTTGATGGTAATTTCTCGCTGATGGTTCAACCGGGCGCGAAACTGTCGATCTCGTACATGGGTTATAAGACCCAGGAGTTGGATGCCACTCCGATGATGGTGGTTAAGATGGGTGAGGACAATGAGCTCCTCGAAGAGGTAGTCGTTGTCGGTTACGGTGTCGTTAAGAAAAACGATGCTACCGGTTCGGTTACCGCCATCAAGCCCGATGAGATGAACAAAGGTCTCGTCCTGAATGCGCAAGACATGTTGGCCGGTAAGATCGCCGGTGTAGCCGTTACGAGTAACGGTGGTGAGCCGGGCGCTGGATCGAACATCCGTATCCGTGGTGGTTCGTCCCTCTCCGCTTCCAATGACCCGTTGATCGTTATCGACGGTGTGCTTATGGACAACAACGGTCTGTATGGTATCAACAACCCGCTCTCGATGGTTAACCCGAGTGATATCGAGACCTTCACCGTCCTCAAGGATGCTTCCGCAACCGCTATCTACGGTTCGCGTGCATCGAACGGTGTCATCATCATCACGACTAAGAAAGGTGCTTCCGGCTCGAAGCCGAAATTTACCTATGACGGAAACGTTAGTGCCGGTGTGATCACCAACCGTCTCCAAGTGATGACCGCGGATCAATACCGCACCTTCTTGACCGACAATGCGAAAGCATACGGTAACATCGCAGCCGGTCTTGGCCCGCTCACAGGTACAGGTACAGACTGGCAAAAAGAGGTAACTCGCGTAGGTATCGGTACGGATCATAACTTCTCCGTTGTAGGTGGTACGAAGCATATGCCTTATCGTGCTTCGCTCGGTTACACCTACCAAGACGGTACCATCAAGAAATCGAATATGCAACGTGTAACCGCTGCGGTTACCCTCAACCCGACTTTCTTGGATAAACACCTCTCCTTCAACTTCAACGCGAAGGGTATGTACATCTCCAATAACAAAGTGGGTGACGGTAGTATCATCGGTGCTGCTTTGGCAATGGATCCGACCCGTCCGGTAAACAGTGATGCTCACTTGCTCGAGTACGGTCCGTACTATCAGACTGAGAAACCTTGGGATCCGGACGATCAAGGTCGTTACACCGATACCGAGTGGCGTTACACGATCAACAGTAACGTGCCGCAGAACCCGGTAGCTACTCTTGAGACCAAAGAGTATGGTGCAAAAGCCGGTGTGTTCATCGGTAACCTTGAGGCTGACTATAAGATCCACGGATTTGAGGATCTCCGCCTCCACGCTAACTTCGCAGCCGATTATAACTACGGTGAGGAGAAGACGGACATTGCTCCGCAGTCTGCGTCCAATAACTACTACGGTTGGAAAGGAAAGAACCAACGTCATAACTACAACCTGCAGTTCAACTGCTACGCGCAGTACTATAAGGACTTCAACGACAAGCATCACTTCGATGCACAGGTTGGTTACGAGTGGTCGCACTTGAAAAACTGGGGTGTACAGGATGGTAACGGTTTGTTCCCGATGACCTATAACGATGCCGAGTTAGGCACGAGCAACGCAGGTCAGATCTACAACCCGTACCACTATGAGTGGGCTACTGAGAGTTACCTCGTTTCCTTCTTCGGTCGTGTGAACTACATAGCCCTCAACCGTTATATGATCACGGCTACCGTCCGTGGTGATGGTTCGTCTCGTTTCGCTCCGGGCAGACAGTGGGGTGTGTTCCCTGCAGTCGCACTGGGTTGGAAGATGAAAGAAGAATCCTGGTTGAAGGATGTTAACTGGCTCAGCGAGTTGAAACTCCGTCTTGGCTTCGGTATCACCGGTCAGCAGGAGATCAACCAGGGTGACTACCCGGGCTTGGTACTCTATAGCATCAGCCGTGAGCACGCTTCCTACACCCTCGGTGAGAAAGATGCCAACGGTAACTATAAATACTATCAGAGCTATCGTCCGGAGGCCTTCAATACCGAGCTGACTTGGGAGAAGACCACGACCTACAACGCAGGTATCGACTACGGCTTCCTCAACGGACGTATCTCCGGTTCTATTGACTACTACTATCGTATTACCAAAGACCTGATCTCGGTAGTCGATGTAGCTGCAGGTATGAACTTCAAGAACCAGGTAGTAAGCAACATCGGTTCGCTCTCGAACCAAGGTGTTGAGTTCTCGATCAATGCAGTTGCTATTGACAACAAGAAACTCAAATGGGATCTGGGCTTCAACTTTACCTATAACCAGAACAAGATCATCAAGCTTACCACCGGTAAGACTGCTGATCCGAACAATCCGTACTTCGTAGAAACCGGTGGTATCTCGGCCGGTACGGGTAACACGATCCAGCGTCACCAAGAGGGTCTGCCCGCTGCTACGTTCTTCGTTTATCAGACTTATCTCAGCGAGGACGGTTACTATGAGATCGTTAACCAGAACGGTGATAAGGATGCCAGCGGCAAGGACATCATCGATGATAAGGACCTTATCGCATACCACAATGCCATGGCTCCGTTCACCCTCGGTCTCCAGTCCAAGTGGCAGTTCTATAACTTCGACCTCGGTATTACCCTCCGCTCGAGCATTGGTAACTATGTTTACAATGACGTCCGCGCAGGTCGTATGAATAGCCTCCAGACGCCGTTGCGTGAAGGTGGTTATACCAACATCCTCTGCGGTACGGAGACTGAGTTCGCTCGTATCTCCGGCTCGAATACTGTCGGCGTAAGTAGTAATGCTTACAAGATGGATATCTGGGTTGAGAACGCTTCCTTCCTGCGTATCGATAACATCACCCTCGGTTATACTTGGAACAAGCCGGCCATCAAGGCTCGTCTCTACGGTTCGGTATCCAACCCGCTGGTGATCTCCGGTTACAAGGGTCTGGATCCTGAAGTATTCGGCGGTATTGACAACAACATCTATCCGCGTAGCCTCACGGCGCTCGTAGGTGTTAACCTCCAATTTTAATGAACCTTAAAAAATCATGACTGATATGAAAAAGATATTTGCTATAATTGGAGCCGTGTTAATGCTCACGATGAACTCCTGTGTGCAAGACTTGAAAGTAGAGTCCATTGACCCGAATACCAAGTCCACCATCGATATGCAGTCACTTTTCGTAAAGTGTTATGCAACCTTGGCGCTTACCGGTCAGAAAGGACCGGACGGTAACGGCGATATCGCCGGTATGGATGAGGGTACTTCCTCGTTCTACCGTATGATGTTCTCTCTGAACGAGTACTGTGCTGACCAGATCTACTGGATTTGGCCGGATGTAGGTGTAGATGATATCCGTAAAGCTACTTGGACTTCGTCCAACTCGCTCATCAAAGGTGTGTACTCGCGTTTCTATTTCGACATCACCCTTTGCAACCTTTTCATCGATAAGTTCGCTGAAGAGGCAGGCGCTCGCAAGACCGCTGAGATCCGTTTCATCCGCGCCCTCAACTATTACTATCTGCTCGATATGTTCGGTAATGTACCGAAGGTATGGAAATCCGGTCTGATGGATCTGCCGGAGCAGTACAAACGTGCTGACCTCTATGCAGACCTGATCAAGGAGATCGAGGACTTCCTTCCGGATCTGGCTCCGGCAGGTAACCGCGAGAGCTACTACCGTGTGGACCAAGCTGCAGCATGGTTGCTTCTCTCCCGTATCTATATCAACGCCGCTATCTACAAAGGCGTAGCCGAGGCGGACGAGGCAACATGTATCCCCGATTACAACAAGGCTGCTGAGTACGCAGAGAAAGTGATGAACTCTTCCTACAGCCTCGCTACCGAGTACCGTTACCTCTTCATGGGTGACAACGATGATATGTCGGCTGTCAATGACGCGTACAAAGAGATCCTTCTCCCGGTTGGTCAGGATGGTGTTGAAACACAGTCTTGGGGTGGTTCGCTCTTCCTCATCGCTTCCTGCTACACCGGCGGTATGCCGGCTTCCGGTACGACCGAAGCATGGAAATGTATCCGTACCCGCGCACAACTCATCCAACTTTTCTGCCCGGACTTAGTTCGCCCGGTAGATGCAAAGGATGGTGCTAAGACGGTTGCGCAAGGAGGTTACGGTCCGTACTTAGGCGGTGCAGCTGAGATCATTGCCGCTACCGGTGATAAACGTGCTATGTTTATCAACAAAGGTACAGGTGACTATGCTTGTAACTTCTGGAAAGAGAACGAGGATGATAAGTTCAAATCCGGTTGGGGTACAGTTAAGTACAGCAACCTCATGGCTGACGAGAATCGCGTAGCGCATGATTCCAAGTTCCCGGATACTGACCTCGCGTTGATGCGTAAGGCAGAGGCTTACCTCACCTATGCAGAGGCTATCCTCCGTGGTGCTACGCCGCTGTCCATGACAGCTGATGAAGCTATCAACACTGTTCGTCGCCGCGCAGGCGCTGTAGAGAACACCGGTTATACGCTTCGCGATGTACTCGACGAGCGTGGTCGTGAGTTCTATGCAGAAGGATTCCGTCGTAGTGATCTGATCCGCTATCGTATGTTCACGGGTAAGAAATACGCCTGGGAGTGGAAAGGTGGCGCTATCCTCGGTCAACAAGCTAATATTGAAGAATATCGTAACCTCTATCCGCTGCCGCTGTCTGAGGTTACGGCTAACCATAACCTGAAACAAAACGAAGGTTATTAATAAACAATAATCAATTAACCCAATTAACATTTATTAACAAATTTAATTCATTATGAAAGCTTACAAATTTTTTGCATTTGCCATGATGGCATGCGCTGTAATGATGACTGCATGTAAGAAGGACAACACTCCTGTTAATCCTCCCATCAAGAGTGATCTTCCTGAGGTAGAGGCTACCGAAGGTGCTGTTACCGTTGTTTGGAACATTGCTAACATCGACGAAATGTGCGACGAGGTTGGTTATGTATTCGCTGGTAACTACAACAACTACAACACGGATCCTGAGGCAATGGTACACTTCGAGGCTATCGAGGGTTACGAAGGTTGGTTCAAAGCAGTTATCGCTACTGAAGAAGCTCTCCAAGGTAAACCTTGTGCATTGGCAAAAGACGGTACTTTCCCGAGCAGCTGGGACTACCAATGGATCGGTACCGAGGAGCATCCTTGCGAGGTTGTTAAAGGTGATGCTACTCTCGAGGTTGAGTACGAGGTAGAGTCGAAGCTCGTTTGTGGTGCAGAGGCTGACGTTGTTTACGTTCGTTCCTATGCTTTCAAGGGCAATCCTTGCGTTGACGCTGTGTATGATAACGTTACCTTCAACCTGACGGTTACTATTCCGGTTAACGATGGTGACACCGTATTCATCGTAGGTGATGCATTTGAGAAATCTTGGGATCCCGCTGCTTATCCGATGGAGGGTGCAGGTAGCCACTGGGCTATCACTCTTCCGGCTATCGTTGGTAAGAGCTACAAGTTCGTTGTTAACGGTTCTTGGGACAATGACCAAATGGAGTATGACGAGGAGAAAGCTTGTGTAAACAAGGCTGGTAACATGAAGGTTGACTTTGTCACCATGGCTCCGGAAGTTTACGGCTTCATGAACTCTGGTATTACCGAGGATCAAGTATGTAAGGCTGAGGTTGTAGAAGGTGTTCTTTACATCAAGTGTGCTGGTGAGGGTTGGAATTGGAATCAGATGACTCTTGACCCAGAGGATGGTCATAAGTTCACCTTTGAAACGACCGTTAAGGGTGACAATGTTGGCGCAAACATCAACGTTGAAGGAAAAGATGGTGATGGTGCTAAGTGGTATCCGCTGGAGATGGGCGAGCTCGTTGAGGGTGACGCTATCGTTTATACCTTCGTTCAGACTGAAGGCGTTGAGGGTACCCTCTCTGTTGCAAAGAAGTAATGGTAGAATAACTACTTGGTAGTTAATCTACATCAAAAAAATAGCCTGGGCACTGCTCAGGCTATTTCTTTATCATTCCATCATTTAGCACCGAAGGTGCGGCTCATTTTATCATTCTAAATCGTCCCTTACTTCCTTTCCGTACGATGAATGTACATTGTCCGGCGAAGGCATGCATCTGCGGTTCTACGAAGCTGTCCAGACAAGCGGCGTCTCCGTTTGCAGCGGCTACAAAGCCGTCACCCTGATACGCTATCAGGTTATTCGCCTTTGGACAAAGGTTGCCCGCCTTATCTACTACGCGTACGGTCATGTAGCAGAGCTCCTCGGGATGCTCATCCTCATTCGCCCAAACAACCTCTAGATGATCCGGTTCTCCGGCGGTTTGAATCGTCTCACGCGCTGCTTCTTTGCCTTCCTCATCATACGCTACTACGGTGATCTCTCCTGCCTCATAGGGCACGTCAAACCACATCAGTCGATAGCGCGGTAACAACTCCGGTCTTGGCGCAGAACCCCAAACGGGTACTTCAAAATCTGCAACCTTCGGCATCTGGCTCACGCCTTCGATTGTCTCGCCCTTTGCCAAGCGCGCTGTCTCTTCCGCCGTGGCAAAACGCAGTTTACCGTAGCTCTTACCGTTCACGAAAAGCTCCGCGCTCGGGTAGGTTGTGTAGCAGAAGATAGGCACTAAGTCACCTTCGTTCCAGTTCCAATGCGGCAGCACATGCAAAGTGGCGTCCTCTTTGTTCCATTGGCTGCGATAGAGCCAGTACCGGTCTTTCGGCAGCGAGGCCAGATCAATGATGCCGAAATAACTGCTGTGACTCGGCCACGCGTCCGTGTCATAGGGCGACGGCTCACCTAAGTAGTCAAAGCCCGTCCAAACGAACTGACCCAAGGTCCAGTTATAATCATCCTGCAATTGGAAATCCTGTTCGGGCAGTCCCGACCATGCACAGTACTCCACGTCATAACCGGAAGACTGTTGATCCTTGTAGAGTGCGTCCGGCTGGATGACGGCAGGCGTTTTATATACGCCGCGACTCGAGACGGTGCTGGCTGTCTCCGAACCCAGAATCATCTTCTGTGGCAAGTGCTCATAGCCCTCTTCATAGCGGCTCGTACGATAATTGAAGCCAGGGATCTCTACTGCTGCACCGAAGCCGTTGTGGATGACGTACATCGCCTGATCCATGCCGTTTGTCACGGGGCGGGTGGGGTCGAGTTCATGGAAGAGCGCCTGCAGATTGGTCACGATCTCAATGCCGTCCGGCAGCACTTGGTTCCATACCTCGTTACCGCTCGACCACAGCATAACAGAGGCGTTATTGCGATAGTGCTTGACCATATTCGTGATGTCCCATTTCCACCAGTCGTTGAAATCTTTGCTGTAGTCATTCTCGGTCTTGCCGTGGTTCCACACGTCAAACGGCTCGATCATCATCATCATACCCATCTCATCGCAGAGCTCTACGAGTTCCGGCGCGGGCATGTTATGACTCGTACGGATGGCGTCGCACCCCATGGCTTTGAGCATCGTGATCTGGTGACGCAGCGCATCCTTATGAACGGCAGCGCCCAACGGACCTAAGTCATGGTGATTGCAGACACCCTTGAACTTACGGGTCTTGCCGTTGAGTTGGAACCCATGCTCGGGTGTATAACTCAGACTGCGGATACCAAACACCGTCTCTTTCTCGTCAATGAGTTCTGAAGGCTGATGGCTGACTTCTGACTGCTTATAAACTCTCGTACGTGCGGTGTATAGATGCGGAGTCTCGGGGCTCCATAACTGCGGGTTCATCACCTCGGCTACAGCCTGCTGCCCTTCCGCCGTCGCTACGACCTTACCCTTATAGAGGATATCGGTCTGAATACTGAATTCTGAATCCTGAATGCTGAGCGGCTCCACCCCGTTTTGCAGTTCTACTGCGATCGTCACTTGGGCGAACTCTTTGCTCACTTTCGGCGTACGCACCAGCACACCGAAAGTCGGGATATGAATCGGATGCGTCTCTACGAGGTGTACGTTGCGGTACAAGCCTGCGCCCGGATACCATCGGCTCTGCTGGGGTTTGTTCTCCAGATACACATCGATATCCACGCTATCTGAATGCTGATGGCTGAATGCTGACGGCAGTATATAGCAGTCAAATGTATTGTATCCGTACGGCCAATACACCATCTCTTCGCCGTTCACATACACGTCCGCATGACTCATCGCGCCGTCAAAGACAAGGGTGTAGAACTTATCCTTATTCACTTTGACGCGCGTGTGGTAATGTCCCTTACCCATCCACGGCAGACCACCGCTACGACCTGTCTTCCACGTCGGCTCCTTCTCTCCGTTCTGCACGACGATGACCTCTTGCAAGTCGTTCGCGCGATCAAATGGACCGCTGATCGACCAGTCGTGCGGAACCATGACATCCTGCCAAACGGGGTTCTCTGTGGTGTCTTGGGTGAACTGCCAGTGACGAAGCAAGGTGTCCGTACGAACAGGTTGTTTCGTGGAGCAGTTACACAAAACCATGCTACCGATCAGCAGCATGGTAAAAAGATTTTTTCTCATAAGAATCGATATTCCGTTATTTCATCTAATCGTTCGTCCGGACGGAGAACAATATTCGGGAAGTCCTCGTGGTGGATGCTATCCGGCCAAGCTTGAGCCTCGAGACACACGGCATGTTTTTCGTCGTACAGCGTACCGCTCTTGCCTTCGTTGCGCTCAATGAAATTGCCGGTATAGACCTGCAGACCCTTCATCGTCGTCCAACACTCCATCGTACGTCCGTCGGCCTGCAGCGTACATGCGTGACGCAGCTGCTTGGAGGCATCACCGGCACACAGGCACCAGTTATTGTCGATACCTTTCCACAGCTTAAAGAACGGATCGTACATACGGTCGCCTAAACGAACCGGTTGGCGGAAGTCCATCGGTGTGCCCTCTACGGGCTTGATCTCGCCGGTCGGACACGTCCACTCATCGAAGGGTGTGTACTGATCGGCGTTCACCTGGAGCACGTGCTCGTCCACCACGCCGCTCGCTTCGCCCGCGAGGTTGAAGTAGGCATGATTGGTCATCGCCACGATCGTCGGTGCATCCGTCTTCGCTTCGTAATGAATGACGAGGCGGTTGTCTTTGGTCGCCGTGTAGGTCACCCATACATCGAGGTTGCCGGGGAAACCTTCCTCGCCGTCCTTGGCGCGGTAGTGAAGTTTGATCTCGTAGATGCTCTGCTCCACAACCTCCCAGACCTTCGCATTGAAGCCTTCCAGACCTCCATGCAGACAGTTAGGACCGTTATTGACCGGCAACTTATAGGTCTTGCTGTCCAGTTCGAACACACCTCCGCCGATACGGTTCGCCACGCGCCCGCAGATCGCATTGAAATAGGTCTCCTTCGTGCGCCACTCCTCGGCAGTCCGGAAGCCCAACACGATGTCTTTAACTTCGCCTTTGCGGTTAGCTACCAGCAACTTGGTGATCTTCGCTCCCAGGTCGCTGATCTCGACTTTCAGTCCGCCGCTACTCTTGATGGTATAGAAGTGAATTGGTTTCATACACTGTACACTTTACACCTTACACCAGGCGTGCTACGCCGTCACCAATCTCTGCTACATAGAAGTCCGCCTTCAGGCCGGTCTTTGCTTCGTACTCTTTGCCTACGAAAGCCTTGAAGTTCTCGATGGCTTCGTCCTTGACGAGGCTGACCGTGCATCCGCCGAAACCGCCGCCGGTCATACGACTGCCGAGCACACCGTCCACTTGCCAAGCTGCCTCGGCTAAGGTGTCCAGTTCTTTGCCCGTTACCTCGTAGTCATCGCGCAGCGACACGTGGCTCGCCGTCATCAGTTCGCCGAAATAAGCGATCTCGCCTTTCTTGAGTGCCTCAACCGCCGCGGCAGTACGTGCTACTTCGCCTACGACGTGACGCGCACGTTTCTTGGCGATCGGGTCGGTGATAGCACCCTCTACCTCTTTCCAGTCTTCCGGACTCAACTCGGCAAGGAACTTTATCGGCTTCACCTTGCTGATCTGCTCTACAGCCGTGTGGCATTGACGCACGCGGTCGTTGTACGCGCCGCTGTCCAGATGGTGCGGGCTGTGGGTGTTGGTGATCACGACCTTGATGCCCTCTAACTTAACCGGCACATGCTCGAACTCAAGCGTGTCGCAGTTGAGGTAGATAGCGTGGTCTTTCTTACCTTGTGCGCTGGCGAACTGATCCATCACGCCGCACATCACGCCTGCGTACTCGTGCTCGCATGCCTGACCGATCAACGCTAACTCCGTACGGTATTTCTTATCGTCCGCATCTTCCCAACCCATTTCCTCGGTGAAGGCACGTGCGGTCACCACCTCCATAGCGGCACTACTGCTCAGACCTGCGCCGGCGGGTACGTTGCCGTAATAGAGGATGTCATAACCGCTCTGCAGCTTCGCCTCCGGATGACGGCGTGCGATGATGTCGATACAACCCAACGCGTAGTTGCACCATGCGCGATCCGGCTGAGGGCTGATAGCTGACAACTGAATGCTATATTTCTGCGGCATGTTGAGCGATTGGAAACGCAGTACCTTGTCAGCATTCTTGGCTAACAGCAGCCACGCACCGAAACTCAGCGCGCAGGGGAAGACACAACCGCCGTTGTAGTCGGTATGCTCGCCGATAAGGTTCACGCGCCCGGGGGCAAAAAAGATCTTCTCCGCCTTGCGGCCATAGGCTTGCTCAAAAGCCGATTTCATTTCTTGTGTTGTCATAGTGTATGTGTGTTTAAATGATTGCTTATTGCATTTTCTGTCCGGTGAAGGTATAGGTCTCGCCGTTATGCTCGATGAGGAACTGTCCGTCCTTCAGTACCTTGCGGCTGCGGGTGGTCGCGTCGCTGTGGATGGTTTCTACACCCTCGGCGTTCCAATAGAAATTACGCATGTAATGGGGTGCCCGGCTGTTGAGGGCATGACCCGAGGTGGTAGCTTTCTCATCCCAGAAACCGCGGTTAGACCAGCTCTCTTCGATCAAGCGGGATTTGGTATTCCAATCTACGTAGTCACCGTTACCGGCATCCTCCGGGAACCAATAGCTGATGCCGTCCAGATTGGTGAGGGGCTTGAGAATATCCACGAGGTCTTGGATGTACTGATATTGACCTGCTACGCTGCATTCCCAGCGTTTCCGGGTGTCATAGTTAACCCCTTTGTTCGGCCAGTACTGGAAGTTATACGCCGTCTCTACGATCTGCACGCGCTTGTCGGGGAACTGTGTGCCTAAGTACTTGATGGCGCTGGTGAGCGGGTACAGCGTTTGTTGCGCGGTGCTCGCTGCGGTCGGCGTGTAATCGGCATGCCAGAACGGGTAATAACTCAGACCGATGACGTCAAAGTCCACGTTGTTTTGAACGAGCCTACCGTAATAGTAGTTATTATACTCCTTGTTACACGGGCGATCGGTATGAATGATGATTTGTGCGTTCGGGCACTCCTCGCGTACTGCGTTACAGCCTGCTTGCAAGATGCCTATATAACCTGTCCAGTTATCGCCGCTATAGTCGTAGGGATGCACTTTTCTGCCGCATACGCCGTACATGATCTCGTTGCCGACCTGCACCAGATCGGGTGTCGCACCTGCAGCCTTGAGCGTCCGGAGCACACGGTGGGTGTAGTTAGAGACACTGTCCGCCATGGCTGCGTCGTTCGCACCTGCCCATGCATCGGGAGGAAGGATCTTACCGGCATCTACCCAGAAGTCCGAATAATGGAAATCGAGCATGAAGTACGCTCCGGCGTCCTTGATGCGCTTACCGAGCGCGGTCACGTAGGCCAAGTCCTGAATGATGGCGTAGTCCTTCGGTAAGGGCTTATTATCTTCCTTATAATGCGCCGTTCCGAAATCGGGGTTAGGGTTCACGAAGAGGCGTACACGGAAGGTGTTCCAGCCGCAGTCGTTCCGTAACCACGTGATCAGGTTGCTGATCTTCTGATTGTTCGCATCTTTGTAACCGGAACTGTGTTTCTCGTACTGCGGGAGCATGGAGATGTCTCCGCCGACATAACGAATGTGTTCTTGCTCTTGGGCTTGCGCACTCGCGAACGCGAAGACAGCCGTTAGAATGAAAAGGAGTTTTCGCATAATAGACAATTTATACATTTCGCGTGCAAAGATACAAAAAAAAACCGACATATGCAAAAAAATTCAAAAAATATTTGCGTATTTCAAATAAATGTTGTATCTTTGCAGCAAGTTATAGTATGGCATAATATAACCACCTTAAATTTATACGCATATGAGACTTGAAATTTTACTCTATTCGTTGTTATTTGTCCTTATCGGACTGATGTTGGTTTCGCTCTTTTTGGTGTGGACCTGGTTTGATGCACGTGAGCGACTCAAAGTAGTACGTGAAGTAACGCGCGAGCAGACGATTCATGCGATTCGTCATGCGCATAACAAGTGCCGCATACTGCTGTATATCAGTTTGTTGTTGGCGCTGGCATATGTTCCGATTCCGTTTGTGCTGCAGGATTTCTACGGTACCTTGGCATACCCGGGCGTGGTGATTATCGCCGACCTGCTGATGCTCTTCGGGCTGCGTTTCCGCGCGAAGATGTATCTGGGTATGATCGATGACTATGTAAATGAGAACGAGGAACATGTGCGCGAGGCAGCGGCAGAGCGTGAGCGCGTACGCGAGCAGTGGAGACGCGAAGCATCGACGCTCAACCCGCAGGCAGAGGCGATGATCAAAGAGACGCTGGGAGATAACTACGAGGTATGGTATCAGCACGATATCTTGGTGGGACGTAATGTCTTAGCCAATACCGAACTCGGTCTGCTGTATGCGCAAGGCATTGTCATTCCGTTCTCGGAGATCATGGAGGTGCGTTACGGTCGTAAGGACCTCAAGCTCGTGACGACCAACAGTACCTATCCGTTTATCACGATTGACTTCGGCGCTCTGCCGATCAACCCCGAGACAGGTAATAAATACATGGACGAGATCGCGGAGAAGATCCAAGCACTCATCCCATAAAAAAAGAGGCTCACGCGAGCCTCTCTTTTTTTTGTTAGTAGCTTTCCTCATTGTTCGGGAAGCTGTTGTCTTTGACGGCGGATACATATTCGCCTACCGCGTCTTTGACCACCTCCGCCAGCTTTGCAAAATGGCGTAGGAACTTCGGTTTGAAGCCCTGGTTGAGTCCTAACATGTCATGCAGCACGAGCACCTGTCCGTCGCATTGGTTGCCGGCGCCGATGCCGATCACGGGGCAGCTCACCGCCTTCGTCACTTTCGCTGCCAGCGCCGCAGGGATCTTCTCCAGCACGATGCAGAAACAACCTGCCTCATCCAATAACTTTGCGTCATGCAGTAACTTCTCCGCTTCGGCCTCTTCCTTCGCGCGTAAGCCGTAGCCGCCGAACTGATTCACGCTTTGCGGGGTCAGACCCAGGTGTCCCATTACCGGTACTCCGGCCTGAATCATATGACGTATCGACGGCAGGATCTCTTCGCCGCCCTCCAGTTTGACGGCATCACAACCGCTCTCTTTGAGGATCTTGATGGCGCTGCGTACTGCCTCCTCTTCGCTCACCTGATAACTGCCGAACGGCATGTCGCATACCACCAGCGCATGCTCCGCTGCGCGTACCACACCCTTCGTGAGGAAAATCATCTCATCCAGCGAGATAGGCAGCGTCGTCTGGTTGCCGCATACAACGTTGCTCGCGCTGTCGCCTACCAGCAGCATATCGATACCTGCTTCGTCCACCAGACGCGCCAGCGTAAAATCATAACTTGTTAACATAGCGATCTTCTCGCCGTTCGCCTTCATCTGACGCAACTTGGCAGTCGTCATCCGGCTATTTTGTACATGTACAGACATTATTTATTTGTTTTTAAGAATAATCCAAATGATGACCGGCGCACCGAAGAGAGCCGAGATCGTTGAGATCGGGAGCGGGTAGATAGCCAGCGAGCAGAGGACGTCGCAGACCAGCAGCAGACACGCACCGATCAATACGCAGGCAGGGATCGTCACGCGGTGATTCGATGTCCGAAAGATGCCCCGCGCTATATGCGGAACGGCGACGCCGATGAAGGCAATCAGTCCGCAGAAAGCCGTTACACCGCCGGCCAGCAATCCCGTCGCTAACACGATGTACAGACGCGTTCTGCGTACGTTGATGCCTAAGCCTCGGGCGTAGTCCTCGCCTAACATCAGGCCGTTCAGCGGCTTGAGACTCAGCACCACAAACAGCGCACCGAGCAGTAGGATAGGGAGCATCAACTGCATGTCGCCCCAACCGACGCTGCTTAACGAACCCAGCGTCCATACGATGAAGAGCTTGAGTGCATCGGGGTTCGCGAAGTTCTGTATCAGACTCACCAACGCACCGGCGATCGAGCCGAACATCATACCCACAATCAGCAAACTCACATTACTCGTCACGCGCCGGCTGACCGCCAAAACCAGCAGCAACACCAGCAACGCACCGATACACGCCGCGATAGGAATACTGACTGCTGATAGCTGAATGCTGACTCCCATCATCGTCAGCAGCGCGACACCCAGACTTGCACCCGAGCTGACACCTAAGGTGTACGGACTCGCCAAGGGGTTGCGGAACAGCGTCTGCATGATCAGACCCGCCACCGACAATGACGCACCGGCTAAGATCGCTGTGATCGCCTTCGGCAAACGGATCGCATGCAGGATGTTTTGCTCCATCGGATTCAACTCTCCGAATGGCCATAACCACATGCTCCCGCTACATACATCGAGGCAGAAAAGCAGCGCCATCAGCGCCACCAGCCCTATGAATATTCCTGCGTTTCTCTTCATCGTTTGCAACAACGATGCAAAGGTACTGCTTTTTTTAGACATGTGCAAGAAAAAACAAAAAAATCGCAATTTATTGTTCAAAAGGATGCGATTATATATTTGAGCCAAAAGTGCTTATGAAAAGTATATTATATATAAATATATAATATAGTATTGTTCATAAATTTTTGGGGGTTGTCGAGTCGACCTTGGCTTCACGTTGGCTTTGACTGTCGCTTCACCGTCGCTTGACCGTCGTTCGACCGTCGTTCAAAGTACCTAATTCGGGTGCAAAGGTACAACAAAAATCCCACATATGCAAATTTTAATGCAAAAAAGTTCGGCGGAATAGCGCCAAAATGTAGACAGCCACGAGCGCGCAATATGATTGCCCTGACAATAGACAAAACAAAAAATCCGAGGCGCGGGTTGGGCGTCTCGGATGGATGAGCGGGCGATTAAATCGCCCTGAAATGGACAAACGTCTTATTTCACCTCTGCGCCGGTGAGGGTGTAGGTCTTGTCTCCGCGGAGGATGAAGATTTGGCCATTATGGAGGATGAGCCTACCTCTGTCTCCTCCCTGAAGGGAAGAGGAATCAAGGTTGTCTATTCCCTCATTCGTGTTAGAGGACTCAAAGTGTTCCTTCGTGTCAAAATATACATAATGTATCGAGAGTTCTTTGTTTTGAGTTCCCTTGACACACAACACAAAGCAATAGGTCTGGGAACTTTCCAATCCACTAACCGTAAAAGTAAATCCTCTTCTGATATTGTTCTGGGCAGAACTAGAACGTCTGCTGATATAATTAGTATCATCTAAATCCGTAGAATTGGTAGTCGTTGAATCTGTACTTTGAGTTACCATTTGTCCCTTAGAGTCAAAACTCTCGTTCCAAATAGTATCACCATCCTGAAGAATCTCAGCATCATATGTCTCTGCATCATCTGTCGTCGGCCATTGCAAGGTTACTTCATTCGCAGAAGGATCTGCTCCTACATCATTTATATCACCTGTGGTTCCAGAGGCCCCAATTGTCATTATATTAAGGAAGTCCTCCCATACCTCTGCGGAAAGGTATGCTCCTATTGAGGTAGATAACACATGTAGCATACATATTGATTTATCTACATTTTCGAATGTACTATTATATACCGCTGGCGGCACCTCACGATAGCAATATATATCCCGCAGATTCGAACAATAAGAAAAAGCGTTTTCATCAATTGTTTCCACACTAGCAGCAAATTCCAAATACTGTAGATTTATAAAATCTGAAAAAGCATGCCTACCTATAGATGTCACACCATTTGATATAATAAGTTTTTCTGCTTCCATTTGAGCAACAGGTTCATAGTGATAATTGCTATGAAGTGTACCATTCCCCAATATTGTCAGTGACTTTTTCACCTCATCGTATTCCCACATGAGATTTAAATCATCACCACAATAACCACTCTTGTTGGCTTCCATAAATTCAGCCGTAAAGGTCGTATCGCTTACCAATTTTATCTTCCTTGGGTTTTCGGTATTTTCATCTGCCCATTTATCAAATTTATATCCAAAATGTGCGATGGCCCTAATTGATACTTCAGCACTATCGCAAGACTCTCCAGTTGAGATTATCTCGATGTGTCCTTTAATAGAATCTGTCTCAAAATTGATATTGTTAGTTAGATTAAACGGCATGTAGTTTGTAAAAGGCCACTGGTTATCCAACTTATATGCTTTTATACTTTCACAAGGTACATAGACAGGAATCGAATAATTATCATCAGCAAAATCTCCGTCACGTAATATCGGCGGTGTTGTTGCTTTGCATGTGATAGATTTTATGGAGGGACATGCCGCAAATACACGTCCTTCTAGCGTTTCAAGACCTGCTCCCAATGTTATAGTTCTTAACCTTGAACACCTACAAAAAGCATACGAACCTATGCTTTGAACACTATTGGGGATATCAATATTTTTTAGCCCAGTACAGCCATCAAAGCACCCACTTTGAATATTTGTAACCGTATTGGGAATGATTATCTCCTGTAATTTCGTGCAAGAATAAAAAGCAGAACTACCAAGAGATACTATACCTTCAGGGATGATAGTATTTTGACACCCTATAACCAGAGTATTCGTGGCTGTCTCAATAATCGCATTACAGTTGTTTCTACTATCAAATACTGTATTTTGCGAGGCAACTTGAATCGATTCTAAGTTGTAACAGCCATAGAAGTTGCCATAATGAATTTCTGTCAAAGTACTTGGAATAATGATACCTGTAAGTTTCTCACAAAACTCGAATGCACGCTCATATATAGTGGTAATTCCTTCCGGTATCTCATAAACGCCTTTATAAACGCGCGGCATATATACGAAGAGAGTATCATTGTATAACGGCGTTCTAATCCGACTATTGTATCTGTCAACAACATCATATCCCCAATAAGTCAAACTATTGGGAATGTTGATTTGCTGAAGTGCTCGACATTGTTGGAAAGCCCTATCCTCTATTCTTTGTAAACCCTCCTCAATATACACTTCTTTAAGATTTTCACATTCCACAAATGCTTCTCGCTCAATGGTAAGCACACTACCGGGAATATGAACAGATTTGATTCCCATGCATCCCGCGAAGGCCATCTCTCCAATGGTAGTCGTGGAGGATGGTATATGTATGTCTCCAGTTGCCTTATTAGAGCACCCACGAAGGTATTGTTTGGTTGAATCGCTAAACGAAAACCATCCATCCGTATATCCATTAATGCACTTCGCTCCCCACGGAGAACCACTTGCGGTGCCGGAATACATTATGTTGACAATATTGTAGAAGGCTTGCGTACCAATAGTCGTTACGTTATTGGATACCGCAATAGAAGGAATAGCGGCATCATAAAAAGCAAACCATCCTATTTCTTTTACACTTTCAGGGATGCTAATGGATGCAAGTTTAGAGAAATATGAAAAAGCCCATTGCCCTATATTCTCCACTCCATCTTCGATATCGACATGAATGATATCATCTCGATAGGCCACCCATGGCGTTTCGAAATTAAATTGCCAATCTGGCATTCTTCCATTGCCTGTAATAGTTAATACTTCCGTAGAACTATTGTAAGTCCAGCTAAGCGAATCACCACATTGCCCCGTGGAAATTTTGGCATGAATTATGTATTCAGCCGTTGCCACTTCGCTTTCTTCTAGTCCTTCCCGTATGGCTATTGCTTTTATGGTTGTATCTCTATTTGCTCTAATAGCTTTGGTATATACTGATGAATTAATTGTTGGAGTAGTTCCATCTGTAGTATAGTAAATAGTAGCCCCACGTGTAGTGGATGAAATTGTTACGTATTGAGGTCCTTCGTATGTTCCGGGTTCTGGAGAAAATGTTGGCGTTGCACATATTGTAGGCATCTTTGATATTGAAATATCTCCCAAAGCGATACTCCCTTGAGTATGTCTAGTGCAACAGAATTTAACATAGCGTGTCGTATCCTTCAAATATGTAGGTACAATAACGGTTGAGTATTCATATGTGATAGAAAAAATATCAGTATAGTCTTCCCCATCTGCGGACTCTTGGACAACAAATTCGCCTTTAAAATTATCACCTCTTACAATAAATGAGAATTCTTCAGGAGAATCGGAAAATCTTATTACAAGATAATCACCTTCTCCGTCAAATTTTAATTTTGGAGACGTGGTGTAATCATCTCCTAAACCTTCTTGTAAGATTCCATCCGTGATTTCCGCATCATCTCTTCCTCCATCAAAATAAAAGGGCAAAATAGCGGAACTCAAATATTTGACTTGCGAGATATTAAGTATTGCCGAAGCACTATCTATGTCATCCGAAACTATTACCTTTAGCCATAGTTCACGTGCTTCAGACAAATTATCTGCTACGTCAAATGTCATCCGCGTTTTTTCTTCGTTAAAGGTAATATTTGTTATCCATGCATCAGATAGTATGAAGTTATTACATTCTGCATCGCTATACAACGCAGTAGTGACCGAGGAAATGGCATTAGAAAAATTTGAAGGTACCAAATCTATAACTTGATTAGCGACGTTTATTGCTTTCAATTTCAATGTGGTAACTTTTTTGTTATTATGTTTTAAGTAAAAACTTGGCCGTCTATCGTTAGTATCAGTTATTTTAACTGCTGCTATGCGACGGTGACCAGAAGTACCACCTACCGTAAATTCAACTAAACTTGCATCACCCGTCCATATACTATCCAAAAGAGTACCCACGTTTGCCGTAATTGGATTGCTTTTATCACCATTGCCGAATATCAATTGTATTTTTTTGATAGAACCAGAATCTGCCGATATAGTCATTTTACCATTTGCGTACACTCGCATTGCGGCTCCAACATCATAATATTTTGCTACAACGTTTCCTTCAGAGAAGGTAATAGAAATATTTTCATCTAATACAAAAGGATCTGGGTATGAGACACCATTTTCTAATCCCAGTTCAGAAAATGTAATCGATATTTCACCTGCCCACATGGAAGTTGCACAAATGATGAGCGATATTAAAATTGAAAAATGAAGAAAATGCTTTTTCATGATATCTAATGTTTATAGTATCCAAATATGTCCTCCTGTTTAACGTCAGTGAGTGACGAGAGGTTATTTCATTCTTTGAAGAATATCCTTTAGGAATACCTCCGATATGTTTTCATAATCCGCTTTATCGTAAATGTAAAGCAACTGCAATTCATCTTCTACAATTTTGGCACGGATGATTACTCGAGCGCCACCGCTTCTGCCACGTCTTTTGGACGTGATAGCCATCCGAATCTTACGTGCTCCATCAGTGAGTTCCACACCTTGGTTTGGATTATTCAGTAACGACAACAATAAACGCTCAAAATCTGCCTCTAATGAACGATGGCGTTTTTTCAAGCGTTTGTAGGCTACTTTAAAATCATCAGACATTCTTACTCTCATAGTGCGCGAAGAGTTTCTATCGCTTCATCTACACTCATTCTAGGAGCAGATTCCACTTGCTTCATACTCCGTTTGATCGTCTGAGCTAAGCGGTATGCTTTGTCTAACTCCTGCAATCGAGCCCATCTGCGATTACTAAGACGCACAGTTGTCGTAGTTGCTGTTTGTTCCAATACACACATAACTTTACCTGTATTAATGATTTTGCGCCGCAAAATTACACAAAAAAAATGACACTTGCAAATAAAAGTGCCATTTTTTGAAAATTAGTGATTTATTGTGGTAAAAACGTTACCATAAAATCCTTTAATTCCGGAATTGGAGTTCGCCGTCGTGCAATTCGACGATGACGGGTTTGTTCTGATCGACTTTGCCGGCGATGATGGACTTCGAGAGTTCATTGAGCACGAGTCGTTGCAGTGCCCGCTTAACCGGTCTTGCACCGAACTGCGGATCGTAGCCTTCCTTGGCGATATAACGGATGGCATCGTCCGTGACGCGCAGGTCGATACCTTGGTCTTCGAGCATCTTATGGATGCGGCTTACTTGCAGTCCGACCACGGCCTTGATATCGTCTTCGGTCAGTTCGCTGAAGTGGATGATCTCATCGATACGGTTGATGAACTCCGGTCGTACTTGTGCCCGTAACTGCTCTTCCGTGAGGTTGGAGGTCATGATGATAAGGGTGTTCTTGAAGTTGACGACACGTCCTTTGTTATCCGTCAGACGACCGTCATCGAGCACTTGCAGCAGGACGTTGAAGACATCCGGATGGGCTTTCTCTATCTCATCGAAGAGTACAACCGAGTATGGCTTGCGTCGGATGGCTTCGGTCAGTTGACCGCCTTCATCATAGCCTACGTATCCCGGAGGGGCACCGATCAGACGCGTCGCGCTGAACTTCTCCTGGTACTCGGACATATCGATACGCGTCATCATGTTCTCATCATCGAAGAGGTAGTCTGCGAGCGCTTTGGCGAGCTCGGTCTTACCGACACCGGTGGTACCTAAGAAGATGAAACTGCCGATGGGTCGTTTGGGGTCTTGTAAGCCCGCGCGGCTACGCCGGATGGCGTCGCTGACCGCCTCGATAGCGGCATCTTGCCCGATGACGCGCTTGTGCAGTTCTTCCTCGAGGTGCAGCAGCTTATCGCGCTCGGACTGCATCATCTTCGCTACCGGTATACCCGTCCAACGGGCTACTACCTCGGCGATATCGTCTTCATCGACTTCCTCTTTGATAAGCGCCTCGTTGCTGATGGCATGGAGCGAGTCCTGCGCGGACTTGATATTCGCTTCTGCGGCAGGGATTTGGCTGTAGCGGATCTCGGCTACCTTACCGTACTCGCCTTCGCGTTCTGCCACCTCGGCTTGGTGCTTGAGGGTCTCGATACGTGCTTTCTCATTCTGGATAGTAGCCACGTACCCTTTCTCCTTATTCCACCGCGCGTTCAGTTCTTCGGACTGCGCTTTGAGGTCTTTGAGTTGACCTTCAATAACTTTCAGTTTCGCCTCGTCCTTATCGCGTTTGATGGCCTCGCGCTCGATCTCGAGTTGCTTGATCTGGCGGTCGAGCGTATCGATCTCTTCGGGTTTGGAATCCACCTCCAGACGTAACTTAGCGGCTGCTTCATCGACGAGGTCGATGGCTTTATCCGGCAGGAAACGATCGGTGATATACCGCGCAGAGAGGGTTACGGCCGCAATGATGGCGTCGTCTTTGATACGTACCTTATGATGGGTCTCGTAGCGCTCCTTCAGACCACGCAGGATGGAGATGGTAGCTGCCTCATCCGGCTCGTCCACCATGACCTTCTGGAATCGACGCTCGAGGGCCTTATCGGTCTCGAAATATTTCTGATACTCGTCGAGGGTGGTGGCACCGATCGCACGCAGGTCACCACGTGCCAGCGCCGGTTTGAGAATGTTCGCTGCGTCCATGGCGCCGCTCGATTTGCCTGCCCCTACGAGGGTATGGATCTCATCGATGAAGAGGATGATCTCACCCGCCGCGGCAACGACCTCGTTGACCACGCCTTTCAGACGCTCCTCGAACTCACCCTGGTATTTCGCACCCGCGATAAGGGCACCCATATCGAGGGAGTAGATCTGTTTCTTCTTCAGGTTCTCCGGTACATCCCCGCGTACGATTCGATGGGCAAGACCCTCTGCGATAGCAGTCTTACCGACACCCGGTTCACCGATTAAGATAGGATTATTCTTCGTTCTACGACTCAGAATCTGTAATACACGCCGGATCTCGTCGTCTCTACCGATCACGGGATCCAATTTGCCTTCGCGAGCCCGCTCGCAGAGGTTGATGGCGAATTTTTGTAAGTTTTCGTTTTGGTTATTCATAGTTATGTGTGTTTTAGTTAATCATCTTTTAGGATCCTAGGGACCTAGAAAACCAGGAAGCTAGTCACTAAACACTACACAAACTATGCGCCAAAACGCGTTAGACTGACAAAATGGCAGTTAAATGTTGCAGCAGGGCTTTCATGTCGGGCAGGACGATATCTGCGCCTTCGGCGGCCAGATCAGCGTCTGACAGGATGCCTGTGTTGACGGCGACCGTATAGAGTCCGGCGGCTTTGCCGGCACGCACACCAAGCGGTGCGTTCTCCACGACCATGCACTCGTTCTTGGCAAAACCGCTCCGTTCCCATGCCTTCAGGTACGGCTCGGGATCGGGTTTGCCGTGCGTGACATCGTAGGCACAGATGATGCCGGTGAACACATGATCGAAGGTATCATTGAGGCTGCTGATGAGGTTGCGTTGCCCGGAGCCGGTCACGACCCAGCACTGTACACCGTGTTCGTGCAGGAAACGGAGCACGTCTTGGATGCCGGGAATCAGTTCGGGCAGCTGCCCTCCGGTGAGGCGAATGAAATGGGCGGACTTGGCGGCATAAACGGCCTCGACCACCTCTTGCGGTGCGTCCACGCCGTGTATGAGGCGGTATGCCTCGTTGATGACCGAAGCACCCGTACGCCCTTCGTTGCGGTAGGTCTGGTTCTTGGTGAACGGCAGTCCGTTCTCGTTCATCGCCAGTTCCCACGACTGCGCGTGGTACGGCATCGAATTGAAGAGGACACCGTCCTGATCAAAAAATACGGCTTTTAGTTTACGCGAGTAGTCACGCGCACCGAAGATGGTAGAGCCTATGCGCACCATGGTGGAGCCGCACTCGATAGCGATCTGATAGTCATCGGACATACCCATGGATAAGGTTGAAGGTTTAAAGTTTAAAGTTGAAAGAAGTGAATGAGCGGTCTCAAAGCATCTTCTTATCTCTGCCTCATCCTCCGTATTCGTGGCCATGGCCATGAGTCCGCATATGCGGACATTGGATAATTGGTGATGGGTAGTTGGTAATTGGTCCGGGCTGAAGCCTGTCTTGGTTTGTTCGCGGGCGACATGCACTTCGAGCAGTACATCTTGGACAATGCCTTGTTTGGCGGCTTCTTCGTTGATGGCCTGCAGCAGGTGTTCGGAATCGACGGACTGAATGAGGTAGGGGCGTAACTTGAGCAGGTCACGCACCTTATTGGTCTGGAGGTGTCCGATGAAATGCCAGCGGATGTCCGCGGGTAGTGCCGCTACTTTCTGCTTCAGTTCCTGCACACGACTCTCCCCAAAATGGCGCTCGCCGGCGGCATATGCCTCGCGTATCGCCTCGATAGGTTGGAACTTACTCACGCACACCAGCGTCACGTGCGCGGGCAGGTGTGCGCGTACCTTATTTATTTGTTCTGCGACTCCAGCCATTGGATGTACGGCGTGATGTAACGTTCTTTCTTCTCTTGGTACACGGTCTCCAGATCGACCATGATGCCGGTCTCATACACATTCGCCAACTCATCGTTGATGGCGTTGCCGAAGAACATCAGATCGTTGGTGAGGTTGAGGTAAGCGGAGAACATAGGCGGGATGACCGTTCCTTGTTCGCGTACGGCTAACTGCAGGATGCGGTAGTTCTCTTGTTTATCCTCGCCGCTGAAGGGGTTCGTAGCGAGCGGTTGCGACACGAAGGGATGATAAGGACCGAACAAGCCCTCTTCGCCTTTGTGATATTGGTTGAGGTACGCATAAATCAGTTCGCGCGCAGCCTCGTTATAATCGGGGTAGATCGTGACCTTACCGATCATCCATCGTATCTCCGGGTGGTTATTCATCACAGCGCCGATGCCGTCCCAAATGTTATCCAACGCAAAGAGCGCCTTGACCCCCATCTCGCGCTGCTGGTACATCGGCTGTACGAACGCGCGACCGAACTCGATCGTGTGCGGCAGGTACTCGCGGATGAAGCGCTCCGAGTAATGGAACAGGTGCGCCGAGGTGATGAAGGGTTGTCCGTCGCGTATCTCCGCCTCGTGACCTAACAGATAGCGATAACCGCCGATGATCTGCTGATTCTCGGGATCCCACACGATGAGCTGGTGGTACGGTTTAGCCATCGTGTCCATCTCGTCGATGTCCATCTCTTTGCCGGTTGCTCCACCTCCGTCACGGTAACTGATCTCACGCAGACGCGCTATCTCGCGCATCACGTTCGGACACTCATGCGCCGTGATGTCATAGATGAGGTTGTCCGCTTTATTGGACGGACGAAGCAAATGACCTTCTAATTCCCGGATCAGAAGTGACCTGTCAACTGCTGGTATGATTGCTTGCATAAACAATGGATTTTATGGTTTGAGCCCATGCTTTGGGTGATTTACTATTATCTAAAGTGGTGTAGGGGATAGGCGGTAACACATGCACCTTGAAGTGCTTGCCGTGTGCGCCGTACATCTCGTCCACCAGGTATAACATTTCGATGTTCAGTTTGATATGCAGCCATTTGCGTATCAAAGCCAAAAGGTAGAAGAACGTGCTGTTCTTGCCCTCGAAATAGATCGGAATGATGTCGCGCTTGTACTCACGGGCACGTTGCACGAAGTTCTTCTGCCATTCCAGATCCTGAATATGCCAATGGCCGTCTATCCGTTGGAGCCTACTGCATGCGCCGGCAGGAAACGTCAATACATCCGTCTCACTCTCCCACATTCGTTGCTGCGCAGCGGCTTGCTCTTTGCTCAGGTGCCCCACCTTATTCACCGGTGCCCAGAGTTCATTGATCGGCTCTATGTACATGAGCAGCTCATTGACGACGACCTTCAACTCCCGACTTTCCGGACGACTCTCGTGGATCATCTGCGCGATGATCATGCCGTCGAGTCCACCGAGGGGGTGGTTGCTCACGAAGATCACCGGTCGGCCGTCGGTGGGTATGTTATCGATGCCGTCGATGGAGGCGGTGCAACCCAACTCCTCATGAATGACGCGGTCGATAAACGCGTAGCCTTTCAGATCCGGGTACTTGCGTAGGAACGCATTCATCTGCTCGACATGCACGATACGCTCCAAGTACCGGATGATGAAATTCGGTACTTTCGCCTTCGGAGCTTTGCTCTTGAGGATCGCGCGTATGTTGAATTGCAGCGGCATCAGTGAACGGCGTGCAGGATGTCCATGATCGGGGTCTTGGCGATCGAGATGATCTCGCAATCGAGGGATTTCAGTGCCTCTTTGAGTGCGAAGACAGCATCGTCCAGCATATTGGCTTGAACGAGGAACGCTACGCTCTTGCGCGTCTCTTTGTCGCCGTCCACGGTGATCATCTCCACGCGGGCTTTGTACCAGAATGCACCGCCCTCGTTGGGGAATACGTCATAGAACTGGCTGCGTTTGCAGTTCTGTACCTCGCAGTCACCGAAGATGAACGGTTTGATCTCGTCCATCAGGCAGTTCTCTGCGTCTGCAAAACTCACTGCACCGTCGATGAGGTAGGTCTCTTTGACCTTACCCGGGTTGTCTTCACCCGTTTGACGGTCGTACTTAACTTTAATCTCGTGAAATATCATTGTCTTAAAATATTAAATCTGCTACTTGGGTGGCGTCCAATCGCTCTTGCGGCATCGGACGGATCGTTCCGCTCCATAGGAGGACAGGCGACTCCGGATTGTCGTCGATCACCTTATCGATGCTTCGTTTCTCGTCCTGCATCAGTCGCCAACCGGGTTGGAGCATAAAGACCACATCGCCCGTATGGCGCTTGCAGAGCGTGGTGCCCAGCATCGGATAGCGCATGGCTTCATAGTTCGGGATGGCAATCTGTACCCCCTCAAAATCCATCAGAAAATTGGCTACCTGCCGCTGGAGCGTCTCCAAGTTGAGCCGTTTCTGCTCGATGAGGTTGCGGTTGAGGTATATCGATTGTCCGTAGGCGCCGTCCACCCAACGCTCGTGACCGTACAGCGCCATGAGGTACGTACCGGTCAGTGCTGCGGCGCGGTCGGCATTGAAGGCCTGCACCGGCATATGGATGTCCGCCAAGCTCTGCGGGTCAGTGCCTAAGATCGGACGGCCTACGACTAAGATCTGGTAGTTCGTGCGACCGATCCGTTTGTCGAGTTGTTCCATCAGATAGCCCAGGTCTTGATTGAGCCACAGGTACATGTCCTCGTGCTCGGCACTGGCGATCCGGTCGGACTTGGCATTCGGGCTGAGGGTGTTGAGTTGGAGCATCAGCATGTCGGGCGTCGCATCCATACCGAGTTTCTCTTCTTTCTGGATAGCCAGCGCCAGCTCAATGACGAGCGTATTGGCTTGCGGCGCATGGAGCAAGACGTCCTCTACGTTATATGCAAAACCTTTCTTGCGCTCCTGATCGGTAGGGGCGGTATAGGTGGGGATGTCCATGCGCGGTGTCCACTGACGTGCCGCCAGCGTAGCGATCCGACCGGACTTGTTCTGCTCGTAAGCCGCCGAAGGCAGTCCTTCGGTATAGGCGGCCGTCGCCGTCCATTGTCGGGTCTCGGCGTCTATCCAGCAACAAGCGTTCGCAGCGTGTCCGGCAAGGAGCACCGAACTCTCCGGCTGCAGACCGATTGCGTAGATTTTCGCATTCGGATAGGCGATACGCATGCGGTCGGTGAGCGTCTGTGCCAAGAGGTTCTTGGCGGAGATCTGCTGCTTCGTGCCTATGCCGCGGACCGACTCGTCCTCCAGCATGGTGTGGGTCTTGCGGTCGCGGCGGGCGAAATAATTATCCATACTATACCCGTGCCGGTCCGGCGTGACACCGGTCATGAGGGTCGCCGTGGTCTCATTACCGCCATATACGAGTTGCGGATACGCCACGGTTGTTTGGAAAGCCTCTTCGCTCAAGGTTCGTAAACCGCCCTGCTGCCAGTAAGGACGCAGCGTGGTGAGGTTGTCGGCCGTCAGACCGTCCACCACCGCTACCACCGTCAGGCGCGGCGCCGCTTGCAGACCAAGCGCGAACAAGCAGAGAATCAACGTATGATATAGATAAGTCTTGCGCATAAATGGGTCAAAGGAATAATCATCAGTCTCCAGCCGAAGCCCACCAGCGGATGGCAGGAGAAGAATGTCAAAAACGTCACAATACAGATCAGCAGCAGGTAGGGAATACCGGCTACCAGTTCTACCCACCACGACCAGCGTTGACGCTTTCGGTCGTAAACACTGATGAGGCAGATGAATACAAAATAAAGGATGATACCCAAATACCAGGTCTTGTACCATGGTACGGGTTGTACCGCAAAGGGCGCGATCTGTTCGCTGCTCACCATCCATGCATCGGCCGTACGGGCTTGGCTGAGGTAGAACATCAGCTCTTCGGGCAGGAACAAACGCTCTTCGCCGTGCATCGGTTGGTCGGCTTTGGGACCGAAGACCAGATTGATGCCGAAGTCCGCCCACGAACCTCTCGGCGTATAGTGTTGAATGAACCGGCGGTAGGTCATACCCTCTGCGCCTTCGTACTCCGACCACGAGCCCTCGGCGTTGTTACCGCAGAAGATCCGGTCGATCATATGGAACGGACGTGTGGCGCAGTTGTCAAACACGAAGTTATAGAGGTATTTGCGATTCTGCGGTTGGTAGTTCTCCACCAACGCCTGCCACAACGCCTCGCGCTGCTCGGCATCGAGGTTCAGCACCTGCTCATAGACCGGTCGCTCTTCCTCTTCGTACTCCCGCATGAACCACCAGTAGGGTGTCGCCCCCAACTCATACCAGGTCTCGCCCTTGACGAACTTCCAGTAGAAATGATCGGTGTTGAAATCGAAGATACCGTAGTTGAAGACGATATCGAGGTCGTTCACACTGTCGCATACGCGGATGGCTGTGTGCCCGTAGCGCGCGTACAGTTCCTCGCCCGGTGTGCACGTGAGCAGAGAGATACGTGCCTGTTCGCTCAATGCCTCGGCCTGCGCGCCCAGACAGACGAACAGGATACAAGACAGGATATATGTGCGAAGGCGGTTATACATTGCTGACGATGAAATAGGGTAAAAAAGTGCAAGCGATACCTAAGAGCCAACCGGCGCTCACCTGCGCGCCCGTGTGGGCATCCATATAGAGCCGCGCCCACATAAGCAGCCACGACAGTCCTAACCACAACGCCCAGGTGCCCATAGTGGGGATGGCACCGATGCCTAAGCAGTAACTGAGGATGCCACCTATCAGTCCTCCCAAGCCTGCGAGATGGGCGCTGATCTTCCATGTACGGTTGATGAGCGCGATCAGTCCGATGGCGATCGTAGCACCAACGGCTACGCCGGAAAGGAAAGTCGGGGCGTGGAGGATATGCGTCAGGAAATAGCACCAGAAACCAAAACCCAAGGCTGCGTATACATATGGCATCGTGCGTTCCTTCGGGTTGTCGATATAGAGGTCCTTGACCAAGCCCTTTTTCATGAGGATCCAGATGGCGGTGATCGGCAACACACACGTCAAGAGGAACGTACCCGTGACAGCCACCGCGATCCATACGCCTGCCAGCGGCGCGATGTGCAGCGAATGCGCGACGCAGAAGAGGATGATCCCGTAGGTAGGGATGAAGAGCGGGTAGAGCAACACGCTCAGACTCTTGGCTACTATGTCGAGGATCTTATTCATAAACTCTTACGCATACGGGCCACGGGGATACCTAACAGGTCGCGGTACTTGGCGATCGTACGCCGTGCGATCGGGTAACCGTGTTGGCCCATGAACTCTACCAACTGTTCGTCGGTGAGCGGACTGCGTTTGTCTTCGTTATCAATCAACTCCTGGAGCATCTTCTTGATCTCCCGCGTGGAGACCTCGTCGCCTTCGGCATTGGTCATCGACTCCGAGAAGAAATACTTGAGCGGATAGATGCCAAAGCGCGTCTGGACGTACTTGCTGTTACTTACGCGCGAGATAGTGGATACATCGAATCCTGTCCGGTCGGCGATGTCCTGCAGCACCATCGGCTTGAGACTCGTCTCTTCGCCGTCCAGGAAGAAATCGTACTGTGCTTTGAGAATTGCCGTCATCGTTTTCATCAGCGTCTCATTGCGCTGTTGGATGGCGTCAATAAAGGACTGCGCAGCCTCTAACTTCTGCTTAATGAACGCTTTCGCCTCGCGGCTCTCCTGGTTCTTGGGCATGTTGTTATACTCCTCCAGCATGTCCTTGTAGTCGCGGCTTACATGCAGTTCGGGGATGTCGCCCGTGTTGAGAACCACGTATAACTCATCGTCGCGTTCTTCGATCGTGAAGTCGGGGATGATCGTCTCGCGCTGGGTCTCATAGACGTTGCCGGCGAAGGCATTGGCGGGTTTTTGATTGAGATGCACAATCTCCTGTACCGCCGCCTGGAAATCCTCATCCGTACAAGTCAGGCGCTGTTTGATCTTATCGAAATGATGCTTGGAGAAGGCCTCAAAATGATCGGACAGAATCGTGTGTGCGAGTTGGACACTCGCGGTCTGCGGCTTACATTCCAGTTGCTTGATCAGGCACTCCTGCAGGTTCGCGCTGGCGATTCCGGGAGGGTCAAACTGCTTGATCTGCCGTACGATATCCTCCATCTCCGCATCGGTGATGGTGATCTGCTCCTGGAACATCAGATCGTCCACCAGCTGCTCCGTTGTACGACGCAGATAGCCGTCGTCATCGATATTACCCAAAACCCACTTGGCGACATGTCGCTGCGGCTTGGTCATCTTCGTCAGATAGACCTGCGCCTTCAGTTCTTCGATCAGACTGCTGCCACCGATGATCGGCACTTCGCGTCGGTCCTCGTCGGCGGGGTTATACTGCTGACGAAGCATGTAACTCGGGGTCTCGTCATCGGATATATACTGCTCGTAATTGAAGTCTTCGTTCTGCAACGGATCACGCTGACGTCCGTCATCATACCCGTCCTCGGGCATGTAACCCTCCTCATCGATCGTGGCATCGTCCATTCGCAGATCCTCCGTCTCGTCGCGTCCCTCTTCCAACGCGGGGTTCTCCTGTAACTCCTCGTTGATACGTTGGTTCAACTCGATAGAAGGCAACTCGAGCATACGAATCACCTGAATCTGGGTGGGCGACAACTTGGTTGTCTGCGTGAGTGTTTGTTGAAGACCTACTTTTTGCATAAATTACCAATTACAAATTACCATTTACCAATCCGAGCACATTACCCGTAATGTACTCGAGTTGCTCGTCATCCAACTCGGTGTGCATCGGCAGCGACAAGACACAACTTGCCAGCTTTTCTGCTACAGGGAAATCGCCGTCTTTATACCGCGGGTCGAGGTATGCTTTCTGCTGATGCAGGGGAACGGGATAATAAATCATCGCCGGGATGCCGCGCTCTGCCAGCCCCTCACGGAGCTTGTCCCGATCGGCTCCTACCACGCGCAGCGTGTATTGATGGAACACATGGGTCGAGTGAGGCTCATGACCCGGGATAAGGAGCTTGTCGTTGTTCGCAAACGCCTTGTCGTAATAGGCTGCCGCGCGTTGACGGGCTTCTATATACGCATCCAGATGCGGTAACTTGGCATCCAGAATCGCCGCTTGAATACTGTCCAGACGACTGTTCACACCGATCTCATCGTGATGATAGCGGACACGGCAGCCGTGGTTGGAGATCGCCCGCATGCGATCGGCTAAAGCATCATCGTTGGTGAAGATAGCACCGCCGTCACCGTAGCAGCCGAGGTTCTTCGAGGGGAAGAAAGACGTACAACCGATATCGCCCATCGTGCCTGCCTGTTTGGTCTCGCCGTTGGCGAAGGTGTACTTCGCTCCGATGGCCTGGCAGGCATCTTCTACTACGTACAGATGATGCGCTTTGGCCAAGTCCATGATGGCTTGCATGTCCGCGCATTGGCCGAACAGATGTACCGGCACGATGGCCTTTGTCTTGGGCGTGATCGCGCGACGGACGGACTCAAGGTCGATGTTCATCGTGTTCCAATCTACGTCCACTACCACCGGTGTCAAGCCCAATAAAGCCACCACCTCTGCCGTCGCAATAAAGGTGAAGGTCGGGGTGATCACCTCATCGCCGGGTTTGAGACCCAGCCCCATCAAGGCAATCTGCAACGCATCCGTGCCGTTGCCTACGGGGATGACATGCTTCGCACCCGTATAAGCCTCTAAGTGAGCTTGAAAAGCAGCCACTTTGGGACCTTTGATGAACGCAGCGGAATCGATCACCTCCTGAATGCCGGCATCGATCTCTTGCTTGATATGTTGGTACTGCGTCTGCAGGTCGACCATTTGAATTTTTCTCATTGCTCCAAAATAAATTCTACCACACCCGGGTACGCCCACGCGGCGGTGATGTAGGGGTTCGTGTAATGAATATCGACGTCTAATTTATCTGTTCGCTCGGGAGAGTAGGTGCAATAGGCATGAATGTCCTCCGCCTGTATCTGCGCGAAATGACTGATCCCGACGCGGACGCTGACCTCTACTTCCTTGGGGAAGAGGCGTATATGATAGCCCTCCGGCACACCCTTCACGCGCAAGGGTACGGTGAATTTCTTCTCCGTGAAGCGCTCGGCGATCAGGCGTATGTCCACACTGTCGGTCTCCAGACGCGTGTTACGCGGAGCCGCCAGCGCTGCGCGGATATCGACCGTGTCGCTGATGTCGCTCAAGCTCAAGCGCTCGGTATAGACCGTGTCGATGGCATTGAGTGCTCGGTCTTCGCCGTATATCTTGATACGCGTACGACTGAGCGTCGGACCTTGGATGATCTGATATTCCGCCGCAGGGTTCACCTCGCCGTCGAAAGCCAGCGTCACGCTGCGCTCTTTCTCCGTGAAATAGGAGCATGTGATCTCTTCCGGCTTGGTGTTAATGAGTTTACTCGTTCCCTGCAGGATGTCGCTGATGCTACGTCGTAGCGCATCAGACGGCACCTGAATCGTTCCTTTCTCCCCGTGGATGTACGAATGCAGGTCGATCGTCAGACGCAAAGGGTTCTTATGGTACCTGTTCAGTCGCGCGCCGGCATCCCGTACCTCGATCATCACCGTGTCCGGCAGACCGGGTTCGTTCAGACCGATCGCACCCGGCTTACCGGTGTACTGAATCAGTACCGGTACATGCGTGTTGCGCACCGACTGCAAGGCATGGATGTACCATACGATCGCAGCCAGCACCACGAACAGCAGGAATGTCAGAACGTCCTTTTTCACCTATTATTTCTTCTCTGCTTGTTGAGCTGCGTCTGAAGCGTCAGCGAATACGCTGTCTTTGCTTACTTTGATGGTGACGTCCTTGGCGATCGTGATGATGAAAGTGGTGTCCTGAACCTCCTTGATCTCACCGTAGATACCACCGGCAGTAACGACCTTATCGCCTTTCTTCATCGCCTCACGTTGTGCCTGAAGCTCTTTCTGCTTCTTGGTCTGCGGACGAATCATAAAGAAATAGAAAACTACGAAGATCAGGATCATCATGATCCAAAAACTCCACTGGCTACCTTGTTGTGCAGCGCCTTCTGCCTGCAATAAAATAAGATTGAGCATAATTATTATTATTTTAATGTTAACGCTTTAACGAACTCTCCGCTGTTCTTGAGTTGGCGGAGTATTTCGGATAAGATTCCGTTGATGAACATGTAGTTCTTGTCGCCCGAGTAGGTCTTTGCCAACTCGATATATTCGTTCATGGAAACGGTTAGGGCAATGTCCTCAAACTCGAGTATCTCCGCGAGTGCGGTCTCTAAGATAATACGGTCCATATACGCGATACGGTCGGCGTCCCAGCCCTTGAGATGCTCGTTGATCAACTTCTCGAACTGCTCATGTCCTTCGATGGATTTCTCCAGCAGCGTTGTGGCAAATCGCAGTTCATCTTCGTTGTCAAACATCTCCAGCAGCGGCATGTCCGGATCGCTGTCCTCTTGGAAACGCTTCACGGTCTTGATCACATAACTGAGCACGATGTCTGCATCGATGGTCCAATTCGCCTTGTCCAGCGCCACCTCCATCTCCTCGAGCGCATCTTCCAAGGCCACGCTGTTAGCCAGCAGATTCTGGTAGATCAGGCGCCAGATGCGTTTGTCATCCTCGTAGGTGCAGGTCTCTGCCTCCATGTACTGGCGATAGAAATCACTCTCCGTCAGGCGTTTATACGTATCGAACACGGCCGTCATGCCGCTGTCCCAACTCAAATGCTGCTCCTCTACGCGACGACGCAGGGCACGGTTGTCAAACAACTGCTGCGCAAAGCGGTTCTGCGTGAAGCGGCGGTTAGGCGTCCAATTGGAGTGCGTGGCCTTTGCCCGACCGATCTGCTCCTCCAACTGCTGCTGCGCGTACGCCGTCAGTACGTTTGCAAAATCCAACAACGCAAAATATAAATCATACGTGTCGGCAAAACTTTTTATTAATTCCTTCCGCGCAGTAGTCGGCGTTTTGTCCCCGTCCTTGTAATAAGCGAACAGCGCCTGAACTACGCGTGTTCGAACCATCGTTCTGTTAATCATATATCTATAAAATAATGTTCGCACATATACGCGCACATCGCGCGCAAACCAAAAATCGCGCAAAGATACAAAAAAATTTGCATATGTGCAAGAAAATGTGTAACTTTGCAGCGAATTTTTAAAATTTAGTGGACAAATGGAGAAGAATTTTGATGAGAAACGGGATCAAGAGATCGTTTACAGCCGTTCCGTGAAAGCCGGAAAACGTATCTATTACCTGGATGTACGGAAGGCGCGTAACAACGATTTGTATCTCTCGATCACGGAGAGTAAGCGTCGTCAGAGCGAAGAAGGAGAGGCTCCTTCGTTCGAGAAACACAAAGTATTCCTCTACAAGGAGGACTTTGCTCACTTTACAGAAGGACTTCAGGATGTCATCTCGTTCGTGCAGAACCAGTTAGGCACGATTGAAGAGCGTCAGGAGTGGACTCCCGAGGCTGCAGAGAAACAAGAGGCAGTTGCTGAAGAAGAGCCTAAGAAAAAAGGCTTGTTAGGATTTCTTCGGAAATAAGCGCTTTGGATTGAAGGGGTAGGGCGGTAACCGTACCGTCGGCTTGCAGGATAGTAACAATGTTAGTATCCGCGCCGAAGCCTGCGCCCTTGTCGCGAAGCGAATTGAGCACGATAGCATCGAGATTTTTGCGTTCCATCTTATGGAGCGCATTTTCTTTTTCATGCTCCGTCTCCAAGGCAAAACCCACTAAGGTCTGGTTGTTCCGTTTGCTCTCGCCCAACGCGCGGGCGATGTCCGGCGTGGTCGTCAGATGCAGGTCTAAACCGGTCTGACCGGGGGCTTTCTTGATCTTGTTCTCTGCGGTTGTCTCCGGCGCAAAGTCCGCCACAGCGGCGCAGAGGATAGCGATGTCTTGTTGTGGCCAAGCTTGGATGCAGGCTTCGTACATGGCCTGCGCACACAGCGCATCGACGCGTTGGATCTTACCCAGCGGATTATAAAGAGGGGCGGTGACACTACCGCAGACAAGTGTCACATCGGCGCCTCTGCGGGCACAAGAATGCGCCAAGGCGATTCCCATCTTGCCTGTCGAATAATTGCTGATGAAGCGTACAGGGTCGATCTGCTCTTGTGTACCGCCGGCGGTGATCAGCACCCGCTTACCCGCCATCGTTTTCGGCGTCAGCGCGTACTCCAAGGCCTCTTGCAGTTCTTCGATCTGAGGCATACGACCCTTGCCGACCACGCCGCAAGCTAACATACCTTCGGCGGGTTCGACTACCGTCACGTTCTTCCAACCACGGATGGTCTCGATGGCTTGCTGCGTTGCCGGACTCTCCCACATCTTGTCGTTCATCGCCGGCGCTACTACGATAGGCTTGCGCGCCGTGCACGAACAGATCGTGGTCGTCAGTGCATCATCGGCGATACCCGCAGCCATCTTAGCGAGCACGTTGGCTGTAGCCGGCGCTACGATCATCGCGTCGCACCATTCCGGCAACGATATATGTTCGGTCGAGTGCTCGTTGATAGCGGCGAACACATCTGAATACACCCTACATCCCGAAACGGTCTGTAGGGTGAGCTCGGTAACGAACTGCAGGGCATTTTGGGTCGTCGCAACCCGTACTTCCGCACCCGCTTTGACGAGTGAACGGATTAGTTCCGGGATCTTGTACGCCGCTATCCCGCCGCTGATACCCACTAAGATGTGTTTGCCTTGAAGCATTATTTAAGTGCTTCGTCGCGGTTACCGGTACGGTAAACCAGTTCGCCGTCAATGAACTCCTGTGTCGCCATCAGCGTCGGCTTCGGCAGACGCTCGTACTGGCGGCTGATCTCAATCTGCTCGCGGTTCTCGAAAGTCTCCTCGAGGTTGTCCTGCGGGATAGAGAAATCCTGCAGTTTGGCGTCTAACTCGCGCTTGATACCCATACTGATCTGGTTAGCGCGTTTAGCGATGATAGCTACGGTCTCATACACGTTACCTACCGGCTCGGTGAGCTGGTTAACGTCACGGGTTACCGTGTTCTTAGGTGCTTTAGAATTCTTGTAATCCATATATCAATCTTTTATAATTTTCTTTATCTGGTTCATCATGCGTTCCGCCTCTTTGCGGTGCTTGGAGGTGGGGTATTCGGTGATGAAATTATAGTATTCGTCTTGGGCGTCGCGGGCGCGCTCGAGCTTCTTGTCCTCGAATGAGTTCAGCATCTGCTGGTACTTGGACTGAAAAATAAGCCAACTGAAATCCTCCTGATGCTTATTGCTCGGATAGTTCTTAAGCGCATTCTTCGCCACGATCTCGCAGCTCAGGTAGTTATTGCCCAGATACGTACCGAGGTTATAGTATAACTGCGCACTTTTCAGCTCCTTATACGCCAACTTGTCGTACATCTCGCTCATCTCTTTGTACGCCTGCTCGGCATACGGACTCTCGGGGTACAACTCAACGAATTTCGTGAAGGCCTCAATCGCGTTGCGGGTGATCTCCTGATCGAGCCGCGCATCCGGCGAATCGAGGTACTGACAGTGTCCTACCTGGAAATAGGCCTCGGCGGCGTACTTGCCTTTGGGGTAATTGCGTACGTAAGCCTGATAGTAACTGGAGGCGGACTCGTAGTTTTTCTGGCCCATATAACTGCGCGCCAGATAAGCCAAGACGTCCTCCGAGCGCTCCGTGCCCTTGTAGTAATTGCTTACGTCGTCCAACAGGGTCTGCGCTTTGACGTACTGTTTGTCATTGAAATAACGCAAAGCCGCCTGGTATTTCTCCTCCGGATCACGCGATTTCAACAAACGCTGGTAGTCTCCACAACTCGTGAAGAACAGCATCGTCAACAATACTATGAATAATCCTTTTGTACGCATTGTAATCAAAAAAGCCTGCAAAGTTACAACAATTTTTGCATATATGCAAGTCTTTTCTTTATTTTGCAATCATTTCCTCCCATTTTGGGGATGTAACGGTCTCTAAACTGTCATTTTTTGCCACGATCAAGTAGCATGCGGCGTCGCCGGCGTGTTCGATCATTCGGAGCGCTTCGGTCTCGCCGAGTACCATACAGGCGGTCGCTAACGCATCGGCGCGCATACAAGTCGAACTGACCACCGTCGCGCTGAGCACCGAGTGCTGTACCGGCCAACCCGTACGAGGATCGATGGTGTGACTCCGACGCTCGTCTCCGTCGTAATAATAATTACGATAGTTACCGCTGGTCGCCATACAGATGTCCGTCACGGCGAGGATGTCTTGCAACTCGTCTTGCGCCCCCTCGTTGTTGAGGTTCGGCTTGGTGATGCCTACGTGCCAAGGCTCGCCTTTGGCGTTCAGACCATGTGCCACCACTTCACCGCCTATATCGACGAGGTAGTTCTCGCATCCGTTGGCGCGTAAGACCTCAGCGATCATGTCGCAGGCCTGACCTTTTGCCACCGCCCCGCCGTCTATCTGTACACGCGGGTCGGATTTATACACGTGATGATCAATCAACTCGACTTTGTCGAAGCCTACGAACGCACGCAGCGAGTCGATCGTCAGAGGGCTGATCGCAGCAAACTGCTCACTCTTTCGACCAAAGCCAAATGCTTTCACCAGCGGTGCCACCGTGATATCAAACGCACCGTCGCTGAGCGTATAGACCTTGGAGGCCTCTGCCCACATGGCTTCGAAAGCCGCGTCGGTCATCGTGTCGCGGTTGGCGTTGATCGCACTCAGGATCGAGTTCGGGTTGAACATACTGAGGCTGCTGTCAAAGGCCTTCAAGGCCGCCTGTATGCTGTCTTGCAAGTCGGCTTTTGCTTCGTAGCGGATGTTATAATACGTGCCAAAGACCTTGCCTTCGTTGTGGAAGTACTTAGCCTTGGGTTCGTCCTCCCAACCCCAGATCAGCAACGCCGCCAAACCGATGCCTAACAGCGCACTGATGATATGTTGTTTCTTGACGCGCATTAGAACCACAAGCCGATACCGAGGGCAGCATTCAGTTTTTGGTTATACAACTTGTCGTCGCCGGCTTTGTTGATGTACGCGTTCTGCGTGTTCACGTGATCCGGGTTGAGCGAACCCTGTGCGAAGATATCCAGCGTCAGGTGCTCGAACTCAAACTCTTTGTTGAGCTTGAGGCTGATGTTCGTGCAGGCGAAGGACTCATTGCCGTACAGGTCGCTGGCCCAGGGGGAGAGACCGATCTCACCGCCGAGCGTCAGACCAATATTGTCCCAAGTGTAGGAGTAACCCAACTCGATGTACGTACTCCACGCGCGTTTCTCATTGCCGTCCTCGTCCTCGATCATATCGGCGCCGGCTACGGTCGTGTACCAATTGATATAGGCGTCTTGCTCGAAGAAATGGTCGAAGTTGTAACCAATCGAGATCTCCGAAGTAGCGCTGCTGAAATCATCGCAGTAGTAGTACTCGATGAAACCGACTGTTGCACCGTAAGCCGTGAAGCTGGCCATAAAATCCACCTCCGGCATGAACTTCGTGTAACCCGTTCCGTCTTTTGTGAATTTCCAAGCGCAGTCCGATGAACCGACATTAGCCCATACACCGCCGCGGAACTGAATGGCCTCGTCCAGGGCGTTAAAACCTACCAGTGCTTCCGGTTGGAACGACAAGCCGCCGTTGTACTGACCACGCCAGAGATAACTGCTTACGCCCTCAAAACCGGCTTCGTAAGCAAACTCAATCTTCTTCTCGTCTTCTGCCTTCGCAGAAAAAACAACTGCCATCAAGGCAGCACAAAAAACCAATACCTTTTTCATTTCTTATTGTTTGTTATGTTTTATTTCAAAAAGACGCCAAAAGTAGCGTTGACGTTAATCACGTTGATCGCCGCCATCGGGCTGACCGCAATCTGTCCTTGCAGCATCACGCCGCAGTGTTTGGCTACGCTCCAGTCCTTGCGCAATCTCAGTTCGATATTCTGCAGCGCGGCACCGTTGGGGTTGTACACGCCTTTCCATGGTGTCATGCCGATCGCGCCGTACACACTGAACCCGTCGCGACAATGATGCGTGTAACTGATCTCCAGATAACTCGAGTACGCCTGTACCGTGTCGCCTTGGGCGTTCAAATAACCGTCTGATGCGGCGATACGGGTTGCCCAGAGAATGCTGAGCGGGATCTTACTGCTCAGCGTGTAGCGAACGTTCAGCTCCAAGCGGTTTCCCTTGTCGGGGTAGTTGTGGAAATCGAAGAACGGCGTGTTGAAATTGTGGATATAGAGAAGATAGACATCGAGTCCCCAGCGGGCAAAACCCAAACTGAAATCCACTTCCGGCTGGAAGGTCTTAAACGTCCAGTCCGTCACGCCGATGTTCCACCACATGTCGAGATACAAACCGCCGTACCCTACATTGGCACTCGCTTGTATGTTCGCTGCACCGCAATACAATCCGCGCCATAGATACGAAGTCTGTATCCTCGCCTGCGCATTGTACGTCAGCCCCACCGGCGCCTTGTAATCGTCAAGCCACTTACTCTCGACTCTTGACTCTCGACTCTCGACTCTTGACTCTCGACTCTCGACTTTCGATTCCTCTCCCGCGTACGCGCTCGCGCTAAACACAAAAGGTAGCGCCCCGATGCAGAGCATCAGAGCCACTAACTTTTTGCAAAATTTCAAATTTTCAATCTTCAATCTCCAATTTTCAATTTACAGTGCATTCTGCACTTCCCACGCGCGGCGAAGAGCTACCTCCAGGATACGCGTGTTGGTAAAATCAACGATACCGCCATCGTAGCCCGGCTCCAGATGGTAGTCGGCATTTCCCTCACCGTTAAAATACGCTCTAACCTCGTCACCGGAGATACCCAGCTCTGCGGCTATAGAGTCCATAGAACCATGTGGAAGACTGTCTTTTACTGCACGAAGGCGATTAAATGTTGTACGCATGATAAATACTGTATTTTATGTCGTTTATAATGTTAATTATCAAAATTTTTTGCAAAAGTACTACTTTTTTTTTAATTGTGCAAATAATTTTGCTTTTTCTTTGTGTTTTCTTGCATATATGCAAAAATTGTAGTAAATTTGCAGGCAAATTTGATAAATGGGAACAATTTGCGCGATATCGACCGCGTACGGGACAGGCGGAATAGCTGTTATTCGCGTCTCGGGAAAAGAGAGTATCACCATCGTGGATACGCTCTTTAAAGGGCGGTCGGCTTTGGCGGATGCTCATGCAAACACGGTGCATTTTGGGAGGATTGAAAGGTTACGGGTTACGGGTGACGGGTTACGGGAAACTGAGGTGCTGGATGAGGTGTTATGCTCGGTGTTCCGCGCGCCGCATTCGTTCACGGGTGAGGACACGGTGGAGATTGCTTGTCACGGGAGCGTTTATATCCAGCAGACCTTGATAGAATGGCTCATTGATGCGGGCTGTAAGGCTGCTGAGCCCGGAGAGTTCACGCGCAGAGCGTTCCTGAACGGCAAGATAGACTTGACGCAGGCTGAGGCGGTGGCAGATCTGATAGCCGCGCAGTCGAAAGCCGAGAAAGATCTGGCGCTGAGTCAACTAAGGGGTTCGGTTTCTTCCGAATTGGCTAATCTGCGTGAAAGACTCTTGCACTTTACTTCTCTTATTGAACTGGAACTGGACTTCGCGGACCATGAAGAGTTAGAGTTCGCGGACCGAACTGAACTGAAGGCCTTGGCGGCTGAGATAGAAAAGAAACTCTCGGCGCTGATGGTCTCTTTCCGTACAGGCAACGCGATCCGGAACGGTATCCCCGTAGCGATCATCGGCGCACCGAACGTTGGCAAATCAACGCTACTCAATGCGCTGCTGGGTGAACAACGCGCGATCGTGAGCGACATACAAGGTACGACGCGCGACACGGTAGAAGACACCCTTATCCTTGACGGCATATTGTTCCGACTCATCGACACGGCAGGTCTGCGCGAGACGAACGATACGATAGAGAACATGGGCATCGAGCGCTCGCGTAAGGCAGCGGAGAAAGCGCAGATCATCATTTATCTGAGCGATAACGGCGAATGGCCTTTGGAGATCAACTGTTCCGGAACGATCATTAAAGTGCGGAATAAAATAGACCAATTACCAATCACCGATTACCAATCACCAATCGCTATCTCCGCGAAGAACAACGATATCGAGTCCTTAAAGCAGGAGTTGGTACGGATCGCGAAGGAATCGATGCAGACGAGCGCTGTGATGCTCAGTAATGCGCGGCACTACGAGGCTATCACCCGGGCGCATGATGCTATCGAACGTGTACAGGTTGGGCTGAGCGACGGACTGAGCGGTGAACTGCTCTCGATGGATCTGCAGGACTGCCTGAATGCACTTGGCGAGGTGACTGGACAGATCACAAATAGTGAAGTGTTGGCGAATATTTTCAGTAAATTCTGTATAGGCAAATGATACTATCTATGACGGGCTACGGGAAGGCCGAGATAACTTTCCGAAATCATAAACTCATCTGCGAGATCCGTTCACTCAACTCCAAGTCGATGGACTTGAGTGTTCGTCTGGCTCCGTGTCTTCGGGCAAAGGAATTGGACATCCGCACGATTGTCAACCAGCGCCTCGAGCGGGGAAAAGTAGATCTCTTCATCAATGAAGAGACAGCCATCAGCAATCAGCAGTCAGCCATCAGCCCCGTCAACTGGTCGGCGGTGAAGACCTATGCGGCGCAATACAAGGAGCAGTTCGGTGAAGTTCCGGCAGAGGTGATGGCGGCCATAATGCGTTTCCCGGATGTACTCAAACAGCAGGACGAGTCAGGTGATCTGACGGACGAGGAATGGAAGAGCGTTCAGGCGCTACTAAACACCGCGATCGACGGATTCATTGCATTCCGAACCCAAGAAGGCGCGGCACTGCAGGCAATGTTCAACGAGAAACTCGACGGGATAGCCGACCTGCTTGCACAAGTAGAACCTTTCGAGAAAGGACGTGTTGCCAAGATCCGCGAACGTCTGGAGCAGAGTCTGGCGCAACTCAGTGCCGAGACCCAAGCACAAACCGATCGGAACCGTCTGGAGCAGGAGATGATCTACTACCTCGAGAAACTCGATATCACCGAAGAGAAAGTGCGCCTCACCAATCACATCAAGTATTTCCGCGAGACCATGGACGGAGACGGAACAGGTGTCGGCAAGAAACTCGGCTTTATTGCCCAAGAGATGGGACGCGAGATCAATACCTTGGGTTCTAAATCGAACCAGAGCGAGATGCAGATCATCGTGGTGAAGATGAAAGATATACTTGAGCAAATTAAGGAACAGGTACTGAACGTATTATGATATATATTTTTTGTGCGCCTTCGGGCAGCGGTAAATCGACCATGGTGAAGCATCTGCTGACGATGCATCCGGATCTGTTTGAACTCTCTGTGTCCTGTACGACTCGTGCGCCGCGCGGCGAGGAGGTACATGGTCGCGAGTACTATTTCATCTCCGTGGAGGAGTTCCAGAAACGCATCGAGAACGATGATTTCATTGAGTTCGAGCAGGTGTATGACGGACTCTATTACGGTACGCTCAAAGAGGAGATCGACCGTATCGAAGCCGCCGGAAGACAGGTCTTGTTCGACGTCGATGTCAAAGGCGGACTGAACCTCAAGCGAATCTTGGGTGACAAAGCGACGTCGATCTTCATCTGCCCGCCGTCCATCGAGGAGCTACGCCGCAGGCTGGAAGGACGCGGAGACACGAGCCCCGAGATGATCGAGAAACGACTCGCCAAAGCGGAGTATGAGATGAGTTTTCAGCCGCAGTTTGATAAGGTGGTGGTCAACGATGACCTGACGCATGCTTTTGAGCAGTTGGATGCCATCATAGAAGATAAATGATAGATGAACTTTAGCGAAGCTGTCACATATTTGTACAACGCGCGTCCGCCTTTCCATCAGGTAGGCGCTGAGGCGTACAAGCCCGGGTTGGAGAACACGCTCCGACTGATGGCGCATGTGGGCAATCCCCACGAGCGCCTGAAGGCGATTCATGTGGCAGGTACAAACGGCAAGGGTTCGACCGCGCATCTGATCGCGGCGGCGCTGCAGGCTTCGGGACGTAAGGTGGGACTGTTCACCAGCCCGCATCTGGTGTCCCTCACCGAACGCATCCGCGTCAACGGACAGCCTATCCCCGAGCAGATCGCGGCGGCTTTCGTCACGGAGCATAAAGCGTTTCTGGACGAACTGCAACCTTCGTTCTTCGAGACCATGACGGCCCTTGGCTTCTGGTATTTCGTGCAACAGGGCGTAGATATCGCGGTGGTGGAAGTAGGACTCGGCGGACGACTCGACAGCACAAATGTGCTGACACCGGTGTTGAGCGTGATCACGAACATAGGACTGGACCACACGGAGTTCCTCGGCAACACCCTCACGCAGATTGCGAAGGAGAAAGCCGGCATCATCAAACCTGGTGTGCCGGTGGTTATTGGCGAGAGCCACCCGCAGACGATGAATGTGTTCCTCGCTAAAGCGCAGGAGTGCGGTTCGGATATCTGGTTTGCCGATCAATGTGAGTACCTGCGTCGCACCCTCCTGAAGGTAGCCCCTGAATGTGAGTTAAAGGGCAACTACCAGGAGCATAACTTGCAGACAGCTTTTGTCGCCTTGCGCGCACTAACCAATCTCCAATATCCAATCTCCAATGTCCAAATAGCCGAAGGCTTCGCGCACGTCTGTGCGATGACGGGACTGCGGGGCCGCTGGGAGATACTACGCGAACAACCGCTCGTCATATGCGACACCGGACATAACAGCCACGGACTGCAGTACGTAGCGCGGCAACTGAAGGAGTTGACCAACCCGCATATATGGATCGTGTTCGGCATGGTGAACGACAAAGACACGGAGGTCGTGATGCGCCTAATGCCCCCGGGAGAGCGCTATCATTATATATTCACGCGCCCGAACACGCAGCGCGCGCGGACGGCGCAGGAGATGCTCGCGCTCTGGGGCAAAGAGGGGATCGCGATCGAAGAGCCGCAAGAAGCCATTCATTATGCGCTCGAGCATGCCGCACCCGAAGATGCGGTGTTTATCGGAGGAAGCAATTACCTCGTAGCAGAGGTTCTACAATAAAGGAGAATGCCGAAAATCCTAAGCAATAGAGTAGGCGTTAACAAACAATCATTATTACCCACATGAAAAGAATCTTTTTATTTACAGTCATCGCGTTAGGCGCATGTCTGAGTGCTTGTAAAGCTCCGTCGAGTATGTATTCGACTCGTACCGCTCGTACCCAAGAGATGCCGGTTGAGACCTGGAGTTCTTGGACCACAGCTGATCTGGAAGTATCGGATCAACGCGTAAAACTGACTGTTGCTGTTCCGCAGAACGACAACATGATGGTCAGCGTAGAGCAGTACAAAGAGAACGCAGTCGGTGAGTTGTTGGAGAAGAGCAACGCAGACGTATTGGTTAACCCGTTGTTCAAGCTGGACTATCGCAACGGCCGTCTGGAGAGCATCACCGTCAGCGGTTATCCTGCAAAACATCGTAATTTCCGTACCATCTCGTACGAAGAGCAGACCAAGTATCTGATCGACAAGTCGAAATCAGAAAATGTACCGCAAGTGGTTATCAACGGCGGTGAGATCATTAACGAGGTTAAAAAGTAAGCAATCATGAAACATATTCGCATTTTATCATTGATGGTCATCCTGGCGGGTATGTCTTCGTGTAGTGTATCCAACTATCTGACGACCACCCGCACCGCTCGTTCGCTCGAGATCAAATCGGACATCAAGCAGATGCCGACGGTGGCGGACCTCGTTGTGGATACCGTTTATGTGCGTAAGGATACCGCTTGGACGAACACCGCCAAGTCGTTCACGACCAAGGCCGCGATGCGCGAACTCTTGATCGGTGCGATGATGGAGAAGGCCAATGCCGACTTGATCATCCAACCGCGCGAGAACCTCGTGGTTAAGTCGGAGTCCTCGAAGCAACTTATGCGCATGGAGATATATGGCTACCCGGCCAGATATCGCAATTTCCGTACCGCTACGGAAGAAGACCTCCGCATACTCAACGGCATTGACCCCAAGCCGGCTAACTACAACACGATCTATATCGGATCGGGTGCACAGCACGGACCGACCCTCTCTCCGGTAATAGGTAGTGCGGTGGCGCAAGCTATCACACCCGCACCGAATGTAGCACCGAAAGGCGCAGGCAAAGGCTATCTGAGAAAACCGTTCTACTCCTCCATCGAGATGGGTTATAACGTGTTCTTCCCGATTACCGGTGAAGGCGATGTAGCACATGGATTCCTCGTTAACACGAATTACCTGTGGCGCATGAAGAACCCGCATATCTACGAAGGTATGGGTATTGGTGTGAATGCTACTTTCGAGCAGTATTACCGTGAGTGGCTCATTCCGATGTACTGGCACAACCGCTTCTATTGGTCCAAGACCGCGGTCGCTCCGTTCTTTGACTTCCGTCTCGGTGCCTGGATGGGCGTAGCGCAAGCAAAGGTGAGCGCGAACAACTGGAAAGGCATGTTCATGGGAGGTATGTACTATGCTGCTTTCCTCGGACTCGAGTTCGGCAAGCACTTCAACATCTCTGTTGGTTCGGATCAGTTCTTAGGTGGAGCTGCCGAATACAACGATGTGATGTTCACGCTGAACGTAGTAGCGAAGATAGGCATCAATTTCTGATCGCCTTTTCCCGTATTTGTGTAGAAGACACATCGAAATACGGTGCATCAGCCAGGAATGTAATGTTCCTGGCTTTTTTGATGCATGCGGGGCGGGATGTCTCACAACCGTGTCGCGGATAAACGAAGATTCGGAAGTTGTCGAGAATAAAGTCATACTCCCGCCAGCGGTCGAAGATAGCGAGGTTGTCCTCGCCGATGAGCAGGGTGAAGTCATGCTCGGGATAGGCTTTGCGCAACTCCCGTAAGGTGTTGGCCGTATAAGAAGGGCGGGGCAGAGCGAACTCAAAATCTGAGGCAACCAGTCCGGGGATGTCCTTAACGGCTTCCCGAACAGCGGCTAAGCGTTCCTCTTCACTCTTGGCTCTTAGCTCTTCGCTTTCGACTTTTAAAGGGTTAAGAGGGCTGACCAGCAGCCATAGTTCATCGAGGTCTGTATGCTCGATGACCCACTTCGCCAAACCCACATGTCCGAAATGGACGGGATTGAAACTGCCTCCGTAGATACCTATCTTCATTCTTTGGTGATGGGATGGAAATCCAGTACGCCGTCGGCGCGTTGTTCGCTGAGCCATTTATAGAACCGCGGGGTGACACGGATGGCATTGGAGCGGCTCGTGAGCGCCACCTGATGGCGGTTGATGGGATTGAAGATCGACACATGCAGACGTCCGTTGCCCTTGTTCGCCTTGATCTCATCCGCCAACTCATCGATGATCTCGTTATTGATCGCATCCAGCGACAAGCGGATATTGATGCCTTCGGTGCGCTTGTCCTGTACCTCGTTGAGCATCGTCACGTTCTGTACCACGAACTCATACTCCGCCACATCGTCCGGTGCTTCACGGAACCATTTCTGTCCGGCGCCTTTCTGCTGTACCACACCCGTGACGAGTACATACAGATCCTTGAGCATCATATGGGCGAACTGGTTATACGCATTGCCGAACAGCGCGAAATCATAGGTGCCCGTGTAGTCGGTGATGATGTATTTGCCGTAAGGATTGCCTTTCTGACTGATACGCTGCTCCGCCGAGGTGATGATACCGCCGATGAGGCAGGCTTGGTTCTTATGCTTGGCGAGGAACTCCGAGGGCAGCAGCTTGGGTTCATCCGGCTCTGCTGCCATCTCCTGTTTGATCCGAACCTCCGCGTCCTTACGTGCCTCGGGTTTGCGCCACAACTCGAACTGCATCAACTCATTCGCCGTCACGTTGCATAACTCACGTACCTCGTACTCGTACTCATCCAGCGGGTGCGCGGAGAGGTAGATGCCGATGAGGTCTTTCTCTTTGTTGAGGCGCTCGATCGTGTTCCAGCGCGGCACTTGCGGCAGTTCGGGATGCTTGATCTCGATCGCGATATCGAAATCCGAGAAGAGCGAATTCGTGTTGGAGGCTTGGTCGGCCTGCCATTTCTGACCGTAGTTCATCAGCAGATCGAGTCCGGACTGACCGTTCTCATCCACGCCGAAGAACTGCTCCCGATACAGATCTTTGAAGCACTCGAAAGCACCCGCCTGCGCGAGGTTCTCGATCGTCTTGCGGTTACAGCTCTGCAGGTTGACGCGCTCCAGGAAATCGAAGATGTCTTTGTACTTACCGTTCTTCTCGCGCTCGGAGATGATGACATCTGCGGCACCTTCGCCGACGCCCTTGATACCACCCAGACCGAAACGGATAGCGCCGTCGTGGTTGACGGTGAAGGTCAACTCGGACTCGTTCACATCGGGTTCCAACACGCTGAGGCCGAGCGCCTTGCATTCGTCCATGAGCTTGGTCACCTCTTTGATATCGTCCTTGTGGACGGTGAGGTTAGCCGCCATGAACTCCGCGGGATAGTGCGCTTTGAGGTAACCGGTCTGGTACGCCACCCATGAGTAGCAAGCTGCGTGCGATTTATTGAAAGCGTAGGAGGCGAATTTCTCCCAGTCTGCCCAGATCTTATTGAGGATCTTCTCGTCATGTCCGTTGGCTTTACCGCCTTCCATGAACTTATCTTTGAGGCTCGCCAGAACTGCCATCTGTTTCTTGCCCATAGCTTTTCGGAGCTTGTCGCTCTCGCCGCGGGTGAAGTTCGCCAGCAGTCGGCTCAGCAGCATGACCTGCTCTTGGTAAACCGTGACACCGTAGGTGTCCTTGAGGTATTTCTCCATAACGGGAATGTCGTACGTCACCTCTTCGAGACCCTGCTTACGCTTGATGAACTGCGGGATGTAGTCCATCGGACCCGGACGGTAGAGGGCATTCATCGCGATGAGGTCCCCGATGACCGTCGGCTTCAACTCACGCAGGTATTTCTGCATACCCGCGGACTCGAACTGGAACACCGCCACCGTGCGTCCTTCCTGGAAGAGCTTATAGGTCAACTCGTCGTCGATAGGTATATGATCTATGTCGATATCGATGCCGCGCGCTTTCTTGACGTTGCGCAGACACTCCTTGATGATCGTCAGCGTGATAAGGCCAAGGAAGTCCATCTTGATCAGGCCCACGCTCTCCACCACATGCCCGTCGTACTCTGTCACCAGTACCCGTTTCTTGCTGTTCTTATCTTCTACGGAAGACAGCGGCGCGAAGTTCGTCAGGTCGTCTGCACCGATGATCACGCCGCAGGCGTGTACACCCACTTGCCGGATCGTACCTTCGAGTCGTGCTGCGTACTCGAGCATCGAACGCGTGTTGGGATCACCGGTCTCGTACTCGCGTTTCAACTCCTCGATGTACTTATAGCAGTTCTTGAGGTTCACTTTCGGACGCTTGGCATCCTTCGGCAGGTCTTTGAGGACGCTATCGGGGAAATCGCGATCGGGCACATAACTCTTCAACTCATTCACAAAAGCCAGCGGCACTTGTTGTACGCGCCCTACATCTGCGAGCGCGGACTTCGTCGCCATCTTACCGTAGGTCACGATATGCGCCACATGTGTCTCGCCGTACTTGCGGCTCACGTAGTCCAGCACCTTGCCGCGTCCGCAATCCTCGAAGTCGGTATCGATATCAGGGAGCGAGATACGGTCGGGATTCAAGAAACGCTCGAACAGCAAGTCGTACTTGAGCGGGTCGAGATCGGTGATCTTCAGACAGTAGGCCACCACCGATCCTGCGGCACTACCACGACCCGGTCCAACGGACACATCGAGCTCCTCGCGCGCCGCGCGGATGAAGTCCATCACGATGAGGAAATAGCCCGGGAAACCCATGGAGATGATCGTGTTGAGCTCGAACTCGATACGCTCTTTCAGTTCCTCGTCGTTGGCCAATCGCTCTTCGCCGTACCGCTCTTTCGCGCCCTCCATCGTCAGGTGGCGCAGGTATGCCGACTCAAACGCCAGACGGTCGGGATAGTCCTCTTCTTTGCCGAACGAAGCAGGGATGTCGAACTTCGGCATGATCGGTCCGTGGTCGATGTCATATACCTCCACTTTGTCCACGATCTCCTGCGTGTTCTCCAGCGCCTCGGGGATGTCAGCGAAGATAGCCGCCATCTCATCGGGCGTCTTGATCCACTCCTGCTTGGTATAATGCATTCGGTTGACGTCGTTCACGTAGTGGTTCGTGCTCAAGCAGATCAAGCGGTCATGCGCCTCGGCGTCCTCTTCGTTCACGAAGTGGGCATCGTTGGTCGCGATGATCTTGATGCCGTACTTATGCGCGAGTTCGATCAGGATGGGGTTGACCTGCTTCTGTCGCTCGTACACCTCCACATCAGCCCCGGGCTTCTGCGTCTCATGACGCTGGATCTCTATGTAATAATCCTCTCCGAAGAGGTTCTTGAACCATTTGACGGTCTCTTCCGCTTCGCTGAAATCGCCGCCTTTGGCGATACCCTCGAGGATCTTCTGCGGCAACTCGCCACCCAGACAAGCCGAACAGCAGATGATGCCTTCGTGCCATTTCTCGAGCAGCTCTTTATCGATACGCGGGGTGTGATAGAACGCATCAGACATGTAACCGTGCGAGACGAGCCGGCAGAGGTTATGATAACCCTCCATGTTCTTTGCCAGCAGGATGAGGTGCCAACCCGAGCGGTCGATGGCATACGTACGTCCCTCACCGTTGACGGCTTTCTCATCGGTCATCGAGTGACGACCGCGACGCGCACAGTAAGCCTCCGTACCCACGATGGGCTTGAAGCCTTCTTTCTTCTTGCAGTAGTCCAGCAGGTCTTTGATGCCGTACATGTTGCCGTGATCGGTCAGTGCCACGGCGTTCATCCCGGAGGCAATACACTTGTCCACTATCTCTTCCACCTTACTCAACCCGTCCAGCAGCGAGTAATGACTGTGTACATGTAAATGCGTAAAGTTCATAAAATCCAAATTTGGGTGCAAAATTACAAAAACATTTTGACATATGCAAATTTTTTTGTACCTTTGCAAGCTGAAATGAAAAAAGATATAACATCCTACTTGGCAGTAGGGGCGTTGGTGGTGTCCATGATCATCTGGTCGGTGAGCGGAATCGCCATCAAACATGCCTTGGCAGTACTGCCTCCGTTCACGATGATCGTGATGCGTTTTGTGCCTTCGGTACTGCTGATGCTGGTCATCGGCCTTATCTGCCGCAAGAGTGCGTTGTTCCGCCTGCAGAAGATGGAACTCAAAGATCTGCCGCTCTTTTTGGTGGCGGGCTTCTGTCAACCCTTCCTGTACTATATGTTAGAGACCTACGCGTACGATGCGCTCAACAGTCCGACGATCGCGGAGACGCTGCTCTCAACGAGTCCGCTGCTCAGTCCGATCTTCGCCGCCATCCTTCTCAAAGAGCGGGTGACGAAGTACAACATATGGGGTATTCTCATCTCGACGGCCGGTGTTTTTGCGCTCACGTTAGCGGGTAGCACGAACTACTCGATCGGTAACTACTGGGGCATCCTGTTGGCTTTCGCGGCGGTGTCGGCGGCGGTGATTGACTCGGTCATGATGCGTAAGGCACCCATGACCTACAGTTCGCTCTCGTTCATCTTCTATACGCAGTTGGTGAGCCTCTGTTTCTTTATCCCGATCTGGCTCATCAAAGAAGGACCGGAAACGATTTACCAATTACCAATTACCATTTACCAATCCGAGATGCAAGTAGCGTTAGGTTGCGTGGCCTATCTCACGGTCTTTGCATCCGTGATAGCGTTCATCCTGTTCTGTTATGCGTTGCGGAAAGTAGGTGTGACGCAGGCGAATGCGTTCAATAACATCCGTCCGGCGTTCACGGCGCTTTGGATGATTCTCTTCTTCGGCGAACACCTCCCGCTTGCCAAATGGGTAGGCATGGGATTAATCATTTTCGGATTATTTGTATGCCAAATGAAAGAAAAAGTTTCCGATTGTTAAGATTTTTTGCATATACGAATTAAAATTCGTACCTTTGTAAGCTTTTTTGGAGTAAAATTTAAATAACAAACAATATGCCGATAGAAAACATTTACTCTATTGATTTCTTTTACGACTTGCTGTACATCATGTTTTTGGTGGGCTTAGTCGTGTTCGTATCCCTGTATTTTGTGGATGCCGGTTATGGTAAGATGCGTTCGGAGAAGTGGGGACCTGCGATGAACAACAAGGTAGGTTGGCTGCTGATGGAGTGTCCGGTGTTCTTCGTGATGCTGTATCTCTATTTCAAGTCCTTCCCGCTCTACGACGGCGTGACGAAGAATGCTCCGTACTGGTTGTTCTTCCTGTTCTTTGAGTTCCATTATTTCCAGCGCTCGTTCATCTTCCCCTTCATGCTGAAGGGAAACGGCAAGATGCCGGTGGTGATCATGATGCTGTCTGTGATCTGGAACCTCATTAACGGTTATATCCAGGGCTATTGGCTCTTCCATCTGGCGCCGCAACATTATCCGGAGTTGTACACCTCGTCGTGGATAACGAGTCCGCAGTTCATCATCGGTACGATCATCTTCTTCACGGGTTGGATCATCAACATGCACTCGGATCATGTGATTCGTCACTTGCGTAAGCCGGGTGACACGAACCACTACCTGCCGAAGAAAGGTATGTACAAGTACGTGACGAGTGCGAACTATCTGGGTGAGATCACGGAGTGGTTAGGTTTTGCGATCCTTACCTGGTCGCTGGCAGGACTGCTGTTCTTCTGGTTCAGTTGCTGCAACCTCGTGCCGCGTGCGAACTCGATCTACCTCAAGTACGAACAGGAGTTCCCCGATGAGTTCGACCGCAAGAAACTCAAACGAATCATACCGTTTATTTATTGATCAATGACCAATAACCAAAAACCAATGACCAATAACAAATTGTTCTCCCCCTATAAACTGGGACCTATCACGCTGCGGAATCGTATTATCCGCAGCGCTGCTTTTGAAAATATGGCGCGTGCGAATGCACCGACCAAGGAGTTGCAGGATTATCATGTGTCCGTAGCGCGCGGTGGTGTAGGCATGACGACGGTCGCGTACTGTGCGGTGGATCAGAGCGGTGTCTCTTTCGACGGCCAGCTCTACGTTCGTCCGGAGATCATCCCCGACATGAAGAAGATGACCGACGCCATCCATGCGGAAGGCGCGAAAGCTTCTATTCAGTTGGGTCACTGCGGCAACATGACGCATATGTCCACCTGTCATTGTATCCCCGTGAGTGCCGATACATGGTTCAACCTCTACAGCCCGACGATTCACCGTCGCCTCAAAGTGGAGGAGATCAAGACCATCGTGAAGCATTTCGGTGAGGCGGTGGACTTCGCCCGTGAGTGCGGTTTTGACTGCGTGGAGATCCATGCCGGTCACGCCTACCTCATCTCGCAGTTCCTGGCCCGTCGTACGAACCATCGTCACGATGCCTATGGCGGTTCTTTCGAGAACCGTGCCCGCTTCATGAACGAGGTGCTCGATGAGGTGATGATTCATGCCAAAGACGATATCGCCGTGGTAGTGAAGACGAATATGTGGGACGACTGCTGGCAGGGTGTGTCGATCGAAGAAGGTCTGCAGGTGGCTCGCGAGATCGCGAAGCATAAGGTACACGGCATCGTCCTTTCCGGCGGTACCGTGAGTCGTAGCCCGATGACCATCCTCGGCGGTGCCATGCCGATCAAGACCCTGGCGCATTACATGTCGATGAAAGATCTGTGGTGGCTCAAGGCTGCCCTGCATATTCCGTTTGTGGGATCGATCATGACGCCGACCGTACCGTTCAAGGAGCTCTACTTCATGGACAAAGCGAAGTATTTCCAAGAGCAACTCAAGGACATCGATATCCCGCTGATCTATGTGGGCGGTGTACAGAGCGGCGATAACTGTCAGCAGATCATGGACGAAGGCTTCGAGCTCTTCCAGATAGCGCACGTGCTGATCAAGGATCCGGACTTCGTCAAACATGTGCAGGAGAATCCGCACTATAACGCCGGCTGCAAGCGCTCCAACTACTGCGTAGGACGTATGTACAGCAAGCAGATGAAATGCCACGAGTGCGTAGAACGCGACGGCGAGCAGATACCGGGCAATATTCAACGTGAGATCGCTAAATTAGAGAAAGATGCTAGCATTAGTAACGGGCGCAAGTAGCGGTATCGGTCTGCAGTATGCCACCCAACTCGCACGGGATTATCACTGCGACCTGCTGTTGGTATCCAATCAGCGCAAGGAACTCGACGAAGTAGCCCAAGACCTCGCGGACAAGTATCAGGTCAAGACCGTAGCGCATTTCGCTGACCTCAGTCTGAGTGATGCGGCGGAGAACCTCTACGAGTGGTGCAAGACCGAAGGATATGAGGTGGATGTTCTCATCAACAACGCCGGCGTGTTCTTCTTCAATACATACTGCGAGACGGACATCAAACGTATCGAGTTGATGCTCCAGCTGCATGTGATGACCGTAGCGAAGATGACGCGACTCTTTGCCGCCGATATGTGTGCGCGCAGGCGCGGGTATATATTAAATATGAGTAGCATGTCCGCGTGGATGGCGATGCCGGGTATCCAGACCTACAACGCCTCCAAGGCCTTCATCTATAACTTCTCCAAGTCCCTCTGGTACGAACTCGAGCCCTATAACGTGCATATCACCGTCATGGCGCCGGGTGCCGTCGATACCGGTCTCTTCGGTCTCGCACCGAACCTGCGTAAGTTAGCGGTCGCACTGACCGTCTCTATCCCGCCGGAGAAACTTGTCAAACGGGCATTGAAGAAACTCTTCAAAGGCAAGAAAGCGGACACCCCGGGTTTCATCAACTGGCTCTCCACGCCGCTGCTCAAGCACACACCCGACTGGATACTGTTCTTTGCCCAGAAGAAACTCAAGAAGTATATGCATTAAAAAATAGCACCGCCGGCGCTATTTTTTTAATTCCTTCAACGCTCGCTTCAGTTCATCGTCGAAGCGCAGGTTATAGGCGATCTGCCCTTTCTGGAAGTAGTAGCGGAGCATGATCTCCGCGCCTATGAAATGCTGTACCTCCTCTTTGTTGCGCGATATCGCTTCGCGGAAATCCGGTGTCAGCACAGGTTCCAGCGCCTCTAACTGCGCGATCGTTGCCGAGTCGAGGTCTTCGTGCTTGGCCATCTTGATCATGTCCGCGAAGAACTTGGAGGTCTCGGTCCCGTATTTGAACTTACGCTCGTCCAGGAACGCACAGAAATCATGGATCATCTCGTCCGTCACCTCGAAGTCCGGCAGGGCGGCGATGCTGTCATGCAGACGGTGATAGCGCGTAGCGAAATCAAAGAAATAATGATTCATGTAGAGCGTGTAGCAGATGTCTACCTTCGCGCTGTCGTCCATCACGATGTCCGGCATGATACCCACACCCTGGATACAACTGTCGGAGGGCAGGTAGTACTTGCTGGTCGTCACTTTCACATGTCCGCCATGCGCCACCGGTCGTACGTTCTGCACGAGTCCCTTACCGAAAGTCTTCTGTCCGATGAGCGTCGCGCGACCTAAGTCCTTCAACGAACCGGATACGATCTCACTCGCCGAAGCGGAGTTCTTGTCCACTAAGATGACCAACGGAAGGTCTTTGTAACGCGGGTTGTTACGGGTCTTATAGACATTATTGCTGCGGGCTACTTTACCGCGGGTCTCTACGATCTTCGTGTCCCGATCGACGAACAGGTTGACGATCTGCAGTGCCTCTTCGACGATACCTCCGCCGTTCCCGCGCAGATCCATCACGAGTGCCCGCGCGCCTTGGGTGTAGTAGAGTTCGTCCAGCGCATTGGAGAAAGCCTGTGCCGATCCCTCGGTGAACTCCGAGAAAGCGATATAGCCGATCGGATAGGGAAGGGTGTCCGCCACCAGCGTAGTGGCATAACTGACGGGCTCCAGATGGATGTCTTCGCGCACGATAGACACCTTAAACGGCTTCTCTACGCCCTCACGCTCGATCTCTAACACGACCGTCGTACCCGGTTCGCCACGCAGGTTATTGCTCACTTCGCTCACATTCATCCCTTTGGTCTTCTTGCCGTCCACCGTCAGGATCTTATCGCCCGCGAGGATACCGGCTAACTGTGCCGGCTTGCCCTCGTAGGGGTTGACGGCGTAGATAGCACTGTCGCGCTGCTGGATGATACTGCCGATACCGCCGTACTTACCCTGCGTGAGCATACGCAGGTCTTTGTCCTGTTTCTTCGAGTAATAAACGGTGTACGGGTCAATCTTACGCAGCATCGCGCCGATAGCCGCTTCGGTCAACACCTCATAATTGAGCGTATCGACATAATTGACATCCACCTGACGCATCACGTCATTGAAGATGTCGATCACCTCCGATGCCCGCGTCGTGGACTGCTGCGCCTGGACGGGAACAAAGATCAACAAGCAAAGAAGAATACTATTAACGAAGCGTGTTCGGAACATAAGCACTAACGTCTTTACCATATGCATACAGGTCGCGTACGAGGGTCGAGGATATATGGGCGTACTCAGGACGCGTATAGAGGATGACGGTCTCGATGCCGGCCATCTGTTTGTTCGCCTCCGCCATATTGCGCTCGTACTCAAAATCACCGATACAACGCATACCGCGCAATATGAACTGCGCCTCTTGCTCTTTCGCAAAATCAACCGTCAGACAGTCGTATATAGCTACCTTCACACGCGGTTCGTCGGCGAAGATCTTCTTGATCGCCTCTTCGCGCTCGCGGATGGGGAAAGTCTCGCGTTTGGTACTGTTACGACCAATGCCGATGATGATCTCATCGAATAACTCTAAGCCACGCTTCACGATATCATAGTGGCCTACGGTAAACGGGTCAAACGACCCCGGAAATATCGCTTTTTTCATACACTTTAAACTTTAAACTCTTCCGGTGATTGATCACCGGATTATCGTACATTTCATGAATTTTGTCACTTAAAAACTGCTCATCTTTATCGGGGATGTCTATCTTCGCCAAACGGCTCTGCAGATAGTCCTCAAAATCTGTGCCACGCTCGAAGATCTCGTACCCTTGGAAAATATGCTGGTCGATGATAAAGCACAGATGCTCGATCTGATCTTTGATCGGCAGCCCCTTGTAGTACGGGAATTTCTCTAACATCCGATCGATGTCATGGTTGATGCTCGGCGTGAGACGATACACCACGCGTCCTTTCCATCCCTCGATACCCGTACGCATGGACTCTACATCATCTTTCGCACGTTTGCGCCAACGCGGGTTATCGCGCTTGAGTTGCATCTCGCGGGCCTTGAGATAGTCGCACGGATCGTATTCGTACGTGATGCTGACCGGACAGATATTGAGCGTCTTGATGTAGTCAAAGAACTCCTCCACGGGGCGGTGCTGCTGCTCAAAATCAATCGTCAGCATGTGCAGTACAGCCGGTTGCGTCGTGTCGTTACTGTCCTTGGCGCGACCTTCGCGTTGAGCCAACCAGATGGACTTACCCTGCTGGCGCAGATGACCGATATAGGCACTCAACACCTTCGCGTTCTCCAACTGCGCATGAGCACCCGCACCGCGCTTGACAACAAAACAACGGTTGAAACGCACGAACCACTCGATCCATTTGTACGCAAACAAGTTATTCCCGATGCCGATGAACGGACGAATGAAATACTTGCACCGCAGCAACAGCGACAGCCACGCCGCGTCCATCACGATATCACGGTGGTTCGTCATGAAGAACGCCCCGTGCTTGATGTCCTTTTCTATCTGCTTGCGGTCACCTAAGTAATCCAATCGGATGCCCTTGGTCGTGCGCTTGGAGAGTATCCACAACGCCGGAAAATTGATCAGGAAATCGCAGATGGTCAGTATCCATCCAACCCGATATGCCCGTATGTCTTTAAATCTATCCATAGTTTTCTAATGCTGCTTTGCTTGCTTCTCTATATGCGACCATGAGCCCCCCTGTCCCGAGTAACGTGCCGCCGAAATAACGTACGACAACCACCAATATATTATCTAACCCTCGGGCATCGATGGAGCGGAGTATCGGTGCGCCTGCTGTACCGTGCGGTTCTCCGTCATCCTTCGTCCGCCACAGATTCGGTCCCAGACGATAGGCGTAGCATACATGCCGTGCATCGTGGTATTTCTTCTTGTACCACGCGATCCGTGCCTTCGCTTCGTCCTCGTCCTTGATCGGCTCTGCAAAACCCAAGAACTTCGATCCTCTGTCTTTATATATTCCTTCGGATGCCATTACTCCGGAAATTCCATCAAGTACGCCTTGATGAACGCATCGATATCGCCATCCATCACGGCATTGACATTACTCGTCTGGTAATTCGTCCGGTGATCCTTCACACGCCGGTCATCGAACACGTACGAGCGGATCTGCGAACCCCATTCGATCTTCTTCTTGCCCGCCTCGACCTTCGCCTGCGCCTGACGTCTCTTCTCTAATTCTAACTCATACAACTGCGAGCGCAAGTGCCGCAAGGCATTCTCGCGGTTCTTCGGCTGGTCACGAGTCTCCGTGTTCTCAATCACGATCTCATCCGGCTGACCGGTCAGCGGATTGACGAACTTATAGTGCAGACGCACACCGGACTCCACCTTGTTCACGTTCTGTCCTCCGGCGCCCGAGCTGCGGAACGTATCCCAACTGATACCTGCCGGGTTGACCTCCACCTCGATCGTGTCATCGATCAACGGCACTACGAACACCGACGCAAAACTCGTCATGCGCTTGCCCTGCGCGTTGTACGGACTCACGCGCACCAGACGATGCACGCCGTTCTCCGATTTCAGATAACCGTACGCCATATCGCCTTCGATATTGAAGGTCACGGTCTTGATGCCCGCTTCATCGCCTTCCTGAAGGTTCTCGATCGTCACCTTGTAATCGTGCTTCTCGCAGTAACGCATATACATACGCATCAGTTGCTCCGCCCAGTCTTGCGCTTCTGTTCCGCCTGCACCCGACACGATCTTCAGCACCGCCGGCATCTGGTCTTCTTCGTGACTCAGCATGTTCTTCATCTCGAGGTCTTCCACCTCCGACAAGGCTTTCGCATAAGCGGCATCCACCTCTTCTTCGGTCACCAACTCCTCTTTGTAGTAGTCGAAAGCCAACGCCAGTTCTTCTACTGCCGCACGAACACCTTCGTAGCCTTCTATCCAGCGCTTGATGCCCTTCACCTTACGCATCTGTGCCTCGGCAGCTTTGGCGTCATCCCAGAAGCCCGGCGCCTGCGTATGCAGTTCTTCTTCCTCGAGCTGAATACGCTTCTCGTCGATCTGCAGGTACGCTTTGAGCTTGTCCGCCCGCTGCTGCACATCCTTCAATTGTTCTATTGTGATCATAAGCCTATAATTTGCCAAATTAAAATCGGCCGCAAAATTACAACTTTTTTTGCATATATGCAAATAAAAACGCAAAAAAGAAGCGCCGAAGCGCCTCTTCCTTGCCGAATACGTGGCTTAGCCGTTGTGAACAGCGTCGTACTCTTGACCGCAGACGAGCCAGAGGTAAGCCTGCATGGTCTTCTTGCCGCCGGCGGTGTTCTTCTGAGCCTCGAACGCTGCCTTGTCCTGCGTGATCTTCATGAGATCCGTCTTACGGAGTGCGACTGCCTCGCGAACCGCGCAGAAGCGTGCGCGAGCGTTCAGAGAACGAGACGACTGACTGATCTTTTGTCCGTAGGTGTTGGCCTTACGGATATAAAGACGCGTACAAGCGGGGTTCTGGGTCGGTGCGACGCGGTGCGTACCGATGAGGTACTCTCCGTGGCTGTGACCGTCCACTTTCTTCGGTTTCGCCAGGGAGCCCGAAACGTACTCAATACCTGCCGAATAAGTAACTTTTCCCATAGTGAGTAAGTGTGTTTTAGTTCTCGCAATGATGCGAGAAAAATGAATAGGGATTTATAGACGCATTCTTTGGATAGGCGCGTCCTTTACCTATTTTTTTGAGGCATCGTAGGTCTCGATGGTTTTGGTGACGATGGTGCAGGTCGTATCACCACGCTGGTAGTACTGGCTCTGGGTGGTGATGGTGCGGGTCACGTTGCAGGAGGCCATCACGATGCCTGTGACGATGATTGTCATGAGTAGTAAACGTTTCATAAGTATGGCACAATTTTCAAATCCGGTGCAAAAGTAGTACAAAAAAACGAAGCCACCAAAAAA
>CADBWK010000008.1 GCA_902798385.1 uncultured Bacteroidales bacterium
CTTCAAGCCCGATGCAGATGTAGAAGGCGGCGAGACCAACGCTGAGGGCTACAAGGGCATCTTCGAGCAGATGATGAAGGAGTTCGGCTTCAAGTATGTTGTTTCGACGCTCCGCGAGAGCTTCAGCGCAACGTTCAACGGCTGGAAGGCGATGATCTACAATGGCAAGGAGTTCTACCAGAGCAAACGCTACGAGATCAACCCGATCATCGACCGCGTAGGTGGTGGTGACTCGTTCTCCGGCGGTTTGATTCACGGCATGCTCAAATATCCGGACAACCAAGGTGCAGCCCTTGAATTCGCAGTTGCAGCTTCGGCTCTCAAGCACACCATCAACGGTGACTACAACCTCGTGAGCGAAGACGAAGTGCTGAGTCTGGCAGGTGGTAACGCTAATGGTCGCGTTCAACGCTAATCTGAAAACTGAATACTGAATTCTGAAAGCTTAAAATTATGGCTAAGTTCGATAAGTTTCAGGTGATGGCCAAGATTGCGGCTGCACCGATGGTTCCTGTGTTCTACCACAAGGATGTGGAAGTTTGCAAGAATGTGATTAAGGCTTGTTACGAAGGTGGCGTACGTGCTTTCGAGTTCACCAACCGTGGTGATTTCGCACACGAGGTGTTCGGTGAACTGAGCAAGTGGGTAGCTGTTGAGTGCCCGGAATTGGCCCTCGGTATCGGTAGCGTCGTAGATGCTCCGACAGCTGCGCTGTACCTGCAGTTAGGTGCTAACTTCGTAGTAGGTCCGTTGTTCAACAAAGATATCGCAGTGGTCTGCAACCGTCGTTGTGTGACCTATTGTCCGGGTTGCCTCACTCCGAGTGAGATCGGTCTGGCTCAAGAGGTTGGTTGTGACTTCACCAAGGTGTTCCCGGGTGATGTAGTAGGTCCGAACCTGGTTAAGGGTTTGATGGCTCCGATGCCGTGGTCGAAGATCATGGTTACCGGTGGTGTAGCTCCGGAGAAAGAGAACCTCGAGAAGTGGTTCGCAGCAGGCGTATATTGCGTAGGTATGGGTAGCAAGCTCTTCCCGTCCGACAAGGTAAAAGCCGGCGACTGGAAATACGTAACCGACAAGTGCAAAGAGTGTTTTGAAATCATCGCGGCTTGCCGCAAATAATGAGAAATTATGAATGACGTTAAGAAAGCTGTCATGACCAACTGGCGTTGGGTCATGTGTGCGATGCTCTTCTTCGCCACTACGGTCAATTATATGGACCGCCAAGTGCTGTCCTTGACCTTCAAAGAGTTCATTCAACCCGAGTTCCACTGGACGGACTCCGATTACGGAACGATCACTGGTGTGTTCTCGATTGCCTATGCTATCTTCTGTCTGTTCGCCGGTAAGTTCATCGACTGGATGGGTACGAAGAGAGGTTACCTCTGGGCGATTGTGATCTGGTCGTTGGGTGCGATCATGCACGCTGCCTGTGGTCTTGCTACCACGTGGTTCGTGGATGGCGTGGACAGCGTAGCTGCTTTGCGTGCGGTAGAAGCCGGAAGTGCACTCGCTGCGACGATCTCAATGGTGAGTGTGTATCTGTTCCTGTTCTGCCGTCTGATCCTCGGTCTTGGTGAGGCAGGTAACTTCCCTGCAGCTATCAAAGTAACGGCTGAGTACTTCCCGAAGAAAGACCGTGCGTTCGCTACGGCATTATTTAATGCCGGTGCATCGGTAGGTGCGTTGGCAGCTCCTGCTACTATTCCTCTGCTGGCGAAGGCCATGGGATGGGAGTGGGCGTTCATCATCATCGGTGCGCTCGGTTTCATCTGGGCTGGTATCTGGATCTTTGTCTATGACAAACCGACCGAGAGCAAGCATGTGAACGAGGCAGAACTCGAGTATATCCATCAGGACGAGAAAGAAGCTCCGAAAGAGGAAGTTAAAGAAGAGAAACAGATGTCGTTTGGGGAGGCTTTCAAGCACAAACAGACTTGGTCGTTTGCGTTTGGTAAGTTCATGACCGACGGCGTTTGGTGGTTCTTCCTGTTCTGGGCCCCGGCTTATTTCCAGGATCAGTTTGGTATCAAGGCTTCCGATCCGCAGGGTATCGCATTGATCTTCACGCTCTATGCGATTGTGACGGTAGTATCTTTGTTCGGTGGTTATCTGCCGAAGATCTTCGTGGAGAAGAAAGGTATGGAACCGTACGCCGGTCGTATGCGTGCGATGTTGATTTTTGCCTTCTTCCCGATCTTCGCGTTGTTCGCTCAACCGCTCGGTGGTATATACGGTCCTTGGGCAGTAGCCATCATCATCGGTATCGTCGGTGCAGCGCACCAGAGTTGGAGTGCCAATATCTTCTCGACGACGGGCGATATGTTCCCCAAATCGGCAGTGGCTACGATCACCGGTATCGGCGCGATGGCAGGTGGTGTAGGTTCGTTCCTAATCAACAAGGGTTCGGGTATGCTCTTTACCCACGCTGACGAGATGGGTGAAGCCTTCCAGTTCATGGGCTTTAGCGGTAAACCTGCAGGATACATGATTATCTTCTGTATCTGCGCGGTGGCTTACTTGATCGGTTGGATTGTGATGAAGAGTCTTGTACCGAAATACAGTCCTGTAGTTGTTAAATAATTGTAAAGAATATGGCTGAGAAAAAATTGATGCGCAGTTCCAACAAGATGTTGGCAGGCGTATGTGCAGGTTTGGCTGAGTATTGGGATTTAGATCCGACGCTTGTACGCGTGGTATATGCAGCGCTGACAGTGTTCAGTGCCGGTTTTCCGGGCGTACTGCTCTATATCATCATGGCTCTGTTAATGCCTCAGGCTGAGTAATTGACCAGCACTAAAGCGGTCATTGCTTCAACAACGGGCACGGCGCGAGTGGCAACACATGCGTCGTGTCTTCCTTTTATGCCGGCTTTGGGTGTAGAAGGAGTCGGTTTGAAAACACAGCGGAAGACTAATTCCGTGCCATCGGATATACCGCCGGCTATACCGCCGGAGATGGGATTGATGGCTGAACCGGGTTGCGTGACGCCACTGAATCCGGTACCGTACTCAAATCCTTTGCAGGCGTTGATGCTCATCATGGCGAAGGCCAAATGTGCTTGCAGTTTATCAAAGATGGGTTCGCCTGTTCCGGCAGGCAGTCCGTTGATGCGGCACTCGATGATGCCACCGATCGAGTCCCCGTCTTTTTGGTAGGCGGCAATCGTCTCTGCAAATTTAGCCGGATCCGTTTCTGATCCAACCTGAATAAGAGAGGCGCGAATGGAGATTCCTTTTTGCGCGAGTTCCTGCTTCGCTATCGTCCCTGCCACAACTCGTGCTGCGGTCTCGCGCGCTGAGGCTCTACCTCCTCCGCGCCAGTCGCGGATACCGTATTTGAGTTCATAGACCTTATCGGCATGCCCTACGCGATAGGTGTGTTTGAGGTACTCGTAGTCCTCAGGACGTGCATCTTTATTGCGAATAATAAAGGCAATAGGCGTACCTAAGGTGATGAGATCACCACTGGTGATTGGTGATTGGTCATTGGAAATAACCCCGCTGAGCCATTCGACTTCGTCGGGTTCGTGTTGCGCGCGTTGAGAAGCACCGATGATGCCTTTCCCGGCACGGCGCGCTAACTCCTCGCGGATCATATCGAAATCAATATGCAGCCCTGCCGGTACGCCATCCAGCACACCGCCGATGGCCGCTCCGTGCGACTCACCGAAGCTGGTAAATGTCCATTTTTCGCCAAAAGAATTCATATGTGGCATATAATTTGCTGCAAAAGTACTAAAAAGTTTGCATATATGCAAAAAAAAGTGTATCTTTGCGCAAAATTTATAAAGATGAAGAGAAAATTCTTATCCATAGCGCTTCTTTGCGCTTGTGTGTGCGTGTTCGCACAGCAATTGCCGGACAGTCACTTCGAGAACTGGACGGATAAGTTCAAAAATGATGTACAATTGGCTCAATGGCATGGAAGTAATGTCACTCAGGTGGGGTTGAAGTTTACGTTTATGCTCCAAAAACCGGGTCGTACCGGCTATTGTGCCTATGTGGCTGACCAATTGGTAGGTGCTCCTAAGTTAGGTATCGCGGCTGTTGGCCCCGGTTACGTAAGTCTGGGGCAACCGTGGCAGTACCTCAAGGGTTTGAGCGTGAAGAGTGCTACTGCCGGTACAGAAGGTGGTATCGCTTGGAAATATCGTCCGGACACGATGAGTGTATGGATCAAGCGTGAAGGCCCTGAAACGGATAAAGAGGACTTCCATTTGCTATATTACTCATGGATAGGAACGGCGAAGAGTTCGCAGTATAAGAACAAAGCAGGTGGTTGCACGAGTACGGAGCGCATCAATGAGGAATCAGATATCCGTTCGGCTACGGATGGTAACGAGTGCGGTATTGACCAACCGGTGAAGCAAGTGGCAGAAGGTTGGTATCGTGCGCGGGCTAAGTACAACGAGTGGACGCAGATTAAAGTGCCTATTCTCTATAAGAACGATGGTCGTCCGACGATGTGTAATGTGATCTTCTCGGCGGGTAACTATCCGGCTTTCCGTGCGAATGACGGTCTGTACGACGGCAACGCGCTTTATATCGACGATGTCGAGTTGATCTACTCGTCGCGCATCGACAAACTGACTATCAACGGCAAGGAGTGGAAGGAGTTTAATCCGAATACAGACAAGGTTCAGACTTATAAACTTCCGGCCAACGGCGATGTGAAGATCGCCGGTTATCGCGGAATCGGTACGCTGACCAATATCAAAGGTGAGAAGGCCCGTTTCAACGGTCGTAAGTTAGATAGCCAGGAGATGACCATCGTGCCCGGTGAGGTAAATGGCAAACCTTGGCTGATCACTGTTAAGGCAGAAGACGGCAGCTCGACACATGTGTATAAAATAAAGATTGTAGCTTGATTAGTTTAGATTTAAATAGTATCGACATCGTGTTGCTGAGTACACTGGCGGTGCTCTTCTTGGGTCAGGTGTATTTCTATTCCCGTTACATGGACGCGCCGGTACGGAAGATGCGTCACGATAAGAAGTCCGAAGGGATCGAACCCTTAACGATCGAGGGCACGCCCGGTGTCACGGTGGTGCTCTGCGCGCATAACGAGAGTTATAACCTGTCGCAGTACCTGCAAGCCTTGTTAACGCAGGACTGGCCGGAGTACGAGGTGATCGTTGTGGACGATGGCTCGGAAGATGACACGCGTGCGGTGGTGGAGAGTTATATGGTTCGTGACCCGCGTTTGCATATGACGTTTGTGCCTTACGGTGCCCGTGTGGGATCGACCAAAAAGTTGGCGCTGACCTTAGCGGCCAAGGCAGCGAAGTATGACTATTTGCTTCTGACGGACGCGGACTGCGTGCCGGAGAGCAATCAATGGATACGTAAGATGATGCATGGATTCGCGGGACATAAGGATATCGTGCTTGGCTTCAGTCCTTATTTCGCGGAGAAAGGACATATCAACCGTCTCGTGCGTTATGACACGCTTTTCAACGGTCTTCATTATCTGGGCTCAGCGCTCTGCGGACATCCGTATATGGGGGTAGGACGTAACTTGGCTTATCGCAAGGACTTCTTTTTTGAGACCGGTGGATTCACCCACTTGATGACGAGCCGCGCAGGAGACGATGATCTGTTTGTGAATCACGTAGCGACCAAAGCGAATACGGCGGTGATCTTAAGCCGGGATAGTTATACCTGGTCGGTGGCGAAGAAAACGATGAAAGAATGGTGGCAGCAGAAACGGCGTCATGTATCTGTCTCGCCGTCTTACCGCGAGAGCACGAAGTTCCGTTTGGCTTTAGAGCCCTTGACACGCGGACTCTTTTATGCGCTGGTCTTGGCAATGCTCGTGCTTTATTTTCCGCAGATACAGATTTGGCCGTTTGAGTTCAGTCCGATCGCTATCCCGTTCTTGGCGGCGATAGGTCTGTTCCTCCTGCGCTGGTGGATCCAGACGGGTATCATCAATGCCGCGGCGCATAAGATGAGAGTAAAACGATTCAGTACATGGAGCGTGTTATGGTTCGATATCGCTTTACCGCTGGTGAACCTATACATGCTGATCGTACCGCAAAGAAAGAACAATAAATGGTAAATTAAAATTGTACAAATATGGCAGAACAGAAAGAATTAAAGATCAACATCGCCCCGGATAAAGTACAGGGCGTGTTCGCAAACTTAGCGCTTATCGCGCATACTCCTACGGAGTTCGTATTGGATTTCGCGCAGCTGATGCCGGGCGTTCCGCAGGCCAATGTAGTTGCACGTGTAGTCGTAACACCGGATCAGGCAAAGAAGATCCTTGGTGCGCTCCAGAACAATATCGGTCAGTACGAGCAGAAGTTCGGTACGATCCAACCGATCGGTGGTCCCGTTCCGGGCAGTACCCTTCCTTTGACCTTCACCGGCGGAGAGGCATAAATTTGAAATTTTAAATCATAAATTATAAATACTATGAAACATTTCCCTGCTTCGCAGTTAATCATCAATGGTGATGGTTCTGCATTCCATTTGCACCTGAAACCGGAGTTCTTGGCAGACAAAATCATCCTTGTCGGTGACCAAGACCGTGTAAACATCGTAGCTTCCTTCTTTGACGAAGGTTCTATCGAGTGCGACGTTCAGAGTCGTGAGTTCCACACGATTACCGGTAAGTATAAAGGCAAACGTATTTCGTGTATCTCGACCGGTATCGGTACGGACAACTGCGATATCGTGATGAACGAGATAGACTCGTTGGCTAATATCGATTACAACACCCGCGAGGAGAAAGCTGAGAAACGTCATCTGGAGATCATCCGTATCGGTACGTGTGGCGGTATGCAGGAGGATATCCCTCTGGGTACCTTCCTCGTAAGCCAGAAATCGATTGGTTTCGACGGTGTGCTTGCTTTCTATCACGACCGCGACAAGATTGCTGACCTTGGTTTCGAGAAAGCATTGGTTGATTTCATCGGCTACCCGAAGAAAGCTGCTGTGCCGTACGTTGTAGCTGCTAACCCCGAGCTCGTTGATCGTATTGCGAAAGACGACATGATGCGTGGTTGCACGATTGCTGCGAATGGTTTCTACGGTCCGCAAGGACGTAACCTGCGTGTGGATATTGCCGTACCGGATATCAACGAGAAGATCACGGCCTTCCGTTACGAAGGTCAGCGTATCACCAACTACGAGATGGAAGGTAGCTGTATTGCCGGTTTGGCACTTCATATGGGTCACAAGGCGATGACCGTTTGCTGCGTGATCGCGCAACGTAAGGTGGAGGCCGCTAACACGGATTACAAACCGCGTGTAAAAGAACTGATTAAGACCGTTCTGGAGAGATTCTAATGAAAAAACAATTATGTATCGTATTGGCAGCCGCGGGGATACTCTGCGGCTGTCAACAAAAAAAGACTTGCACAGAGCAAGCTTTTCAATACAACGTGGATAAATTCTATGATTTGGAGATTCTCCGATACGATGTACCGGAGTTTGACAGTTTGAGTCTGCAGCAGAAATCGCTGCTGTACTGCTTGAGTGAAGCAGCCTTGTGGGGACGCGATATCCTTTTCGATCAGAATGGTCGATACAACCTGCGTATCCGCCGTGCGTGCGAGGAACTGTACCTCAACTATCCGTACGATAAGGGCTCTTCGGAGTTTGATGCTTTTGAGCGCTACCTCAAGCGTGTCTGGTTCTCCAACGGTATTCACCATCATTATTCGGAGGATAAGTTCTTGCCGGAGTTTGACAAGGAATGGTTTATCTTAGCCTGCGATGCCGCCGGCGTGGAGTATGACGATGACATCCTGCCTGTTATGTTCGATCCGACTGTCATGCCGAAGCGTACGACCGCTCAGGATGGCGTGGATCTGGTGGCTTGTTCTGCCGGTAACTACTACGGCGAAGGTGTGACCCAAGCGGAAGCGGAGGCATGGTACGCTGCCCACAAAGACAACTCGCCCGAACCCCTTTGGATCGGTTTGAACTCCCAACTCGTCAAGAACGAGAAAGGCGAGATCGAGGAACGCGTTTATAAGGTAGGTGGTCTGTATGGCGAAGCATTGGAGCATGTGGTTCATTGGCTCAAAGAGGCGCTGCAATATGCCGAGAACGACCAGCAACGTGAGGTGATCGAGAAGATGATTGCCTTCAACGAGACCGGAGACCTCAAGACATTCAACGAATACTGCATCGCGTGGGTGAAGGATCTGGACAGCCGCGTGGATTTCGTCAACGGTTTCACGGAGACATACTCCGACCCGCTCGGTATCACCGGTACATGGGAATCAATGGTTAACTTCAAAGACCTCGCTGCCACCAAGCGTACGCAACTCATCTCCGACAACGCACAATGGTTCGAGGATCACTCCACGACCGATCCCAAATACAAGAAAGAAGAAGTCAAGGGTGTGACCGCCAAAGTTATCACGGCGGCTATCCTTGCCGGTGATTGCTATCCTGCTACGCCGATTGGTATCAACCTGCCGAACGCCAACTGGATCCGCAAAGAGTACGGCTCCAAGTCTGTGACGATTGACAACCTGATGCACGCTTATAATGAGGCAGCTAAGGGTAACGGTTTCAACGAGGAGTTTATGATCGATGACGAGATCCGCGCTATCTATGAGAAATACGGCGCTATGTGCGGCGATCTGCACACGGATTTGCACGAATGCGTTGGTCACGGATCGGGCAAACTGATGCCGGGTGTAACCAAGGATGCTCTTAAGGAACATGCCTCAACCATCGAAGAGGCACGTGCGGACTTGTTCGGCCTGTATTATTTGGCTGATCCGAAACTCGTTGAACTTGGTTTGCTGCCGAATGCAGAGGCGTACAAGGCCGGCTATTACCAGCAGATGATGAACGGCTTGATGACGCAGTTAGTGCGTATTGAGCCGGGTAAGGATATCGAGGAAGCGCATATGCGTAACCGCCAACTCATCGCGAACTGGTGTTATGCACATGCGAACGGCGAGATGGAGATCATCGAACGTGACGGCAAGCACTATCTGCAGATCAATGACTACGAGGGTGTTCGTCGCTTGTATGGTGAACTGCTCGCAGAGATTCAGCGTATCACGTCCGAAGGTGACTATGCTGCAGCCAAAGAGATGGTGGAGACCTATGCGGTGAAGGTGAACCAAGACCTCCACAAAGAGATCTTAGCACGCTATCAAAAACTCAATCTTGCGCCGTATAAGGGTTTCGTGAACCCCGTTTATCGCGTAGAGCGTAACGCCGAAGGTATGATCACCGATGTGAAACTCGACTTCTCAGAAGGTTATATCGAGCAACACCTGCGTTACAGCCGCGACTATAGTGCATTACCTTCGGTAAATTGAAAATAGGTGATTGGTAATTGGTGATTCACCTTCCCATATCAAAAAGTATTGCTAACAGAATACTGTTGTTGCAGGCTATCCATGGAGATCCGCTTATGCGGGTCTCTTCGGATATGCCCGACGATGTGCTTGTGCTGCACGATGCCCTTCAAAAGATAAGGGACACTTTCGGAACACCTACTGCATACCAATCGAAAATCGAAAATCGAAAATCGAAAATCGTTCTTCACCTGAAGAACTGTGGTACGGCGTTACGCTTCTTGCAGGTGCATTTAGAGAAACGCTATCCGGGTGAGCCTATCACATTGACAGGTGATCCGCGGCTCATGGAGCGTGATAGCAAACCGACGAGCCAGACTACTTCTGCACGTATTCTACATGGTGAAAATATTCCGGTAGAGAAAAACGAGTCGCCGTATATTACGATGAGCCGCAAGATCGCTGAGGCTTATCCGAATGTTTCGCTCGAAGCGGATTGGAGTAGTGCCGCTTTCTGGTACGAATATGTTGCGATACATGGAGGTGAATTATTCCTCGAAGGTCTCACATCTGACACCTTGCAAGGCGATAAAATCGTTGCTGATATCTATGCCAAATACTTTGGCGTAGAGACAGAGTTTGAAGAAAACGGAGCAAAAATTAAAAAATCTTCAATCTTCAATCTTCAATCTTCAATTTCGCTCGACTTCGAGCGGACACCGGATTTGTATCCCTCGGTGGCGTTGACTTGTGAGCGTTTGGGAATCGAACTGCAAGCCACCGGTACAGAGCGACTACGATATAAAGAATCTGATCGCATAGAGGCGGTAGAGAAGCATGAGGTACGTAATGACCATCGTATCGCTATGGCATTGATGTGTGCCGACTATCCGGTGTCGATCGAAGAGCAAGCTTGTATCGCGAAGAGTTATCCGAACTTCGTGCCGCAGCATATAACTCCTATCAAAGGGGTGAATGATGACGGTTTAGGCAAGAAGCATGCCCTCTCCAAACTTATCCATGCGGCGACGAGTGAGTATGTATGGTTGCACGATGATGATGTAGTTCTGCCTGAAGCAACGCAGAAAGCAGTTGTGTTAGAAGGGGATCTTATCATCCTTCCGTTGAGGATGGAAAGTCTCTGCGAGAAACCATCCTTGTTGGAGAGATTGCAGATCGCCGAGTATGCCGCCATCCAGGAGTTGACGATGCGGAGCGCAAAAAAAGGGGAAGCGGTTATGTGTTCCGGAGCCAACCTTATCGTAAAACGAGAGGTGTGGTTGGAATGCGAGCGTGAGTTGCACCCGGAGATACCGAGTGGCGATGACATGTTCCTTCTCGAAGCCGCCAAGCGTCGCGGGTATAAGATAGGTGTGATTGATGAACCCGACTATACGGCGATCGTGCGTCCGCAGACGACCTGGAAAGCCTTCTTCCGTCAGCGGATGCGTTGGGCAGGAAAGGCGCCAAAATATACAGATCGGGATATTATCCGTTGCGGCCATCTTGTCGCCCTCGCCAACATACTCCAACTCCTCTGCCCGCTCATCATCCTCATTAAGTTCCCGATAGAGTACGGGCTTATCAAAAAAAGAGAACCACAAACCTCGTGGCTTGTGGCACTCCTTCTCGAAATCGTTTATCCGATTTATATTCTTATTGTTTTCTTAGGCGGACTCGTACGCACCAACCGATGGTGAGTAGCAACATCCATATCCATGCTATATCGCCAATAGGATCCAGGAACGGATCCATCGGGTCTCCTGTGGTCGTTCGGATATGATCAGGTCTATTTGGGTTTCCGGATCCTTCTGTCGTTGAGGCAAGGCTGGTCACTTCATTTGCTCCGGGTGCAGCCAAGGCTACGGAAGAAGCAAGTGCCAATAGGCTTCCTCCATAACTGATAGACGAAGTGCGAATGCCTCGTCCACCAGTGCTACCTCCGCCGGTGGTTGCGATAACACCGCTGCCTCCGCCACTTCCGATGGTATGAACAGAAGCATCGCTGGTCTGATGAATACGTATCGACATCGCTGCTTTCGGTGTGACCGATGTAGAGACATAAGAATATGTCGGAGCACTATGATGGAGCAATGGCGCTGCAGAACTGCGCGGTGCTCTTACGGAAACTGTCGGTGCATTAGAGGAAGCCACCGGCGAAGCCGAACGAACGGCTACGACACCCGGGGTAACGGGTGCTTGGTATTTCTCTCCGAAGTAGAGGTATGCTACGAGGCACAACCAGAGACCGAAAAAGACGATACCTGCACCGAGAATAATATGTTTGCGTTGGAGTTGCATAGCTATTTCAATAGGGCTTATGGTAAACCTCTTTCTTTTAACGGTTTAACAATTGTTTACCTGTCACATCGTATATATCCTCTCCTCGTTGGATATATACATGCCCGTTGATAAGCAGTTTCCTTGGCTTGTCACCCTTGAAAGAGCCAACATTCTCCAGATCGGTAGGAGTCTGTTTCTGTTTACGCTCAATACGAACAGACAAAATGAAACGGTCATTATTGTCCGTACGTGCAGTACTGAACGAATACGGTTCGCTCATCAAATCATACCATTGGTTGGTCGTCTTATCCCAGAGCTTAACCTCTTTTACTTCCAAGTCTTTATCGTACTTATCATCGTAAGCAATAGTATAGAAGCCTTGCGAAGCGGCGAAGTAGTTCAGCGGAATTCCGGCGAGTGCGCTGGAGTCCGGCAGTGCGTTGAACGCCATCTCACCTTCGTTGTTACGACTCGCGAGTACCGGAGCTGTTGTGATCTGTGCGTACTGGTAGTACGTACCACGCCATTTAATGAGGTCGTTCATCATATCGTAGCCGTCGGTGAAGTCATTGGATATCAACATCGTTGTCTTGTCTTTCTCGCCCTTCGGGCTGGTGAGCGTTACCGCACACCATACAGGATGGGTGTCCTCTACCTCTTCATATTCAGCCGGAGCACGGCGAATAGGACTGCGGTCAACACGTGCCAAGTGGAACTCGACACCTTGCGCAGCCTCCGGATCCGGATTCATTGGATCACCGGCACCTACCTGCACGAAGTAACTAGTAAACGGCTTCATTTCGTAGTCTGCGATAGATACCTGTTGATAGCCTGCCCATCCATTGTTAATAGGCTCAACGATATACCGTAGGTTCGTGGAAGGATCCGGATCGAACTTGTAGTGTCCGTCCCAAGGATCCGTGCTGTGATCTTCCACAATGAGACCTGTCAGGAGCGGATTCTCGATATCAGATGAGTACGGCAACAAATACGGATTACCGAGCAGGTTCCAACCTCTATGGTTAGCACGTACCACGGTCATACTCTTGTCACATCCGTAGCCATAAACGCTGTTGACCAGTTTGTCGCCTTTCTCTTGCGCAATCACTTCATTATCCATAGGGAAGCGGAACTCGCGTCTTACGCTACCTTCACCCGGAATGGAGAAGATATAACCCAGTCCAGCTTTGAGCGTAGCATCCGATCCTACCATCTCCCAACAACCACCGGCTTGCGTAGCCGCACGTTTCTCTCCGTTGTACCACTTGATTAGGAAGTCCGTACCTAATACAGGAATAGCAGTCTCTTCCGGATTGGCATAGCGGATATCCGCCACATTGCAGTCGTACGGCAACGAGAAATAATGCCAATTGGTCGGATCGACGCGCAGGTCGAAATAGGTATTTTTCTTACCGGTAGCTGCTTTGCGAATCTGTTTTTCGCCGTTATCCCTACGAGCCGGAGCCGGACTTGCCGCCGGAGCGATGAATGTGATATAGCCTTCTACATTAGCAGTAGCTACTTCATCTTCCTGACGACGGAGAGCCAAGGACTTCATAGTGTAGTTCGTACCTGTTGGTACTACCAGTTTACCACCCGGATAAACCTTCACATTACCAACCTCCGGAACATCCTTAGGATCGGTGTTGGAACCCTTTGTCAGTGAGGCTGCCCCTAATACCACAACATCGCAATCTTTACAACGAGTCAACGAGTGAGAATACGAAGGAAGGTGGGTAGATTGATCTATCACCAATTCACTGAACAAGGGGTCATTCGTATCTACATCGCCGACTACTACAATAGGCACTTGTTGGATTGCATCCGTCAGAACATTACCTTCATGAACCAACTGGAAACGCAGGTTCAGACAGGCATACTGGCGCATATCTGTGATAGGAATGGTGTATTCCTTCGTTTCCGGATCACTTGTGAATTCGCTCAACTCTGTACCAGGATCAATATTCGTCCACTCGATGTAATACTTGTTATAGTCCATGTTAGCAATATCCTGATAGGAGTTACAGGTGGCTTGAGCATCATTACTAACTCCTGCGGCAGTTTTGGCTGTGGCATTCATACAAACGGAACGACCGTACCATTCGGATTTGAACGTATCGTGATTCGTGAAGGTAACAAACGTAGATCCATTCATCAGCACGGCAGAGTCACCATTCTGCACACGCTTGTCGCGGAAGAAGATACAGCGTGCCGTAGTAAGAGGTATCTCATCATCATCCAGATTGATACCAAAGGCTGTTAATAAGTCGATAGAGTCTTGCGTAGTAACAGGCGATATGCTGGAGGCTTCATAGAATGCTTCAAAAGCAGGGTCACTCGGGCTCTTACCCTTATCCATATTTCGTACGGTACCGGCCCAGCCCTTCTCGTTATCTCCGGAGAGACAGTTGGTGGCAGTTGGAGCATCACCATCTTCTGAACCGATGACATCTATGACGGTACCACTCTTTTTTAGCATGATAGGGTCATTACCATTAAAGTTGATTCTCTTGAAAGTTCCGCCATCACACTCTACCCAACGCGGATTAGAATCCGCAGAAGAACTCGTGGCGACTTTACCATCTAAGAAAGATTCGGAGCATCCGTCCAAAGCCGTTTCGGTGTCCAAAGGACGACTGAAGAAGATAATTTCCTGACCTGCCTTGATAGAACCCAGACTAGACAAGTCGAGTGTCACATCGTTGGTAGGAGCCCATGCGCTAGAACCTCTCATTTTAACAAAGATAGTGTAGTCATTCAGACTTATGTCATTCTTGGTTCCATTGAAAACGGACACCAGTTTCATAGATCCTGCACCCTCAAAGTACTTGGCGAAGAAGAGTTCGGTAGCCTCTCCACCGCCGGTGATGGAACCATGCTCCTCCTGGCCGTCGATGACGATTTTGGGGTTGATTTCGCCCTTATCGATAAAGAGTACGACACCATTCTCTTCCCACTCTACGATATCGATGAGCGGACCGGTGGTAGTGAACGAACCCGTTACCGCACATGCGGCATTCGTGCCGGGCGTCAACTTATACCAATAGGGTTTCGATTCTTCCAGACCGGTGAAGACGTACGGCGAGGAGGATGCCGTAGCGGAGAGATGACCTTCGGTCATGGCATCGTTGGTATAGAGGTCGATATGCATCTCGGTGGTATTGCTTACCCACGAGAAGGTCGCCTCTACACGACGCGGACTAACCGCCACTTCTCCCGGCTGGCTGGAACAACCTGTCGAAACGATGAAGAACTCCGTATCCTGTTTATACATACCGAATTTTGTACCGTAAGCCAGACGGCGGCCTTCGGCATATTCTGCGTTGCATGGACTTTCCACAAAGTAGTGTACACCATCCGTGGTCTTCAGATCCCACTCATAGTTATCTCCATTCGATTCGCTAAGGGTAGCATAGTTTTGGATATTTACTTTCGTGGCACCGGTTGCTTTATTGCCCCATAAGCACTTATTGCTATTACCTACGAGGCGAACCAGGTGACCATTGTCCGCGAAGCGGCTATTAGCCACGGAGGCAAGACTATAAATGATGGTAGTAGGCGAAACAGCGACAGCTGTCGGCGTTGTGGTGTTATTCGGGTTCACTTCTACACCGTCATATTCGTTCGCACCGCCTGTCATGTTAGCCGGCAGGGCGTACCACTTGTCCGATTTCTTCGTGATCAGCAAGAACTCATCCGGCACACAGCGGCCGTTCACCGTGATCGTCCGACTCTTGTCACCAGCCGTCAGCACGATCTCCACGTTCTCCTCACGTCCCTCGTCAGTAGGCGTGTATTCTACGGTCAACGTGGTCGTTAGACCCGCTGCTCCATCGGGGACAGCGGTAGCACCCAGCGTCACAGCGAAGTGGCTATTGGCGCAAGTTGCAGCCAGTGTAGTCGGATCATCAAAGTTCTTCGCGCTAACATTAATCACACGTTTTACTTTCTGACCAGCCGAAGTGGTGATCCACCCGACATTCTGTGCACTAATTCCCGCGCCACAAGTCGTTGTGAATTCAGAATAGGTGTCCGGAGAACCTCCGGATCTCGTAAAGTTGACGGTTACTGATGTGGTATGAAGGGCACCACCTGTTTCATTTGCTACTTTGAAATATCCATCATTAGAACCAAGAGAAGTTCCTGTCGGTTCTTCTGAAGTTCCGTAATATATAGATAATGCATCGCCAGAAAGCGTCACACTATTAATTTTCCCCAAATCCGTAGAATTGTAGATATAGCCATTGCTTTTTCTCCATTGTGTACCGCTGGAACTTGACACATTGTTAGAAACCCATGTAACAGTCATTGTGTTGGACGGGTTAGATGTGTCTGTTGCTGTTGATGTGTGTGCTCCATTATTTGAATCATAACTTGAGCCACTAAAATCACTCGATGTTATTGCAAACTCATAGGTCGCAGTTGTTCCAGACCCGGGAATTAGTGTGGCATATACTGCATAGTAGGTTACAGCGTGGGCAGGCATAGTAGCCGAAGTCACATAACTCGGCTCGACATCCGTTTCTTCCACAGGGGAAGCGCTCCAGCCGCGGAAAACTTTTCCGTCACAACCAGTAGCGGTAATAGGGAAGACTATTGCTTGCCCTTCTTCAAAACTGTCTTGATTGCTCTCATCGCCGTTCATATTCCATGTAACGGTATAAGTCGGAATAAGTTCGAAGACTACCGAAATGGAAGATGAACCGGTGACATTTGCTGCATAGGTAACAGTTTTGGTAGAATTATTAATTGTCACATCGCCAGCGTCTACACCTGTTTGCTCAATATGATCAAACCTGTAGCCGGACGCGGGAGCAATATCTGTCACAGTGACCGTTAAACCACTACACGTCTTTTGAGCTCCCGTTTTGTTTAGATTAAATGTACCGTTAGTCGTACTACCCGCAGAAATAGTCAATTCATTAGAGCATGCAGAACCGGAATATGTAATAGTATATGATTCAACATAAAAAGAACTTTCAGATGCTTCAACTGTAATGATTACATCTTCTCCTTCATCTACGGTACTACTTGTAACATCAACACTTCTTGTTCCATATGTTCCGCCGGGACGGTAAACATCGAGAGAACCAGTTTCTGTCCCATTTACAGTAATAGAGATTGTTGCAGCTCCTTTATTACCAGAACCGGTATTTGAGCGAACGCTAAGAGACAAACCCGTAATAGTGCAATTGTCAAAACCTGACAGGGTTAGAGTCTGGGTGTTTCCATTGGTAATCTGATTGGGACTGGCGTATGTGTTATAGAATGTAGCAGTTGCGCCCGTCGGTGCGCCGGAAAGTGTACCGGTATTTCGAGTAGACGGGGTAAATGTCGCATCCGCTCCCCACGCTGCCATACTGACCGCGGCGATTAGAAATAAAGTTAAAAAACGTTTAATGTTTGTCATGATATTTTGTTAGTATATTGTGGAGTATAGCGGACTCGAACCGCTCACCTCAACACTGCCAGTGTTGCGCTCTAGCCAGATGAGCTAATACCCCATAGGTACGCGCACATGCGCGTACCTTATAATTATACCACGCCGCTGAAGCCCATGAACGCCATGGCGAGGAGGCCGGCGGTCAAGAGGGCAATCGGAGTACCCTTCATCGCTTCGGGCACTTTAGCCAAGGCAAGTTGCTCGCGGATACCTGCGAAGAGGATGAGCGCGAGGCCGAAGCCGAGTGCGGTAGCGAAAGCGAAGAGAGTACCGGTCAGCATGCCGTGCTCAGCGCCCATCGGCAGTTTCTCGGTACCGTTCGCTACGAGAATAGCTACACCGAGAATACAGCAGTTGGTAGTGATCAGCGGCAGGAAGACGCCGAGTGCCTGATAAAGCGACGGACTGATCTTCTTCAGGATGATCTCGATCATCTGCACGAGAGCAGCGATGATGAGGATGAAGAGGATGGTCTGGAGGAACTCGAGTCCCCAAGCAACGAGTAACATCTGCAGCAGATAGGTAACAACAGTTGCCAGGGTGAGCACGAAGATAACGGCTGCGCTCATACCCATAGCGGTGTCGATTTTCTTGCTGACGCCGAGGAACGGGCAGATACCCAAGAACTGGCTCAATACGATATTATTAACAAATATCGCAGAGATGAAAATCAAAAAGTATACCATAATTATTTCTTCTGTAATTTGTTAATAATAACCATCAAGTATGCGAGGGCGATGAATGCACCCGGAGCGAGAACGAAGACCAATGCGCCGTAGTTATCCGGGAAGAGGTGGAAGCCGAAGCAAGCACCTGTTCCGAGGAGTTCGCGGACAGCACCGAGGAGCGTCAGGGCGAGGGTGAAACCAAGACCCATACCGATTCCGTCGAGTGCGCTGAGGCCTACGCTGTTCTTTGCTGCGAACGCTTCGGCACGACCGAGAACGATACAGTTCACAACGATCAGCGGGATAAACAAGCCCAGCACGTCATAGATAGCCGGCAGGTAAGCCTGCATCAGCAGCTGAACCATCGTCACGAAAGTAGCGATCACCACGATGAACGCCGGGATACGTACCTTATCGGGGATGAGGTTCTTGAGGAGCGAGATCACGATGTTCGAGCAGATGAGCACGAACATAGTTGCCAAGCCCATGGACATACCGTTGATGGCACTGGTGGTAGTGGCCAGCGTCGGACACATACCGAGTACGAGGACGAATGTCGGGTTCTCTTTGAGAATACCGTTCGTCAAAACTTTCATTCCATTACTCATGACTTACCTCCTTTTCCATATGATGTTGACAATGACCTTGGCATTCGCCGTGCTCGTGGCCTTGGCACTTATGCTCGCAAGCGTGCTCGCACGCAGGAGTCTCTTCGGCGGCCTCTTCTTTGTTGAGTTGGCTGGCACCGGTATGTGCCTCTGCGCCGAATTGCTCTGCGTAGGCTTGGTTGACAGCCTTGAGGAACGCGCGGCTGGAGATCGTAGCGGCCGTGATAGCATCTACGTCACCTCCGTCTTTGGAAACCTGCAGCGCACCGGCTTTGCGGCCGATGATGTTTTGACCGGGTTTGTCGGCGTTCTTGAACCAATGCTCCATGTGCGAACCCAGACCCGGAGTCTCTTGATGCTCGAGGATCTCGTAGCCGAGGATATTGCCTTCTTTATCGAAGCCGACCATCACGCGGAACTGACCACCGAAACCATCCACAGCGGTCTCAACAGCAAAACCTTCCTGACCGTTCAATACGGCAAGTTTGGCAGCTTCCTGTTTAGCGCGCTTCTGTGCGTTGATGTTCTCCAGCGTCAGCAGATAAACGCCGGCGAGGGCAGCTGCAGCAACCATCGCGATGATGGTCAGGCTGAGCGCCATGTTCTTAAATGAACTTTGTAACTTTTCCATAGCTGTCCTCCTTATTTTTTCTTAGGTTCGCCGAAACGTTGCGGACGAATCTTGTTCAACAAAGGAACGCAAGCGTTCATGATCAGGATCGCGAAGGACATACCTTCCGGATAAGCGCCCCAGGTACGGATGACCATCATGATGAAGCCGATACCGATACCGAAGATGATCTTACCCCACGCGCTCATCGGGCTGGTCACGTAGTCGGTTGCCATGAAGAACGCACCGAGCATCAGACCACCGGAGAGGAGCTCGTAAGCTACGTATTGACCTGCGTCCATGCCTTCCGGCGTACCGATCCATGCGAAGAGCGCTACGGTAGCGATGATCGAAGCCGGGATATGCCAGGTGATGACGCGGCAGCAGATGAGGAACAAGCCTCCGATGATGAGTGCGAGTGCACACACCTCACCGAGCGAACCACCCATCACACCTAAGAAAGCGTCACGCAATGCAGGCAGATTCTCAACGAGCGAGGTGTCGCCGGTCTTCGCGATATGCTTCAGATAATACAGCGGCGTAGCGCCTGTCTCTGCGTCCAGATAGGATGTAGCAAATCCTTGCGGAACAGGCCACGTCGTCATCTGCGCAGGGAACGAGATGAGCAGGAAAACACGACCAACCAAAGCGGGGTTGAAGGGGTTCTGTCCCAGACCGCCGAAAGTCATCTTACCTACACCGATAGCCACTACTGCACCGATCAGAACGATCCACCAGTCGAGGCTCGACGGCAGGTTGAAGGCGAGCAGCAGACCCGTGAGGACTGCAGAGAGATCGCCGATTGTTTGTCTTTGCTCTTTGAGCAAGAAACGGCTGATGAGCCATTCGGTCAGCACGCAGGCGCAAACCGAGATAGCTGCCGTGATGAGTGCTCCCCAGCCGAACTCGATCACCGATACCACGTAAGCGGGCATCAGCGCGAGAATGACGAGCAACATGTTCTTGCGAACACTGTCACCGCTGTGCGCGTGAGGAGCCGGAGCAACAATAAATTGTTTCATATCTTTCTAAATTTCAAATTTCAAATCTCAAATTTCAAATTATTTTGCGGCTTGAGCAGCGGCTGCTCTTTCTCGCAAAATCGCTCCTACTTTGGCTTTCGCCGGGCGGATACCGTCGAGCAGACGACGATGAGCAGGACAAGCGAAGACACAGCAACCGCAGTCGATGCAGTCCATCACGTCATGCTTCTCGCAGTCCTCCCACATCTCGAGTTGGCTCATTCGCTGGAGCAGATACGGCTCGAGTCCCATCGGACAAGCCTGTACGCACTTACCGCAACGGATACAGTTCTCTTCCTCCGGACGGATCGATTCAGCCTCCGGCAGGAAGAGCAGACCGCTCAGACGTTTGTTAGCCGGCATAGCCTCGATATGATCCATCGCGCGACCCATCATCGGACCACCGCCAATGATCTTACCCGTATCTGCGGGAACACCGCCTGCGAGAGCAATCACCTCTTCGATCGGCGTACCGAAACGAACAGAGTAGTTACCCGGCTTGGCAACCTTCTTACCGGTCACGGTCATCACGCGGCTGATCAACGGTTTGTTTTTCTGTACAGCCTCATACACAGCATAGATAGTAGCTACGTTGTCTACTACCGCACCTACCTCGATAGGCAGCGCACCGCTCGGAACTTGACGACCGATACAAGCATCGATGAGTTGTTTCTCACCGCCCTGCGGATATTTGAGCTTGAGCGGCATTACCTCTACGCCCAGGCTGGCGTTCGCCAGTTTGGTCATATGCTCGATGGCATCTTTCTTGTTGTTCTCGATACCGATGATCGCGCGCTCAACGCCGAGCGCTTTCTTGAGGATCTGAATACCGATCATGATCTCCTCGCCATGCTCCATCATGAGCTGGTGGTCACAAGTCAGGTACGGCTCGCACTCTACACCGTTGACAATCAGCACTTCGGCTTTCTTGCCCGGAGGCGGCAGCAGTTTGACATGCGTCGGGAAGCAAGCGCCACCCAGACCTACGATACCGGCAGCGGCGATCTTGTCGATGATTGCCTTCGGATCCAAGGTGCACTGACGTGCGAGATCCGGCGTACGGTCGATCTCCGGCAACCACTCATCGCCTTCTACGTCGATGAAGATAGCCTGTCCGGGAGCACCCCATGCGTCCGTCCAGTCACCGATCTTGGTCACTGTACCGCTTACCGGCGAACAGATGTTCGCACTTACGAATCCACCGGCTTTCGCCAGCAGTTCGCCTACTTTTACTTTCGCTCCGACTTCTACGACAGCCTGCGCGGGTGCACCGATATGTTGCACGAGCGGAATGATAGCCTGCTTGGGCAGCGGGCATTCCGTGATAGGCTGGTGTGCGGAGAATTGTTTGTTGTCATGCGGATGAACTCCGCCTATTCTAAATGTTCTCATAATTCTCTAACGATTTAACAGCTTGACGTTTTAACCGTTTAACGAATTCCAAGCGCCAGCGGGAATACCGCTCTCGGCGTAGCCAAGGCTTTAATCTTCTCTGCGATAACCGGATCGAAGCCTTTCTTCTCTCCGCTTTGCGCAGCAGGAGCTGCAGCCGCTTCATCAGCCGGCACAAGAATGAGTTTGACTTGCTCCATGGTCGGTTCGCCACCTACAGGACAAGCGAGGCCGTCAATACCGTTGACCTTGACGCATGCTTCCGCGAAGTTACGGCAACCGGCGAAGCCACATCCGCCGCAGTTAGCGCCCGGCAATACAGCCGTCACCAGATCAATGCGCGGATCTTCTTCCACTTTGAAGTACAGGCTGACCACATACAGCAGACAAGCTGCCAGGAAGGCGATCACGCCCAGAACTCCCATAGAAATCAGGATTAAATTCATGTTGTTTGTTATTTAAAGTTGTTACAATTTTCTCGCAGTAAAAGTGAATTGTTTCTGCAGCCGATCTTTAAAGAAGCTGAGGCCGATGTAATAGAGCGCAATGCCGCAGAGGGAGAGTGTGCCGATGACCGCTTCGCTCCATTCGGTAGCAAAATCCAAAACGGCAATCAGACCCATCATCACAATAAAAGGCAGAATATACGCGAGTAACACGGCTTTCCACGCTAACCGTTCGCGAACTTCTACCTCCACTTTGTCCCCCACTTGCATGGGCTCGAGCATGATGACATCCATTTCTTTGGCTTGACTCTCGGCGGACATACACATCGATTTGGCTTTGCAGGCCGAACAGGCGCTGGTCTGCACAATCTGCACGTGCGCCACGCGGTCGCTCGTACTCATAATTACACCGGTATGTCGAATCAATTCATCCATAAGCGCAAAATGCGACCGCAAAGGTACAAAATCTTTTTTATATACGCAAGTGCGCGCGGACATTTTTATTAAAAAAGAATGTTTTTCGCCAAAAAACGCCAAATTTTCAATTTTCAATTTTCAATTTTCAATTATTTATCGTACCTTTGCACGCTAATTTGTGTTATTATGCCCAGAACTGTATCAAAATCAAGACAGATTGCGGAAGATCAACCTCGGGAGCGAGCTATTCGGGTAGAAAAGGGGAATCTTTGGGAGTCGTTGAAACGCTTTTTCATGGCGCGGGAGACGCGCATGGTGATAGGAATACTGCTGTTGCTTTTTTCGGTGATAGCCTTGTTGTCGTACGTGAGTTATCTCTTCACGGGCACGGCCGATCAGGATATCTTGTCCTTGAGTCACGCAGAGCGAGTGGCGAATCGCACAGCGATACGCAACATGCTCGGTTTGCCGGGTGCCAAGTTGGCGCAGTTCATGATCGACGGCAGTTTCGGTTTTGTATCCATTCTGCTGGTGTTTATGCTGGCGATCTATGCGCTGCGCATGATGCATGTGCTGAAGGACATCCGCGGAGTGTTGCTTTTCTGTGGCGGTTCTTTCTGGGTGCTCTGGGGTTCGGTTGTACTCGGTTTTGCACATAATATGGTACATCAGTTGGGCGTCTTTCATTGGGGCGGTGCCTTTGGCGACGCGGCGTCCGGATGGCTCGTCAGTTATGTGAATACGACCGGTGCAATCCTGATTTTGGTGGCACTGCTCGTTATCTTCCTGATCGTCACTGACCCGCGCTTCATCGATCGTTGCAAGGCTTTTGGCGCTTGGGTAGCTGGGCTCTTCAAGAGAAAACCGAAGGAGTCTAAGACTTCTAGTGAACCTACTGATGAACTCACGATCGAAATTCCGGTGGAGCCGGAGATACCGGAAGAGCCGGAGACGCCCTCCGACGAAGTTACCTTCACTATCGAACCGGTCACGGAGGAAGCTCCGGAAGAACTGCCCGAAGAGCCTCTTGGCGACGAGCCTCTTCCTGTCGATGAACCGGAGGCCGAACTGGAGATCGAGGATATTCAGGAGGACGAGCTCTATACCAAAGATCCGGACAAACTGCTGGAGAAACTCGGACCCTACGATCCCCGCAAAGATCTGGAGTTCTTTAAGTTCCCGAGTCTGAACCTGCTGAAGGTCTATGACAACGAAGCAGCGCCGGTGATCGATGAAGAGGAACAGCGCGCGAATGGCGCACGCATCGTCACGACCCTGCGTAACTATGGCATAGAAATTGATAGCATCAAAGCAACGGTCGGACCGACCGTCACGCTCTATGAAATAGTGCCGAAAGCCGGTATTCGCGTAGCGAAGATCCAAGCCCTCGAGAACGATATCATGATGTCCCTCTCCGCCACGGGTATTCGTATCATCGCGCCGATGCCGGGTAAGGGAACGATCGGTATTGAGGTGCCGAACGAGAAGCCGCAAGTCGTCTCCATGCACTCGGTCATCGCGTCCAAACGCTTCCAGGAAGAGCAGAAGATGAAACTGCCTATCGCGTATGGTCGTACGATCACCAACGAGGTGTTTATGTTCGATCTCGCCAAGACCCCGCACTTGCTCGTAGCCGGTGCAACCGGAACAGGTAAGTCCGTAGCGATCAACGCCATCATCACCTCGCTGCTCTACAAGAAACATCCGGCGGAGTTGAAGCTTGTCATGGTCGATCCGAAAATGGTCGAGTTCGCGCCGTACAAGCCGCTCTTGAAGCATTACTTGGCGGCGATGCCGGACACCGATCCCGAGCAGATTGTCATCACCGAGTGCGACCGCGTCATCAACACGCTCAACTCGCTCGTCATCGAGATGGAGAACCGCTACAAACTGCTGATGGACGCCGGTGTGCGCAACCTCGAGGACTACAACGATAAGTTCGTTCGTCGTCGCCTGAATCCGAATAAACTCGTGGCGGACAGCCTGCATCACCAGTACCTGCCCTATATCGTCATCATCATCGATGAGTACGGCGATTTCATCATGCAGGCCGGCAAACAGGTGGAGACACCGATCGCCCGTATCACGCAGAAAGCGCGTGCGGTCGGAATGCACATGATCCTGGCGACCCAACGTCCGTCCGTTAACATTGTTACCGGTGTCATCAAGGCCAATATCCCGACCCGTATCGCCTTGCGCACGCAGTCTGTCATCGATAGCCGTACTGTCCTCGATGCCAAGGGAGCTGAGCAGCTGATCGGTCGTGGCGATTCGCTCTATGCCGGCAACGCCTCGATCACCCGTGTACAGTGTGCGTTTGTCGATACGCCGGAGGTGGATGAGATCGTGAAGCATATTGCCAAACAGCAGCGTTATACCGAGCCGTATCAGTTGCCGGAGTATGTCGGTGAAGGTGGTGAAGGCGAGGCTCTCGCACCGGGATCTGTCGATATGAAACGACTCGATCCGATGTTCGCCGACGTAGCCCGTTACGTAGTAACGAAACAGGAAGGTTCGACCTCGCGTCTGCAGCGTGCCTTCGAGATCGGTTATAACCGCGCCGGTAAACTCTCCGACCAACTCGAGGCCGCCGGTATCGTTGGACCGAACAAAGGACCGAAGGGACGTGACGTCCTCATCACGGATTTGGACCAGCTCGATAAATTATTGGAGGAACTTGGTGTGAAATGAGTCAAAAAAACGACGGTCGAACGACGGTCAAACGACGGTCAAGCGACAGTCAAACCTAAGATGAGGCTTAGAACAGAACAATAACAAGGCAGCAAAAATGACGTTTTTACTAACCATAGTAGCCATCTTGAGTTCGTTTTTGACGAACCTGGAGACGAAAACCCTTCAATCGGACTTCACCATCACGGTGGCCGAAGAAGTCAATGCGCCGATGAACTATCCCGGCTCATTAACCATGCATGGTCAGTTGTTCCGGCTCTCGATGTTTAATATCGAGGCGGCGTACGATGGCAAAACGATGTACATGTACTCGCCCGAGACCGATGAACTGACGCTGACCAACCCTACCGAACAGGAGTTGTTGGAATCCAATCCGCTGCTGTACGCCAAAGCCATCGTGCCGGTTTGTAACGTGACGGAGAGAACCATAACCGGTAACCCGTCACCCGTAACCCTTATTACCCTTACGCCAAAGGATCAATCCATCGGTATCAACCGCTTCACGCTCCGTGTGCGAAACAGCGACCTGATGCCCCTGCAGGTCGAACTCAAAGAGGGTAAGAAAAATACCACGCTGAAGTTCAAAGACCCTAAGTTTGTAAACGAGAAACAGAAATACGAGATCATCCCCGAAAAGGATACATTCATCAACGATATGCGCCTCTAGTATCCTAGTTTCCTAGTATCCTAGAGCCCTAGTAAAAAATAGAATTATGAGAGTAAAATGTTTGATAATTGGCTCAGGCCCTGCCGGATATACAGCGGCTATTTACGCGAGTCGTGCTAATCTGGCGCCGGTACTGATCGAAGGTCCGCAACTTGGCGGACAGTTGACCACGACCACCGAAGTGGAGAATTTCCCCGGTTATCCGGATGGTGTCGAACCCTTCACGATGATGGACGACATGCGCCGTCAGGCCGAGCGTTTCGGTACGCAGTTTGTATCGGGTATTGTGACCAAAGTGGAGTTTGCCCCTAACCCCTCACCCCTAACCCCTCACCGGGTTTGGGTCGAAGACACAGACCTCTACGAAGCCGATGCAGTTATTATCGCCACCGGTGCCAGCGCCAAATACCTCGGTCTCGAGTCCGAGCGTACGTACCGCGGCCGCGGCGTGAGTGCGTGTGCGACCTGTGACGGTTTCTTCTACCGCAAGAAGACCGTAGCGGTTGTCGGCGGCGGTGACACGGCTTGTGAGGAAGCGAATTATTTGGCTGGATTATGCGAGAAGGTATATATGATCGTGCGCAAACCGTATCTTCGCGCATCTGCGGTGATGCAAGAGCGCGTATTGAACAATCCGAAGATCGAGGTGCTCTTTGAGCACAACACGCTGCAACTGACGGGTGAAGGTAAGGTACAAGGTGCCGATTTAATCTACCGCAAAGGCGAACCCGACGAGGAGCAACGTCATATTGCTATTGACGGTTTCTTCCTCGCCATCGGTCACCATCCGAATACCGAACTCTTCAAGGATTACATCGCTCGTGATGCCGAGGGTTACATCATCACCCACGATAATAGCACGCAGTGCTACCAACCCGTAACCGGTAACCTGTCACCTGTAACCCCTCTCCCCGGTATTTTTGCCGCCGGTGACTGCGCCGATCCGCATTATCGTCAGGCGGTAGTAGCTGCAGGTTCCGGCGCCAAAGCCGCCATCGAGGCAGATAAGTATATCAAAAGTTTATAAAAAGATTACTATTTTTAATAAATTATGCAAGAAACGGCCCAAAAGGTCGTTTTTTGTTGTATTTTGCAATGTAGATGTTGCGAAATGCAAAATTTTCTTGCGCATGTGAGAAAAAAGCAGTACTTTTGCGGCGAATTTTGAAAAAAGTCCACAAACTTGCTGTGGCACGACTCTTATAATACCGAATTATGAGAGTACAATTTTTATATTTTTGATGATTTAAGGTACGATTATGAAGACTAATAATTATTATATAAGGAGTCTGTTTATAGCGCTAATCGCTACGTTCGGTGTATCATTATTTGTACTTGCTGAAGGAGAAAAATCAGCCCCGGGTGGTTGGTATGACGATCCGGTTGTGTCGGTAGCATGGAAAGACTATGTTACTTTCTCTACTGTGTATAACGGCAAGCGTTACTACCTTGGCGTGGACACCGTGGCTGCGAAAGCTACGCCAACTCCGGAATATAAGATCATGGCCTATAACGAGCCTAATTACGCAACGATGTGGATTGCCGGTCGTTTGTGGAGTTCGACGGGCGGCGAGCTGACCAACAAGGACTACACCCGTACGATTCAAAGCGTTTGGACGCAAGAACGCTTACCGGGAAAGGATACACTCTATCTGGCTTTAGGTGATCCTGAGATTGCCGGTCAGCCCTATAACACTTTAATCCTCAGTTCTATCGGTACGATGTGGCATACGGCGAAGGATATCTACGCCACCGGTCGGTATATTCAGGGTTACATGTATTTCTATACCGAAGAGAGCGGTGTAGATAAATACCGTTACCTGACGTACGACCCGTTATATGAATTTGATCGTTTATTTGAGGCCCGTCCGTCGGAGTCGCAGCGTATATCGGTATGGGATCGCAAGACTGGCGATGACTTGGTGTTCAAAACCAATCCGACTTCTTATACCTTTGGACTGAAAACGAGCGCTGATACCACAAAGATTCGTTTTTCTTCTCAGGTGTCTTATTACCCGCATGTGGATCGTTTCCGTAGCCGCTATGCGCGTGTGGATGTCTATACGTTTGAACCGACAGTGATTGATAACCAGGAAACGCTATTGGAAAAGCCTTATAGTATGGGCGGTCATTATGAGTGGAAATCCAACCCGCGTGGAGAAGGCGCTTACAACGGCCAGTCTCACATGAAGATGTACTTGTGGACGGGGGAAATGTCGGCAGGTAGTCCGGTGATGGAATGGCGTGACTCCACCTTGTTATGGGTGAGCGATACGAAGAATCAACTGATTGATAACGAATGGGTTGATACCATCTTCGTTATCGGTAAGTCTCCATTTGATCGTCCTTCATGCCGCGTATTACGCAAAACAGGGGATGGTGCTCCGGCGGAAGGCGATTATTTAGACCACGTCGATTGGTTATATGTGCATTTGCGCATCAATGGCAAATGGTATAAGGATTCCATCCAGTTGACGCGCGAGACTTTCCATGTGCGTTATGCTACTACCCTTACTATGGACGAAAGTCCGGGTGGATGGGAGTTCCCGTATTTCTATGATGGAAAGAAAGCGGATGGTACAACGCCTATTGGTACCGAAGGCACCAAAGATTTTGATATCAAAGCCCTCTACAGTGTAACGGTAGATACATTGCATTATAATGGCGCTTACGAGACAGGTGGTGTTTTGGAGGAGCAAACGCTGGATCTAACGGCACAAACGCCTCAAGAAATATCGAGCGTCAAATATAATGAGTTAATAGTCAACGCGTACGAGCCGGGTACAACTACCACGTGCTCGTGGTTGACTGCATCTACACCGGATAAGAAAACGGTACGCCTTGTGGCGAATGAGTACAATCCCTCTGCGACTGTAGATCGTATCGCCGAAGTACATTATACCTATCGTTATCTGCACTCTACGCAGGAAGGTGACTGGTCGGAAGTGACGCGTATCATCTGGGTTTCACAGTTATGGAAGAGTTCCGGTGTGGCGGGCCTGTATGCTTTCAGTCATAAGCCGACAGCAGAAGAACTACAAGAGGTATATGAAAAAGACTATACCATCTATGCCATTCCGGATCAGAGTCTGCCATTACCGCTCCATCGTGATCACTGGGGCTACTACCGTTGGTTCATCTATGAAGGTGATTACAAGGATCGAGACTTGGAGCATGACGACACCTGGGATTTTGGATTGAATGCACCGACCAATGTGCGAAACCAGAACTTCATGCCTATTAACTACGCTACCTCTGCTGCTTCGCGTGGGCGTTGGGATGTTATTCGGGATATCAATGCGGGTAATACAGAGTTCGAACCGGCTGCCGACAAAGAGCACTTTGAGGTGGGAAAACGAACGAAGATCCCATCCGTATATTATCCGAAGAGTATTACAAAGAATGGTAAGGTAGCATGCGACGTCAGTGCCTATTATGACATTCAAACTACCGGTTCTTCCAGTCCGGCATATGTGAAGCAGAACCTGACATCTCTGACCGAGCCGACGCTGAGTTACCGTAATGTGTACAATATCCGTCCGGCAAAAGAACAAGCCGATAAATTGGCTACGTATAAAGGCAATGGTAGTGGTGCTAATTGGATGGAGGAGCATACGGTCATTGTGCCGGCAGGACGTGAGTTTTCTTTGCAGCAGCTATATCCTGTGCAAAAAGGTGATGCTTCGATTGACACGGTGCATCTCCAGTATATCTATTATGCCAATCCGACACAAACGGATGCTAAAATCGGTACACGTGATGGTTTGACGGATAAACAACTGGAGGAGAATGACTATTATGCTCGTATCGGTAAAGAAAAAACAATCGAGGAGAAGTATGTGCTAACGCTACGCACAGCTTCAGAGTTGCGCGGCATGACCAACGGTACCTCCAAAACCATCATCCTTGTTAACCCACGAAACAATACAGGATATATTTTAGGAAAAGGAGCAAGACAGATTCCTGTCGCACTTCCTATCCCTAATGGGGCAACTACTAAAGCTGCTTTCAAAGATTCGCTAGAGAAGAAATTAAATGACGGAGGTACCTATGATTCGTATTTTATTACTATCAAACAAAACAAACGTTCGGGAGATTCTTATCATAATTTCTTATTTGGCGATTTCACACTCTATAATCTATACACAAGTAGTGCCGGAGAAGGAGAGCATAGAACGCAAAATATCCGTTGGTATGACGGATGGGCTACCGGTAGTGAGGAATTCCGAATCGATGCTTACCCCGATGGTGGCAGTAAAGCAGATATGCCGGCTGGTTTTAGTTCGGGTGATTTAATTACCATATGGACTACTCGCTGGGGATACACCGGTTATTTAGCTTCCGGTCAGTGGTCTGGTGGTACGTTTGACTATCGTATTTACAGACAAAGTAATAATAATACTGCCTATCAAGCTTGGCTTATTTATGAAGTATCTAAAACAACAGCGCGTACCTATAACGAGACCCCGCGATGGGAGAAGTACAATGGCAGTACCAGTAAATGGGAGGAAGTGGAACGCGCATCAGACGAAGACCCTGATGGTTATACCATGCTGGCCGATGGTTCGCTGGCTTTTGATGATAATGTGCACAGAGCAGCAAATGAGACCATTCAGTACCGTCTGCGTACGGAGCATTTTCAACTTGCGAAGTTTACCGTCGTAACGCGTAACCCGAACTCTGAAGGTCCGCGTAACGATGAGGCTATCATATCCGAAGAAGATATACAGAGTAACTACGAGACCTTGTTTACCCTTGGCCTTGAGAACTTTCCTGCACCTGCTTCGGATGAAGTTACGGCTTATTACCACAAGTTGCCGTGGAATACGACGGAGTTGAGTTACCACTACCCTGTCGGAGATGAAGAGAACCAAATACCGGCAAACCGTCGCGTGGATGGAACGTCTATGCTGCCGATGAAAGGTGAGTACTGCTTCCTTAATAAGTTCGTTGATCCGACCAACCCGAGTCATATCATCTCGGCGCGCGATAACTACTTCCTGTGCATCCAAGCGGCAGAGAAACCGACTACAATCTTCAATTTTGTCTATCCGGGTTTGACCTGTTCCAACCAACAGGTATTCCTTGGTTTCGATCTCTGTAATCCGGTGGACAATAGTTACGAGCCGCAGATTACCGCAGAACTGCAGGGTACGAAAGATGGGGGCTCAACATGGACTGCTATCTATCGCTTCAAGACCGGTGAGATTAAGTGTAACCGTGATGGTAATCCTACACATGATTGGTGGCAAACGATATTGCCGATTGACCGTAAGTTGGTATCGGACTATGATTATTTCCGCTGTACGGCATCCCTTACCGGCACAACAGAAAGTAATGCATATATACTCATTGATCGTATGCGTTTTATCGAGCGCTCACGTTCCTTCTCTGTCTTCCAGAATAAATCCACCTGTATTAGGGACGACTCTGTGTATGTACAGGCGCGTATTGATTACACTGCGGATACTGCGCTCTATAAGACAGGCAAACTGGTGGCATACCAATTCCAAAGATGGGATAACACTGCTAACAGCGGAGCCGGAGGCTACGTGCCGGTATTGGCAAGTAAGACGACCGATGGAGGTGTGACCTATACGCAGTTAACCAATGAGACTACGCCGAAGGCACAAATCTTCCCGGGGTATATCAAGGATGCCTTCACGGCCACAGAGTCCGTAACAAAGACATTTTTGAAGTCCACCATGGGCAATGACTACGGCTATGTGCTTATTCCGGAGCGAACCTATAACCCGGATAAGAGTGACGATCCTTCCAAGACCTCTACTGAACGCGGTAAACTTATAGACCGTGCGCTTGAATTACTGGAGATAACCGGAGATCCAGCAGCTACTCGCAAGGCTGCGTTCCTCAATGAGACCGGCAACGTCAAGACGCGTGATGAGGTGACCAGCCAGAGTAATATCGATTTCGGTACGTACTCCACACCGCATATCAAGTCGTTCGTGAACGAAGGTACGGATTTGGCTCCGCATTGGGTTATCTACCTCAATACCCGTTTACCGATTAGCGCAACAGATAACCGCACCTTCCGTATCGCAATGACCATCATGAATAGCGTCGATGATAAACCGACCTTCGCTGATGAGAGCTGTGCTACTTTCCGTGTGATCAACATCAAGCAAGCAGCCGAATTGCAAGTGGATGGCACAACCTGGACAAACCATACCCGTGCAGAGATTGAGGCGGATGATGCCTCCGGCGATGCACTCAAACTGCTGGAAGCCAACGAGACCTATCGCGCTTCGATACACTTGAATCTGCCATCTCCGCTGGCCGGACATGCTGTGTTGAATACGATCTGTAAGTTCGATCTCATGCATGCGCACGACAGCGTGCGGGATAGAACGGATGATGATGCCAACTTGGCATTCGAGCGCCGCTACGGTTGTACGCGTGCTGAGTTCTCTGATGCAATGGAGACCTTCCGTTCGAACGACCCGGACAACCCCATTCGTGAGCAATACGACTGGCGTAAGGTGCGCCCGATTGATTTCGCTTGGTCTCAGGCAGATCCGACAGTATTGACACCTCGTGCCCGTCGCAAATACGATGTGATTAACAAACTTATCACGGATGGTGTGTTGGAGCTTGGTCTGGACTATCGTGATATCTACATGGGCGATAAGATGGATAGCTATTTCTATCTTATGCCGGTGCCTGCCAGTGGTTGGTTTACTTGGGATGATGCTGGCCCATCCGGTCAGGATACGCTTGTACATGCTACAATCTGTAATGATACGATCTGGTTGGAGTTGCACTCTAAGGAACCGCTCGCTAAGTTGCGTTTCGGTTACGATAGCCGTGTGGGTGATACGTATATTGTACCTGTGATCCGTGCGTCGAAGACCGATGCGAATGAGCACCTAAAAGTGCGTATATCGGATATTACCCATACGGCATCCTCCGGTGCGGTCATCGGTTGGGACTCTACCTATATCGTGGATAGTAACGACCCCGACTGGTTAGCCGGAGGTATATCTTTCCGTTACCACCAGGATCGTATCGTTCAGGAGCGCATCTTTGATGAGTACTATAAAGTACCGACCTCCGGAACAAAAGAAGAGAAAGAGGCCGATGCCCATCGTTATGTGATCTTCCGCCCGGTAACAAGCGCCTATATCGATACGCTGAAGATGACCGATTGCCCGTGCTATGACTACCATGCCAATAAGACAGAGTACAAAACGGGTACTACTAACGATGTTATGGAGCAGAAAGCCGCTACCGGTTGCAATAAATGGGGTGTCAAACCGCTCTTAAAGGGCGCTGCTGCGCACGAAGGAACAGCCGCACACGACATGCCTGGTTACCAGGTGGCGAATACTGCAGACTTTAGACTCAAACCTGGCTATTGGTATAAGTTCAAGACCGCTTTCTTCGATGTAAGTTCTACTATCAACCATGATGCCGGAGGAGATGGTACTTGTCTCGGACATGGCTATTTCATCGTAGCCGTAGCCCCGGATACCGTGCGTTGGACGCCGGCGAACCTCAGCGGTACGAACTACTGGAATGATGACTTGAACTGGACACCAGTCATGGCATCCAAACCGAGTGATGGCTTCAAAGCTATTGTGCCGATGGCTGATACGAAAGTGATCATCCCGCAGGTAGCCGAAGGACAACTGCCTGTCGTCATGGATTTGGTAGTGAATCAGAAAGACACGCTCGAATACGGCTACAAGCGCAATACATGTAAGGAGATACTCTTCAAGCCGAGTTCGCAGATGTTAGGTCAAGAGCGTCTGGAATACGAGAAAGCGTTCGTTGACGTGCTCTTCAAGACCGATAACTGGCAGACTTTCTCCCCGGCATTGAAGCATGTTAATTCCGGTGACCTGTACGTGCCGTTCAATGCGGCTACGTATAACAAAGCGAATCCGGCTACGGGTGCTTCTACGGATACCGTTGAGTTTGAGCCGAAGGCTTTCCCCTTAGGCATTACAAGCGGACTGACCTATAACCCGCGCTCGTACCCATTCGCCTTCTACCAGGGCTTCTATAACTCTACCGTACGCGTAGCATTTAATAATACGGATGAGGACGGGAATCCGGTTGCTTACACCTATAGCACCTCCAAGAACGAGGTGGATTGGGTGAAGACGAACCTGATCGATACGCTCTATCATCCGGGACAGGCCGCCGTCATCAATAGTTATGATGCGTATAATAAGGAGGGTAGGGAAATCGTTGTGTGCCTGCCGAAACCGGATAATACGTATTACACCTATGGCAAGAGTGGTGGCACCTATGCGGCCGGTCATTCCTATTCGATGAAGAATGAGGACGGCGGTGCTCGTACGGCATCGGATCTGACGAAGAACCTGGCGTACGATAAGACGACCCTGACGAATGCTGGAGGCGAAGGCATTACCTATACGCTGCATAACGCTACCGAATCGAAGATATTCTTCTTCGGTAACCCCACCATGGCGCTGGTCGATGTCTATCAGTTATGCGTGGATAACGCCGGCGTGCTGGAGCACGATGGTAGCGAGCATAAGTTCACAGCATACCAGTTGGCAGAAGGCTCGAGTTATACCGTCAAGCCTATCACGGCTCGCGGTCAGTATTTCATCGCGCCGCAACGTGCCGTAGGTCTGGTAGCCGATGCTGCTCATACTACATCCAAGACCCTTCCGGTTAAACTCACACCCGAAGCACTTGTAGCGCTGACAGGCGATGGTATGGTCGTTAGTCAAGAGGATATCAAGCCCATGCCGCGTCGTATGACCAATGACCAAGCGGTAAATGAGAAACGTCTCTATATCACGGCTGCTAACGAGACCGATGCCGGTATCCGAAAGGCTTATCTCACTCTGGGTGAACAAGAAGACGCTAGCCGCGGATTCCGCAAAGGCGAAGATGCGCTGTCCCTCTCGTCCGGTAAGCATTACTTCAATTATGGTGCGTTCTCGACACCGATTAGCCTATACACGATCGCTGATAACGAGGCCCTCATGATGGATATACGCGACACGCTGAACCGCGTACCGGTAGTGTTCTCGACGATTGATGCGAAGTTCGACATCAATAACTATACCCTCTTGACCTTCTCCATGACGGGCAATTGGGATAAACCGCTATACCTCTATGATGCCGTAAGTAACGACAGTGTGCTTATCCGAAATGGTCTGCAGATTGCTATCGAGACCCCGCTTAATGATCAGATTCGCTACTTCATTAACGGTTCTAAGCGCGTGACAAGTGAAGAGAACCAGCAAGGCACAGCGACGGGCATCGAGGAGGTAAATGACCAATTACCAAATACCAATTACCAATCGGGTACCGTTATTTACGATGTACTCGGACGCAAAATTATGACACTGAACGAATATGACCTTATCTCCAATATCCATCTGCCGACAGGTGTATATATCATACAACGCGGTAGTAATACGGAAAGGATGGTGATTAGATGAGGAGATTGATAGGTATATTAGTTTGTTTATGGGTAGCGACAAGCCTGTTTGCCGTTACATACCAACCTTGCAAGCCGGCTGCCTTCCGGACGACTTCTGCTTACGTGGCGCCGATGCAGAGCGCATCGCATACGATGAGTATGAATACGCAACGTCCTTTGGCCTCCGGTTCGCTCTCCGCTATCAGTGCCTCTAATTTCGAGATGCTGAATAGCGAAGGAGGTTGGTGCGCAGCTACATCGGCTACATCCACCAGACCGCAAGTCCGTAAGGGCGGACGTCCGGATGAAGACGAAGGAGGTGACAATGGTAATCCTATCGGTGTATATGATAACCACTCTCCTATCGGCGACACGCCGTGGATACTATTCGGACTACTACTGATAGCCTACGGAGCTTTCAAATGGAAAAAGAAAAGTGCAGAAATCTAATGTTTCTGCATTTTTTTTGCGCCAACTCTTGCGTATATCAAATATTTGTAGTACTTTTGCAACGGATTTTGGAAAAACGGACAAAATCAGCATAAAACATATTGGAAAAACGGACAAATTCTGATATTTCCTGTTGCGTAAACGGACAAATGAAAATTGCCGCAAACAAGAAGGTCCGATCATCTATCACCCCGAATTGCCGTAATCTTCGCTCTGCAGCTCCTTGCATACGGAGCTTTCAAATGGAAAAAGAAAAGTGCAGAAATCTAAAGTTTCTGCATTTTTTTTGATTTTGTTTGCGTAATTCAAAAAAAAGATGTATCTTTGCACTCAGATTGTGAAACGCAATTTGCGCTGCGCAATTTGCGTGAAATGTAAATTGTTTAATATGAGCGTATTACAGAACCCATTTGCGCTTTATGGCTATTTGGCTTCAACGGATTTAATCGAATCATATTGACCCCCATAAAAACATGTTCAAATTCAAAGAATTATACGATAATTATAAGTCCGAAATGGCATTCGGACTGGCGTTACTTTGTCTGGTTGTGCTGAGTTTCGGATTGGCGTCCCGCATACCGCTCGATTTCTATATTGAATCGCTCAACCCGATTCTCAACGGTAGTATCGCGGCGGTTAGCCTGTTCGGCGCATGGCTCATGTTGCGGCATCATAACGGCATCCACGTCCGCATCCTGTGGGCGGGTATACTGCTCGTCTGGGGCATCTTGGCGACCTTGCTGTTGACGCACTTGGTGGCGTATAATTTGCCGATTTCATCGGAAGAATCCATCAGTTTGCGCGGACGCGAATTGATTATTGGTAATGTGTACGCATGGTTACTGCTCCGTTATCCGGTGTCTGTCCTGCGTCCGGGCTGGCAGAATATCCGGCGTGCGCTCGGAGACTTGCTGCCGGTAGCGGTTATCTCGGCCGTGCATGAACTCTTCCCCGTCGACCTCAGATGGCTCTTGGCTATTTGGCCGATCACGTGGGTAGTGGTTTTGGTTTTTCATATTAGTAAGTACCGCCGGTGGTGCGAGGAGAACTACTCCTCGATGGACCTGATTGACGCACAATGGATCGTGCGCTATATCATCATGCTTGTCATCACGGGTGTTGCCTATATCTGCATGAGTTTCTCGTATAATGCATCGCATGCCTTTACCGTCCAATGGCTTACGCTGCTTATGCTCGTCTATAGCACGGAGCAGATCCTCTATCGTCAAGACCCGTGGAACCTGCTGCGTCGTGCGAAAGCGGCTAAAGCAGCCATGGAGGAGGACGAGACGGGCGATGTAGACCCGGATTTGATGAGCGGCGAATATAAGGCTACCCTGGAGCAATGGATGGCAACGGAGAAACCGTACCTCAATCCCGAGTTCCGCCTCGTCGATCTGCGCGAAGTGCTGCCGCTGAACCGCACCTACCTCAGCCAACTCATTAATTCAGCCTATGGATGTAATTTCTACCAGTTCGTTACCAATTATCGAATCGAAGAAGCGAAGCGCCTGATGCGCGAAAAGCCGGATATGAAGATGCATGATATTGCCGAGCAATGCGGCTTCTCATCGCCGGTCGTCTTCTCGCGTATCTTCACCCGCGAAACCGGCATGTCCCCCAGCGAATGGTCTCAAAACAATACGTAAAAAGAAGATACAATTCGTAAAAATTGTAAACAATACGTAAAAAATCACGCAAAATCCTTAACTTTCGGTCAATATTTCCACCCAAACCTTGCGTATATGCGCGAAAAAGCGTACCTTTGCAGTTTGTAACGTGTAAAGGTATGAAGTCTGTTATGAAAAGGTACATATTTTCATTGTTTTTTATTGTATGTGCGCTCGTTCGAGTGCATGCAGTTGGATGGTTACCGGTAGAAGGTGGTTTAGTTGTGAATCTGAATCAAGGAGATCAGATTCTTCTTTCCGTGTGGTTAGATGTGAACAACAATGGAGTAGAAGATGAAGGCGAGGAATACTTCATCAATAACTATAACCGCTATACAGGCGGTCGATTCAACTATGGGGCCGGTTTGTACCTCAAACTGATTCCGCAAGAAGAGGGAGTATCTGCGGCTTCGACGATGTCTAAATGGACGGTAGGCGCACCCTTGACACGTAGTGATGATATCAATGGTAGTGGAGGACAAGGGAAACACGCCAATTTCGACCCCCTTGGCGGTACATATTACACGATTTGGAATGACGGAAGAACGCTGAGAACGCAGAAGCCGAGAAGTTCGGACGCTAGTAATTACCAATTCGTTGGTAACCTGACACCCGATGGTGTGAGTGGTTACGACGATCAATATTCCTGCGATGTGGTATTCGTGATTCCTACAGCCCGCTCTACCACCACTTCATTTGACCCCAACAAGACCTTAACAACCAGATACGGTCGTACCGACCAAGATGCGCAAGGTCGATTCAATGGCAAGACAGGTACGGGATTTTTGGGTATGACGTATCGCGAGGTATACATGATGGTACTCCCTCGTTATAACGCCCCGGTATCGTATGCCAATACGGCCTTGGTGACATTTAACACGACGACATCAACTATTCCGAATAATACATGGAGAAATGCAGGAGAAGTAGCTCCCGGTAAGGCAGCGTTTGCTTTTGCGGACACCGATGGCAGACCCTATTACCATACGACCCGTACCGTATTCCGCCTCTATATCTTGAATGACCCGATTAACAGTTGCAGCAGTTATTTCTTTGCGACCGACGAGCAGGATTACCGAAAATACCGTACGGGACCGGGTGGAAAACAGAATTTGAAATGGGCGGATAGTACCGATTTGACGAAGAGCTACACGATGGACCACCTGACCTGTATGAGTCGCGTAGGTAGCACGCAATATTACCAGACGGACCTGATGTATGTCCCGATTCCGGACAGTACGTATTTCTACGTAGGTTATAACGACGACTATAAGGCTGCTATTTCGGGCCAGACGATGGGTTCAGGAGGATCACACTCGCAGTTCACAAAGATACGCGAACTGCCGATATTCGGTCTGGAGGACACTTTGAAGGCGCCTGCCGGCGCATGTGGACGAATGGTGGCGGATACGACCTCGTCTGTAGATAACCTGGATGTGAAATTCAAGCCTGCGGGCTTTTTCCTGAAGGTAAGCCCCACGGGCACAAACGTTCAGATGCGCCCAAATGCGGATAGTACCATATGGACGTGCGAGGAGATGTGGCATATCACCGATGCGTATGCGGCGATGCAGATCAAAGCGACGACGTTCTCCGGTCCGGAGTTTAGCGCAACCGACGAGGGAAAAGATATCGCGGGATGGAGCGTGAATGTGGTTGGAACATCAGTGCCTTTAGCCAGCGACCACAGCCAGCATGTAGACGGTGATATGGATGGTTGGGCGCGTATCTACGCCAACCGATCCGAGCCAAACGGATACATGGAGTTTATCATGGCGAACCCGGATCATCATATCCACTACGATAACAACAAGTTGTTAGGAAACCAAGTACCCGACCAGTATCCGGAGCAAGGAAAGACGAAAGTCATAGTTGAGGAACCGCGACTGGTAGGCGGATTTAACTTTACGGGCTGGACGAGAAATCCGGACGGAACGGGCGGAACTTATCATCCGGGCGATGAAATTGACCTAAAGGACGAAGGAACAGTATTAACTCTCTATGCACAGGGAACCTATACCGGTACGTATCATGTGGCCTTTTCGTTTGAGCATTCGAACGGCAAGCGCTATTTCCTGACGCAGCCTGTAGGTTCAGCGGTGCGTTATGCACGTGCTCGCCCTGTAGGCAACTGGACCGACACCTATCAGGGTATGTCGGACGCCTATAATACCGAACCGAACTACATCTCAACATACAAGTTGCTCACAGGGGCCACTGATTGTCCCCGCTGCTCCCCGGGCGAGTATGTGCTGGATCCATGTCGCGAGATGCGACATGGTGCGGTTGACTCGTTGCTTTTCTACGAGAACTTTGCACCGGATAATGAAGTGTATTTAGGTTTGTACTTTGACGATAGGAGTACGCCGTTCAAGGATCCGGTCACTATCGTCGCTAATAACACCTGGGCGGGTTTGTTTACCTCCAAAGAAGGTTGGCCCGACTATAGTGTAGCGGATGTGCAGAATACCAAGCTAAAGTCTGAGTACTATCTGCACCGTGTGGATGGCAATATCACCCGTGACCCGCGTCCCAGCCGCGACTCTTCGTACGTGAAGTACAACGAGGCGCTCGACCAGTTCGACGGTGTGGAGACGGCAGAGGAAGCAACGACCTTCCAGATCTCGCGTGTCCGCGTGGCGGATGAGCATTATGTCGTGCTTCCGGATACCTCGCATGCCTGGAACGATACGATTGAGTTCGGCTATCATCATGGCGAGCAGGTACGCGAACAGGTATGGACATCGCTCATCGGTAAGCAGCTGCTGGCGGTAACGAAGGTAGGGGATGACACGGTCTATTTCCACCCGAATCCCGACAAGATCATCACGAATGCGAACGACCTATATCTATCTTCGGACTTCCGCGTATCGCAATACTTCACGCTCATTCGCGACAGTCGTGTAAGCGCTGCTTTGGAAGAAGGCGATAGTGTGACTACGGAGACCACGAGCAACTACTGGCACAATAACATCGTAAGCGGTCTCAACAGCCCGATCGATGTAACGGATGGTGAAGGTCATTATATTGATATCATCGATACCTTCCGCATCACGCTCAGTCATGGCGGAATCAGCAAGATCAAGGAGTACTACGGTCTTTGGAAGGAAGGAGCACCGGGACTGCACGTGAGTGCGAGCGGTATGGAGCGCACGCGCAATGTCATCGTGCGTACGAAGACCTATCACTACGGTCCTACGCACTCGCATCTGGAGCTGATACCGGAGTTCAAAGAGTATTCTTTCAATCCCATGGCTGGTGTGAGTCGCACGATTAATTTCATCCTCAGGAAAGTGAACACGCATCGGTTGGTAGATGTAAATGACCATTCGGTAGGCGAAGAAGAGATCGTTTCTATTGATACGATCACTGCCAGCCTGGACCTCGATCCGGCGAATTGTACGTTCGCTTCAACCAAAGCATCTCCGGGCACGTATTTCTCTGTTAGTGAGGCCGACGATCATCACGTAACCCTCACGACGCGCGAGATCAATAAGACGGCTAACAATCTGGATACCCTCATTATCTCGACAACCGTCACAATCGAAGACGTAGCGTATCCCGCATCGGTCCGCGTGCCGTTGGTTCAAACCTCGTTGGAAGGAGATGAGTTGATATGGTCCGTAGTAAGTGGCACCCAACGCTATTATATCATGGCGGGCACAGGCGGCTTGATCTTCCGTAAATATAATGTAAGCAATTCGACGCTCTATAAGGAAGGAACGACTAATGGGGTGCTCAAAAAGGGCTCGAAAGATGCAGAGAACAGCGACAATCAGTATATCACGCCGTGGCACTTTAGCTATCATCCGGATAACGCAGATCAATTGGCATTGAAAATCGAGTACGGCGTCAATCGCCATTTCAAGATGCTTGGCGATGCGACGGGCTCAAAGGCCGATATTCATGCGTCTGACTCGTCTTTCCTCTACTATGACTATGTGGATGTCTATACCAATGACAACGCCAATGAGGAGGAGTTGGTAAAACTGCAATTCGGTACCAAATGGTTGAAGTTTACGCAGACAGGCGGTAGCGGCGCAGAATTGGTATTGGTAGATACGAAAGAAGAGGGATCTGTTTTCTCGTGGAGTTATCTGAAGCGAGAGTACAACCTATACCAGAAGCATGGCTATCCCAACCGCGGCGGTAACACGAATAACAAAGTCGATTCCGTTACCTTCGATTATAACACCAATATATCCGTGAAAATTCAGTCGCGCTATAAGGCATATAAGGATTTCTCGATGCTGGTAGGCAATAATGTGGTTTATTGCTGTCGCGAAGATGAGGAAACGATCGCCAACCTGGTTGATCCCGCTAAAGAATGGAGGACGCGTTACGAAATCGAACGTATCGCAGATGCGCGCACATTCGATAGCGGATCCACGCCAAGCCCTGCAGTCAGTGGACTGAGCTTCTCGCTGAGTACGACCGATCTGATCTCGACCATCTCGACCTCAAGCGTGAAAACCAGTCCGAGAAATGTAAAGATCGGCGGCAAATACGTAAATATCGTCGATACGCTTCATGTGAAGCTCTCGTTGCAGGATGGTGCTCCGGAGTATTACTTCCGAAATGACTGGAAAGACTTCAAGAGCATCGACGATGCAGAACTTAAGATTCCGCTGATTCGTAAGACCTACCACTCCGCTAACTACGACTCGCTCGTATGTACGGTAGAAGGCGATGAGTATAACTATACCTTCCCCAATACGCTTCCGGAAGGAGAGCCTGTATCCCATACCTTCACTCTCGGAACGCTGCGGCGCTACGGTGAGTTCGTATTAGACGTAGATAACACGCAAGTAGCGACAATAGATCCGCATGAAGTAGACGTGACGGTATCCGGCCTCATGAACCTATCCAACTCAGCAATGGCGGAAATCCGACTGATGGACGAATTCGGTCACACGCCGAGTTGGTGCGAAATAACCGGAAAGACCGAGAATACGATTACCGTCCAATGTACGGAGGACGGTATCCGCTCGCCTCGTACGGTATATGTATACATCGTCTATATCATCATGCTGGACGAGATGCGTATCGTGACCGAGCGTTTGGCTATATCCCAACCGAGTGTGTACCAGTACGCAAATAACCAACACCTGGTACATACATCCGGCGCATCGGGAGATCCGTTGGACGTACTGGGTATGCAGCAGGTACACGAGAACAAACGTATTCTCTACTATTATCCGGACCAGGATGTAGAGTTGCCGGTCCGCGACAGCCACTTCTTCGGTTGGTGGAGATGGTTCCGCGAGGGAGAAGGAGAAATAGGTGATTCCGATATCCCGGCCGAAGCATGGCGTCAACAACCGCGAAATGTAGATAAGAAATTTAACTATCCTTTCCGTATCATCGGTGACTCGGTGAATGATCCGGAGAATCCGGGTAAGAAGAAACTGGTAACGATGGGTCGTTATACGGTGTTCCACTACAGGTCAAAGGACTATACCGATGCAAAGAAAGATCCTCCTTGTAAGACGGTCACGGTAGTTCCTCCTGTTACGGAATTCGGATTGGCAACCAAACCAACCTATACATATGCGGTTGAAATCAGTAACTACTACGATAACCTGCCGATGTCCGCATCACAGAAGAACCAAGTAGATGTCAATAAACTGGATACCATGACCGCCATTTATGAGCCGACCTTGTCACTGCGCGAGGTATTTGAGTTACGCCCGTGGACGGAGATGGCTGCACGGATGGAGGGATTTAAGACAACGATTGGTTCCGGCGAGAGAGCGGATACATCAGTGGTATGTCCGTTAGCAGATGAGCTTTACATGGAAGACCATGTGATGATGGCACCGCTGGGCAACGAATTACTGCTCTCCACGGAGCAACGCTATAAAAAGGAAAACCTGGCAGCAAATAAGCACTCAGAGTCGTTGTTAGGTTACTATATGCGCGACGATAACTGGAATGAGTGGAGTGAGAACAAAGTACGTCAAGACACCATGATCTGGTGCGGCGGATGGGATGCAAACTGCCAATGGTATACCTACGATCCGAAGACGCAGAAATACTCGGAATGTACGCACTCGATCACAACGAGTGACGACTTCCTGCAAGTACCGGCTAAGGAGAATATCCCTGCGGGTAAGGAGTTCGATACAGTTTATTACTGCTTGCGTGCACGGAGTCAAAAGACGACAGGTACGCCGGGATCGACTGAAACAACAGTGGATGGAGATTATATGTTCAATATATGCCGCTACAAGCTCATTTACCATCAGCCGACCAAATACGGCCCGTTGGTCGAAAACCAAGGCAAAGCGCTGATCACCAATGAGGAGATTGCGCAAAACTACGAGGTACTGGAGCGACTGAACTTCGATTACAACCAGCCGGGACCCGAATATACGGTTTATCCGCATCCGTTGCCCTGGGCAGATGCTTCGTACGGCTATACCTATCCGGAGACACCGGATCTGCCGCACAACCGACTGCACGAGCACTCGGATTTCCCGAACCACGGCGAGTACGGACTGATTAACCGCATTCCGGAGGCATCCCATTGGGGCGGTAATGTGACGTCCTACTGGCGTCCGATAGAGCAACACGGAGGAGCCGAAAACGGCTATATGATTTATTGCGACGGTATGTCCTCATCCGGTCAGGTAGCTGCCCTCTCGTTGACAACGCATCTATGTGCCGGTCAGAAGATGTTCTTCTCGGGCTACGTATGCAACCCGAGTAACCAGACCGGTAAGTCCGATCCGAACTTCACCTTTGCCGTACAGGGTTCGGTCAACGGAACGGATTGGGAAGATATCACTTCGTATACCACGGGAGGTATCAAGCCGTCGAATCCGAGCAAGTGGAGCCAGATCTATTTCCCGATTATATTCAACGAGGACATCGATTATAAGCATTTCCGCGTGCGGATCTATAATGTATCGTCAGACTGGGATGGAAACGACTTCATCATTGATGATATGTGTATCTTCGCAACCAAGCCGCCGTTGATCGCCTATCAAGCCAACACGGCATGTAAGGAGAAGAGCGAGGAGGAAACCCCATCGCATATGATCTTGCGTGTGGACTATCAGGGTATCACAGGTGAGGGATACAACGACTCTACTGTATGTTATACCGTCAAATGCGATAGCGCCGTAGGGGGGACAGGTTTCGTACACATGCTGGACGACTATCTGGACGAACAGACGAACCCCGGCAAGCCGGGAACGACAGATCCGGATACGATATACGGACGGTTGTTTATTCCGGGTAAACTGTACGAACCAACGGATCCGGATTCGATCTTCGTCAACATGAACGAGTTGATCGATACCTTCAATGTATCGAATGGTGTATTCAAAGAAGGTTATATCTACGAGATATTGGAAGGTGATATCCGTCCCGTGAAATACGTCGTGCATAGCGCCTATCTAAATGCGAAGGATACGTTCACGGTACATATGTCGGCTGCCTATAAGGATATGTTGAGTAGTATCTGCGGTATGACGAGTTACCTGAAGGTAAGTAACATGATGGTGCTCGAACTGAACGGCGAGGAGGTGCCTGACATGGCGCAGAACGATCTTTGCGCGAACGCAACGTATGATATCGGTTTGCGCGTGAAGGGTTCGCTCTATCTTGATAGTGTCGCGCCGATTAACCTGAATGGAACTTGTGTCAACGACTGGTTGCTGTATGGCGATACCGCTGAGGCGACGAGTGAGGCTACCTACGGCTATAAATACAGCGATATCGTGAAGGTAGTGAAGGACATCCTGCGTTGCGAGCCGAAGGGAACGACCAATGCCAACCAGTTTGCAAAGAACATGGCAGCAGTCAGCCGAGACGAGATGCTACGTATCCAAAAAGCAGAGAAGTGTACCCTCTCAGTAGAGACGCATCCGTACGATATCTTGACTGATCTGGTGGATAACGGTTTCCTGACGCTCTATCAATCGAGCATGACCGCGACCGTTTATTCAGGCGATTCGATACAATATGTGATCTTCCCGATACTCGGTACAGGTACGGACACCAAGCAACACTCCAGTGTGGAGGTTTGTCCATTACCGATATTGATTAAACTCAAACCGGATCCGGAATCAGCCAAAGCACCCCTCATCGTAGGTGGGCTGAATCGCGACCCGAGTGAGATGAATCAACCGGTCATTGTGCTGGCCGATGCGACCCGTGCCAACCAAGAGATCACGCTTAAGGTAGACTCTATTATGGGCCGCGTGGGTATCAAAACGGTAGAGCTGCTTTCTACCGAAGACCCGCTCTTCCGCGAAGGAATCCACTCGTTGGCTTTTGTTCCGGATCGAGACTATCCGTCCGGGGATTACTACATCAAAGGCAATACCATCACCCTGCATCCGGCGAGCAGCAATAACTATCAGATGCGTCCGGGCTATAGCTATACCTACGGTATTGTGATGCAGACCATTCTCGGTAGGGATACTTTAGATGGAGGTTGTGAAGTGGGAACGATTCCTTTCACCCTCTCCGTTGTACCGAATTACCTGCGTTGGGATCCGCAAGATACGGAGAGCAATGAATGGAATACCCCGGGCAACTGGATTGGAATTGACCAGCAGAATAGGCCGATTCATGACAATGCACGCTTTGCGCCGCTCAATACTACCGCCATCATCATCCCGGAGATAACCGACGGTAGACCTTATCCGGAACTGCCGGACCTTACCGCTCCAGCTACCTATGACTCCGTTAAACAGGTGGGATTCCAATATAATAAGTGCGATTATATCCGCTTCATGCCGGGTGCTGCGATGAGTCAGCAGCAACGCATGGAGTATTCCCAGGCCATCATCGATATGCCGATGCCGTATAACGAGTGGGCCTTCCGTTCTGCTCCTGTCAAGGGTATGATCTCCGGAGACCTCTTCATGGCGAATGCCGACCTGCATGAAGAAACCTCGCCTTGGGAGGTAGGTCCGTTCGATGCGACCGGACGTACGCATAAGACGGGCAATGCTTCCTATTGGCTCTCGCTCTATAGTACGACCACCGTTCGTAAAACGAAAACGGAGTCTGAAGAACGCACAGATGATGCGGCATGGTCGAAAGTGACCAACGGTATGACACTATCCCTGCCGCCGGCCCAAGGATTCGCTGTCTATGCGCGTACCACCTCACACGATCCAGCAGCCGTACGTCTTCCTAAGAACGACGATATCTACTACTATTACGATACCAACGGCAATAAAGTAGAAGAGCTGTATGAACAGAACTTGCAGACCCTGCGTAACTCCGCTGAGTATGGAAACGGTCACGCCGGCGAATTAGCCTTCCATCCGTCAGGGGCTTCGGAGAGTTATGGGCTTACCAAAGGCGTAGCCTCCAAATCTTTTGTCTTCGGTAATCCTACCATGGGTTATATCGATATATGGGGCTTCATCGCGGATAATACGCGCCTCAAAGAAGAGATTGGTTACATGGCCTCGGGTAGTAATTATACGACAATCAGTAAGTCCGCTGCAGAGGAAAATCCTGCCACAGATGTTATCACCAACCAGCAGCGCTATCTGCCGCCGATGCATGCGATGGTAATAACGCTCAAAGATGCCGAAGCGGATGCGCTAACCCTCAGTGTGACGCTCAATACCAACCGTGTCCTCACCTCGCCGAGCAAGAAAGCGGCACGTCCGGGTATGCCCAGACGTATGTCCGGAAGTAGGTACCCGCAGGCGATCATGACTGTCACGGCGACCAATGCGGCCTCGCCGCGATGCCTGAGTCGACTGCTCGTCGGTCAGGGATATCATGACGCGGTATATGAAGGTGAAGACGCAGTGCTTACGACCCTCAGTATTGATAAATATACCAATAATACGACGCCCGCTACGCCGTTTAACCTCTATGCGGCGGAAGGAGAGTATGGTCTGTGTATCGACCTGCGTGACTCGATCGTGAACATCCCGCTGTCGTTCTATCTGAGCGACCTGCCCTTCGAGCCGACCACGCGTCTGTGGTTCACCGGTGTGAACAAGATGAGCGACTACCTCGTGCTCTATGATACGATTTCGGGCACGGAACGACCTATCGCTGATGGTATCTATATCGATATCCAAACGCCGGAGCAGAGCCATGAGGTGCGCTATTATATCCGTCGTCGCGGGTATAAACAGCAGACCGGTTCTGACGTTACGACGGACTTTGAACCGGCTGAGGCGAAAGACGACGAGCAGGTAGTGAAATTTATTGAGAATAACCATGTATATATCCTGCGCCGCGGACAATTATATACTATATTAGGACAACGAGTACAATGATGCAGCATAAATTCCAAATCATCGCATGGCTTTTCGCCATCTGGATGCTATGTAGCATCACGCCGGTGAACGCCACGCCGCAGGCTTCTTACCCTGCGGCATGGAGCACCACGCCTACGTTGAGCACTGATGCCTGTCCCGCGTACCAGTTCCGCTCCACCTCCTCGTTGCCGCTCGTCGTTGGTACGACTTCCTACACCGGTTCTATGTCCTATACCCCGGGCGCAAGACCCGGAAATATACGTCGCAATACCCCCGGGTGGGGAGACCCGGACGACGATGACGATGAAAACCTGCCGCAAGGTGTCGTTCCGGTCACCCCTATTGGCGATACGCCGTGGATCCTGATAATGTTATTTTTATTTGCGTATATCGGAAAAAAGCAGTATCTTTGCAGCCGATTCGTAAAGCATGGATTTTTTAGACCAACTAAATAACACACAACGGGAGGCGGTGACGTATACCGAAGGGGCATCGCTTATCGTGGCGGGTGCGGGTTCGGGCAAGACCCGCGTGCTGACCTATCGCATCGCGTACCTGCTCCAGCAAGGCGTGCCGGCGAGCCGTATCATGGCCCTCACCTTCACCAACAAAGCTGCGCGCGAGATGAAAGAGCGTATCTGGAAGTTAGTGGGCGACGAAGCCCGCTATCTCATGATGGGTACGTTCCATCATGTATGCACGAAACTGCTGCGACCGGAAGCGGATAAGTTGGGCTTCACGCGCGACTTCACTATCTACGATACCACCGACAGCAAATCGGTGCTCAAAGCTATCTGTAAGGAGCGCGGGTTGGACGAGAAGATATACAAACCCGGCGCCGTACAGGCGCGTATCTCTATGCTCAAGAACAGCGGCGTGAGTCCGGCGCAGTATGGCGCGAACACACAGTTGCTGCGCGAGGATCGCGAAGCGCGGATGTACGAGATGATGACCGTTTATGAGCAGTATCAGGTGCGTCTAAGGGCAGCGAACGCGATGGATTTTGATGATTTGCTCATCAATACGCTTGTGCTCATGCGCACATTCTCCGACGTACGCGAGCGGATACAGACGCAGTTCCAATATATCTTAGTCGATGAGTACCAGGACACGAACTATATCCAGTTCCTGCTGGTGAAGATGCTTGCCGAGCCGCAGAATAACATCTGCGTCGTGGGCGATGATGCGCAGAGTATCTACTCCTTCCGCGGAGCAGATATACGGAATATCCTCAATTTCCGCCAGCAGTATCCCGACGCCAAGCTCTTCAAGCTCGAGCGTAACTACCGCTCTACGCAGACGATTGTCAACGCGGCTAACTCGCTCATTCATAAGAACGTTCACCAGATCGAAAAGACCGTTTATTCGGAAAAGGAGCAGGGTCAACCGCTACACTTACAGCCGTACATGGACGATCGTACGGAGGCGCTGGGCGTAGCGACCGCTATTCAGCGTCAGAAGCATAAAGGCTACGACTCATTCGCGGTGCTGTACCGCACGAATGCGCAGAGCCGTGTGATCGAAGGCGAGTTGCGCAAACTCAATATCCCGTACCGTATCTACGGCGGTACGTCTTTCTACCAGCGCAAGGAGATCAAGGATGCGCTCGGTTACTTGCGTCTGGCGGTTAACCCGCGCGATAACGAAGCGCTGCTGCGTATCGTGGGTTTCCCGGGACGCGGTATCGGCGAGACAACGATGAAGAAAGTATCGCTCAACGCCATCGAGCATCATAAACCCTACCTCGACGTCATGCGTCGGCCGGAAGAGACCGGACTCGATGTCGGCGCCGGTATCGCCAAGAAACTGCAGGCTTTTGCAGCGTATATGGACGGGCTGAGCGAGCAGAGCGAAACGATGGACGCCTATGCCTTCACGGAGATGGTACTGCGCACCTCGGGCGTGATGACGGCCTTGGCGTTGGATCGCTCCACCGAAGGCATCGACCGCGCGCAGAACGTGCAGGAGTTGCTGAACGCCATTCGAGAGTTCGTGGAGCAACGGGCGAATGAGGGTATCGACTATACGCCGATCACCGATTTCCTCTCAGAGGTCAGTCTGCAGACCGATCAGGACGAGAACCTGACGGACACCTCGGAGCGCGTGACGCTGATGACTGTTCATGCTGCGAAAGGACTCGAGTTCCCGGTGGTGTTCATCGTCGGGATGGAGGAGAACCTCTTCCCTTCGCAGTTTGCCGTCAAGCCGAACGAGATCGAAGAAGAACGACGTCTGCTGTATGTCGCCATCACGCGTGCCATGGAGCAATGCCATCTGAGTTTTGCGCGCCAGCGCTTCCGCAACGGAACATTCAATTTCGCTTCGCCGAGCCGGTTCTTGAACGATATCGACCGGCAGTTCTTTGAACTACAGCGACCGAAGGAACCTGGTACCCCTAGGATCCCTAGTATTCCTAGTGTTCCCAAATCACCAATCACCAATCTCCAATCTCCAATCACCAATAACCAATCTCCCATCCCTTCCGTCTGGAAGGAAGGCGACCGCGTGAGTCATCGCGTGTTCGGGGTTGGCACCGTACTGCGCGTGTATCGCGATGAGGTGACGGAGAACGATAAGATAGAGATCCGCTTCGATACCCAAGGCACGAAGACGCTGCTGCTCACGCATGCGAAGTTAGAGCGTGCGTAATGGTAATTGGTTATTGGTAAATGAAGTATCCGGTGAGACCGGCGAGAACGATGAGTAGAATAGGGTGACTGATGATGTCGGTCACCTTGTTTTTTGCGAAATTCGGCAGGATGGTCAGTGCGGCGACCACGGCGAAGATGATCCAACTGGTAGTATCAATGAAATTGGTCGGTTTGATGAGCATCAAAGCCGCCGAAGCAACGAGACCGATGACCGTGAAACGCAGCATACGAAGCGTTTGCTCGTAATACGGATTACCTTGGAACTTATTGCTCAGCCAGAAATAAGCCTTGCAGATAGAGAGCATGATAATCAGACTCGGTAGTACGATGGCCGTCGTGGCTAATACACTGCCCCAGAAACCGGCGGTGGTATAACCGACGTAGGTGGCGCAGTTGATACCGATTGGACCCGGAGTAACCTGACTCACCGCCACGATATCGACGAACTCCTGCTGGCTCATCCACCCATGACTCTCCACCTCCATCTGGATGAGGGAGAGAATCGCCAAGCCGCCGCCGAAACCGAACAGACCTATTTTGAAGAACGATATGAAGAGAGCCAGGTAGAGCATAGTGTTAATACGATAGTTGCTAAAATAACCCAAACGGGATTAACATGTCCGAGCCAGATAAGAAGTGCTGCTGCGATGGGGATAAGGGCGGTGATCCAGCTGATCTTGGCGGACTTAGCCATTTTGAACAAGGGTGCAGCGATGAGAGCGACCACCGCCGGACGGATTCCTTTGAAGGCCGCTTCGACTGCCGGCAGTTCTTTCCAGTCTTGGAAGATCATCGCGATCGCGAGGATGATGAGGAAGGACGGCAGTACAGCACCTAATACCGCACCGAACACGCCTTTCCATCCGCCTACGCGCCAACCGATGAAGATAGCCGAGTTGACGGCGATCAGTCCCGGTGCAGCTTGCGCCAGGGCAATCATATTGAGGAACTCCTCCTCGTCAATCCAGCCTTGCCGGTCGACTACCTCGCGTTGGATAAGGGGTAGCATGGCATAACCTCCACCGAGGGTGAAGGTGCCGATCTTGAGATATGTCCAAAATAATTGTAAGAACACTAATCCTTGTTCTCGCGCAGTTGCTGCTTGATGAACTTCGAGAGCATGTTGATCGCTGCGTTGTTATGACCGCCCTGCGGCACAATCACATCCGCGAAGCGTTTACAAGGCTCGATGAACTGCTCGTGCATCGGTTTGAGCACACGTTTGTAGCGCTCGATAACCTGCTCGGCGGTACGACCACGCTCCACGACGTCACGTTTCATCACGCGGATAAGGCGCTCGTCTGCATCGGCATCTACGAAGATCTTCAGATCCATCTGGTCGCGCATCTTCGGCTCACGCAACGCCATAATACCTTCTACTACGATCACCTCTCTGGGCTCGATATGCACAGTCTCTTTCGAGCGCGTACAAGTGATATAGGAGTAGATCGGTTGCTCGATGGGTTTACCCTCTTTGAGCAGGGCGATATGCTTGGTCAGCAAGTTCCAATCGAACGCATCGGGGTGGTCGAAGTTGATGTTCTGACGCTCCTCCACGGGAACGTGACTGCTGTCTTTGTAATACGAGTCTTGGGGGATAACTACCACTTCGCCTTTCGGAAGGCGCTCAATGAGTTTTCTGACTACCGTTGTTTTACCCGAGCCGGTACCGCCCGCAATGCCGATGATAAACATAAGAGAGTGTTTGTTTTCTTTCGGGCTACAAAATTACTACAAAAATTTGGAATATACAAGGATTTGACGATAAAAATCAAAAAATGCTTGCATATTTTGTTGTTTAGGCGTTTTTAGAACGGATAACCGATACCGAAGTTGATGCGGATGGCATCGAGTGCGGAGGGGATGTTATAGTAACTCTTGATGGGTCGCGTCAAGTCGGGTTTGCCTTCTTTGTCGTACTTGAATGTCTGATACGGCGCATGAATGCCGACACCGATGTCGAGACGTACCACGAGACCGTCTATATCCAATCGCAGACCGGCACCCGTACCGAGGGCAATCTGTTTGGCGAACTCCGGATTGTTGATGATGCCGTCGTAGAGTGTCTCGGGTATCTCGAGGCGCGTGAGGTAGTCATCGAAACCGGCGGCTTTGAACAGATCCACGGTGGAGTACCAGTTCCATACGTTTCCGGCATCCAGGAACGCGGCGCCGAACAGTTTCCATACGATGGGGAAGCGGAACTCGAAGTTCGCTTCGAGTTTCACATCGCCGGAGTGGAAGAAGTTCTGGTTGTACTTCGCCGAATAGAAATTACCCGGTCCGTAGGCGTACGGCGACGAGGCACGAAGACTGTTGGGACCACCGGTATAGAACGCCTCCGAGAGGGGCGAGAAATGCGAGTTACCGAGCGGGATGTTCGCCCCGGCGTAGAGACGCGTAGCGATACAGATCTTGTCCGTGAAATTGAATTTGTTCCGCAGCTCGGCGGTCAGTTTGACGAACTGGTTAAAGGTGATCTTGCCGAGCGGTTTGTCTTTGTCATCCCATTTATAGCCGAAGAGGCAATAGAGCGCGTTGATGAGGTTACCCGACTCCTTGACGCCGAGGTCGAGGAAGGTATTTACCGCGCGTTTGGAGCGGTAGTTATCATAGGTAAAGTTATACCCGATCGACGGAATGAACTCATTGCCGGCAATGACTTTGATCAGTTGCGGGTACTCCGCGGCTTTGTTGAGCAGACTGTCTGTCTCGGCTTTCATCAGCACCACGGAGAGCGAGAAAGGCGTGAAGGCGTGCGTGACATAGGAGTTATTGGCGGAGCGGATGAAATAGGTGAACGAACCGCTCAGTTTATGTACGCCGTAGCCGCCGGCGATGTTCTCATACTGATAGCCGAGCATGTAGCGCGTGTCGCCGTCGGGGTTGTTGTCGCCGACCCAATGCAGGTAGGGGAAGATAAGCGAGGCGTTGAGACCGAGCTTGTACGTATCGGTCTTCTTGGGGTCACCCGGATGGCGGTTGCGCAGCGCCCAGTAATATGCGCCGTTGCCCTTGAGGATAAACGACTCGCCCTTACCCAGCACGTTCTTGATGGTCGATTTGAGCGTGAGATCCGGACCGATACTGTTGTTCGAGCGGTAGGCTATACCCGCATCGGCCGACAGACCGTAGGTGCGGTTGATGCTATCCCCCCGGAACAGTTGCTTGCGTTTCCAATCCTTCGTGGCTCGCACGGCGAGACCGGTTTTGTATAGTTCGCCCTCGAAGACATTGTTATAGTCGCGCTGCGAGTAGAGACGAAGCAGTACATCGCCGTCTTTGGTTAGTTTGTAATCGGCGGTGAAATTGGAGAACATACCGGTCGTTTTATTGACCTCGGGGTTATCCGTGAGGGTCGAACCAAGGGTGAGGCGCAGCTTGTCTTTGAAGAACGACTTACTGATCGATAGGTTCATGTCATTGGTGGTACCGGCCGTGTGGTCGCTCTGACCGCTACTGAGGTCTATATCCACGAACTTACCCACTTTCGAGTTCGCCAGCGCGGCGTTGATACGGCTGTTGATGATGGACGAGAGGGCGTATCCGTCGCGTTGTGCCGCTACGTTACTCTCTCCGACATACATACCTGTCGCGAGCAGGGTAGCAGCGAGTCCTTCGCGGGTGTCCTCATCCAGACCGGCTAACTCGCGGGTGATGGTCTCATCTTCCGGGGCTTCCAGGAAGAAACCGATACTTCGTATCTCGATCGAGTCCACCACGCCGTTCACCCGTACACCCGTTCGGAAATCTACACGGCGCGTGTCCTCGTCTTCGGACTCCACATCGGCTTTCACTTGCTGCGAAGCAGAGATAGCCAGTTTGGTCTGACCGATAGGGCCGTTGAAGGCGATATGACTGCCGGAATCTACATGGAACGGCATGATCGGGTAGGCTTTGGGGGAGTAACGCACCAATCCGTCATCGACGTTGATCTGACCGCCTAACTGCAGGTCTCCGTCTGCCGTGCTATAGCGCGCATTGACCGTACCGTGGGGCTTGACCTGCGCGAGGTTTTTCTTATCGATGGGGTACGTGATATCCGTTACCGGCAGCAACGTCAGATCGACATCGGCTACGATGGCATTGAGCGGACCGGTCACGCGACCGCGGATATCGGTGGCGAGTTCGCCATATACAGGGAACGGACCGCCTTTGGTCAGTTTGACCGGCGCAAAACTATCTGCAGCCAGCGTGACGTCCAGACGCATCCTATCGAGATCCAGACCGCCGTTGAGGGCGATGAACGTGCTGTCCACCGCATAGATAGGCAGACCGTTCAGATCGACGTGGTTGTGGCGCATGATGATCGGCGTCTCGCCCAAACCGATGGCTATCTCGTAGGGTTTGTACTCGGCGGTTACCCCGAGCGGCTGTACGTCGGCGGAGATATCCTGTTTGTAGGGCAAGCCGTCGATGGACGCTGAGGCTCGTACCGCACCGGTGATACCGATGTCCTCCGGTAGGGTCACGAAACTATGCATCAGTTCGAGCGGTATATCATCCAGTTGTACATCTGCCCGCAGGGCATTTGCGTAGGTCTTCGAGGGAGCGATCTGTAGATCAACGGAGTGGTTGCCTAAGTCTTTATTCGCATATCGGATGCTATCCAGTTGCAGTTTCCCACCGCCGTATAAGTTACGTCCTTCACGCATCAAGTCCAACCGAAACGCCGCGTCGGTACAGAGGTCATAGAAACTTGCTGCACCATCCGTGAGGTGCGTGTCGGCAGCAAGCATCGCATTCGTGTACCCTTCCATCATGCGAATCTCCGTGGAGGCCTTTACCGCCGGTAGGCGAAGCGAATCAGGCAGGTGAAGGGTGAGCGGAGAGAGTTTGAACGTGGTCTGCTGCGAATCGGAGCGCAGCGCCACATCGACCTTGTCAAACGCGATACCGGTCTTGTCAATGATCGATTGGATGGGACTGCCTTTGCGCAGGGTGATATCGGCATTGAGAGCCGGTATCTTACGACGGATCGTATCCAGTACGGTGAGGTCAGAGAGCGTCGTGAGGGATGCTATGACGGCCGAGTCGCTCACGGTCTGAACGAGCGGTGAGATACGGTCGATGAGGGTCATGAGCGGCATCGGGGACGAGATATCCGCCTTGAGTCCCGGCATCGCGAGGTTGAGCGAAGTGACGCTGTCCGTCGAACCATCAAAACGCGTGTGAGACAGATTGAATTGGTCATAGATAGCTTGATCCAAACGCAGTTTGACATGACTCCGCATAGGGCGTTTGGGGTTGATACCCTTACCCTTCGCTTCTATATCGCCGGCAAGCACGATGCGCGTCGAGTCCTTGAGGAACGGACTGAGGTTCACGCGGTCGATATGCACCGAGGCATCGTATGCCTCATCGTCGATGTCGTAGGTAGCCCGCAGACTCGCTTTGCTGCCTTGGTACTCCGCATCGCCGTTGGCCTCCACCCGCATGGTCTTGAGGTTCATTTTCGTCGCATAGAGATCGGCTTTGGCACCCATCTCATCGGAGCGTACATGCAGACCGTTACTCGTGATGAGACCGTTGTTTAAGTTCACCCGTGCGCCGCCGTAGATCGTATCCGCGGGGATACGGAGGGCGTTTAGACCGAAGGTGAACCCGCCTACGTTCAGTCGCTGTGCATCGTAGATATTAGCACCAACGTCAACCAGCGCCTCGGTGGACAGCGAACGCGTGCGGATATCCAGATTGAGCGGCGTCATCGCGTAGTGGATATTGCGTAACTCACCATCAGGCAGGTCGAAGGTCAGCAGCAGCGGCGTGGTGTCCTTTGCCGTGGTATCCGGCGGAGTCTCGCGCAGGTCGATGAGCACATCGGCATCCTCAAGACGCAGACCATGCAGCGGATACTTGCCTTCGGCAATGATCAACTCCGGACTCGATACATCCAATAAACCTACGATGGCATCGATGCCTACGGAGGCAATCAGACTGTCGGAGTGGAAAGTGGTTTGGTCGAGATGCAGATTCTCGACCAAAATTGGAATATTGATGATTGATGATTGGTGGTTGGTGAATTGGCTGGTCTTCGCCACCGCTTTCAGGTGTAGCGCGCGCGTGTATATTAAGGTGTCTTGTCCGCGATGACCGACGAAGAGGCTGTCGATTTGAATCTCGAGCGGCAGATCGCCTTCTCCTTTGTACGCGCGGTAGAGCACCATCGGCGAATGGTGGAAGGGCGAGAGATAGAGGTGACCCAAGTCGATGTCGTAGTCCGTCTTCTCATTGGCGATCGTGACACCTTTCTCGAGTATCGCCATACGCGCAGCGGGTGTCATCACAACACCTGCCACCGCGATCACCAGCAGCAATACCAATCCCAGCACCACGCCTATCACCGCGGTCGGAATCTTCCATATTAAGCTGCGTTTGCTCACTTAGAAACTCTTCTGAACACCGAATTTGAGTCCGTACAAGCCCGGCGTGAACTGGTTCGCCAGCAGGTTACGCAGTTTACCCGAGAAGATGATGATATCATTCGTGTACTCATTGCCTTTATCGGCGTAGATACGGGCCGTTCCGCTATATCCGAAACTCATGATGGAGAAGAAGATCTGGAACGAGCGCTTACGGCTGAACTGATAGGTGATGACCGGCGATACCTGCACACCGTACGTGACGTTATATTTGAGTCCGTCATAGTCGGTACCCGTTATATTCCCGCTAACCACACGCGGAAACTCCATACCGGTATATAAGTGTGCCTCGAGCCAGATACCTAACTTATCGTTAAAAAACGATTTCAGACGATAACGTACGTAGGGCGTCACTTCCCATGTACCGCGCATCACACGCATATCTTGCGAGATCGTAAGCGTGTCCACCGTGTAGGAATAAGTATTTAATGTGTTTTGGTACGAACCGCCTACACGCATACCTAAATAGAGACGCTCTTTGAGTTTCCATCCGATCTCCGGCTCGATGGCGATCGACCATCCGTTCTCTTTCGTGTTCGCCTTCGAGTCATGATGCCAATAGATATCGAAGTTATAGCCGTAGTAGAGTTTTTTCTTCCACTCCGGTCTATCATCTACTACGGATAACGTAGTCACACTGTCTAATGCCGTGTGCGTCTCACCGATGACCGTAGCTACGGCTCCTGCACCTGCTGCCAGGGGATCACTGTCATTCTGCGCATTCTGCGCTTTTGCGGTAACTGCTCCCAGCAGTATCACCGCCAAGAAATATGCATATTTTTTCATAACTCTCAACTATTAACTCTTCACTTTTCACTCTTCTGATCGTTTTCACTCATGTTCTTGAAGAACAGATTCACCACATGCTTGGTGACCAAGGTGTGCTTGAGCACTTTGTTAACCTTGTCCGCATGGTTATTGAGTTTCTGCTCTGATGAGGTGGCGGGCTTTTGCTCTGCCAGCTCCACCTCCTGCTCACGCTTGTCGATCTTGGCCTTCAGGCCCGCCGAAGCATGGTTGTACAGGAAGTTATAACACGGTATACTCGTCTTCATGATGTACGGCGTGAGGAAGGTCGTCAGCACGGAGGCTGCGACGATGATCGGATAGATAGCCGGATCAATGACGCCGAGTTGGTTACCTAAGGTAGCAATGATGAAGGAGAACTCACCGATCTGCACGAACGAGAAACCCGTACACATGGCATCTTTGAGCGTCTCGCCGCCCCACCAACAACCGAGTGTACCGAAGGTGATCATACCTACGATCACCACTACTGCTACCAGCAGTATCGACGGCCAGTACTCTACCAGCGAGGAGGGGTTGATCATCATACCTACGGACACGAAGAAGATCGCTGCGAACACGTTCTTGAGCGACGACATGAGATGCTCGATACGGTGTGACTCCAGTGTCTCTGCCAATACCATACCCATTACGAACGCACCGAGGGCACTACTGAAGCCTGCTTCTTCGGCCGTCAGCACCATACCCATACACAAGCCGAGCGCAAGGATGATGAGCGTCTCGTCGTTGAGGTAAGGACGCGCTTTGCGGATGATGGTCGGGATGACTAAGATACCTACTATAAACCATACCGCCAAAGTAGCTACCAGCACACCGATCGTCTTCAGCATCACGACCGCATCAAAACTACTGCTCGTAGCGATATTGGACAGCAACACCATCAGCACTACGGCGATGATATCTTCCAGAATCAAGATACTGGTTGCCCCTTGTACGAACCGCTCTTTGCTCCAGCCCGCTTCGTCGATGGCTTTCATCACGATGGTTGTACTGGACATACAGAGCATCGCTGCCAGGAACATCGAGTTCATGTTATCCAGTTGCGCGAAACGACCTACGCCGTAGCCCAACAGCAGCATGCCCACCACGATGGTCAGCACACCGATAAATGCGGTCTTACCACTCTCGAATAGTTTCTTTAAGCGGAACTCCAGACCGATACAGAACAGCACGAACAGCACACCGATCTCACCCCATGCCTTGACGTTCTCGGGGTTAACCAGATTCTCGCCCGCTAAATTCGGACCTACTAATACGCCGGCTACAATATAGCCAAGCACTACCGGCTGTTTCAGCCATTTAAACAGCAGGCTTACTACACCTGCTGTAATCATTAAAATGTATAAATCATGTACCATATTGAGATATTATTTGTTACAGTCGAATTATTTTCTGCCCGTTGACGATGTATATACCCGGGGCATCCGGCAGGGTGTTGTACCTACGTCCTAAGATGTCGTAGATACCACTCTCGCCGACAAGGCTGGTATTGCCCTTCTGCTCATCGGGCAGCTCTTCGTCACCGAAGAGAACCGGTATGTACTGCGGATCGCTCTTATACTCCGGTGCTCCGGCTCCTCCGGTAGCACGATAGTACACTTTGTTATGCAAGACGTAGCGGTTGTTGCGTTGCCAGAGGGACTCGAGTGCATCAAACTCCTTATTATAGGTGGCATTGATGTAGAAGCCTATACCGGTCGTAGCCTGTTCAGCCAAAGGCGCTGTTACCACGCCGGTTGCGCGGTCTATCGTTACGTTAGTAGCAAACGGCAAACCGAGTGTATAGACATCATGCGAAGCATCCGCAGCCAGCATCTGTTCCAGATATGAACCCTTGAAGACGCAAGATACGGGCGTGGAAGGCGAGGTGCTTGGCAGGGTCAGCGTCAACGTACCACTCTCATCCTTGACACGGATGATGACCGGTGTTCCGGCAGGAACGAACTTACCTTTGAGATAATCATTGGTAGCAGGCACTTCCACCGGATGAACACCATCGTCATACCACTGAGAACAGGTGTATGCATTATAGGTTGCACCACCGCCATCGGCAGGCAGGAGCACATCGAACGGCGCATAGAAAGTAGCGTAATAATAGCCGTCACCACCGTTATGGGTAGCGATTTGCAGCGGCATCTCACCATTACCAGCAGTACCGGTCTTCTGCACAGGTTTCAAGCACCACTTGGCATCATCTGTCGGCGACTCGTGATAGTATCGCAGATCGTAGATACTGTCTGCCACAGACTGATCGTAGTTGAGGTAACGTCTCGTAGCCGGAGCAGCTCCATCGTGGATCAGCAGTACTGCGCCACCGATATCCATAAGGGAGAAGGTGATGGCATTGGCTGAGTTGTCGGACATGACTGCCCGCTGTTTCTTCGAGGTGGTAGTACCATTGTTGGCATCGCCATTCGGATTAGCAGCCACGTAGAGTCCTTGCGTTTGGATCGTCGAGCGGGGATTGCCGTCCAGCGTTGTATTGCCGTTGAAATAGAAGATAGTGGACGGATCGGTCTCGGTAGGATCGATCGGCACATCACCACGGGTGGCGGGGGTAATGGTAAAGCCGGTATTTAGGTCATCCTCGTCTCCGTCAAAGACAGCCGAGACACCTTCCTTGCTAAAGAAGTGCATCGGGATTCCGCCGCTCACGTGCGTTTTCTCGATATCATGCAGATAACCGCTGGCGTAGCGAACAGGACTGATGCCGGACACACCGGGTTGGCTATGCATGCGGTAGTAACCCGGAGTATAGTGGACGATGTTGGCATCGTTGTACACCACATTCTGGATATCGATGATCTTTCCACCTGCGACCGCTGTCTCATACGCCGTCTTACCACCATCCGTCAGACCACCGACATAGCCTGCACGCTCGTAGTACGGCTCCAGCAGGTCCATCTCCAAACCGAACCGCCAGTCACAAGGCGTGGTGCTGAGTTTGGTGTAGTTATCAGAAGGATCGCGGTACACATAATATTTCGTTGCACCGATGTTGACTACAGGATGTACACGGAAATAACCGGGTACGTCTCCGGAGACGAGTTCGAAGATCTCATAGCCCGCCGGATAAGAGGTCGGTTTTTCCGTAGTAGAGGGTTCTGCCAACAAGAGGTTCTGACCTTCGATGGTGTCACTCATGGTCATTACGTTATGTATACCACCGCTATTCTTGAGCATATAGCGGTTATACATCTTGAAGCCATATACATCGCCGAGCGGTGTCCAGATGTAGTCATTCGTATAATGCGTCTCACGTCCAGCCATCGATTGCAGTCCCCACGCGTTGGTGTAGTGCGCCAGATACGGCGTGGCACCACTCTGCGTTTCGAAGGTGTACCACAGGTTTTGGTCTGTACTGGTCACGAAGCCCAGACCGGTGTTAGTCGCCAAGTTTTGGTCGAACGAATAAACGATATTGACTACCACATTCTGGTCAATCAATTGCTCATCGGACATCAATTTATCCAGCTTCAGACCCTTATACTTATTATTCATTTCTGTATAAGGCTGACCTTCTTGCGCGCCATGATGGTAGACGCCCTCTATATAGAACTCGAAGGTACAGTTCGGACGCAAGAACTCATTGGGTACGACCAGTTCGTCGCCGATACTTACCGGACCCACGTCCTTGCAATAGGTGTACGACTGGCCATTCCATGTCTCCGTCGTACCTAACTGGTATTTCTCACCGGCAACGTGTGTGCCTTCGCCTGTATTGACGGACGTCAAATCACGCTGGGTGGTACCGTTAATGGTCTTCGTTGTGAGGGTACCGGATTCAGTAGCACGATAAGCGATATCAACCGTCTCACCGGTATTGGCGATGATCAAGTGATAAATCAAGTCATGGATAGAGAGACCAAATAAGATGTACTTCGTCGGATCAGTAGTGACCGTAGTCTGACCATATCCGCTGAGGCGATCGGTAAGTCCTGTCTTCTGCAATATACCGTAGTCGTAACCGGTTTTCTTTAATAGCATGAAGGTCGGAGCGCTCCCCTCAGCTACCAGTGTTCCGGTACCATTCGCATAACTACCGCCTTTATGCTTGATCTTCAGGGCATATGGGTCATTTCCGGTGAAGTACCATATGAACTCCGGATCGCCGGAAAGGGTATGACTACCACCGTCATCTATAGCATCGTATATACCATCTGTTGGAGCGCTATCCTTCGCCTTCATCATGTTATCACTATACCAAACGATATTGTACGGCAGTCCGCCGTTGATATTCATCGCCACATCGATAGACGACGGGTTGCGTGCTACTTGACCTGTACCGGTTTCATTACGCATGTTCGGCACCTTAAACGAGGTCTTGTCCATGTCGTAGGCGTTGTAACGCACAAAGACGATGTCGTCGTACAGACCATAGAGGGTGTACAAGATGGTCTGCTCAATAACCGCTGTTTTTCCTTCGCCGGCAGATCGCGCGAAACCATAGTACAGATAGTCGCTATCATTCAATAGAGGCGTTTGTGCGCTTTCCGGCAGATGGGGGAAGAACTCGTGCGCATCCGCCTCTTCATTATTCTGCGAAGCGCTGACAGAAAGTATATTTGCATTATTGATGACCCTATATGTGAACTGGTGCTGCACGTCATCATTCAAGATGAGTTGTGATCCTACTCCGGTAAAGATTCCCGCTTTTTGTTTGAAGTCTGTTTCCGTTACTATATTAGCAGCTGTGGTCGAAGGAATAGTCATGGAGGCACCATTGAGGAACTTATACGTGTAATTTTGCAAACCTGTCACTGCCAAAGCATAACCTCCTTCGGAGTGAGAGAGCAGAGCAAAATGATTTGCGCCGTTGTCGGCGTTAGGCACTTTGATACCAATTGCCATCGGGCTGGGATCCGCCGATGGGTTAGTCGTGTAATTGGCGTGACGATTGAATATCAATATGTCATACGGATCCGGCGCTTCGTAATAGTCCGAAATAGGATCCGCCGGTGCGGCTAGGAACTTCCACTGCCATTTCTTATCGTCCTCATCAATGGTAGCGGGTTTGTCATCACCGGCATAGAGATTAACGCCGGTACCTTGTGAATCGCCTGTAGGTACAACAACCGTTCCGTCAGCCTGCAGATCTTTATTTGCCAACTTGGCGGTAAACCATTTGCCTTCCAGTACTCTATCGCCATCGTGGTCAGCATTCGCATCATACTTGTAGCGAACTTGTATTTCGCAGTCATAATCCGTATTAAGCCCTGCAGCTGCCAACGAACCGGTGATCTGCTTGTCCAACAGACCCGTGGTAACCGTCACTACCTTGTAGGTAAAACTACCGCGCGTACCTATTCTATAATAATACGTGCCTGCGCGCGGGAGCAGTTTGATGGCATCGGTTAATAGCGATGCGCTCGTCAATGTTCGCTTGAAATCACCAGTGGCGCCTTCCCAAGCAGATGCATCGCTATTATCCGAGGTTCCTTCTGCCAGTCCGGTGTAGTAGGTGAAATCCGTGGCTATAGGGCTTTTGAAGTGGTCCGTAATAGCAGGATAGTAATCGCCGGTTCTCTTGTAACGCAAGGCCTCTTGGCCTTTGTTATTAATGATATGATATTCAAGTCTCTGTGCACGAACGAAGAAGATAGTCTGCGTACCCATCGAACTGTTTTTGTCCGCTGAGGCTACTGCGTGATTCTCGGGGGCTTGTAAGGTAGTATAACTCTTGTCGCTATTATTAACCAGATTGACGCGTTTGGTATGGTCGAAACGCGGCATGAGTTGCATGTTGCCGTTCGCGTCCGAGACAGCCATGAAGGTCTGATTGGAAATCGTCAGATTCGTATGGTCGTAACCCTCGCTGCCTGTCGCAACAGCAGGATCCCATCCTGCGTAGTTATGTTCGGCCTCCAACGACATGTTTGTCGTGCCACCTGAGCCGGTGTAGTCGCCTATTAAGATACCGTCATGTAGATTAGTGGAAGTCTGGTGAGAGGTCACGAACCTACTATCATTTACATTCTGCAACTGGATATTATAAGGGTCGAAGCCTGTTATATCTTTGTATTTCTTCTTCGTGCCGTATTCCGATAAAGGCTCTGCATCGTTAATATTATCGGAAGTACCCCACTTAATACCCATTTCCTTGTCAATATTCAGGTTCGGCTGGATATACCAAAGGTTGAGATCATCTATGATTCCGTCTTTGTTCTCATCTACATTCGTAGAAACATTTGATACTGTCTGCTGACAGGGGTCTAAGATGGCATCATATATATTACCGCCCACAGGATCGCTCGCCTCATAGATAGGTTTACTAAAATAGCTGGCATTAGCGGCACCTGTATTTTCCCTGAAGAATCGGCTACGCAGCAGCACGAGGAACTTGGAGGGAGTTCCGGATTCAGTATAACTGCCGTCACCGTTATCGGTAAAGTGGTACGTATAACTTTTCGCATACTCCTCCTTTACGGTATAGGTAACGAACTGGTCATTGAAGGCGCCGCCACTTATGACGCCGGAAGCGGATCTCGGAGGCAGATCACCCAACGAAGTTGAGGTATAGTGTTTGCCATTGACCTTAATCTGATCGCGCTCGGCGCCGTTCTGCATACGGAGCGTATATTTATGGCAGCCGGTAGCCTTCGTGGCTTGGCTGTAGAACTTATACTCTTTTACCAATGGACTGTCGTATGCGCGCAAAGCCGCCAGTTCGTCATCTCCTTCCGGATAGTTTTTAGTCGGCAAAGGCAGACGCATGATCTCCCATCCATGAAGGTCAAGCAGCACGAGCACGGGCGGAATCTCGGCACTCTCGATATCGAAAGTACCATTCCCCATAGTGAAGGTCTGGAACCAGTGCTCGATGTTCTCCACGACTTTCTTTTCCGAACCGTCCGACTTATCGTTATATCCATTCCAACGGGTCGCATTGGCGTAAGCGTTGTAACTATGCCAGTTACCGGAACCGACGCCTAATGTTTCCAATTGGGTGTTGAGTTCTGTTCTCTTGTCCTCCGGAACGACCCATGTAGTAGGATCATCGCTATATGCATTGGTGTTTTTATTAATACCCAAAACGCAGAGTTTGAGCATGTTATAGGTTTTCCAGTACTGCTCGAATGAGGTTACTTTGCGGCGCTCATTGGTGGTACCGTCATCCACGGTTTCGGTGGTCATCAGTTTGTAGTTACCAGCGCTACCAAGCACCATATATTCAGTAGGAATCGCCGAAGCGACACCCGGCAGCGTACCGCCGGTTACTATATGTTTGGTAGAAGCCAGCGCATCCTGATTGAAATGCACAGCATAGGTAGTCAGATAGGTGTTATGGCTCACACTATTATAACTAATTGTGCTACGCGAGCGAATACGTACGTGATATGGGTCGTTGTTCTCGCTATCGAAATACCATACCCAACGGGGACGTGTACTCGCTCCACCGTGGAACTGCTCTTTTTGCATATCCTCGCCGTAGATATTGAGGTTTCCATCACCGTTACAGTACGGATAGACCGCCTGAATCTTCGTCGAGGTTAACCTATCGTTACCATCCTCCAGATGATAGCCTTCGGCAAGCGGCTCAAGGAACTTCAGCATGTACTGTCCGGTATTGAACTTCACTACGTCGTTCACGTCGTAGGTGACATAGATATCGCTGTAGTTTGCTTTGGTAATGTTGACATCATAATAGCTATCACTTATCTTATAATAGTGATGACCGGTTGTCGTCAGCGCTTTCGCTTTGTCTTTCATGTCATCCACTGAGGTGGCCTCATGTTTATTATCAGATGCAGCAGCATTGTAGGCTTCCGCAGTACTGGAGGTCGGCTCATCGTACGTAGCATTCAAATCGTATATGGACGTCAACTCTGTAGCCGGAGTTTTCACCGTGTATGTACCGCTGCTGATAGTCATGTTGTCCTGATCATAGAAATGATAGGTGGCTACTAACGGGCTCTGATAATCTCCCGGCAAGGCAAGGTCCGGGCTCTGGCTGGTGAGTTCCAACAGTTGTTTATGCTGTTTGTCGATGAGATGATAGGTATATGGAATGGTCTGCTCCAGACGGAACTTCAGTACATCGTTGCCGTGGAGGTAATGTGCGTTGTCGTATATCTTGACAGTATTCTCCGCCGTACAACCGATATTATAATACGTAGTCAAGGCATCCACGCTTGCACCAGTCGCTACCATCACCTCATATACACCGGTTTGCACGCTGGCTTTGGCCACGAAGGGTTGGGCATTGGCTCTGTTGACATCGAAGGTTAGACCGACATCATTTCCTAAAGAGGAAGCCAATTTGACCCATGCGCCTTTTTGGCGCGTTGCCGAAGTGCCTGTTCCTGCATCATCATATACAGTGACCGTCTCGTCCTGTCCGGCGACGCCCAAATCTTGTCTTGCATCCAAGTTATCAACGAGCATCGCGTACGGATCGCGGTTTCGCAATTTCCAGAGGTATGCATTCGATTTTAGTTTCGCTCCAGGTGCATCATCAGTCTTAACAGAGTTGTCGCTGGCATCATACCATAAATAGTGGCCGTTAAGCAGCACATTGAATTCCTGATTCTCGCTCAACTTGATAGGCTTATTATCCAGTCTGGCGGTAGTATAGGTAACGAAGATGTCGTCTGCCACATTGGATGTCTCAGTCACTTCATGGGTTAACGTGTTTCTTCCTGCACCATCGACATAGTTATCATCGTAGAACGTTACCGTCTCATCGAGGATAAACGGACTGACGATGATGCTCGGCATTGTAGCGAGCGAGATTGGCGAGAAGATGGTCTGGTTGGCTGTAGCTTTGACAGCAATGCGACCGGACTTATCCACGACATTGTACGATATATCCACTTTCGGCAGATTCAGTACTTTCACGCGGGTAGAAGATGTCATGCTGTAGGAAACGGTATTGCCGGTGAAGGACGAAGCCCCTGTGCCCTGAGTGATGGTGATGTCAGAAGACGAACCGAATGGTGTATTACCTTCAGCATCATTGTATTCCTGAATGGAAACCGTCATCACTTTGTTTGCACCGCTCGTATTCTCTTTTAATTGTACAACAATGGTCATCGTTGTACCCGGTACCTTGCTAACATTGTCTATACTTGGGGTAACCGATTCTATTTGACTTGCACCTGCTCCTCCGGTAGAAATCTTGTAATACTTGCTTCCGTTCAGTCCACTGAGATTAATCTTGACGGTCTGCGCATTTTTATCCACACTGGGCGTGCCATCATCCGTTCCGTATGCCACATTCACGCTCGTCTCTCCTGCATCCCAAGCCCATTTACCTTCATTAGCGTCCTTGTATTTGCGCAGCAGGAAACTGCCTTCGGTAGCATCATGAGGCATATCCCATGTATCGTGGGTGCTCAGCGTCACATATCTGTTTGCACCTGCTGTTTCTGTACCTTTTCGATAAAGCACTTTCAACTCATACGGGTCACCCACGAAGGCAAACTCGCTCGCCTTCGTATATTCTCCGTTGGCACCATTGTTCTTATAGACCTCATTGGTATCGTCATACTTAATCTTTCTACCATGCTCTTGGGAACTTTCGCCATCTGTTAGTTCGTACCATGTAGCGGTTGTATAGCTGGCAGACGGCGATATGAACTTCGGAGCCGCAGGAGATACATCATATCCTACATAGACCTGATAACCCTCCGTCGCATGTTTGATGGCTTGCGAGAAATGGGTAATCGGTTGAGTGTGTGCCGCATCCTTGTAGAAATTACCGCTGAAAGATATATATTTACGTTTCAACGCCGCAGGCAAGTATTTGGTCTCGATCTGGTCATGGTCTACAGTGTATTTACTTACTTGGTCTTCAACGGAAACAATATGAGCATCCGAAGGGGACTCCGGGTCATAGAACGGGGTCGCGATCTTGAAGGTCACTTTCTCGATGGGATAGATACCCTCTATAGTGAGGTTATCTGTAGAGTTTCCGGTAGCAAAGTTAAGATTGTTATAATTGTCCTTCTCTTTCAGGTAATAGAGATTGTTCTGGATAGCACCATTGCCGTCCACCGTCCGGGTACCCATAAATACGTAGCCGTCGTTGCTGGAGTTATTAAGTAGCGTGAAAGAGTTCCATACAACACCATTTTGACCATGATAGTAACCGGGTTTGACGATAGAGTCTGGGGCTGGCGGATTGGCAGCTCCAGGAACCCATGGGGTGGTATATTGTTTGTGTTCGTCACTGGCGATATAACAGTTGTTATTGGAACTAACTGCGAATAGGCTACCTTCCTTGTACCATTTATATACGAAGTTGTTAGTACCTTCGTTTTTCTCTATATACGTAGTATCCTTGGCGTAAGTCGTGCGAATGATGATGTTGTACGGATCTTCACCTTCGAACTTAAACCCGAAGAAGAACTGGCCTCCCACAAGTTTTTCGTCGTTCTTGTTATTATTATCCTTCCAATAGGTACTGATCTTAGTACCCTCTGCGGACGCTTTTATGAAATCATCGGAGGATAAAATCTCCGGATTGACATTGGCGGTAGGCAGGATAGCGGGACGGTTGTTACGTCCTCGGTTCAGCGCGAAGAAACCCTTATCTTTGAATGTGCCATTATCTTTGTACTTGGTGTGGATGTTATATTTGACAGACCCGTCTAGTTGGGCTATCGTGTTGGATGCATTGTAAGTATAAACCACATAGTATTCATTTCCACTAAGTGCCGTTCCTTCCGCAACCGGTGTGGCTGCAGGCGTATCGTCGTTATCTACACCTTTAATCTGGTAGAGGACACCTTTTATGGGACCATTCGCGAAGAGGTTCTGAGCAGCGCCACTGTTATATTTGACGATATTGGCATCTGTTGCTGCATAATAGGTGAAGCCTGTAGCCAACGGACTCTTATACTCCGCCGGCAACTCGACAATAGTCTGACCCTTCGCTACGACCTTCACGGCCTCCAAGCGCCAGCCTGTGACGATACCCTTCATATGGTAGTCATAAACAGACGGGTCAATCGGCAAAGTCAGAATATGGTAGGTCACATCCGCAGCCCACGCTCCATTCCACGCACTATTCGCCATTCCTCCTGCCATCAGCAGGAGAACCATCAGTCTCAATATAAATCGCTTCCCTTTCATCATTACATCATTACATCATTACATCATTACATCATTCCATCATTCCCTTACCATTGTTCCGTAAATTTCGAGATATCTACCTTCAGCGCATATGGCGTCACCGTCAGATTATAGGTATAACTATACCCGGCTTCCCAGTTAAAATTCACATCCGCTGTGATCGTTTGGTCCTCTACCACGCTCCAGTCATCCCACGATGCCCGTACACCCAAGGTCTTTGCACCGTAGTTATTAGGAATCACCATCATTGCCACCGTCTGTGTGTGGAGCGTACCGACTTGCAGTGCGTCGTCGGGAACGATCTTCAGCGCATCACTTCCGCTGAGGCTACTCCACGTCATGGTGCTACCATCATACGTACATGTTCCCGCGGTATGCAGCCCTGCAATAGCGATGCTATCCACGCTCACATGCGTACCGCTCTCGGCGGCGATCACGAACTTAACCAGCGCAAACGGGTGCTTGAACTGCATCGGCAGCGCACCGCCCGCATCTATTTGTGTCTGCAAGGTCTGACTATCGAGTACGGCAATCAGATACTCCTGCATAGAGGCCTGCGCCGTGTTGGTCATGTAGCCGCTCATGTCGCAAGAGAAGGACGTACCTGTTGTGTGGTTATACGTTCCCGGCGTGATATATGCAGGTGTAGAAAACGGACATGCACCTACGAAGTCCAGCGTCGAAGCGATCACTTCGCCTATCTTCGAACCCTCTGCCGGCCAGTAGTAATGTTCCTGTGCAGAACCGTCCCAGAAAACCCATGCAGGGGACGGATCGTGATCCAGATCGTAATGCAGTTTTTTGCCATCGAGGAATTTGGTCTCGGTGTCGTGATAGTAGGCATCGATCTTGAGGTCGTAACCCCGCAGTGCGGCGGTACTATCGATGGTAGTCGCACGTCGCAGCATACCACTTACGCCGGTCTTCATCGCAATCTCATGCCGTTGAACCGGTTCGTCTTTATGGCAGCAGCATCCCGCCAGCAGCCCGGCTGCCAGCAGAATAATCATCCCTAATATAATCTTTTCACTCTTCACTTTTTACTTTTCACTTTATTGGTAACCAAGCGGGGAGTCGAACCCCACTTGGCTTAGAAGAGAATTATTGAATTGTTACAGCATTTGAACCTTCCTCTACGTAGTCGGTTACGCTCGGTTCGATGATAATCTCGTTCAGAGTCATTGTGATAGCAAAGGTATACTTCTTGGCCTGATGAACATCCAAGTCAGCAGGAGTGTGAGTATAGGTGTAAGGTTTACCGTCAATGGTGTAATTGATGGTAAAGCTAGCGTAGTCATTCTCGGAATCATTGTCATCAGGAACAACCAAGATGCCGGCACCAACAGGATGAGCAGTTTCGGTTACAATAGCATTACCATCAGCATCCCAACCATCAGCTGTTGCTGGCGTTCTAGTAACATCAGCCACGGTGCTAACAGAAGACCATGAACCCGATACTGCTTGTGCAGCAGCAGCATCATCCCAGCCAGTATGAGTTACTGCATATATTCCGGAATAATGAGCATCATCAAGAACAATACTTTGTAATTTCAGCGATGTACCATAGTCAGCAGCAGATTTTACAGTAAATTTAATTAATGCTAAAGCGTGTTTGAAGTTCATGGCAACGTTGCTAGCTGCAGCACCACGCGCTCTTGTTCCTCTACCACATGCATACATCAAATCATATTGGTTTGAAGTATTGTCTGCTAATGTGATTGTAAGATCTTGAGCAGGGTGAGTAGCATTAAAATACGAACCACTTGGAACACCTGTGTATGCAAGGAAGTTCAATGTGGTAGCATCCATCGGCCAATACTTCTTAGGAGTTGCTTTCCATAAACCAGTACTTCCATCCTCGTCAAAGGTGGTTTGTCCAAAATAATCAGCCCCCTTAGTTGCATCATAAGCTGCAACATACATGTCTTGACCAGAGGGGAAAGCGGTACCCTCTACCGGTAAACGGCGAATAGCACGCTTCGGTGTGTTGCTCAGCGGAGCGAAAGCGATTTCCTGCCCCTGAGTTTCAGCGAGAGCCTCATTCTCAGCGACAGTTACGTCGTTACTGCAAGAAGCAAGCACTAAGGCTGCTGTTGCAAACAAAAATAAACTTTTTTTCATAACTTTAAAATTTTGAAGTTAGTTAATAATGTTAATTAGTAAACAAAACGTTTGTTTGTTTTTGTTGTTTTTATCCAATAGGTACATCGTGGTTGATTTCTTCCCATTCTTCCACGGTCGGCGCAATACCGCCGCTGGCGGGAGGAGGAATGACAACGGTATCAGGAATCACGATGATATGCGTAGTGTCGGAGAACTGCTCCGTGATATCGGAGATTACAATGACGGGCTTGCCATCCGAGTTCACCGCGATGATATTGAGGTAGCTGCGGCTCTCGCCGGGCAACTTACCAAACGTATTAAACGTAGTCTGGAAGCAACTGTCTTTTCGATTCACATCCACGGGGAAGTAAACCGTTGCCGGGCTGGCGTTCACCTCATCCCGTCCGAAATAATTAGACAGCGCCTGATTGGTCACGAACGCATCGACACTCTGGGTGTACTCGATACCTACGATATGCGGTACTTCAAATGCGTAGGTCTCTACGATGGTCTGCGCTCCGGCCTCGATGGTGATCACGCGCTGTACCTCGCTGTACGGCGGGATCTCCACGCGCTTGCGTGCTACGAGCAGGTGGTCCGGCGTCCAGATGATCGGTCCCGGCGCAGACGTGGTGTCATCCTTCGCGACGAGGGAGAAGAGCGGTTGCTTGGACGCGGTGATATCGCTGGTGAAAGCCTCCAATGTCTTGATGTTGCTCTCTCCACGCTCCTGTGTATATTCGGTATCGAAGCTATAGACGACCATGTCGTACGTACCCGGCGTCACATGCAGCGGACCACCGTACGGACCTACGTACTCTGTCTTCTTGAGTGCACCGCTCTCGATATCGTAGAAGTTCACTACCATATACGTCGGCACGTGTATCTTCGTATGCGCCGCGTCGCTCACCGGCAGATCAACATCCAGTTCGAGCTTCAGATCGAGCACCAGGAGCAGATTATCATCCGGCGTTTGACCATGGTCGTGGTCATAACAGAGGTCCTTGTAATGGCACGAGCTGAACCAACCCGTCATCGCCATCAGTATCATTGCCATCAGAAGGAAGGATCGTCTCATGATTGGCCTCCTTTCTTCTTTTTCTCAACGGGACTGATCATCCACTTGAGCGAGATTTCTGCCTTCGTCGGACCGAACCAGCGGCGCTTACGGGTCGCTTGCCATACATAGTGCCCCGTACCGTCATTCGCCGGTTGATAGACTTCGTACTGTCCGCCTTGGTAACCCACGCCGATATTGAAGTCGATACACAGATCATGACCTACCGGCAACGAGTAACCGTACTCGACACCTCCGCCGAAGCCGGGCTTCCATGCCTGATAACCCTGACCGCCGAACTCGATATCGTAGGTCAGCAGGTCGCCGTATATACCGACGTGATGCCCGATGAAGGGATACTCGTTGGCAGCCTTGCCGAAATAGTACCGCAGCGTCAGATAACCGCCGTATCCCTGCCAGTACACGTGCTTATTGTCGGACTTGATCCACGTAGCGATCCAATCGAAGGCGATCGTGAAATGCATCGGCAGCGCAACCTCCAGACCGATATTTGGAACCACCAACGCATCGTAGAGCAGGTTGGTGCGCAACGCTACCACCGGCAGTTTCTTCGCCGGACGCTCAATATACTCCACGCCGGCCTCGCATGAGTCCGGATTAAAGGACGTACCTGCACCGGCCTTCAGCGGCTCTATCGTATCCCGTTGGGGGATAATCGTGTCTTCCTCAATCTCTGCGATAGTGTCCGGTACAAAAACCACAGGCGCAACTGCAACAACCGTGTCCGGCGCAACTACTACAACCGGTTCTTCTACGACAACAGGCTCTTCGACCACTGCAACTTGCTTAGGCTGCGCCGGTTTAGGCTTGGACGTGGGAATAGTATCTGTCTTTTTGGGGGATGCTTCGGGTGTGGCGGTTTCATTCGGTTCCGCATCGTTAATATATCGCTCAAAAAACGCGTTGATTTGCTTGGACCGAGAGTCCCCGCCTTGAGAACCATTTTTTGTATGGCAAGCGGTGAACATCGTGAGTATGCTCAGCAGTCCGACTATATAATATATCGATATTGTCTTTTTCACGCGCGTTTATATGGTATGAATACCACAACAAGCGTGCAAAAGTACAAAAAATATTTGGAATAGGCAAGTTTTTTTTTCTTTTTTTACGATTTTGCTTACTTTTTGTAAGAAAAAGAGCCACAAATGTGACTCTCTTGCTTGTTTATAGGACAGGAACTCTTAAAATACTTTCCTCGTCACGGAGAATACTCCGTTCGCCGCTGTCGTAGCCTGCATCTGCAGTTTATAGTTTTTTACCTGTAACATCATATTTCTCGTTGTTACGAATTATTATTACGTGTTGATTCTCGATGATCTTGTACGGGCGGTTATCGTCCTTCTTGAGCACGATCGGAGCCAGTAACGAACCGTGGTGAGCGTCGGAGACGTAGTGTATAGCTACGCGTTTATTGCCTTCGGCGTTTATAGGTGTATACTCCTGACCATCGATCTCGAATCGGAGTTCTCCTATCCGATCGCTCTGGATTGTCAAGAAGTACAGCGAGTCAATCGGCTCTGCTACAGCGGCGAGCTCGTCGCCCACATAAACCTTCAATACATCATTTACATCATTGAGCGACGCAGTCGCGCTCATTCCATCATTAATCATTGCGATCATCGTCATATTCGTTGCCGCTTGCGGATTAGTGAACGCAGATGGACTTTCGACTATGGACTTTCGACTATCGACTTTCATTTCCGGCTTAAAGAACTTCATCTCCACACTGCTCGGCGCCATGCGGCGGAAGAGGTATCCTTCGCCGGGTTGGAAAGCTGTGAGGTCACCTACCCATCGTTTGTCCTTGGAGAATGTAGCGAAGCGATTATGTGCTTTGATCATATCCCCTGCCGAAGCGTGTTGGTAATAGTCAGAGAGCGCCTCCGTGATGGAGATGCGTTGATCGAACATACACGGCATCGGATTCCATTGACCGTCACCGCGAACGGAGATCTTCATCGAATCCTCAGAGAGGATCTCACCGGATACGCGCATTGTATTGGCATTCGCTGCATAGACCATGTAGATCTGCGAATGATGGAGGTTGGTGAGCGTTCCGGTAAAGACATCGTTGGTCTCGTTGTAGGTGCTGAACTGACGCGTGTTCGGGTTCTTGATCAGGTCCCCTTCGGTCCAAGGCTTGGCCGCGGACATACAGGTATTTACATCTCCCCGCGTAGCCGTGAGATCGAGATGCGTAGAAACCCAGTTCCATCCTGCCTGCAGTTCAATCTGCTGTCGTTCGCTTCCGTTCATCGAAAGAATCAGCGGTTCATTATTGCCGCATCCATAGACGTAACCATGTGCAAACATCACATTCTCATTGGGCGTCAGACCATAGGTCTTACCGGTCGATGCCTGCCAGAGCAGGAAGCGTATCGGCTTGCTGTTCATGGCATCGTTGCCGAAGACAGTCAGGAAGACGTCAGTTGTGTTACTGATGGCATTGAACGAGATATTCGCTTGTCCCACGCACTCGTTATGATAGATTGCATAGACGATATCGCGTTCGTCCGTGTCAAAGGATACAACGCCATCATGAGTGATCTCCACTTTCGCGCAGACAGACATATTATACGGGTACTTCCCTTCATCGAGATTGTCATACGGCGGTATTGCCTCGATGACATACTCGACCGTAAGGGGTTCGCTCAGTCCGTTCTCGTCCGTGAGATAGAGCACATCGCTGTACTCGCCTACGGCTATCTGGCTGTTGAACGTCAGACGAACGGTCTTTTCCTCCATCGGGTCGAGGGAGCCGTAGGGGGTGCTCACGCTCAGCCACGACGGCAGGGACTCGATCGTGTACGTATGACGCTTACCGCCCGTATTGATGATATCTACATTGGTCGTCAAGTCTGCATCCGCTTGGTCTTCTGTCTTGATAACTATTTTCTTGGTGGACCACTTGAGACTGTTGCGATCGACGAATGCCGTCCAGGTCACCGGCGAACTCATCGGGTTACCGTTCAGGTCCTCTACGTCACGCACCGTCACGTAGATCGACTGTTTGTTCACCTCGTAGTCGCGGTTGAGGATGTTGATCATCAACTCATCGTTGTTGAACGCCCAGTTGAAATGGAGCTTGTTGAGCACGCCATGCGACTTGATCGGCGCATTGTCCATTGTCCATTGTCCATTGTCCAATAACAAAGGTACCACTTTGTTCACCACATTGCCGTTGGCATCCTTGAATGTACGTCGGTCATTGATGGAGAAGCGCTGCTCGATGATGCCGTTCGGGTTGGTGTACTGCTCCTCAAAGGGCAGGTACGCGAACAGACCCATCTCATCGCCCGTGAGGGCATTGTTCTCATACAACTCAACCAGCGATTCGGGCAAAGCCTGCTCGAAGATAACGAACTCATCGATATTACCCTTGAAGCCGTTTCCGCCGAGGTACATCGTTCCGACGAGCCCGCCTACTTGGGTCGCATCGTAGGTCTGAACCATCTTGCCGTCGAGGAAGAGTGCGGCGTTGTTATAGGTACGGCTGACGGTGAGTACCATATGATGCCAGTTGCCGTCAGCATAGCCGTCCGGCACGTTCAGTTGGAGGTCGTTCGAGTGGAAGAGTGTACCGCCTTTCTCAGCCTTGAACCACAGCATCATCGTCAGGTCATATATTTTCGAGCGGCCGAGTAGGTTACCGTTCAGTTGGACGGGTTCGCCATCCAGTTTGAGCGAATAACCTTTCTGTTTGTTCCAACTGCAGCCGTCCAGATAGAGCGTTGCGCCGTGCGCCTGGTCGGTGACGGTCTCGCCCTTACCTTCGTTCATCTGGTAGTATGCAAGCAGCTCACGCTCGTAGCCTGTGAGCGTACGGTTGGCGGTGGCACTGATCTCTTCGAGCGTCAGGGCTTTCGTCCAAACACGCGCCTCGAGCATATCGCCGTCGTAGGTAGTACCAAATTGGAAGTAGGCACTGCGTTCCGTAGCCTCATCTGTATTCGTGGAGCTGCCGAGATTAGCGGATGTCACTTCTTCCGTACCTACAAAGAACCGAGTCCTACCTGTTTTCTCTGAAACACATACTACGCGCGTGAAAGCACGGAGGTCGTCGAGTTTCTTGGACGAACTAGCCAGGAAGTTCTTGCCGTTTGTTTTAACCAGACGCAGTATATTATCTTTGGTCAGGATGAGCTGTTTGTTCACTTGTGCATCGCCGGTCTCGAAAAGGATCATGTCGTTCGCGCGGTTGTTAGCCACGGTCGGTTTGATCATCATATCGATGGTGAAGTCGGTCTCTGTCAGGTCGCGTTTTGCCTTGGTCGTCGCGGATGCTTTTCCGTCGAAATGGAGGGCCGTCGACGCCGCCAAACCGGTGGTATTGGTGATACCGGTGATCTGGAAGTTATTGTCTTCGTCCAGGTAGTTACCGGCTATCGGTTCGCTGAACCGCAGTTTGAGGTGATCGCCTACGCCGAGGATAGAGTTGGCCGGTTCGGGTTCGCCGAAGACAACCGGTACACGCGTATCTTTGATACCGGTCAATACCTTCGAAGCCTTCGTCAGATACGAGGTTCCGTACCGGCAGAACGATACGGCGCGCAGGTCATATTCCTGCTCCATCGGGTCGCGTTCGCCATAGAAAGCGATGTTCTCGATACGTCCCGCTTTCATCATCGCTTTGCTTCCGGATGCCTCTTTGTAATACGTGCTGTCCGCGTAGAACGAACAGAGGTTCACCCATCCGTCGTCGCTCTGTTTGGAGAGCTTGTACTGGAACTCGATATGGTCGAAGTTCGGGTGTTGAATATCGTATCCGTCAATCACTACCGGCAGGTACCAGCCTGTCGAGTCTTTGGGTGAGAGGGTGTTCATCACCCATTTGTCATGCGGCGTCGAGATATTGACATCGCAACTCGTCGGCAGGAAATGTACGCTGAACGATGCTTTCGCGAAGTTCAAGATATCGCATTGCGATCCTAACATGAGGGTGATGTTCTCGTAGTCATAGCCCTGTCCGGCATAGACCTCGAGCGTCTTATCGATCGTCTGTCCCGGGTTGAGTTTGATTGCTCTTACATCACCCGTCAGCGGGAAGCCGTCCATCATCACTTTCGCGCCATTCGGGTTAGATGCATCGACGAGCACGAGTTTGAATACTACGTAGCTCTCGAAGGTCTGCTGCGTCTCGTTGCTCAACCGTATCTTGATGATCGCCGGTTGGTCATGCGGCACATCGCTTACCTCGTGATTCAAGATATCAATCGTCGGATTCTCCAACTGCAGCGTTCCGGCCGATAGCGGTATCGGGTTACCTCCGCTGGTGTAGAAGTACGAATTTTCCGGTCCTTCCCACGGACACTTCGTCGCACCGCCGTTGAGCCGATAGACATACGAGCCGTACAAATGGGTATTTTTCTTGTAGTCGGTACCGACCGCATCTGCCATACCGCGGCCATCCGCCGTCGAGTCGTTGAAATGATTATCCTTCTCTATACGACGGAATACATCTACGTTCATATAACTGTATTCATCCGGTTCGAGCACGAAGCCGGCCGTACGCGTATTGGATTTCGACTGATCCGGATTGCGGGCCATATCGATATCGAGTACAGGCGTGAATTTAAATTTAGTCGTCGCTCCCGGCATAGCGGTAGAGATTTCGGTAGGATCACCATTCTCCCCCCAGAACTGCGTAAGTTGAGCTATCTGTTGGGACAATGCTGCTTCACCAAGTTCTTTCATCGTGGAGAAGAGGTGATTCGTCGCCGTGACATTACCGCTTAGATCCAAACCTTTGAAATAGAATACGCTGGACGTAGTGGCATTATAACTCTCCGAATGACTCATCTTCACGCCGTTGCTCACGGAGTAGTTACCTACATGGTCCACGTTAGAACCAATCAGCACATTCAGTTTCTCTTTCTCGTTCTGTTTGATCAGGTCAATCCATTTAACGATCGTATTGTTATATTCCGCCACGCGGTCTATATTCACCCACTGCTTCTCATTTTGACCGGTAGGGATCACTTTCGTGTAGTTCGCGAGTGCGTAAGTAGTATCAGTCGGTATGACATGCGACCAATAAACCGGTTCCTTCCTTGCATCGGCAATCGCCTGAACCGTCGCGCGGTCACCGGTCACGAGCAACCCGTTACGCTCTTTCAACAACTGCGGTAATACGACTGTTAATATATAATCCTGTGAATAGATGAACGAACCGTTAACAGAGGACGACGCGGCTATCTCTTCACCGATAGCGAGGTAGTATTTAGTGCTATCCAGACTACGTCCTTCGGCTACCGTTGTGCGCTTACCGGTCACACCCACATCCTCCGTCAGGCTGGCCGCTAAGGTCGAATAACTCAGCGAGTCAAGCGGTTTGACGGCATCCGTCATCTGAAGTAATACGTTCTGCGTCGTACCGATATAGACATCTCCGCGCGAACCCACGAACCAGTTGTCGCTGCCCGTCTCGATACGCTCGTTGGTCGTGAACGTATAACTGCCGCCGGTCTTATAATGGAAGCCCGACGTGATAGGAATGGTATAGGGTATGGTCGCGGATGCACTCGCTACGGTTCCGGTATAAGGAGACGGTGTACCCGGAGCGGTACCGAGATAGGTACCGAACACCATTGTTTTAGCCGTTCCGTATTCGAAAGCGAGGTTCACGCCGAACTTCACGTCGAGGTTAAACGTATAGTTGTAGTTAAACGATGTACCGGACTCGAGGTATGCATAGCTCTTGGCTCCGGGCGGGTCACGAAGCACGTCTAACAGCACCGGACCGGCTGTGACTTGCGTCATGTAATCGCGACCTTTGGAGCGGTTGCCGGTGACATAGGCCTTGATCACCTCTTTCTCGATATAGCGTCCGTCCGACTCCACCGATACATGGAGCACGCGCAGCGATTGCTCGCCCGTCTTGTTGAACGATACATAGTCCACAGGGATGGAGATGTCAATCTGACCTTCATCATCTGTACTCTTATTATCACCCAGTATGAACTGTGTCGCTTGTTCCCATTTCGGGAAGAGACCGGAGAAGGTCTGTGTATCTTCGGAAGCATGGAGGCCGTTATACACCTTCATCTTACCGCCGTTGATACGTACTTCTTCGTGCTTGGGTGAGGTCTTATCGTTGTTATAGTAATAATCCTCATGCGCCGTGATACGGAACGAATAGTTGGCGGTTGCGAATACCGGATAACCGAAGGTATAATGAACATTTCGGGCCGAGTCTCTCTCCACCAATGGAATGTTCACTTCCTTATTGAGCACATCCTTCCGCGTCATGAACAGTTCGCCGTAATAGGGCATCTCCAAACCGTACTTCATCTGGATACAGCTGATTTCGATCGGCGAACGGTAGGTGATACTGTATTTCTCGTTCCACTCCGCCGCTCTGTCTCCGTCCAGATTACCCGAATGATGCGTAGCTACGTTACTCAGGTCGATCACCTCACTCGTCTTACCATCCGCAAAGAGCGTAGCGTAACCTCTCGCCGTTGCCTGCGTGATCTTATAACGCACAGGGAAGAGGTCTGCGCAGTACTCGCCTGTCGCAGGATCGGGGTTGATGATGATGCGTTTCTTTTGATAGTGCATCTTCGTGTAAGCAATCGTGTCTATACTGCCGTCGTTCAAGTGATGTACCTCATGCGGCACGGTGTATTCGAAGGTGTCGCGCGTCAGGTCGTTCTCATCCCGTACGATATGCGAGATATTATCGCCCTCGAGTTCGAGAACCAACTGCAGGTCATCGCCCAGGTTGTTCGTACTGAATCCGAAGCCCAATAGCTTCATGGCTTGTTTCTTACCGCCGACGATACGACCGGCAAGACGCACTTTTGTGGCATCCCATACGCGTACGCCGTCCAGCGGAGAGGTCAGTACCAGATTGCTGTCGTTATTCATGCGCACGAAACCGTTCCCTTCGAACGTGTGTCCTTCTTTGACCACTTGCAGCGTGAACGGATGGTTCTTGGGCACAAGCAGTTCGAAGTTACCTGACGCATCGGTACGCAGCGGACCACCTGCTCGGTTCACCATAACCGTATCAAGCATGATGTTCGCATCGCGTACAGGAATGGACGATTTCGAATAGAGCACGCGGCCGCTGAAACGAACGGACGATATGTTATCGAACTCAATGCCTTCCGCTACGGGGTTCTTGGCGTTCAGTCCTATCGATGCCATCGTCATGGACGTGTTATTGAATCGGAACTCAGCATAAGAGCTGGTCGGAACGATGCTGTAGTCCTTGCCTTCGCCGTAGAGCAGACTATCGAACTCATACCGTCCTTTCGCATCGGTGACGGTCGTTAAGTCGTTCATTCCTTCGCTCGTTAAACTTACGTTTACATTCGGGCATCCCGTTCCGTCCGCATAATGGATACGTCCGCTGATAAGGCCGTACGGCGAGCGGAAACCGATCGTGGTATCACAATGGATAGTCGTCTTATTGTTGCATGTAAACGATGCCTTGAGTTGATACTCATACACCGTCCCCGGAGCAATGCTGTCATCGCGGTAGCTATTTCCTTCCGTTTGCTTGACGAGCTTAAACTCCTCTGTACTTCCAGCCTCACGGCGGGATAACTCATAGAAGTCCAAACCTCCCTGCGTCGCTTCCCATGTCAGGATGATGCCGTACCGATCCGTGCCCTGCGAAGCCTCAAAACGGGATATATGCGCCACGTCGTTGTAATACAGGTCCGGACCATTCAGTCGGATAGGTTCCAAATCGGATGGATTCAGCACTTTGAGCACCGAACTCGATTGGTCAACATGTACCTCGTAGCGGTAGTGTGTACAACTCCGATCAGCCACATTGGTCATATGGGCCATCCAGGAGCCGTCCGCCTGGCGCTTGATGCTGTCTGCCGGAACGGGGAACTCTATCGTATCATTGGTCTCTACCAAGATTCGCCGCAGGTAGAGGATCGCATTGCGGTCCCAATTGCAACGGGAGTTACTGGAACTGAAACCGGCTACTTTCTGCGACAATTTCGTATAGAGCGCATGCCGTACCGTGTCGGGCAGCGGATATTTCGCTATCAACGAATCACGCACCGCATTGATCGCCGTCCAATCTTCATATGCCTGCGCGTAGAGGTTCTGCCCCGAACCCGGATGGAACTCCCACGTAGCTATATACGCTGCCTTGTCGTCCAGTTCGCCGATGAGGTTGATCGTATATACCGATTGGTCCTTGTTGTTCATCACATAGATCTGCACCTTACTGCCCACCTCTACCTCGGTCGTTAACCAACCGTTCGTGAGCGGCAACATCGTCTTCTGTAAACTGCCCTCAGGCGGCAGATAGTACATCTTATACGTATAGTTCGCCGGGTTGACACCGTCCAAACCGTTCAACTTCAGACGAATAGGTATCTTTCCCTTGATCTGACTCACCGAACTCGTCAACTGACATAGATTCTCCGCCTCGGGTTGAATCTGAATCGCTTTGTTTTCGATATGGATTTGGAAATGTACGAGTCGGTTCTTATCATAATCGGCATCCTTAGTGTAGTCCGTTTGCTGTTGAGCCAATGGAGCCTGGTAGTTATTCTTGGTCAGCACTGTACTGCGCGCAAATCCCTCATGCCATCCCCATACGGCCGACGAACCGCGACGCACGCGATAGTAAACCGGCTTACCGGGTTCATAGATCTGCGTACTGGCCAATTCCGCGTTATAGACCACGCGCTCATTGCCCTCTTCGTCCAGGGCGGCATATACGCCTTTCTCACTGACGCGTCCTCCGTTCGCAGTATTGCCCGTCTCTGCGTCCACCAACATACTTGTCGGGTCGTCCTCAAACGTGTATGTAGCCGAGTCCTTATAGAAACTCTGCACGCTCACTTGCTCCGCGTCCGAGAAATCTTCATTGAGCGCACGCTCCACTTGGAATACATCGCCGCTCACTAAATCTTCTGCACCCGGGAAATGAATACCCCAACTCAACTTCACCTTACCCGTCACGCTTTTCTGCGCGTCCAGGATCTCCTCCGCCTTGAAGTCATAGATACGGTGGTATGCCGGGACATTGACCGAGTTCGTCTTGAGCGAGAAAATCTGCGGCTTATCCGGATCATTGCTCATGTTCACGCGGAAAGTCGCGTTGAACTGACGCTGTACCGTGTCGGTCGTAGGAATGATGATCGTACCCGAGTTATCCGAGGTATTGGTCTCTTTCGAGTCCAGCGAGGTATGGTAACTCACCGCCGACTGATACGTCACATACTGAATAGCCGCATTGCCGTAACCCGTCACACCGTCATCGTCCATAGCGTACAGATAGGGCTTGAACAACTCCGGTGTCTGCGGGTCACTCACATTCAGACGCTCGCTCATCTTCCACCATTTCGTATACGTGCTCTCTCCGCTTGAATACTTGTATATATTCGCACTGACACCCCAGTAGAAGTCCTTGCCGGCCAACTCCTGCGGCGGATACCACTCGAACTCGATATACGTGATATCCTCATGCCCGTCATCGTTCTTACGCTTGAGCTTGAGCGACTTGGTCCACTGGTTCCAATACGTATCATCGTCCTTCTCAAGCGTCACCCGTGTGCCGTCTTTCATATTCTGAATGACCGCAGTACCGGCATGCACGTACATAAAGCCTTCGCCCGAACCCTTGTAGTCGTTATTCACGTTGTCTCCGCCACGCCGAGCAGCCACCGTCGCGATACGATGCACATCGGCGGAGCCGCGATCCTGGTTCGGCTTGAGCGAATACCAGATGTACGAATCGTAACTGTTGTTACGCGCATTCCAACTGTCCAGGTAATAGTTGTTCACGCGGCCATATACCCAGATGGGGATAGTGAACCGGTACACGCCGTTACCTATGTTCATCACCGTGTAATGCTCCTCATGCTCGAGGTAGTCATTTGCCTGCACGGGCACGCTCATCGCCGCCATCAGCAGCACCACGGTCAAATACCAAAATTTTTTCATATGGTTATTGTTTTATTCGTTACACATCAAAGAATCCTAATTGGCTGATAGCGGTTAGCATCCTATTGACATACGCGCTATCCGGTGCGGACCAATGGAATCCCAAACGGAGCAGGACTGCGGAGGTGTAACGGTTATCACGCTCGATAGTAACCGCCTTCTGTCCATGCGTCATGTCTTGGTATGCCAAGAGAGCGGACATGAGGCTCGCTTTCTTCGGGTCTTTGCCGGCCTCGAGAATCGCTTGCTGGAACTCGTCTTCCTCCACGTAACGGATGGACTTGCCTATCTTCTCAAAGCCCGCGAGG
>CADBWK010000009.1 GCA_902798385.1 uncultured Bacteroidales bacterium
TGGATATGCATCACGGAACGTTCTCCCTCTCTGACGCATCGTCCACAGCGGTTAACAGCATTAGTGACGGAGTGACGGATATGAGCTACAAAATCCTCCATAACGGTCAAATCCTCATCCTCCGCGGAGACAAGACCTACACCCTCACCGGCGCCGAGGTAAAATAATCTCCAATCACCCTTGTCGCATCCTTGCGACAACCTATCCGCCATACATGGCGTGATCCCAAATCCCTCTCTCTCTTATAGAGCAGGGGGATTTTTTCTTTAGCCTGTATTATTTTTAACCTTGTCCCTCTTCTTTAGCCTGTATCATTTTTCTGCCTGTATTATTCACTTGCTCCTTTTTTGAATCATTTTTTTACAAAAATCTCCCGCATATATTTGCATATGTCAAAGAAAAGCAGTACCTTTGCACCCGAATTAGGTACTTTGAACGACGGTCGAACGACGGTCAAGCGACGGTGAAGCGACAGTCAAAGCCAACGTGAAGCCAAGGTCGACCCGACAAAACCCCAAAATTATGAACAATACTATATTATATATTTATATATAATATACTTTTTAAACCCCTATTTTTTATGGCAAGAATAATAGCATCCTCAGGCATCGAACAAATCCACGGTAAGACGTATAACCGCGACAGAGGTTATTTTTACACACGAAATGGCAGGCAATTTTATCGTGAACGCGACGAAGATTATCAGAAAAATCAGTCTCCTCGCCAGAAATGGAACTCTGCCGCCTTTAAGTACGCGAACTCCCAACTCAAACTCCTGACCTCTCCCGAAGCCAAAGCTCAATTGGAAGCCGACTTCGAGGCTGCCAAACACGTTGCCTCCAACGGCAAAACCTACACCACCGTTCGTGCCTGGAAATACAACTCCCTCATCCACGAGTACAAACAATCGCATCCCTTTGAACAATAAATTGTGATTTTTCTGTTTTTTCTTGCATATGTCAAAAAAAAGCAGTAAATTTGCAGCCGATTTAAAAAAAAGAAAGGAAACAAAGATGAATGGATATAAGCTAAAGCTTATCGGAAGTTGGATCATTGTCGTTGTAGCGATGATCGTATGTACCGGATGCAAGAAGGATTCGGACGCTGATTCAGGTAGTACAGACAACTCGGTTCTCGGTTCGTACACCTATAGGACCTCGGGCACTCTGGATCTGTACATCAGCGGTGAGAAGACTACCACTCTGCCGATGATTAGCAACGGTTCGTTCACAATCATTCCGGCGAACGATCCGGACAGTGTACTCATCGTGGGCGCATTGCCTGGCGGGTATGATTCGATCCATGCCGCCGTGCATGGCAACCAGATTGAGTTGGCGCAGAGTACGTATTACTTTGAAAACCGTATAGTGACTCTGGAAGCGACGCTAAGTAATGTCAAAGCCCCGATGGAGAACAAGGCCATCATCTGGGAGACCGACGTCATGGGTCTGGGTACGTTCGGCACAGACGCCATCACAGCCGACGGACACATGCGGATGGACGCGAAGAAGAAGTAAAGGGAGAAAGAAAGCATGAAAAGGAAAATAGCTATCATAGCCGGAGGAGACAGTAGCGAACATGAGGTGTCGCTGCGTTCGGCAGCCGGTATTTATTCGTTCATGGATAAGGAGCGCTACGACATCACGATCGTAGTGTTGAAGGGAACGGAATGGACGGCCATTCCGCAGCATTCAGAATTCAGCATTCAGAATTCAGACTCATATCCCATTGATAAGAATGATTTTTCTTTTACGCGCGGGGGCGTGAAGCACACCTTCGATTTTGCGTACATCACCATCCACGGTACCCCGGGCGAGAACGGTATCCTGCAGGGTTACCTCGACATGATCGGCATGCCGTACAGTTGTTGCGGTGTGTTAGCCGCAGCGCTGACGTTCAATAAATTTGCCTGCAACCATTACCTGTCCTATTTCGGATTCCACATTGCCAACAGTATGCTACTGCGTCGCCAGCCGTCAGCCGTCAGCTATCAGCCGTCAGAGATCGCCGAGACGCTCGGTCTGCCCTGTTTCATCAAATCGAACGTAGGCGGCAGTTCTTTCGGTTGCACCAAGGTCAAGACCGTCGAAGAGATCTACCCGGCTATCGAGCGTGCTTTCCAAGAGGGCGACGAGGTGATCTGCGAGTCGTTCATGAAGGGAACCGAAGTGACCTGCGGCGTGTATAAGACGAAGACCAAAGCCGTTGCTTTCCCGATCACGGAGGTCGTGACACATAATGAGTTCTTCGATTACAACGCCAAATACAAAGGTGAGGTCGATGAGATCACGCCGGCACGCATCCCCGATGCCATCCGCGATAAGATCCAAGCCGAGACCCTGCGTCTGTACGACATCATCGGTGCCAACGGCATCATCCGCGTCGATTGGATCATCATCAGCGATCAGATCAACCTTCTTGAGGTCAACACTACCCCGGGCATGACGCCGACCAGTTTTATCCCGCAGCAGGTACGCGCCGCAGGACTGGATATTAAGGATGTACTGACGGATATTATCGAGAATAAATTTTAGCCATCAGCCATCAGCCGTCAGCCATCAGAAGAATTATGATAGATATCAACAAAGCCATAGAATCGCTCGATTGGAGCAAGGAGCCGAAGGGTTTGTATGAGCCGATCGCTTATACGTTGGCATCGGGCGGTAAACGCCTGCGACCGACCTTGGCTTTGATCGCGTCAGCACTCTTCGGAGGCAACGAAGAAGACGTTCTGCCCGCCGCCTTGGCGCTGGAGGTCTTCCATAACTTCACACTTCTCCATGACGATGTGATGGATCGGGCAGCGGTGCGCCGCGGCCGACCGACCGTGCATGTCAAATGGGATGACAACACTGCCATCCTCTCGGGCGATCAGATGCTCATCGAGGCATACCGCCTGCTGAGCGGAGTACCGGCAGACAAACTGCCGCAAGTGCTGAAGTGGTTCAACGAAATGGCGACGGGCATATGCGAGGGACAGCAGTATGACGTGGATTTTGAGCATATGGAGGAGGTCTCTATTGCGGACTACATGAAGATGATCGAACTCAAGACCTCCGTACTCTTGGCCAATGCCCTGCGTACCGGCGGATACATCGCCGGCGCGAACGAAGCGCAGCAGCAAGCGCTCTATCTGTTCGGTCTGCATATCGGTCTGGCTTTCCAGATCCAAGATGATATACTCGATGTCTATGGTGACCCGAAGACCTTCGGCAAAGCCATCGGCGGAGACATCTGCTGCAACAAAAAGACGCTTCTCTTACTCACGGCTCTGCAGACCGCAGACGCAGCAAGCCGAGACGAACTGAACCAATGGCTCTCGGTCAACGACCGTCCGGAAGAGAAGATAGCTGCCGTCACGGCGCTCTATAACCGTCTCGGCGTACGCGAAGCTGCCGAAGCTGTCATGGAAGAGCACACGGCGCTCGCGCTCAAACAATTAGAACAACTGCCGCAGAACGCGGCCTGCGAGCAACTAAGACAACTCGCAGCCAAACTGATAACAAGAAAATCATAATACTATGCCTTATCGTCGATTACCTAACACGGATTTAGCTCGCCTCCATGCGCTGCAGAACGCTATCCAGCGTGCGCAAGGTGCGGATTATACCGAGCAGGTCATTCCGTACAAGACACTGGCGGAAGCACAACGTTTTCTCGTTCAGTTCGAGAACGTAGTGATGCAATCCAAGGACAACTACAAGTCCACGGTCAATGCCAACAAACAGTACCGTCATATTGTGCAGAACGCACGTATGTATATCTCCCATTTTATTCAGGTGTTTAACCTTGCTGTCATGCGCGGTGAGATCAAGCGCGAGCAGAAACTGCTCTACGGTCTTGACCCGCATCAGCATGTCGTGCCGGATCTGAGTACGGAGGAGTTCCTGTTGGAATGGGGTAAGAAGATCATCGAGGGTGAGCAAAAACGTATGGCCAACGGCGGATTCCCGATCTACAATCCGGCAATCAATAAGGTGAAGGTGCATTATGATATCTTCTGCGAGCACCAGCGTCAGCACGCCTTCCATGTGCAGAACACCGAGCGCGTCCACGACAACCTCGAGCCGCTGCGTGTACAAGCGGATGAGATGATCCTCAATCTATGGAACATGATCGAGGACTTCTATAAGAACGAACTGCCCTACGCCAAGATGATGAAATGCCAACTGTACGGCGTCATCTATTACTACCGTAAGGGCGAAACAAAACTTTCGGCCGAGGGCGACCGAAAGCTACAGCAGATACGTGACAGTCAACCGACTATCCAATGGTCTGTTGAGGAGTGATGATGCGATCCATCTTCGGCTCGCCCACCCAATGCGGGATATCGTGCTTCTTAAGTTGATACGGATAGCACACACCGATCCTTTTAACGGACAAGTGCTTCTTTAAGAACTTATCATAGTACCCGCCGCCACGGCCGATACGATGACGATGCTGGTCAAAGACCACACCGGGCACCAGAATCAGATCGATATGACCCTTATAGGTCTTCGTTTGAGGTTCAGGAACGCCCAAACGCCCCTTACGCATCATGTCCTCTCCGTCATAGGGACGAACCTCCATCGAGTGACGATGGGTAACAGGTAACAAGAATGTTTTTTGACCCTCGTACTTCGTGAGCAACGGACGCAAGTCCACCTCATTATGGATCGGGTAATAGAGCAACACGACTCGGGCTTCACGGAAGGACGACATCTGCTCCAGCTGAGCGATGATCTGCTCCGACTGCTCCGCCACCTGCTCCTTGGTCATGATGCGGCGCTGCTGCTCCACAATCGCACGAAGTGCAGCCTGCTCGCGACGGATGCGTATCCACGGGAGCCAAGACAAGATGTCATGTATTTGTGATTCAAATAACATATAGATTATTGGTTATTGCTTATTGCTAATTGGTTATTTACCTTTGCGGCTGCAAAGGTACAAAAAAAAATTGAAATGCGCAAATTTTTATACATATTTATCGGGATTTTCACGGTTATACTGAGCAGTTGTGAGTCCTCCTCGACCACAACCCAGCCTTCCTCCGTCGCGCAGTTGAGTTCTTTCGGCTTTGCCTCGAACGACTCCATGCCCGGTTTGGCTGCCGCGGTCTTCACCATCGAAGAGCGCCTGGACACCGGTTTGGTATGGAATAAAGACTCGATGCTCTTCGGTACACGTCTGGACAGCGTCGTGCCGCGTTTTACGTTCGTCGCCACACCGAGTGCTACGTCCCTGCAGTTAGGAGACACCACCATCCGTCTGACCGGCTACGACACCCTGAACTTCAACAAAACCCCGATCTACCTGACCATCAAATCGCAGGACGGCACGAACACCAAAGTGTACGAGATCCGCACAACGGTGCATACGGTGGATCCGGACTTATACGAATGGACAACCCTCTGTAGCGGTATCTACTCGCCGGACGACAGCGAGCAACGCGTGGTCGAACTGAACGATGCGTTCGTCATGATCGCCGATAACGGCTTTGAGCACGCAGTCTATTCTTCTGCTGACGGTGCTACATGGAACACCTTAGGTACGCCTACCGGACTGCCTGCAGGCACCAAAGTACGGCAGATGATCTCCGACGGCACTACCCTCTATTACGGACAAGGCAATGCGATCTATACCTCCTCAGACGCAAAGACCTGGACGGCGCATACCGTATCCGATAACGTAGTGACGATGCTCCTTTACTGGAACGGACTCGTATGGGCGCTGGTGGGCAGCGAGGATAACTACGAGTTAGCCACCTACGAAGCCGGTGTGCTTTACCGCACCGGGCTGCAGCCTGACGGCGAGTTCCCGATCAGCGACTTCGCCGCCGTCACCTTCTATAGCCCCAGCGAACGCGAGCGGGCAATGATCATCGGCGGTTTTGCGGAGAACGGACGTTCCCTCAATACTCAATGGCATTTGGAGTACTCCGAGCATCCGATGCCGAACGGTTCGTACCGCTTGGAGGAGTTTAATATTGACCGCCCGGAGTTCATGAGCCTGACCGGCGCATCCGTTGTGTCCTACAACAACCAGTTGCTGCTCTTCGGCGGCATCGATGACCAAGTGCGGTACTTAGGACGGGATATATACATCTCCAACGATGAAGGACTGAACTGGATCAAGGCGGACAGCACCAAGAACCAACTGCCCGAAGCCTACCAGGCACGGCAGAAACAGAACGCTATCGTGCGCGACAACTATATCTACTTGTTCGGCGGTCAGGATAGCAAGCACACCTACAGCGATGTCTATAGAGGACATCTGAACTCAATCGATTGGTAAACAACAAACTAACTAAATATTTGGAATTATGACGATTAAAGATTACAAATTCGCCGGTAAGAAGGCGATTGTCCGCGTGGACTTCAATGTGCCCCTGGACGAGAACGGTAAGATCACAGACGACACCCGTATCCGCGGTGCGCTGCCTACGTTGAAACACATCCTCGATGAGGGTGGTGCGCTCATCATCATGAGCCACATGGGTAAGCCGAAAGGTAAAGTAGAAGCTAAGTACAGCCTCAGCCAGATCAAAGACGCTGTGGCTGCTGCCCTCGGTCGTCCGGTTCAGTTCGCAGAGGACTGCGCGAAAGCACAGGACCAGGCTGCTGCACTCAAACCGGGTGAGGTTCTGCTGCTCGAGAACCTGCGTTTCTATCCGGAAGAGGAAGGCAAACCGGTAGGTATTGAGAAAGAAGATCCGGCTTATGAGCCCGCTAAGAAAGAGATGAAGGCTCGTCAGAAAGAGTTCGCTAAGACCTTGGCCAGCTACGCTGACTGCTATGTAATGGACGCATTCGGCACGGCTCACCGCAAACATGCTTCGACCGCTGTCATTGCGGATTATTTCGATGCAGACAACAAGATGCTCGGTTTCCTCATGGAGAAAGAGGTAGCCGCTGTAGATGCTGTCCTCGGCGACATCAAACGTCCGTTCGTAGCGATCATGGGTGGCTCGAAAGTAAGCTCGAAGATCGGTATCATCGAGAACCTGCTCGGTAAGGTAGACAAACTGATCCTCTGCGGCGGTATGACCTATACCTTCGCGAAGGCACACGGCGGCGAGATCGGCGGTTCGATCGTTGAGCTCGACAAACTTGATGTAGCCCTTGGTGTTGAGGAACTGGCAAAGAAGAACGGTGTAGAACTCGTACTCGCTCCGGATGCTATCTGCGCAGATAGCTTCAGCAACGATGCCAACCGAAAGGTATTCCCGTCCAACGCTATTCCGGAGGGTTGGGAAGGACTCGATGCAGGTCCCAAGGCACAGGAGAACTTCCGCAATGCCATCAAGGGCGCCAAGACCATCCTCTGGAACGGTCCTGCAGGTGTGTTCGAGTTCGATAACTTCTGCGACGGTAGCCGCGCTATCGGTGAGGCGATTGCGGAGGCAACGGCTAACGGTGCTTTCTCGCTCATCGGCGGTGGTGACTCCGTAGCATGCGTGAACAAGTTCGGTCTGGCAGACAAGGTTTCGTATATCTCTACCGGTGGTGGTGCATTGCTCGAGGCTATCGAGGGTAAGGTACTTCCGGGTGTAGCAGCTATTAAGGGCGAATGATTAAAGGCGAAAGGTTAATAGTATGGAAGTAGTAGGAAAAATCATACAAGTACTGCCTATGCAAGAAGGCGTAGGCCGTAACGGTAACCCGTGGAAGCTGCAAGGTTACGTACTCGAGACCCTCGACCAGTACCCCCGTAAGGTGCATTTCGAGGTCTTCGGTGAGGATCGTATCAAGATGAACCCCTGTGAGATTGACCAACTCGTTACCGTTAGTTTCGATATCGAGAGCCGTGAGTTCAACGGTCGTTGGTACACCTCTATCCGTGCATGGAAGATCCAGCAAGGCGATATGACGCAGGCCGGTGCTGTACCTGCCGCTGCGCCTGCACAGGCAGCGCCTGCCGCTCCGGCAGCACCTGCTGCTGCTCCGATGGAGCCGGCTGCTAACGTTGATCCGTTTGATGCATCTGCCGGTGACGGCACAAGCGATCTGCCCTTCTAATGAAGAAGTGGATCTGGATCATAGTAACAATCCTCTTGTTAGCGGGTGGCGCAGTCGTTTGCGCCATCCGCTGGCAAGCGTGGTTCGGGATGCCGGCTGAACCTCAATGGAACGACGAGACACTCGATTACACCTTCCCTGCCTTTGAGCAAGACGCCACACCCGAGTCCTTGGACATCCTTGTCTTGGGTGATATACACAGCCGTCTCACACGTGCTGAATACGACACCTTGGCTGCGCGTGTACCGCAGGCGGATGTGGTGGCGCAGATAGGCGATTGGATGGACAGAGGGCAGAACTACTATTATCAGTTACTCATCCGCGAGTGGACGAACAGCAAGCTCTATGGCATGCCGGTCATCGTCACGCCGGGTAACCACGAGTACTCCAAAGGTTTTAACAAGACCCTCTCGCCGGTATGGCAGCACGCTTTCACGCATCCGAACAACGGTCCGATAGACGTACCCGGTGCCAGCCATTACATCGATCTGCCGTCCGTACGCATGATCGTCATCGACACGAATCCTTTGCTTCGGATGGTGCACCTGACCCGCACGCTCACGTGGCTGCGTCAGACGATGTACAGCGCGGGGGACAGATTTATCGTGGTGATGATGCATCATCCGGTACTGTCGGTAGCCAAAGGACGGGCGAACACCTTGGAGTACACTGCATTCCGTCATGCTTTAGGCGATGCCGACCTGGTGCTCGCCGGTCATGACCACAGTTACATGCGCCGCGGACATTTTGTGGTGCTCAACACCTCCGGCAAACCTAAACAACAACGCTTTCATTACACACCGGACGTGACGGATACCGTACCGACCTATTCGGTCATCACCGCTACGCCTGCTGCTATGCGTTTCAAAACCTACCGTTTCAGCGACGGACAGGTCATCGACAGCTTGTATGTTACACACGACTGACGCCATCGTTCTGTCGCTTCAACCTCACTCTGACAAAGCGCATGTCTTGCACGCGTACACTCGCGCGGGCGGACGCGTAAATTATATGGTGTACGGTCTCGGACGCAAGAACGCCATCGGAATGTACACCCCTTTCTCTATCATTCAGATCACGGCGGACGACCGATCTATCCGAACGGTGCAGCAGACCTTTGTTCCGGCATCGCTGACCGCCGATCCGTACAAACGAACGATCGCCCTCTTCTTGAGCGAGGTGCTCTATCATGTGCTGCGCCACCCTATGCAGGATGAACCGATGTACGATTTTATCGCGCACGCCATCGAGGACTTAGACCGCTCGGACACCCCGCAGAATTTTCACCTGCAGTTTCTCATCGGCTTGGCTGCCAAGTTAGGTTTTGAGATGGAGAACGCACCCGATCTGCCCCAAACGAGGGCGGCACGACAGAAGACCCTGCGCCAACTGTGTCAGTACTTCGATGAGCATGTCGAAACGTGGAAAGAACCTAAGTCGCTCGACATTTTAATGGAGGTTTTTGACTAAAAACGACGTCAAAAGCAAAAAAAATACAAAAAAATTTGGTCATATCAGAATTTTATTGTAATTTTGCACGCTTTTTTGACGTATAAACCCGTCTCCGTGAGGAGACCTAAAAACAAATAAGACAATGAAACGTACATTTCAACCTTCCCAACGTAAGCGTCGTAACAAACACGGCTTCTTGGAGAGAATGACTACCGCTAACGGTCGTCGTGTATTGGCTGCACGTCGTGCTAAAGGTCGTAAAAAACTGACTGTAGCTGACGAGGGTCGCCACAAATTTTAATGGAGTCAACTAGACAACACAAGATTGCTCGCCTGATCCAAAAGGACATGAGCGACATCCTTCTACGTTACGCGCGCACGCTGAGCGGGACCCTGATCTCGGTAAGCGAAGTGCGCGTAACGCCTGATCTCTCTTTGGCGCATATCTATCTGTCTATCTTCCCGCAAGACAAGGTAGCACAGACCATGGCGCTGATCGAAGAGAACGCCCACCGCTTTCGCGGTGAACTCGGCACATTAGAGCGCCATCAATTGCGTATTATCCCTGAAATAGTCTTCCATTTGGACGAGACCATCGATCGGATGGAGCGCATCGATGAGTTGCTCCATGGCTAATCTCGAATCTCACATTGCCTGGCGGTACCTCTTCTCAAAGAAAGGGCACAACGCCATTAACATCGTTTCCGGCATCAGTGCCGCTGCAGTAGCGGTCGTGACGGCAGCGATGATTTGTGTATTGTCGGTGATGAACGGTTTTGGGGCATTGGTAGAGAAAATGTTCTCGGAGTTCGATGCCGAACTGTTGGTGGTTCCTGCCGAGGGGCAGACCTTACGCACCGACACCTTGCCGATCGCTTCTTTGTACGCGCGCGAGGACATCGAGGCCATCTCCATGCAACTGGAGCAGACCGCCCTCATTCGCTATAAAGACCATCAATTGCCGGCACGCGTAATGGGTGTAGACAGCCTCTTTACGCGCACAGCACATATCGACTCGATCATCACGGACGGTTTCTACTCCGTATGGGACGGTGCTTTCGATCGCGCGGTCTTAGGTCGGGGATTGGCCGCACAGATAGGCATCAATGCGCATTTCACCGGGGCGTTGCATCTCTATGCACCCGAACGAACGGGTAAGATCAACATGCTGCGTCCTGATCTGTCTTTGCGGCATGAGCACGCGTTTATCGCCGGCACGTTTGCCGTCAACCAGATTGAGTACGACGACCAACTGATGCTGGTTTCGCTGCCCCTTGCCCAACGGCTCTTCGAGTACGACGAACACACGGCAAGTGCGCTTCGCATTCAGCCGAAGAGCACATTGAAGATTGAAGATTTAAAATTGAAGATTTCTAAGACCTTGGGCGACGGTTACAAGGTTTTAGATAGATACGAACAACAGGCGGATTTCTTCCGCATTCTGCGGATAGAAAAGTTCTTGACCATCCTTTTGTTGGTCTTCATCCTGCTCATCGCCAGCTTTAATATTATCGGTTCGCTCTCGATGCTGATGATTGACAAGCGGGACGACATCCGTATTCTGTCGGACTTGGGTGCCGACGAACCGACTATCCGTCGGATCTTCCTCTTGGAGGGTTGGTTCATCTCGTCTCTGGGAACCCTTACCGGACTCGTCATCGGAGTATTACTCTGCCTCGGGCAACAGCATTTCGGTTGGCTCACACTCGGCAACGGCAACGAGTATATCATCTCGGCTTATCCGGTGCTGGTACAAGCCTCGGACATCCTGCTCGTGGCCATCATCGTGCTCGCACTCGGTTGGATCGCCGCATGGTATCCTTCGCATAAACTCCAATTAGCCCTTCTTCTGTTGCCCTTGTTCGTGCTGCCGGCTTGTCGTTATAACACGCCCTCCGAGCGCCGCGTGTTCCCGGAGACCTACACGCTTGCCTACGAGGAGATCTACGGTCATTACTATGACTCAACAGCCGCCGTGGTGGCACTCGATCTGTATTCGGACGGCATCACGCTCGACGAGAACCATCGTATCAAGGGCACAGGTTTCAACCTCTACCTGTCCGATATCTTCGTACCGGATTCGCTCTTAGTGCCCGGTACCTATCGCACAGACACTACCGCTACTCCGTTTACGTTCCTGCCCGGACGCGACTTTGAGGGCATGCCGAACGGGATCTATATCCTGGACATTCAGGAGGATAAGGTAGAGAGTATTCAGGTGGTGGACTCCGGCGCTTTCGAGTACCGCAACGACAGTCTGCTCTTCACGCTCTATTACCGCAATAACGGTGGCGGCGTCTCCACGTATCAAGCTTCTTTCACAGGCACACTCATCCCATGGCCAAAACAATAACATCCGACGAGCAGCTCCGCAAGGAATACCATACGTACCTGCGTCTGGAACGGGGTTTCTCGCCCAACACGGTCGAAGGCTACGAGATGGATCTGGACAAACTGCGTGCTTATTGCGAGGAGCAGGGCGTCGATATCGTGCATATGGATTTCGACCGACTCCAGGATGCTATCTATGCGCTCTTCAAGGACATCCAATCCGAAGCCACGCAAGCGCGCATGTTGGCGGGCATTCATTCGTGGTTCCGTTTTCTGCTGTACAAAGACTATATCGACCAAGACCCGTCTGAGTTGTTAGAAGGACCGAAAAAGTCCAAACACCTGCCTACGGTGCTTACGCTTGATGAGATCAACCGCATGATGGCAGCCATCGATCTGAGTTCCAACGAAGGCCATCGCAACCGCGCCATGATGGAGATGCTCTACGGTAGCGGGCTGCGTGTGAGTGAGTTAGTCAACCTGCAACTGAGCAGGATCTACCTCAACGAGCACTACATGCTCATCGAAGGCAAAGGCAGCAAGCAGCGTTTGGTGCCTCTCTCTCCGGTAGCGGAGGAGTGGTTCGGTTATTGGTTGCAGGAACGCAGTACCTGGCCGCTCAAGCCGGAGTCCAAGGATATCGCTTTCGTCAACCGTTACGGTCGTCCGCTAACGCGCGCCATGGTCTTCACCATCGTGCGACGCCTGTGCGCCGAAGCCGGTATCACCAAGACCGTCAGCCCCCATACGCTCCGTCACTCGTTTGCGACCCACCTGCTGCAGAACGGCGCGGACCTGCGCGTGATTCAACAACTGCTCGGGCACGAAGACCTCGCCACCACCGAGATCTACACCCACCTCGACGTACAAGACCTCCGTCAAGCCATCCTCCAATGTCATCCGGCGAATAAAGGTGAAAGGTGAAAGATGAAAGGTGAAAGGCTACATAGCATAGTGTGGAAATTGATTTTCCTTTCAATTTTCATTTTTCAATTTTCAATTCTCCATGCCGTGGAGACGATCATCGTCGGTGAGATCGTGAACGAGACCACGGGCGAGGCGATACCGAATGTCAACATCCATTTCCGGGGTACGAAGATCGGTACGACCTCCGATGAGAACGGTAACTATGTCTTGCGCGTCGATATGCAAGCCAAAGCGCAGCTGGTTTTCTCGGCTGTAGGCTATTACACCCAGCGTTTTGAGATCGAACCCGGTGCCATGGCGGGTCTGCAGGTAGCCATGCGTGAGCGGGCAGCGTTACTGACCGAGGTGGTGGTAGCGCCGAACGAGAACCCTGCCCTTGAGTTGCTCCGGCAAGTGCGTACGCACCGTCCGGAGAACGACCGAACCTTGCAGTCCGGTCTGACCGCCACTGTCCAACGCGAACAGAACCTCTACGTGTCGCATATCAACAAACGGCATCTACGGCGGGCTTTATGGCGTAGCCTGCAAGCCGGTATGATCGCGCAGGATGACTCTACCTATATCATGCCCCTCTACCGCGAGACGCAGACATTTCGTCTCGCAGGCAACGAGATGATTCCCGCCAATGATCAGCGCACCCAAACGCTCATCCTCAGCCCGACGGACTACTCCTCGCTGCTCGGCAACGAAGGCAATCTCAATTTCTACGCCAACTCCGTTTCCATCATGGGGCATGCTTTCCTGTCCCCTTTGGCTGCCGGCGGTAACCTCTACTATCGCTACTATCTCGTGGGCGCAGATACGATTCATTTCCGAACGCGCAACTCCTTCTACGCCACCTTCAACGGCGAGATGGTCATCGATACCGCCACGTTTGCCTTACGTTCCATCACAGCGTACGTACCTGCCGAAGTAGCCGTCAATTACGTCAACACGCTGCATGTGCACCAAGTCCTTGCGCCGGATAACACGATCGCCGAGGAACACTTGTCCGCCGTACTGGACGTATCCATCAAAAGCGAGAAAGCCGGCACCGTCTTCCCGACCCTGCTGCTGACCACCTCGCTGACTAACGGCGAAGCAATAAACGGCGAAGCCAATACACGCGAAGCGATCAACAACGTAGTTATAAACGGCGAAGCCATCAACAGCGACAGCGCCTTCAACGCGCTGGACTCGTTGCCCATCATTCGCACCGCCAAGTGGTTCGCCACTATCGCCACCACGGGTTATATCCCCACCGGCAGCTGGCTCGATATCGGGCATGTGGAAGAGATCCTGCAAGTCAACTCGCACGAAGGAGTCCATTTCGGTCTGCCTTTCCGCACGAACGAGAAACTATCCAAGGTCGTCTCACTCGAGGCATCCGTGGGGTACGGCATCAAAGACCGTTCTGCCAAAGGCATGGGACGGATCTCCGTCAATCTCCCTACCGAACGGCGACATATCATGCAACTGGAGTACAACGACCATTACGTTTGGTCGGAGGTGGATGATTTCGACCGCCTGTTGCGCGAGAACTCGATGGGTTGGGGTAATTTCGATTTCACTGCCTATGCTTTCGAGGCGCTCCATCGTGACTCCCTGTATGTCAACACCGCCATCCGTCAGCGGCAGATCATGTATCATTGGTGGGCGGACTGGACCGATCAGCTGGAGACGCACGCCTACCTCCGCGCAGGTTGGCAGGAGGGCTACGCTTATCAGACGCTCAGCGCGATTGCACGACTCAGTTGGGGCGAGCGCAAGTACGACGGATACTTCATGCGCCGCTACACCTACTCTGCCAAATACCCTGTGCTCTACCTCGGTCTCGAAGCCGGACACGCAGCCTCTAACCTTTATACACACTTAAGAGTGATGCTCACGCAGCACGCCAACTTAGGCATGGGAGGTACGCTGACTTATGCGCTCCGGGCCGGCGCTATCTTCGGACGAGTTCCGACTAGCTTCCTCTGGCAGGCGAATGCTAACCAAGGCTATGCCTATGACCCTTACCGTTTCACGCTCCTCCACGGTCGGCAACTGATGGCAGATAAGTACGTCGCGCTGCAAACCGAATGGAACGGACAAGGTATCCTCTTTAACCTCATCCCCGGCATCCGCTGGCTGCACCTGCGCGAACTCGTCGAAGCCAAGATCGCTTATGGATACCTTTCGGATGATTACCAATTACAAATGACAAATCACCAATCTCCGCATAACTTATATGCGGAAGTCGGTATCGGCATCGGCAACATCCTCCGCGTCTGCGACCTCTATTCCATCTGGTCTCTTGCGCCCGAAATCCAATGGGGCATGCGCTTCCGAATCCACTTAGGGCTATAAAAAATGCGGTCACTCTTGCATATGTCAAAAAAAAGTAGTAACTTTGCACCCGATTTATGCTACCGGTTGATTTCATAGAGCGTATGCATCAGCAGCTTGGGAACGAAGCGACGCTGTTGCTCAAGGCCCTGGACACAGAGCCTGTTACCTCTATCCGGCTTAATAGCAAATTAGACGTCTTAACGTTCGATGCCGACACGGACGAAGTGCCGTGGCATATCGACGGTTATTACCTGTCCAAGCGTCCTCAGTTCACCTTAGACCCGCTCTTCCATGCCGGTTGTTACTACGTTCAGGAAGCCTCGTCGATGTTCCTTCAGCAGGCCTTGGAGCAGTATGTCGATCCATCGTCTATCGTGCTTGATCTCTGTGCTGCACCGGGTGGCAAATCGACGCTTATCAGCGAGTTCCTCGGTCGGGACGGACTGCTTCTTAGCAACGAGGTCGTACGCCAGCGCGTTTTCATCCTCAGCGAGAACATCCAGAAATGGGGCAACGGCAACACGGTCGTCACGCATAACACCGCTGCCGAATACGGCGAGCGATGCAAGCATTTGTTTGACTGTATCGTAGTGGACGCCCCCTGCTCGGGCGAAGGTATGTTCCGCAAGGACGAGCAGGCACGCAACGAGTGGAGTATCAAAGCCGTCAAGCTCTGTGCCGAACGCCAGCGCAGTATCCTCATGGACGTTTGGGATGCGCTCAAACCGGGCGGTATCCTGCTCTACTCCACCTGCACGTTCAACACCGAAGAGAACGAGGAGAACGTGGAGTGGATGGCAGAGAGCTTAGGCGCAGACGTGCTGCCGATCGCGCACGACAAGAGTTGGGGCATCACCGAAGGTTCGGTAGGCTATCATTTCTATCCGCATAAGACCAAAGGCGAAGGGTTCTACCTCTGCGCGCTGCGCAAGCATAGTAACGAACCGCTCGATCAGACACGCATCAAAGCGCCGAAGAAAGAGACCCCGATGCAGCATCCGGAGTACCTGCCCGTCATGCGCTCGTGGTTACAGCACCCGGACGAATGGGCTATCCGTTACTCCGACCGGTTCGCCACGGCTTATCCGTTCAAATACAAAGAGATCATCGATTGGTTGGGTACGCAGTTGACGTGTATCTCCACGGGCTTCGGTTTGGGCGAAGAGCGCGGCAAAGGCATCGCGCCGCAGCATAGCCTAAGTATGACGAAAGACCTCCGTAAGGAAGCCTTTCCAATGGTTGAGTTGACGCTGGATCAAGCACTCAGTTATTTGCGGACCGAGGCTTTGAGCCTGAGCGATGTGCCCCTTGGCCTCGTCCTCTTGACCTATGAGGGTGTCCCCCTCGGTTTCGCGAAGAATGTCGGGAACCGCCTGAATAACCTTTACCCGAACGAGTGGCGGATTCGGAAGCTGTAAGGGGTGACGGGTTACGGGTTACAGGTGACAGGAATTTTTCAATTCTTTTCCAATAACGTACATCATCGGGAGAGACGAGGGTCATTGCCTCGCCGCTGTTCTCTGCGCGTGCGGTACGTCCGATACGATGGACGTAATCCTCGGGGGCATGCGGTACATCGTAGTTGATGACCAAGGGCACATCCGTCACGTCTATACCGCGCGAGACGACATCCGTGGCTACCAACACCGCCACCTTGCCGTTCTTGAAATCCAACATCACCTGATCGCGTTCACTCTGCTCCAAGTCGCTATGCATCGCGCGCGCGTCTATCTTTAAGGAACGTAACGTGCGCGCGAGGTCTTTGACCTTTTGCTTTTTCCCCGCAAACAGAATCACTTTCTTGAGATCGCGTCCCGCCAACAGTTCCAACACCTTCGCCGGTTTCTCTCCCTCATCGACAAAGGCATGCATCTGCTTGATGCTCTCGGGCGGACGGGAAACGGCTATCTGCACCTCCACGGGATTGGTCATGATGGCTTTCGCCATGCGGCGGATATTCTCCGGCATGGTGGCAGAGAACATGATCGTCTGACGCTCTTTGGGTAACTTACGCACGATGGTCATGATATCGTCGTAGAATCCCATATCGAGCATACGGTCGGCTTCGTCGAGAATGAAGTACTTGACGCCCGAGAAATCGACGTCGTAGATGTTCATCTGGCTGAGCAAGCGTCCGGGTGTAGCAATGACGATATCCGCTCCTTTCTGCAATCCCGTCACTTGGGTTCCCCATGCGCCGTTGTCCTTACCGCCGTAGATAGCCACCGAGGAGAACGGTACATAATAACCGAAGCCCTCCATCTGCTGGTCTATCTGCTGCGCCAACTCGCGCGTGGGCGCCATGATGATGGCGTTCAGCTTATCGGGGTCGTGGTCGTCGAAAGCCAGATTGGTCAGCAGCGGTAAGATATACGCCGCCGTCTTACCGGTTCCTGTCTGCGCACACGATATTACATCGCGGCCGTCCAGAATCACCGGTATTGTCTTCTCCTGCACCGGGGTACACTCATCGAAATGCATGTCCCACAATGCATCCAACACCTCATCCGATAATGCGAGTTCGTCGAAGAACATTATTTCTCCCAGCCGTTGAAGATTTCAGATCCAAACACATTATCTTCGTTCGCATCATGCAGCGGCGCCCAGAGTTGGGCAAAGAACGGATTCTTCTTCGCCACGCGGTCCCAATGCCAAGGCACTTGTTTCTCTTGGGGCTCGAAAGCATACGGGTACGGCATGTCGAACGGCGACCAGTGACCGCCGAGCAGCACCAGACGACGACCGGCTTTGAAGGTACGTCCTTCCGCATCTTCCCACATGTCATTGCCCAGGTACTTACCGCCGCGGAACTCAGCTGCTTTCTGGAGCTCCTTGTCCGTCAACTTATCTACGTCCTTGCTCTCATCGTAGCCATGATCCAGCAAGACGGGTGTCTCACTGTTATGACTCACGTCGAAATGCTTCCAATCCGGGATAGCTTTGTATGCCTCGAGCGAACCGTAGTAGGCTGCGACGCGCTGCATAGCTTTTTTCTGAATGCTGATATCTGAATTCTGAAGGCTCTTAATCCACCATTGTGTACCGTGTTCTTTGCTGTTGGCCATGAACCACATCGCCGCCTTCACGCAATGCGGGAAGAGCTTGGCGATATGCGTCTTGGAAGCGAACTTGATGCCCCACGGCAGCGACGGCGCCGATGCCATCTTGGCGAAATACTCCTTCACGGGCACGTTCGCACGGAAATGCAGCAAGTCTTCCAACTTATCGCCATCCGCGTACCACATACCGTGGAAATTGCGGGTGGTGAACCAATTGGCGTTGAAGATCTTCTCCGGTCTCGGACAACCGATGGCATCCAGCAAGAGCACCTCGAACTCATAGTTCGACAGGCGGTACTCTTTGCCCGAACCGATGTTATAGTAGTTACGCCAGAACTCCTCCGGTACGTCCGGACGGCATACGCGCTCGAGCAGTCGTCCGCTGTCTTCTACGGTAGCCCACTCCAACACGCCGCGAATCGGTACGTGGAACATGATAGGGTCGTAGTTCTTGAGGATAGCCGGATAGAGGATACCCGACTGACGCAGGGAAGCCCAGGTCTTGATGCCCGAATCGGTAATGATTCGCTCTGCCTGCACCTTGGTCAGACCGTAATGATCGTATGCCGACACGCATATCGGATCGCCGGCACGACCCCAATGAAGCGGTTCGCGACGGTCACCCATCTGCGCTACCGAACCGATATAGACCACTTTCGGCTGCTGATCCTCCGGTTGTGCCAGCACAGCTTTGGTGATATTCTCTGCCGCCGATATATTGGTGCGCAGCGTTGCTTTCGGACGATAGTCCGCCTGCGGCGAAACCATACCACCCACATGCAGCACTATATCTGCTCCGGACACACCTTTCAGTACATCGTCGTACTTGGTCAGGTCGCCCCAAATAACGTTTAGGGATGAGTGATTAGCGATTAGCGGACTCAGTAAGTCCTTGTTCTTCTTGCTCGGACGAGCTAAGATACGTAACTCATACTGCTCCGGGTAGCGCAGGATCTCCATCATGCCTGCGTACCCCATCGTACCGGTTGCGCCGGTGAGGAAGACGATTGTCTTTGACATTTGTAATTTGTTATTTGTTATTGGTTATTTATTTTTTCTTTCTTGTCCAGGCGGTGAGTCGGTCGACGCGTTTGCGCACTTTGGCTTTCACCTCTGCGCGCCATTGTGCTTCTTCTTCGGCATCGTCGATCATATGTTGATACGTTGCCTCTGCATCCTTATCGCTGATCACCAATAACTGATCCCCTAACTCCAGCGTACTCGATCCCGTCGGCACGAAGAAATCTTCTCCCCTACGCACCATGATGATCAGGGTATTGGGAGGAATATTCAACTCGCGCAAGGTGTTACCGTTGGCTAAGGTCTTTTCCGTCACCTCCACCTCGCGGGTCGAGGACTGAATCTCATCCGGCAGGTCGATATCGAAATGCTCCAACGAGCGCTCTTTCTCCGGCGGCGTCTCCAGATTGAGTTTCTTGGCCATCTGGGTCAAGGTAGTACCTTGAACCAGCAGCGACACGATCGTGCAGAGGAACACCACATTGAACAGCATGTCTGCGTACGGCACTCCGCTCGCCTTACATAGGATGGCGAAGATGATCGGTACGGCACCCTTGAGACCAACCCAACTGAGTATCAGTTTGTCGCGCTGACGGTACTGACGGAAAGGCAGCATGCAGAGCCAAACGGCTATCGGACGGGAGATGAAGATCATCACAAAACTGATGATCAGACACGGTACCCACACTTTATACTGAATGAGTGCAGACGGCTCGACCATCAGACCCAGCATCAAGAACATCACCAGCTGACTGAGCCATGCCAGACCGTTGAAGAACGACCGCGTCTGGCGCTTACGGGTGAACTTGTTATTACCGATGATCAGACCGCCTACGTACACGGCCAGGTAGGTATTGCCCTCCAGATAATGGGTGATGGCAAAGATGAAGATACACGCCGTGAGGATCATGATCGGGTACAAGGACTCGTTGCCGAGTTTGACGCGCCGCATCAAGAGCACCAGTCCCTCGCCGAGTGCCAAGCCCAAGACCGTACCCATCACGAGTTGGATGGCGATCGTCTGAATGATCGGCAGCGCTTCCACTTTATCAGTCAGCCCCGTTATCGTATGCAGATTGATGACGACTCCGATCAGCGTGGTGGTCAGCACATAAGCCATCGGGTCGTTTGCGCCGGACTCCAACTCCAATAACGGACGCAGGTTATGCTTCAAGCCTATCCCGTTGGTACGGAGCACGGAGAACACGCTCGCGCTGTCCGTACTCGACATCGTCGCCGCCATCAGCAGCGCCAACCAGATCGACATCGAAGCGACGGCATGGATCCAACCGAAGATGAAATAGATGATCACGCCGGTAATGACGCAGGTCAGCATCACGCCCAAGGTCGCCAAGGTGATACCCGGCGCCAAGACGGATTTGATATCGCTCAACCGCGTCTCCATACCACCCGTAAAGAGGATGATACACATCGCCAAGGTACTCAACGCCTGCGCCGTACCGATCTCGATCTCCACGCCCCGCATGCCTAACAAGGTCGTCATACCATGCGAACCGAAGAACATGCCGACGGCTAAGAAAAGCAACAACGCCGGAACGCCGTACTTATACCCGATCTTGTCCGCAAAAATACTGACGAAGAACAGCAGCGATAATATCAGTAGAGCAAACTCAACCTCCATGATTTACTTTTTCAATAGAAAATCATCGATGATCTTCACGATTTCCTCTTTCGGATAAAGCCCCTTGAGCAGCATCGGTTTGCCCTCTACGGGGATGTACAACACCTGCGGAATCGAACTGATATTGAATATGTACGCCAACTCGCGCTCGCGCTCCGTGTCCGCTTTGTAGAACACCACTTTATCGCAGTAGGTCTGACTCAACTCCTCCATGATCGGCGCCAAGCGCTTGCACGGACCGCACCAAGTGGTGTAGAAATCAATCACACAGGGCTTCTTGCCCTTGTATTTCCACTCTTTCTCGTTCTTATAATCAAAGATACGAGCCTTGAATTGATCGGTGGTGATATACACAACGTCCTCTGCCATGAGCGGCAAAGTGAACAAACCCAACAATAATATTGCGAAGAATTTTTTCATTGTACCTTAAAATTTTGCGCAAAATTACAAAATAATTTTGACATACGCAAAAAAAGTTGTACCTTTGCATCGATTTTGACGCAAAAACATGCTTTGTAGCGATTTACATAGTGCTTTGAAGCCCATTTTGGCGCGTTATGAAGACTCGCAGATTGTGGTGGTTCGGGATGAAGCGGTTAGCGGGTTAGGGATTAGCGAATTAGCGATTCGGGTGTCGGAGGCGAGTAAGTCCCTGGAGACGGTTCAGCAGATCTGGGATTTCTTCTTCGCGCAAGGTCTCACGCGTCGTGCGCTGGTGATTGCCATCGGCGGCGGTGTGCTGACGGACATCGTGGGTTTTGCGGCGGCTACCTATAAGCGCGGCATCGACTATCTCAATATCCCCACGACTCTCTTGGCTATGATCGATGCCTCTTCCGGCGGCAAGACCGGCATCAACTACCACGGACTCAAGAACAGCATCGGTGCGTTCGCGCAACCCATCGAGACGCTTATCTGGCCGGGATGGCTGAAGACGCTGCCGGCAAAAGAGATGCTGAGCGGCTTTGGAGAACTGATCAAGACAGGATTGATTGATGAGGGGTTACAGGTTACGGGTGACAGGTTATGGGATAAACTCTTGCAGTATGACCTCGATAGGATGGATATTGAGGAGTTAACGCCACTCATTGCGCAAGGGGTGGCTGTCAAAGAGCAGATTGTGGCTGCGGACCCGCACGAAGAAGGACTTCGCAAAGTGCTCAATTTCGGTCACACCTTCGGGCATGCACTCGAAGAGGTTACGGGTGACGGGTTTCAGGTTACGGGCGCGATGCCGCACGGCTATGCCGTGGTATATGGACTTATCGCGGAGTTATACCTGAGTGTGGTCAAACTCAACTGTCCCAAAGAACCGCTGCAGCAACTCACGCAAATCATGCTTCATTACTACGGCAAACCGCAATGCAAGTGCTCCGAGCGCGGGCAGTTGATTCGTCTCATGCAGCAGGATAAAAAGAATGAGCGCGCCGCTGAGATCAACTGCACGCTCATCCGTTCTGTCGGAGACCCTGTCATCAATCAGGTCATCACCCCCGACGAAGCCCACGAAGCATTAGATTATTTATTCTCCTTATAAGCCGCCACGATATGTTTGACTAAGGGGTGGCGCACGATATCTTTCTCGTTAAACTCGATCACCTTGATGCCCTTGATGCCCTTGAAACGCTCGAGGGCGTCCCGCAAACCGGATTTCTGCGTAGCCGGCAGGTCGATCTGGGTCATATCGCCCGTGACGATCATCTTACCGCCCAAACCCAGACGGGTAAGGAACATCTTGAGTTGCAGCACGGTTGTGTTCTGCGCCTCATCGAGAATGACCACAGCATCCGATAAGGTACGTCCGCGCATGAAAGCGAGCGGGGCGATCTGGATCGTTCCTTTCTCCATGAATTCCGTCAGTTTAGCCGCGGGGATCATGTCCTGCAAGGCATCGTAAAGCGGCTGCAGATACGGGTCTATCTTCTCCTTCATATCACCCGGCAGGAAACCGAGTTTCTCGCCTGCCTCCACCGCCGGACGGGAGAGGATGATACGCCTTACCTCGCGGTTCTTGAGAGCTCGTACCGCCAAGGCAATCGCCGTGTAGGTCTTACCGCTACCGGCAGGTCCTACAGCGAACAAGAGGTCATTATCCTCATATGCCTCCACCAAGGCTTTTTGGTTGGTGGAACGCGCATAAACGGACTTGCCGTTCACGCCGTGCAGGATCAGGTTGTCCGTCGTCTGCTCCTGCGGTTTGTCGCCGCGGATAAGCATCAAGACATCCTGCTCCGTCAGGCGGTTATTGCGAATGCAGAAATCCTCGCAGAGCCGCAACGATTTCTCGAAGCTGTCAATCGCTTTCTCCGAACCCGTCACCTTCACCTGATAGCCGCGCGCTACCACCCGCACATCGGCGTGCTGGTTCTTGAGACAGAGGATGTTTTGGTTATTCACACCGTAAAAGGTCGGTGTATCGAGGGAGTCCCGAAGTGTTATAATTTGTTCCATGAATACAAATGGATTGCACCCCGTTGTGCAACAGCACATAGGGCACATTGAGTTTTCGATTGTAAATAACTGCTTGATCCAGCGTCTTTTGCGTAAGCGCTACCGTCTCAGCTTTGCACTCGATGAGCATCAGCGGTTGCATCGATTGGTCATAGACGACTGCATCGCATCGCTTCTGCACTTCGCCCACCTTGATAGCCGCTTCGACTGCTATGAGCGAGGCCGGAAAGCCAAATTGCTCCACCAGCCGGTGAAGCAATTGTTGGCGCACCCACTCCTCGGGTGTCAGACGCACCCAACGATGACGCCATTCGCAAAAGATCTGCTCCTTATTGTTGTAAACGCGTGTACGCACTGTTTACTTCAAATAGTTATCTTTGAGCGAACACGTTCTGTTAAGAACCAGATGATCCGGCTTCGAGTCGTCATCGACCACAAAGTAACCCTGCTTGAGGAGCTGGAAGTGATCCTGCATCTTGGCGTCCTTGAGGGATGCCTCCACTTTGGCGTTCACTACCTTCAGGCTGTCGGGGTTCAGTAACTCGCGGAAGTCGCGCTCATCGGCAGAGGGGTTCTCTACGGCGAACAGGCGGTCATACAGACGCACCTCGGCATCAACGGCGCTGTTGCATTCAACCCAGTTGATGGTCGCCTTCGTCTTGCGGTTTCCACCTTCGGTGCCGGACTTGCTATCCGGATCGTAGGTGGCATAAACGGTAGTGATATTGCCGTTCGCATCTTTCTCGCAACCCGTAGCCTGGATGATATACGAGGCTTTGAGACGCACCTCACGACCACCCGGGCTCAGACGATAGAACTTATTATCTGCCTCCTCGAGGAAGTCACCGCGCTCGATCCACAGCTCCTTGCCGAACTTCATCTCACGCGTACCGAGTTCTTCGTGTCCGTCGATATTCTCCGCGATCAGCGTCTCGCCTTCGCCTTCGTAATTGGTGATGACAAGCTTCACCGGATCGAAGATCGCACATACGCGCGGCGCCGTCTCTTTGAGGTCCTCGCGTATAACGTGCTCGAGCAGACCTTGGTCGATCATGCCTTCCACTTTGGTATAACCGATCTTGTCCATGAACGTGCGGATGGCCTGCGGCGTATAACCGCGGCGACGCAGACCGCAGACGGTCGGCATACGCGGGTCATCCCATCCGGCTACGAGACCTTCCTTCACCAAGGTCAGCATCTTACGCTTCGACATCACGGTGTAGGTGATATTGAGGCGGTTAAACTCACGCTGTTTCGGACGGTAATCCGGACCGTAAGGAGACAAGCCAGCGAAGTTCTCGCCGGTTATCTGATCGAGGAAATAGTCGTACAACGGGCGATGTACCTCGAACTCGAGCGTGCAGATACTATGCGTCACGCCCTCGAAATAATCGCTCTGACCATGCGCAAAGTCGTACATCGGATACACTTTCCATTTCGTTCCCGTACGATGGTGCGGGTGGGAAGTGATGATACGGTACATGATCGGATCACGGAAGTGCATGTTCGGGTTCGCCATGTCGATCTTGGCGCGTAGCACCATCTTGCCTTCCTCGATCTCGCCACGCTGCATGGCCTCAAACAGACGCAGGTTCTCTTCGATCGGTCGGTCGCGATAAGGCGAAGCTACACCCGGTTCGGTCGGCGTACCTTTCTGCTCGGCGATCTGCTCGGCGGTTTGCTCATCCACATACGCCTTGCCCTCTTTAATGAAACGGATAGCGAGGTCATAGAGCTGCTGGAAATAATCCGAAGCATAGAAGATCTTACCCCACTTGAAGCCCAACCAAGCGATGTCGCGCTCGATGGTCTCTACATATTCGGTGTCCTCCTTGGCGGGGTTTGTGTCATCGAAACGCAGGTTACAAACGCCGTTGTATTTCTCAGCGATACCGAAGTCCATGCAGATCGCCTTCACGTGACCGATATGCAGGTAGCCGTTCGGCTCTGGCGGGAAACGCGTCTGAATACGTCCGTCGTTCTTACCTTCTGCCAAGTCTTGCTCTACGATTTGCTCAATAAAATTGAGACTTTTTTCTTGCTCTTCCATATATGATAGTTTATGCTCTTACAATACCTCTTGTGGATCCTTTCACAAACTCCAGAATCATATCACGCTCTTTCGATGCAGGCATGTTCGCCTCGATATGCTCCAGCGCCTGGGTGGTGTTCATGCCGCCCTGATAGATCATGCGGTACACCTCTTGGATGGTGTGGATCTGCTCCGGCGTGAAACCGCGACGGTTCAGACCTACCGAGTTGACGCCGCAGTAAGCGATCGGTTCGCGCGCTGCGATGATGAACGGCGGGATATCTTTATTCACTTTCGATCCGCCCTGAACCATCACATGACCGCCGATATGGCTGAACTGATGCACCAAGGTACCGCCTCCGATGATCGCGAAGTCATCCACTACGACCTCGCCGGCTAACTGCGTACAATTGGACATGATGATGTTGTTGCCCAGCGCGCAGTCATGCGCCACGTGGCAGTATGCCATGATGAGGTTGTTGTTGCCAATGACGGTCTTTTCTTTGCTGAACGTACCACGGTGAACGGTCACGAACTCGCGCAGCACACAGTTGTCGCCAATGATCGTCCATGTCACTTCGCCGTGGAACTTCAGATCCTGCGGGATGGCACCGATAACCGCCGACGGGAACACGTGGCAGTTCTTGCCTAATTTCGTGTACTGGCAGATCGTGGCGTTCGAGTCGATAATACAACCGTCGCCGATCTCTACATCTCGGTCAATAAACACAAACGGACCGATCTCTACATTCTCACCGATCTTCGCCTCGGGATGAATGGAAGCTAAAGGAGATATCATTATTCTGATAAAATTTGGTTTCTAAGTTTACGCACACATTGCGTGTTAAAGGTATGTCCCGGCTTGTAGGTCACGATGCGACCTTGGATACGCATACCCAAAAGCGATAGGTCGCCGATGACATCCAACAACTTATGCCGTGCCGGTTCGTTTTGATAGTTCAGCGGCGAGAGATAACCGAGTTTCTTGGCATCCAAATGCGGCTGTCCCATCTTGTCGCAGAAATAATCCATACCGTCCTGCGACATCTCGGTCTCGTAGATCACGAGGGCGTTCTTGAGGTCACCGCCCTTGATCAGACCCACGCGCAGCAGCGGTTCTATCTCGCGCACGAAGCAGAACGTACGAGCCGCAGCTATCTCTTTCGGATACTTGGTCAAGTCCGTCAACGTAGCATGCTGCTCGCGCAGGAACAGCGACGGGAAAGCAATCGTCACATCGACCTCATAATGGTCGCATGGTTCGATACGCATCACATTGCCGTGCTCGGAGATATACTCGATCGGTTCTTCTACGATAAACACCTTCTGCTCAGCATCCTGTTCCTCCAGTCCTACGCGCTCGATCTCCTTGACGAACATACGCGCGCTACCGTCGAGAATAGGCATCTCGGGGGCATCGATATCAATCAGACAGTTGTCCACGCCCATCGCATATAACGCACTCAGCGCGTGCTCTACCGTGGATATCTTCCATTTTCCGTGCTCCAACACCGTGCCGCGTTCCGTGCCCGAAACGTAGTCAGCCAGCGCCTGATAACAAGGTTGTTTGGGTAAATCGATTCGACGCAGGCGGATGCCCGTGTTCTCCGGCGCCGGTCGGAAGGTCGCCGTGATCTGAAGGCCGGTATGAAGGCCTACCGAACTGAGAGAAAAACTCTCTTTGATTGTGTGTTGTTTCATTCTATTTGGTATTATCTCTGTCCTGATTGTTTGAATTTCACCGCAGCGCGACGCCAGATGCTGGCATCGATAGCCGGCGAACCCATGTACATACCCGGTTTGCGCACCGAACCCGACACGCCTGACTGCGCACCGAAGATACAGTTGTCGGCTATCTCGATATGACCGGCTACGCCTACCTGTCCGGTTAATATACAATGTTTGCCGATCTTCGTGCTGCCGGCTATACCCACCTGCGCGCATAGGAACGAGCTCTCGCCTACCTCTACGTTATGCGCGATCTGAACGAGGTTATCCACCTTCACGTTCTTGCGCACGATCGTGCTACCCATCATCGCGCGATCGACACAGGTGTTCGCACCCAACTCGACATCGTCCTCGATGATCACGTTCCCTATCTGCGGGATCTTCTGGTTCACACCCTGTGCGTCCGGCTCAAAACCGAATCCGTCTGCGCCGATCACTACGCCGGCATGGAAGATACAACCCTTACCGATCTTGCAGTTCGCATAGACTTTGACGCCTGCGTACAAGATCGTTCCCTCGCCAATCACCACATTGTCGCCGATATAGACGTTCGGGTAGATCTGCACCCCTGCGCCCAAACGCACGTTCTTGCCGATGTACGCGAACGCACCTACATACGCGTCCTCGGGTACGCTCACGCCTTCGCTAATGAACGACGGTTGCTCGATACCTTTCTTCGCAGGGAACATCGCCTTGCTGACCATCGACAGCAACTGCCCCATCGCACCGCGGGCGTTCTCTACCAAGATGACGGCACCGCCGGCTTTTCCTTCGCCTTCCGGGAAAGCGATCTTACCTTCCACGAGGCTGCGCGTGATCAGTACCACACCTGCTTTTGTGTTTTGCAGATACGGCAAGTATTTCTCATCCGTAATGAACGTCAGATGCTTTGCATCCGCGCTCTCGATCGGAGCTACGTCACTTACCATGGCATTTGCGTTGCCATATAACTGTCCGCCCAATAAGGCAGCTATTTGTCCTGCACTAAATTCCATCTATTCGATATTTAAAGATATACAATTTTTTCGGCTTGCGTGTCAACGCTTCGAGGTCGAGTATCTCACTGGCATCCGCGATGTCGCGCACCGTGCCGTCGGAGTACAGGATATCGATCGAGTCATCTTTCTCACTATAGGTGTTACTCGTCGATACATGTTCACTCCACATATATTCCGCATCTTGCTCGCTGATACCGAGCAGTTGCGCATAGTGTTTGTTCAATGCCCGCTTCTGTTCTTCCGTCACGGGTGCATCCTGCAGCTCCCCGCGGAACAGACGGCGGTTAATAAAACTCTCGCTCAGCAAACTCAGCACTTTGTCGTCACTCGAGATCCATGCCTTGATGGCGGACAGCACGTCGTTATCATCCAGCAGCGCATACTGCTCCAGCGCCTCGCTATGCGTCCCGAAATCCGCAAACGTCACATGCTGATACAGGAAATACCGCAACGCCGGCGAACAGAATAACTCTTTGCCGTTGTGCGCTAACTCCTTGGCTCGACTCAGGATTTTGATCAGATGCTGCTCTGCCGCCACGCTCGTCTTATGCAGATAGACCTGCCAGTACATCAGTCGGCGGGCTACCAGGAATTTCTCCACGCTGTAGATGCCTTTGATCTGCACTACCAACTTATCATCCCGTACGTCCAACATCTTCAGCAAGCGTTCACTCGCCACGCGTCCTTCCTGCACGCCCGTAAAGAACGAGTCACGGCACAGATAATCCATCCGATCCACGTCCAACTGACTCGATATCAACTGATGCAGGAAATGCTTCTTGTACTCGTTCTTGAAGATCGCAATCGCCGTGTCGAGTTGGCCGTGCAGGTCCTCATTGATGCGCTCCATCATCAGCAGCGAGATATCCTCGTGCGTCACGCCGTCCACAATCGTGTGCTCTAACACATGCGAGAAAGGTCCGTGACCTATATCGTGCAGCAAGATAGCGATCATCGCGCTCGTCTCTTCTTCCGGCGTGATCTCCACACCCTTCAAACGCAGCGAAGCGATCGCCTCGTGCATCAGATGCATCGCACCCAAGGAGTGACCGAAACGGCTGTGCATCGCACCCGGGTAAACTAAATAGGAGAGCCCCAACTGACGAATACGGTTCAAGCGCTGCACATATGGATGCTGCAACACATCGTAAATCAGTTCGTTGGGTATAGACAGAAACCCAAAAACAGGGTCATTTATAATCTTACGTTTATTCGCCATAACATAAAAAGCGTGCAAAGATACGACTTTTTTTCCACATACGCAAGCCCGCGCGCGATAAAATCATTTTTTTTGTCATTTTATTTGCACATGTCAAAAAAAAGCAGTACTTTTGCAGCCGATTTCGATCAGCCGCGATGTTGGAATAGGTAGACAAGAAAGACTTAAAATCTTTTGCCCAGTGATGGGCGTGCCGGTTCGACCCCGGCTCGCGGTACCAAATACGACGACTCTCAGAGCCGTCGTATTTGTGTTAGATAATGCGAGTATTCGCCGGTTTCGGCATTGAAGATGCCGGTAGAATCAAGTTTTTCTACTTTCACGCGCCCGGAACAGTGAATGACCCGTTCTGGGTCGATCACGATGCCCACATGAGTGATTGGTAATTGATCATTGGTCATTGGTGATTTAGTAAAGAAAACGAGGTCTCCCGCTTGGGCTTTGGTAAGATCCTTAATCGGTATTCCTTGCGTCACTTGCTCGGAGGCATTACGTAAGAGGGCTTTGCCGAACAGGGAAAGAATCGTCTGCGTAAAACCCGAACAATCCATGCCCAACGCGTTCTTTCCGCCCCAGAGATACGGTACATTGATAAAGAAACGCACAGCTTTCAATAAGTTGTCTTGATTCAACTCGAGCGGAGCGGTGATGACCATCGAGGGGTCAATCCGGAAACCGACACCAAGTACCTCAAAGCGAGCGGGTCTCGCTTCATTGGTCATTGGTGATCGGTAATTGGTGAGTCGTGTACCGGCAGTGAGCGGAATGGTCTGTCCGTTATTCTCACTCATGGCGTACGCCATCGGAAAAGCCACGGTCGCAGCCGTTTGGAGGGCTTTCTTATGCGCGGCATACTCCTTGTCCGTCATGGGCGTGACCATCTTCGCATCCACCCATCCTTCCTGACCGTCCGATTCCAAACGGATACGTTTCCAACGGGGGTGTTCTTCGATGATCTCACAGAGCTCTCCGAACAACATCTGCGTGTTCTGCTCCGCTCCTTCGCGCGCCTCTGCCCGCACAGGAATAATGCTATGTAACGCAATCGCTACCATACTTCCTGCGGGTGGTTATTCTCCGTGCGCGGGTAGTCGATGGAGTAATGCAGACCGCGACTCTCCTTACGCTCCATGGCCTGGCGGGTAATGAGGTATCCGACATTGATCATGTTACGCAACTCGCAGATCTCCTTATCGGCTTTGACACGCTTGAAGAGGTCTTCGGTCTCTTCGTAAAGCAAGTCCAGGCGCTCCCATGCACGACGCAGACGCAGATCCGAACGCACGATTCCCACGTAGGTAGACATGATCTGCCCGACCTCCTTGACATCCTGCGCAATCAACACGCGCTCTTCATTGGAGAGCGTACCTTCATCGTTCCATGCAGGGATCTTGTCATTGAAGTCGTAGTTCTCGATGACCGAGAGGCTGTGTTTTGCCGCAGCGTCCGCATACACGACTGCCTCGATGAGCGAGTTGGATGCCAGACGGTTACCGCCATGCAGACCTGTACACGAGCACTCGCCCACAGCATAGAGACGCTTGATGCTCGACTGACCGTCCAGATCCACCTTGATGCCGCCGCACATATAATGTGCGCAGGGCGCTACCGGGATATATTGCTTGGTGATATCGATGCCGATACTGAGGCACTTCGCGTAGATATTGGGGAAATGATGTTTGGTCTCTTCGGGATCTTTGTGCGTCACATCGAGGCACACATGATCGATGGCATGGATCTTCATCTCATTATCTATCGCACGCGCAACTATATCGCGCGGCGCGAGACTCAGACGCGGATCGTATTTCTGCATAAACTCCTCACCGTTCGGCAAACGCAGGATACCTCCGTAACCGCGCATGGCTTCGGTGATGAGATACGCCGGATGGGTCTCTTTGGGGTTGTAGAGGCTCGTTGGATGGAACTGCACAAACTCCATGTCTTTCACCATGCCCTTCGCACGATAGACCATCGCTATACCGTCTCCGGTAGCAATCTCGGGGTTGGTGGTGGTCGCATAAACGGCACCTGTTCCGCCGGTTGCCATGAGCGTGATTCGGCTGAGATAGGTGTCTATCTTCTGCGTCTTCGGATTAAGGATGTAGGCTCCGTAGCACTCGATATCCGGCGTACGGCGGGTCACACGAACACCCAAATGGTGCTGCGTAATGATCTCCACGGCGAAATGGTTCTCGAGCACATCGATATAGGGGTTTTGCCGCACGGCTTCCATCAGTCCACGCTGGATCTCTGCGCCGGTATCATCGGCATGGTGGAGAATACGGAACTCCGAGTGACCTCCTTCGCGGTGGAGGTCGAAATTACCGTCTTCTTTCTTATCGAAATTAACACCCCAGTTCACGAGTTCTTCGATGCCTTTTGGGGCATTACGAACCACTTGCTCCACGGCCGCCGGATCACTCAACCAATCGCCGGCCACCATCGTGTCGTGGATATGTTTCTCGAAATCATCGACCAACAAGTTGGTCACGGAGGCAATACCTCCTTGTGCTTTGGCGGTGTTCGCTTCCTCGAGCGTGGTCTTACAGCACAACGCAATGCGGTATTTCTCCGTACGCGCCACTTTGAGTGCAAAACTCATACCGGCTACACCACCGCCGATAATCAAAAAATCGTATTTTTTTGTCATATTACCTTGCTTTGCATAGCGCAAAGACACTAAATCGTGCACCTCTGAATCGCTTCATCGCGTGCAGACATGATTTGACCGTTTCTCCGGTAGTAATCAAGTCATCTACCACCAAAATATGTTTGCGATACATTTGCTCCGGGTGGCTCACAGCAAATGCCTCGGCTACATTCGTTCGTCGTCCTTCGCCGTCTTGCAGCGCCTGTTTGGGCGTGTTCCTTATGCGCATCACGTGCGTCGTATCCATCGGTATGCCCGTTATCTCACTCAGCCCTCGGGCGATATACTCGGCTTGGTTGTACCCGCGTTCTCTCATACGTTTCGGATGCAAGGGCATGGGGACGATGACGTCAATACCGTCGAAGAACTCTTCATGCTTCGTGTCCAACACCGCCTGCCGTGCGAGCCAGTAACCCAACTCCGGTTGATCGCTGTATTTCATGCGATGAATGACCTGCTGGATAGGATGTCCTTTTTCGTAATGGAGGTACGCCCAAGCCCGCTCCAAGTGCATTGCATGTTGACGGGATACGATACCGTCCGTGAGCGTTGTTTCCGTGCTGTTCTCCCGCAGGTAGTCCTGTTCTGTGCGAGGTAAGTGTCGCCAGCAGTCCACACAGAGCCATTCGATATGCTCTTCGCGGATCTGCCGGTCGCTGATATACCTCCCGCAGAACGGACACGTGCGCGGGAAGAAGAGACTAGAGAGTAACACCGTTCTTAAAGATCGCTATCTCGTGATAGCCGTTCTTCTCGTTGTTGGTCTTTGCTCCGTTAGCCACTTCGATCACGAACTCAGCAAAACGTTTTGCCACTTCGTCCATAGGTTCGCCTTCGGCGATGACACCTGCGTTGAAGTCGATCCAATTGGGTTTATTCTTCGCCAAGTTCGAGTTGGTGGAGATCTTCATCGTCGGCACATAGGTTCCGAACGGTGTTCCGCGACCGGTGGTGAAGAGCACCATATGACATCCACAGGAAGCCAAGGCGGTCGAGGCTACGAGGTCATTACCCGGCGCAGAGAGCAGGTTGAGACCCTTCACCTGCAGACGCTCGCCATAAGGCATCACGCCGCGTACGAGGGACTTACCGCATTTCTGCGTACAACCGAGGGCCTTGTCCTCGAGCGTCGATATACCGCCGGCTTTGTTACCCGGACTCGGGTTCTCGCCTACGGGCTCACCATGACTCAGGAAATAATCCTTGAAGTCATTGATGAGATGTACGGTCTGATCGAAGAGATGACGGTTGGCACAACGATCCATGAGGATGGTCTCTGCGCCGAACATCTCCGGTACTTCGGTGAGGACAGTCGTTCCGCCTTGGGCTACCAACCAATCGCTTAGCATACCGAGTAGCGGGTTCGCTGTGATACCGCTGAAACCGTCCGAACCGCCGCACTTGAGACCTACGCGCAGCTCACTCAGAGGCACGGGCACGCGTTTGTCATGCTGGGTTTTGGTGTAGAGATCACGCAGGATCGGCATGCAGTATTCCACTTCATCGCCTTCGATCTTCTGCGTTACAACGAACTTCACACGGTCTTCGTCGATCTCGCCGCAGAATTCCTTAAATACGTCCGGTTGGTTGTTCTCGCAACCGAGGCTGACCACGAGGATCGCACCTGCATTCGGGTGATGGATCATGTCACGAAGGATCTTCTTCGTGTTCTCATGATCGTCACCGAGCTGCGAGCAACCGTAGTTGTGGGGGAAAGCGAAGATATTGTCCGCTCCGGTCTCCTGACGCAGACGCTCGGCACATTTCTGGATGATACCGTTCACGCAACCGACGGTCGGGATGATCCACACTTCATTACGGATTCCCACTTGTCCGTCTTTGCGGCGATACCCCATGAAGGTACGTTTCTCGTCCTTGATGTCGAGCACCACATCCTTTGGATGATACTCATACTCAAGCAGTCCGGCGAGGTTGGTCTTGATATTGTTCTCATTCATCCAACTGCCGGCTTTCTTTGCCTCTTTGGCATGACCGATGGGGAAACCGTACTTGATGACATTCTCGCCCTCTGCGAGGTCTTTGATGGCTATCTTATGTCCGGCAGGCACGTCCTCTAAAACGGTGATCTTCTTGCCGTCCACCTCAATAACCGCGCCTGCCGACTGCGGTTGGATGGCTACCACCACATTGTCGGCAGGGTTGATTTTTAGGATATTTGTCATATTAGAGAATCGATTTAACGGTTTCTAACATACCTTTCTTCTCAATGTCCTCGAGGAACTTAACGATCATGTCGGTCAGACCCGGAATCTTATTGAGGTCCTCTTTGCTCTCTTTCCAGATGATATCGGTTGCACCGAGCACACCTTCAGCCACTTTGCGTTTGTCGCCGGTAGCCCAGAGTTGTTTCAAGAGGTCCATGATCTCCTGTGCATCGTTCGGCTCAATCGGTGCGCCGTCTGCGCGTACACCACCCTTGTAGTACGTGATGATAGCAGCCAGACCGAGGACCAAGCCCTTCGGCAGTTCGCCCTTACGCTCCAAGTACACCTTCAGACCCGGCAGGTCACGTGTCTCGAATTTCGGGAACGAGTTGAGCATGATCGATGTCACTGCGTGATCCACGTACGGGTTGTTGAAACGCTCGAGTACGGATTCTCCGTAAGCCTTGAGTTCTTCCTTCGGCAGGTTGAGAGTCTCCAACAACTCATCGAACATCACTTTGTGGATATATTTGCCGAGCACCTCATGGTTGCAAGCATCGCGAACGATGTTCACGCCGCTGAGGTAGGTAACCGGACTCAGCACCGTGTGCGGGCCGTTGAGCAGCGTCACTTTGCGCTCGTGGTACGGTTTCTCGCTCTCTGCGATCAGCACGTTCAGACCTGCCTTGTTTGCCGGGAACTCAGCCTCGAGTTCTTCGATGGACATATTCTCCGGTTTCTCAATTACCCAGAGGTGGAAGATCTCAGCCTGTACAACAAGGTTGTCGTTGTAGCCCACTTTCTCCTGGATAGCAGCGATGTCCTTGCGCGGGAAGCCCGGCACGATGCGATCCACGAGCGTAGCGCAAACGTAGTTGTATTTCTCGAACCACTCCTTGAAGCCCTTGTAGTCTGCTCCAAAATCATCTTTCCACAACTCGATGTACTTGCGGATGCAATCTTTGAGGTGGTGACCATTCAAGAAGATGAGCTCACACGGCATGAAGATCAGACCTTTGGTCGGATCGCCGTTGAAGGTCTTGTAACGACGGAAGAGGAGTTGTACGAGCTTGCCCGGATAAGCGCTTGCGGGAGCGTCCGTGAACTTACAAGAAGGATCGAAGGTGATACCTGCCTCGGTCGTGTTGGAGATCACAAAACGGATCTCCGGCTGCTCTGCCAGCGCCATGTATGCCCAGTTCTGGGTGTACGGGTTCAGCGCGCGAGAGATAACATCGATGCGCTCCAGCGAGTTAACCGCCTCACCTTTGAGACGACCCTGCAGATTAACGTGATACAAGCAGTCCTGACCGTTGAGCCACTCTACCATACCTTTCTCAATCGGCTGAACAACAACGACCGAACCGTTGAAGTTCGTCTTTGCGTTCATGTTCCAAACGATCCAATCCACGAATGCGCGGAGGAAGTTACCTTCACCAAATTGGATGATTCTCTCGGGAGCGACACTCTTCGGCGCGGTCCACTTGTTCAATGCTTTTTTTGCCATAATGTTTAAGTATTAAATGATTGTTTTTTGTTCGCCCATATTTTGCGCTGCAAAATTACAAAAAAAAATTGACATACACAATAGTGTATGCCATTTTTCTTGGATTTTTAGCGATTTTTCGCTCTTTGCGGCTGTTTTTAATGCCGATGTCCGGGACGGACGGTGTCCATCATTGTGTCGAAGTTCGAGCGGAAAGAGAAGGAGTCGCGCAGGTCGTAGTAGTTCTGCGGATCTTCGCAATACTGATAAGCAAAGGTCAGGAAAGACAGACGGCTGTCATCGAAGGAGAAGACAGCGGCCATGCGTGCCAAATCGTCCACACAGAAATGACCAAGCACGACACATAACTTCGCTATTTCCAGCTTTTTATCATCAAAGGATTGCTGACCGAGCGTGTGCATAACCATGCTCATTTGATCGTGGGTGGCACACTCGATGTGATTTCTTCCACGGCCTCTGTCGTGCGAGTCACGATCGCCATGACGATGCTGTGCGCCGGCTGTTACAGTCATCAGCGCCAGAATGAGAATAAAAAAGAGTTTTTTCATAAGGATATTGTTTCTATAAATCTCAATATTGTTTCGCTTTTGCGGGTGTCGAAGAGAAGATGCTCAAAATCACGCTGCTTTGTTTTGAGATCGGTCTTTGCAATCATTTCTCGCAATGCGGCAGATAGTTGCTTCTTATCGGCGATACCTATCCGTTGCTGAAGGAAAGCATAGTCCGGTTCGGCACGTTGCATCAAAAAGAGCACATCATAGAAATCACGGCCTTTCTGGCGTGTCAACAAGGCACATAATTTCATTGACAATAGTACACTCAGCGGAGGAACAGGTACCGGGAAGGAGAAGCCGTTTCGTTGGACGATTGCCATTTCACGCGGATAATCGATACCTTGATCTTGCGCCTCTATCTTCATAAGAAAACGCTCCTCACGATGTCCGGTTAGTTGCAAATCAAAGAGCAGTTCAGGGAAATAGACGTTACTGCGGAAGGCGGTTAGACGGGCATTCTCTTTGTTGCGCAATTCTGCATTGAGACCTTGCAGTTGCAGGTACTTAACTAACTCGTCCGACATCTGCCGGAACTCATCTTCGCTCAATCCTTTGCAATCAAAATCCAAGTCTTCGGAGAAGCGGTCAATTCCTTGAATAAGTCGCAAGTTCGTACCGCCGATAAAAACCATTTTGGCGGCATAAGGCGACCGGGCGATCCATTCCAACGCCAACAATTCCACGTATTCCTTGAGCATATGCTTCTGGAAATTGGCGGTCTGCGCGATGTACGGCGGATAAAACCCGCGTATATATTCCATGTCAATCATAACTCGTAAGTTTTGAGCAATAAATGTATTCGCTTGGTGAGTATCGGGCTGCTGATACGCAGCGTGTACTCCAACAGGCGCTCTTGGTTTAGTTCCTCTCGCATCCAGTCTTCGTCAAAACGCAGTTCACGCATCTCGTCCGGCGTAGAATACTGCGGATAGAGGTAGAGAAGGTCGATGATGGCTTTCTCCGGCGTAGCCATCATGTATTGCTTACCGTCGCGCATGGTCTTGGGTTCAAAGCCCCACAACAATCGCGGACGAATAGTCTGATAACTGAACTGCCCGAAGGCGTTTTCGTAGCGGCTGGTCTTTTTCGTTGTCACACTCGTGATCTCCACGACGGATTCGGGGATGATACCGTAAAACGAAAGCGCGGTGTGAAGGCTGATGTACGAAGGAGCGCAAATCTTACCAGCGATAAAACGAGCAAAGTCAGGTTGTTGGATGTAATCAGAGAAGGCATACCAACCTTGACGAAGCGGCACAATGTAGCCGGCCCGTTGCCACTGAACAAAATTTCCGCGATGAAAATCCGGATAAATTGCCCTCACTTGTGCCACAGAAAAGCAAACCAAGCGATGCCACTCATTATAAAACTGTACGTATGTCATTCTGTCGTTTTATTCCAATAGTGCATTAATTTTAGTGCATTACAGAAACAAATCCGCCGCAAAGGTACAAAAAAATGCCGATACCGACAAGTTTTTGAGCAAAATAATGCAATTTTTATGTAATTTTTGCCGATAGTTTACGTATTTGGGCGATTATTGCGGCAACGGAAGGGGAGTTTCGGGGTGGCTTGACCGTACTAACACGTTCGCAGATGGTCCCGAGATGGTCTCGGCAATCACCTACTAATAACCTACTAATCACCTACTAATCACCTACTAATCACCTACTAATATCCTACTAAAGATAGGTGAAAGGCAGGTGGGAGGGAAGAGAAAGGGGAAGAAGAGGAGGGCAGAGAAATACAAGATAGCTAGTGTAGCTTGGTACTTTATTGGTTGGCTTCGTTCAAAAAAAGTACCAAGCCATAACCCGAGCATATCAAAAAAAAAGGAACAAGCTAAAGGGGACAAGGCATGCAAAAAAGGAACAAGCTAAAGGCGGATAGAATTCTTAGCCGCGAGGCATGATTATTTCGGGGAAATGGACGATGTTTGAACCCGAATAGGATTCGGGGCTAATGGACGGAGAGAGCGGGCAATCGGATTGCCCGGTAATGGAAGAAAAAACTCCCGAAGGTTAAACTTCAGGAGTCAAAAAGAGCACTGCTGTGAGTGCAAAAGTAATAATATGTCTCATAGTTTATATGTTTTAATCAGGGATGATTGCACCTTCTTTTAATTCTATGCCCTTTAATTTATCAACACCTATTGGGATAGAATACGATATGACACGGATGGTGGTTGTGATATAAAATGCACAACCGGCTATAATGAATAGGACAACAAAGATGTTTGCGATGGGCTGACCTGCTAATGAAAATATTACTGCTAAGAATAAACTTCCCAATGTTATGCACTGACATATTACATTATAAATCTTGTAGCCAATAGGATTTGGCAATTGGCGAAAAGCCATGATGGAGAGCATAATATATGAAGATAAGAGTGTAAATTCCATTACACTAAGCGAGGTTACACCTATATTATGAAGAATGGTATATTGTTTTAGATACCCATATTTCAAAAAGGCAGCCTCGTGACAAATAACACCGTGAAAAATAGCCATGCCTACAATGCCTGATATTATCATAACACCAACTAAAACGAGTGTAATTGAGCGATTACGATTGAAAGAACCTTCGTCATATGAACCGGGAGTGCAATGATTGTTACACATGTAATTAATCTTTTCAATACGCGGAAAAACGAAATGTACCAATGGCAGAATAGGAGCGATATATTTAACCCACGATTTAATTGCACCTGAATTTAATCCCAACACTATATCTCTGCCGCAAAGTAACGAGATTCCGGAGATGGCTTCTAATACCATAGGTAATGCAAGTAGCAGCATCGCCAAAATCAACGTTACCCGATAGGAACGTGGAGAAGTTTCCTCTAACGGTTGACGCCTAAACATAAAGAGCCAAACAATACCGGCAATTAGAAGTATAGCACGCCAATAGATAGACGGGAATAAGTACGCAATCCCAAAAATTTTATGGGCGTGGAGCGGAGATAATAGTACTGTGCCTATTAGCGCGATAAACAAACCGATTGTAAGATAGCGGAATGGCTTGGAGGCATTTGGAGCTGGACTGTATTTCCACAAGCTAACACCAGCAAGGATGAGACTAACCGGCATGATGTCGAAGATCAATCGCTCACATATATCGGTCCATAAATCATAATGGTAAGGCATCGGACATAACACGCTGAGCGCGTAGTGCGTCAGCACATAAATCGTGTACACAATCATGCCGATTGCGGCAATGAGAATCGTTGTTCTGAAATTATGTTTCATAATATTGTGTGTTTAAATTATTCCTTAATCATCCCTCTCCGTTTGAGTTCAAAGAAGCAATCTTTGGTAGCAGTGATGTCAGCAAGAGCATCGTGAGCATTCTCGAAGTCTCTATTGAATAGTTTGCGATATAGCTCTTGTAGAGAAGGCCATTTGTAACCGCCAAAGTATGTATTCGGATTTGGTATCGCACAGAAATTCGTAGTAGTTTTCATTGTGCAGGTACATGGTTTGTCCATGAGAGCATTAAAATCCATCCCCAGCCGACAAAGCTCAGCGCCTACGACATGTTGATCGAAATCAATATTATGTCCTACAACATGTTCGGCTAAAGATAAGTCAGTAGCGAACTCCTCTAATACATCTTTTAATGGCAAGCCTTCACGCTGTGCTCGTTCGGTAGTTATACCATGTACCGCCACAGCATCAGCAGGGATTGAGAATCCATCCGGTTTTATGATAACTGATTTCTTCTTTAGAACATTACCTTCTTTATCTGCTATTATCCATGCTAATTGCACCAATCGAGGCCAGTTGGATAAATCTATAACTGGAGCCTTATACTTTAGCGGCTTGCCTGTTGTTTCTGTATCATAGAATAATATCGAGTCTTGGAATAATTCTTGCCGTTGTTGCTCTAGCAATAATCGTTGTTCGTACTCGTCACGTTGTTGCTGCTGTTGTTTACGCTTTTCTGATGTTTGACGAATAATACTTGCGTAGTCCTTTAGTCCATCCATCTGGCAGAAACGTTCTTCTTCTCCTAATGGCACAACGATTGAAGTCCACTTGGCTTTCCACCCAAAAGCATTCCATCCGACGTGTGTGACACTATTAGGAATCTCAATGGAGACCAAACTTTCACAATCATCAAAAGCATCTTCTTCTATACAGGTAACACTATTTGGAATTATTACAGAAGTCAACCTTTTGCATCGATAAAAAGCATAATTAGCAATGGTTTTTATTCCAAAAGGAATAACATATTCCCCAGAATATGTACGCGGCAAATAAGCGAATATATGCGCATTGTACATTGGGGTATTTAATGCTTCACAACCATTAAATACATTCCATCCTATTTTTGTTACGCTATCAGGAATAGTTACCGATGTCAGCCTCGTGCAATAAGAAAATGCAGAATCTCCAATATTCGTGACACCGTCTGGAATAGTTAGAGAAGTTAGATTTTCGCAACAAGAAAAAGCGTCGCCTCCAATGCTCTTAACGCTAGAAGGAATAACTACAGACGTTAGATGATTGCAGCGAGAAAAAGCATCATTAGCGATAAGATTGATACCGGAAGGAATAACATATTCCTCTGAATATGTACGCGGCAAATAAGCGAATACATGCGCATTGTAAATAGGTTTGTTTAGTGCTTCACAATCACAGAAAACACCCTCTTCAATACTCCTAACGTTGTCAGGAATCGATAGAGATTTTAGATTGGAACACCCTGAAAAGGCAAAATTTCTAATATTTTCGACACCTTTGCCAATGATTACTGATATCAAACTTTTACAATCGTAAAAGGCATTACTTTCAATATTAGTCACACCATTACCAATAGTTACAGACGTTAAGTTGCTACAATCCCAAAATGCACAGCTTCCGATATTTGCTACATTGTTAGGGATAATTACAGAAGTCAAATCTGTACATTTCCTAAAAGCCCCTTCTCCAATACATACCACGCTGTCAGGTATAGAGATAGATTTTAGATTGCAACTGTTACGAAATGCATCTGCCCCTATATATTTTGTATCTTCTTTAATTACATAGGTAGATAATTCTTTGTCTACGGCTTCAACAAGATAGTTTCCAGCATACCTTATATTATCAATAACCGGTAAGTTTTCACAATTCGCAAATACCGATTTGGGAGATAACTCTTCATCGCATCCAAACTCTTGTTCTGAAACAATAACAAATTGAGGCGACGAGAACTCATCAAATTTTACATCATTTAAATTGGCACAATTAGCAAATGCACCATTTTCAATGATAACACTAGGATTTTTAATGGAAATTGAATATAACCCTGTCCCTTCAAACGCAAACATACCAATACGTTGTACTCCTTGTGGAATGCTTATAGTCGAAAGTTTTGTACATCCATAAAATGCTCCTATGCCAATTTCTTTAAGAGACGTTGGCAGAATAACTTCTTCTAGATTTTCGCATCCCCTAAAAACACCATCTTTGCAAAATGATGATGGAAAATCAGGAAAAGACTCGACATCTCCTCCGTCTTGTATTTCGGTAATTCCTTCTGGAATACGTATTTTTTTTATTCCGCAATAACGAAATGATTCTACTCCTAAATCTTCGAGCGATTGTGGAAGAAAGACTTCGGTGATACCTTTTATAGATGCAAATACTCTTTTCCCTAACCTTTTTGTGCCTTCTTTTACTACAAAAACACCGTTATATGCAGGATCCACAAAGATTAAGGTGTCATTAAGATATAGAGCTCCATCTCGACAATGCGAATTGACAAAAGGGGTTTTATCGAAGACATTTGAACCTATATGAATGTCCTCTGCTTCTATAATAACGTTTTCCAACTTTTCGCAGCCGTAAAAAGCATAATCTTCAATCGTTAGTTCTTTCGCGTGAAATGTAACCTTTTCCAAAGAACAACACCCTTGAAATGCCCATTCCGGTATCACAGTGAGAGAAGAAGGACATTCCAATGAAGTTAATCCCGGGCAACGTTGGTATGTAAACGGACTATATTCTACATACACATCAATTGGAAGATCTTCGCTCTCAACTTCTGTGTAAGTTTTAAAATCGGTTACCCCTTCTGGGATAACATATGCTCCTTTAAAATTTTGAGGAAACATCACTAACGTCTTTTTGTCGTCGCTATATTCGACGCCATATTTATCAAAGTATGCCATAAAAAAGCTATAATGTATGTTGATATTGTAGATTATTAGTTTTTTCCGTTACTTTAACGCAATTACCTCCATTTATTGTGATATCGTTTTTCACAGTGGCTGCCGGACGATTTGGGTCACCATCTTTAACAGAAACAATACATTCTTTCGGAGATGTATATAATTGTGCATTATGATTGTCACCGACAACACCATGATGCGGAACTTGTAAGCAATGATATAAAGATGAGTTAACAGCATATTTGCCAACCAATTGTTTCATTCTTGACTTGCATTTTAACATTGCATCGCCAGTGAATAAACATCCCATATGCAAAGTTTTGTCAGTAGGCTCAGAGCCGACAACCATGTTATAATGGTTTCCGTTTAAGTTATATTGAGATACTAACCCTCGCAAATGTGATAGGTTGTTATTATTCTTTAGTAGGTGGTTAAATTTTGGGTAGTCAATAATTCCGTTACTTTTAAAGGCGGTTCTAAATATCGCGTCTTGTTGAAGAGATTGTGTCAAACTGTGTAGGCGATTCTTATATTTCTGTGACTTACATGTAAGAACTAATGCTCGATACTCCCATATGTCTTTTACAGAAGGAGGTAAGAGGCCTTTTAGCGTGGTATCGTTATCATCATCTTCACCAATTTGTACTATCTGAAATTCCTCATTGTTGTGGCCTTCTTCGCTCAAAATAGAGGATAATATATCATTAGCAGTTGAACTTGGGCCTCCTTTTTGAATAAGGGCATTCTGTATCATCGCATAAATAATAAAATCTTGAGGCATTTTAGGGATTACTATGTTTTGCACGGTGCAATTTCCTAATAAATGTCCCAATCCGTTTATATGATCCTCATGAAAGTGCGATATAAAGACTGCGTTTATTATCTTTGTCCCTTGATTAAATTCACGGTTAATTTCTTGCTGTAATTTCTGTAAGTCGGTTATACTCCCGCAATCATAAACAAAATTAGCCACATTTTGTGGATTATTATAAGAATCATCATAAAAGCGCTCTGTATAGAATGCTCCATGACCTACAGAATGAAATGTGCGTACAAATCTCATGGTGTCATTGATTATTATTCTCTTTATCGGATTTTCAGCACTCTCCACAATTTTGCGCCCGCAAAGGTAGTACTTTTTTCTGACATACACAAATAAATCTGCAAAAAATCACCGAAGGTACCCACTACACAACAAAAAGCAACCAGATGCCGGATGGTATCCGGCGTAATAGACATAGAACCCTTTAACTGCGGAATACCGCAGAGAACAGAACACCCGCATTGAGACACTCGCGGGCGGGGCGGCATTTTCTATCCGCCAAGATTGGACGGATGCAAAAGAAAATGACGGACGCGAGGGCGAAGTAATTGTCGAGCGCAGAGAGATAAGAATAACGGCCGCTCGTGGAGAGCGACCAGCGAAGGGCTAATCCGCCTATGCCCGAGTCCAATACTATTCGGCAAAAAGTCCAGGTGTATTGCGTATGTGCGGTTTTGGCATGGTATTTGTATTTTGAGAGGTAAGCCGGATTATTTAAGGTGCAAAAAAGAGTATTAACCCGTTAAAATGGAGGGCAAAACTATGAAAGCAAAAAGATGGTTAGCATTGGCGGTAGGAGCCATGCTGGTAATGAACATGAGTGCGCGAGAAGTAAGGAAATGTGCAGCGTGCAAGGGCAAACCGATAAGGATGGAGCAAAAGTTCGTGCGTTGCGAGCGGTGCGGTAAGATGATCGATCTGCGTAAGGAAGCCAAATTCCAAGAGTTCCGCAAGGGAGAGTTCCGCAAGGGAGATTTCAAGAGGGGTGACTTCCGTAGGCAGGAGTTCAAGAAACATCATCGGCATCACGGACGTCGATAAAAAAGGCAGCCAAGTGCTGCTTTTTTTGTATACAAAAAACCGCCAATCTGCTAACTATACTTACAAAAAGAAGAAATTTTGCACTTTTATTCTTAAAAATTTGTATATATACAAAATTTTTCGTACCTTTGCGGGCTGTTTGTAAAAACAGGTTCACAAATCAAGCAAATTAAATAGATAAATTTAATATAAAAATACATATACAATTATGAGCAAAGTTACAGTTGTTGGCGCAGGTAACGTAGGTGCTACGTGCGCAAATGTGTTGGCCGTTAACGAGGTAGCCAACGAAGTATGTCTGATTGATATCAAAGAGGGTTTTGCAGAGGGCAAGGCCATGGATATCATGCAAACCGCTCAGTTGATGGGCTTTGACACCATCGTAGAGGGTGTAACGAACGATTATAGCAAGACTGCCGGTTCGGACGTTGTTATCATCACTTCGGGTCTGCCGCGTAAGCCGGGTATGACACGTGAGGAGTTGATCGGTGTGAACGCAGGTATCGTAAAGAGCGTTTGCGACCAGGTGCTCAAATACAGCCCGAACGCTATCCTCGTGGTTGTTTCCAACCCGATGGATACGATGGCTTATCTGACCCTGCACGCTCTCAAGTTGCCGCGCAACCGCGTGATCGGTATGGGTGGTGCACTCGACAGCGCTCGTCTGAAATACTTCCTGAGCCAGGCTCTGAAGTGCAACGCGAACGATGTTGACGGTTTCGTGATCGGTGGTCACGGTGACACGACGATGATTCCGTTGACGAGCTACACGACCTACAAGGGTATCAACGTAAGCGAGTTCCTGAGCAAAGAGGAGTTGGAGAACGTGGTTAAGAGCACGATGGTAGGCGGTGCCACGCTGACCGGTCTGCTCGGAACGAGTGCATGGATGGCTCCGGGTGCAGCAGCTGCTTCGGTTGCAGAGGCTATCATCAAGGACCAGAAGAAGATGATTCCGTGTTCGGCAGCCCTCGAGGGTGAGTACGGCATGAAGGACATCACGATCGGTGTTCCGTGTATCATCGGTAAGAACGGTATCGAGAAGATCCTTGAGCTGAACATCAGCGACGAGGAGCGCGCTAAACTGCACGAGTCTGAGGCAGCTGTACGCAAGACAACCGCCATTTTGAAAGAACTTAACGTCCTCTAATATGGATCTATTCGAAAAATGTGACCATTTTGAGACGCTGAAGCAGGTTCGTAAGCTCGGCATCTACCCGTATTTCCATGAGTTGGAAAGCCGTCAGGCGCCGGTAGTGCAGATGGAGAACCACCGCGTGATCATGTTAGGTAGTAACAACTACCTCGGATTCACGGAGAACGAAGCGGTCATCCAAGCCGGTCACGCAGCATTAGACAAATACGGTACGGGTGTGAGCGGTAGCCGTTTTTTGAACGGAACGCTCGACCTGCACCTGCAGCTGGAGAAGGAGATAGCGGAATTCACAGGTTACGAGGAGTGCATGACCGTGTCGACGGGCTTCCAGACGAACCTCGCTATCATCTCCGCCATCTGCGGCAAGGATGATTACATCCTCAACGACCGTGAGAACCACGCTTCTATCTACGATGCTTGCCGTCTGAGTTATGCGAAGGTACTGCGTTACCGTCACTCGGACATGATGGATCTGGAGCGTCAGTTGAAATCGATTCCGGAGAATGCCGGTAAGCTGATCATCACCGATGGCGTGTTCTCCATGCGCGGCGATATCTGTAAGTTACCGGAGATCTGCGCGCTGGCCGAGAAATACGGCGCACGTGTGATGGTCGATGATGCCCACGGATTCGGTGTATTAGGCCCGGGCGGTCGCGGAACAGCGGCTCATTTCGGCCTGACCGACAAGGTGGATATCACGATGTTGACGTTCTCGAAGTCGTTGGCTTCTATCGGCGGATGTATGCTGACTTCGCACCGCGTAGCCGATTGGTTGCGTCACGTGAGTCGTCCGTTCATCTTCTCGGCTTCTATCACCCCGTGTTCGGCTGCTACCGCTTTGGAGGCACTGCATCAGTTGATCGCAGACCCGGAGCGTCCGACACGTCTGATGAATATCGCCAAATATTTCCAGAAACAGCTGTTGGCCAACGGCGTGAAAATCATCGAGGCTCCGACGCCTATCGTGCCGATCTTTACGTACAAGACGCTGGATACGCTGTATTTCGGTAAGAAGATGTTCGATGAGGGTGTGTATGTGAACCCGGTTATCGCGCCGGCGTGCGTGGAAGGCGAGTGCCTGTTGCGTACGACCTTGATGGCGACCCATACCGAGCCGATCATCGACGAGGCGGTTCAGATCATCGCACGTGTGCTGCACGAAGGTGCGCCGCAGATGTAAATGAAGCATATCCGCATCATATCACCTTCAGGAGTTATAGCCCCGCCGTTCATCGACGGGGCTACTTCGCGTCTGCGCGCGTGGGGATATAAGGTGAGCGAGGGCGCGCACGCACGCGACGCGCACGGACGTTTCGCCGGTACGGACGAGGAACGCTTAGCGGACCTTAACGAAGCGTTGCAAGATGATAGCGTGGATATGATCCTTTGCTCGCGCGGCGGGTACGGCATGCAGCGCATCATCGACAAGGTCGCAGAGATCAAGAAACCTATCATCGGCTTCAGCGATATCACGGCGCTGCACCAGTTGTCGGGGATTGGTCATCAGCCTTCGCTGCACGGCATCATGTGCAAGCATATAGCGACCCTGCCGGAAGACAGCGAGCCGATGGTGGCGCTGCGCAAACTGCTGAACGGCGAGCCAATCGAGTACCGTTGGAAGAACCATCCGCTCAACCGTCCCGGTCAGGCTTTTGCACCTATCGTAGGCGGTAACCTGAGTGTGCTGTACGGACTGCAGGGAACGCCGTACGGTCTGAGTAAACTGAGTTACCAGTTCCCCATCCTGCTTATTGAGGACATCGCTGAGCGGCATTATCATATCGACCGGATGATCCGCAACTTGCGGTTGAGTGGCGTGTTGGCACACTTGAGCGGATTGATTGTCGGCCAGTTCAGCGACTGCGAAGACGATGAGTTGATGGGTCAGAGCGTCTATGAGACAATAAAAGAGGCAGTCGCAGACTACGACTACCCCGTTCTTTTCAATGCCCCGATCGGGCACGTGGAGCATAACGTTCCGTTATGGCTTCATGGTCATGCGTCCATCGACTGCGGCACGGATAGTGTCCTGCGTCTGGACGGCTTCCAGATATAAATCCCGGATTTTCAGTTCACTTCTCCAGTAGTCCACATAACGCGTCAATGCGTCCATGTGGTCCGTTCCGCCGGACAGGTAATCGCTGGTAGCAACGGTGTAGAGTGCTTTCGGGTTGACCGCCTTGCCACCTACCTGCACATCCGCCAGATGTCCGTCGATAACCGTCACGCGCATACCTGCTACGCCCTGACCGCCATACCGCGCGAAGGACTCGCAGAGCGCGATGACATCTTCGCCTTTGAGGGTCAACACCACAAGTTCGTTATCGAACGGCATCAGCTCGAACACCTTCTCCTTGGTGATCGCACCGGCAGGCCATTCGCAACGCATACCACCCATGTTCACGATCGCAATATCCACTTTACCTGGATACACTTTTTTTGCTGCCTCCCACAGGGCATCGGTAGCCCAGTTGAGCATCGGGCACTCGGGATCACCGACCCACAAACGCTCAGGGGCATAACCGATCTGCACATTCAACTGCTGCTCCAGATCCGCTTTGGTTGGAGCCAGTTGCGCGAGATAATTCAAGTCTTGTATGCCGTCCAAAGAGGCATCCACCGGGATAGCTTCGGTGGTCGCCGAAACGACCTGAACGGGTTGTTTCTGACACGCGGACAGAAGGCACAAAGAACAAAGAGCAAAGACAATTACTTTTCGCATAAGGCTTTCGCTGTTTTGGCCGCAAGGCGGGCGTTATTGAGGACTAATTGAATGTTCGCAGCCAGACTGTCACCTCCGGTAAGGTCTTTGACCTTGGCGAGCAGGAAAGGCGTACATTGTTTGCCATGGATACCGGCTTCCTCCATCTCTTGGATTGCGTGCGCTATAGCAAAATCGATGACTTGCTTGGGCATCGAGTACTCGTCGGGGATAGGATTCGTAACGAGCATGCCACCTTTGAGTCCGCAGTCGATCTTGGCTTTGAAAGCCGCAGCCAGTTCTTCGGGAGTATCCATTCGATAGTCCACACCGAAACCGCTGTGACGCGTATAGAAAGCGGGCAGTTCATCCGTTTGGTAACCAATCACAGGCACACCCTTTGTCTCGAGATACTCAAGCGTGAGACCGAGGTCCAGGATGGACTTGGCACCCGCACAAATGACCATAACGGGGGTCTGCGCCAGTTCCTCGAGATCCGCGGAGATATCGAAAGTCTGTTGCGCATGACGATGCACGCCGCCGATACCGCCGGTAGCGAAGATCTTAATACCTGCCATGGCAGCAATGATCATGGTCGTGGTAACCGTCGTAGCACCATCCTCTTTGCGGGCGATGAGGACGGGTAAGTCACGGCGCGAAGCCTTGATGACCTCTTGTCCTTTTTTGCCAAGGTACTCGATCTCTTCGGGGGTACAACCGGCTTTGAGTTTACCGCCAATGATCGCGATAGTAGCCGGTATGGCTCCGTTCTCACGGATGACCTGCTCCACTTTGAGGGCAGTCTCCACGTTCTGCGGGTACGGCATACCATGCGAGATGATCGTCGACTCGAGGGCTACAACCGGCTTGCCCTCTTCCAATGCTTGCGCCACTTCGGGCGAGATAGATAGATACTTATTCATTATAGTAATATATTTGCGATATCAGGATTAACGGCTTTCGTACTCATCAGGGTCGCGCGGGCAGCCATCAGACCGTATTGGGCTGTCTGCGGGAAATCGATGCCTTTGGCGTGAGCGTACACAACACCTGCCAGGAAAGCATCTCCGGCACCGGTGGTATTGACCACCTCTCCGGGCAGTGCGGGGAAGAGCCATTCCTCGGCGGCCGTACGACAATAAACGCCTTCGCCTCCAAGCGTGATATACACATGCGCCACACCGAGGTCCAAGAGTTTTTGCGCCGCCTCGGCATAGGTAGCCGTTTCAGTAACCGACAAAGCCTCTTTGAGATTGAGCTTGAGGGTGTGGAGGTAAGGAAGTTTGGCTTTGCTGAGTGCGTTGACGACACGATGCGCTTTGGTGGTACTGACTCCGTCAATGAAGAGCGGCACAGTCACATTATCCATCAGCCAGCGAATGGCATCTTCTGTGATATTCGTGTCCGCCACGATATAATCGGAGAGGTTGATTTCCCCGCTACGCTTGGCAAGCCATTCGGGCGTGATACTACGAATAATTTCGGTATCAGCTACCGCAGCAATCATCTCACCACCACGGTTATTGAGACACAGATAGATTCCGGAGCGCAAGGCATCTTCCCGAGCAGATAGGTGTATATCTATACCTTGCTGTTTGCAGTAATCATGCAACAAACCGCCAAACAGGTCTCCTCCGAAGACTGTCAGTAACTGCGTGTTTGCACCGAGCAATGATAAGTTATGCGCAATATTACGTGCTACGCCGCCATAACCGACCTCGATATGCCCGGGATTAGAGTCCGCAGCGATGAACGCATCATTCAGCGTAGCCGATAAATCGACGTTCGCTCCTCCGACAACAGAAATAAGCGTTTCCATGGTTGTTTCGTTTTGCGCTGCAAAATTACAAAAAAAAAATGACATACGCAAGAGGTATGTCATAAAAAAACAAAGAAGGATGTCTCCCGACATCCCAATCTTTTTACTTAACCTTAAATCTAATACCATGAAAAACACGGTGCAAAAGTACTGCTTTTAGACGATATGACCAAATTTTTTTCAAAAAAAATGCTATAAAACATAATTTTGCTAAGTCTGGTTGTCAAAACAACACCCCTACTCCGCTATTCGCGACATTTTAGTCTTCGTCTAATAAATCAGGTCTTCTTTCGCGTGTATGTTCCACCGATTGCTCATACATCCACTCTTCAATCTTGGCTTGGTGGCCGGAAAGGAGTATCTCGGGCACTTTCCATCCTTTGTAGTCCGCAGGGCGTGTATAAACGCCGGCTTCGAGCAGACCGTCCTGGAACGAATCATTGAGAGCAGACTCAACGTCCCCCAGCGCACCGGGCAGCAGACGAACAATCGCATCGGTCATCATTGCCGCCGGCATCTCACCGCCTGTGAGCACGAAGTCACCTATACTATACTCGCGCGTAATAAGATGATCGCGCACGCGTTGATCGACGCCTTTGTAGTGCCCGCACAGGATGATGATATTCTGCTTGAGCGACAGATTATTCGCAGCTTTCTGGTCAAAGCGTTCGCCATCGGGAGCCGTAAAGATGATCTCGTCGTAGTCCCGCTCGGACTTGAGATGCGAGATAAGCCGGTCGATAGGTTCGATCTGCAGTACCATACCAGCACCAAAGCCGAAGGCATAGTCATCGACCTTACGGTGCTTATCGAGTGTCCAATCGCGCAGGTTATGCACGTAGATCTCGCAAAGTCCTTTATCCTTTGCGCGCTGAATGATCGAATGATTGAGCGGAGACTCCAACAATTCGGGACAACAGGTGATGATATCAATCCTCATTGATGATTTTTGATTTATGATTTTTGATTTTAAGGGACAGGATCGTAGCCTGAGCCGCCCCATGGGTGACAACGGCATATCCGTTTGATGCCGAGCCAGCCGCCTTTGAAGATACCGTGTTTAAGGACCGCTTCCACCATGTATTGGCTGCATGTCGGCGTATAACGGCATGACGGGGGCGTGAGAGGCGAGATGAACGAACGGTAAAAATACACCGGTATGAGGAAGATCTTCCTTACGATTGTTCTGATATCTTCTTTAGAGATTTGCATATGGCTTTCTCAATGACCGTAAAAGGTTGTTCTTCCTTATCCATATAGTTAAAAGCAATCTGATAATGCTGTTCCCCCAAGATATCTTGGTGCAGGCGATAGGCTTCTCGCATCAGTCGCCGCAGATGATTGCGTTTGACCGCCCGTTTGAAGAGCGATTTGGGTGCCCAAACGAGGACTTGCGTATCCTCTTCGGTCGGCTGATAGGTCACACGCATCGGCCACGCCGTGAAACGTTTCCCCTCTTTGTACAGAGCGGCAATGCGCTCTTGTCCGCAGAGTTTATTATGTTTGGGAAACGTATTAGGCATTTTTCTCCAGATAGTCCGCAATAGCAATCGGCAGCGAAGCGAACGCTTTGCCTTGTCCGGCCTCTATATCCACTCGGTAACCCGCTTCTTCCAGCGCACGCACTGTGCCATCACCGAACGCTGCAATGAGGGTCTTACCTTGTTTCCAATCCGGGAAATTCTCTTTGAGCGACGTCACACCTGCCGGCGTAAAGAGCGCGATCATATCATAATCGAAGGGTTTGTCGGTCGGCCAAGGAGTCGTCACCGTGCGATACATGATAGCCGGCGTTACTTCCACTCCGTTCTCGGCGAACATATTGATTTGATCATCGGTGTGAATATCCGAAAGTACCATCAGGTATTTCTCATTCGGACGACGATGCATAGCGGGCAACAAGTCCTCAAACTTATTTCCGGTCTCGGGGAAGAAAACCTTACGCTTGCGGTAGTTGATGAATTTCTGCAAATACAGACCCACCTGCTCGGAATTGCAATAATAATGCATCGAATCAGGCACATTCAGTCTCATCTCTTCGCAGAGACGGAAATAATGCTCTGCTCCCAATTTGGAATTAAGGATCACGGCTGTGTAATCAAGCGGGTTGATTCGTTGCTGCCGAAACTCCCGTGCTTCCAGTCCTTCGATATGAATAAACTGGTAGAAATCACACTGAACCCCGTACTGTTCCTCCAAACGTGAATACGGATTATGCTCGGTTACCGGGCGGGGTTGAGAAAAAAGAATTCGTTTTATCATATAAATCTTATCGTTTTTGCAGATAAATAAAAGATTAATGCCATCGGCAGTACTTCCAGCGTGGCGATATATAGTACCAGATAGAAGACCGATGCGGGCGATACTACATAGGTGCGCACCGCGCGGAACATCCACGCGCAAAGGAACAAGATGGCTAATGCTGCTATCGTTCCTTGCACTGCCAGCGGATTGGATACGTGCATCAGGATCATCATCACAGGATACAAGACGACTGTTCCCGTCGTGACTATATTGCCATATGCCTCGTAGGCACTTCCGAACCGGCGTGACAGAAAGAACGTGTAGTCCAGCAACACATTCAATAGCATCTTTACCATCAACACTGCCACGATGATTCCGCATATTGCCCAGAATGCCACGAAGTGTACGTGGTTGATCGAGCATAAACACAGACAAAGTGCCAGCGCCAACGTGCCGATACGAAAGAGTGTGATCATCAACTGTCCCATGAAATTGGCCGGAGACTCTTTGTAGGTACGGTCGGTGCGTGCGAACACGGCTGCAGGTGCCTGCGTGATTACTCCGGGCTGGAAAAACTCAGCCAGCACTGCGCAAAGCAACAGCACTAACATGGTCCAGCCGCACCACGGTGCAGTCAGCACAGACACGATATGCATCACTCCGTCCATAGATATAGTTTATCGCCGCGACGAAGCAAAGTGTCCGTCTTGAGCGAGAAGAATTGTCCTTGTTTAACTTGTTTGGTCGGCTGACCATCGGTATCCCGCAGCCCTACCGCCTTGCACTCATACACACCGGTCGTCTCACCGGTGATGAGCAGATCTTGTCCCTCTTCGATTACATCTACCGCTTCCACGAGGAACTCCGCCACACTGAGATTCTTAAAGAAATTCGTACATTTGGCCGCGTAGATTTTCTTACGGGTTGCCTTGTTACCGTACGAATGTGTCCATTCGCCGAGTTTCTGACCTTGGTAATAGCCATCCCAGAACCCGCGGTTGAAGACACGGCTGAGTCGTTCGTTCCAATCGGCAATCTTGGGCTCGATAATGTCATCGTTTGCGTACTCACCGCGCTGCCAAGCCTCTACGGCTTCTTTATAGCATTGCACGACGGTAGATACATACTCCGCACCACGGGCACGGCCTTCTATCTTGAGCACCCGAACGCCCGCATCCAGCATCTTATTGAGGAAATGAATGGTCTTCAGATCCTTGGGGGACATGATATATTGGTTATCAATGTCCAACTCGAGATCCGAGGATTTATCCTTAACCGTGTATCCACGACGGCAAACCTGCACACAGGCTCCGCGGTTAGCACTCAGACCGTAGTTATTGAGGCTCAGGTAGCACTTCCCGCTCACCGCCATGCACAGCGCTCCGTGACAGAACATCTCGATACGGATCGGTTGTCCGCCGCGTCCGCATATATGTTGCTCTTGGATATCGCGATAGACAGAGGCCACCTGCTCCATATTCAGTTCTCGCGCCAAAACCACGACATCCGCAAACTGCGCATAGAACTTCAGCGCCTCGGTGTTGGCGATATTGAGTTGGGTGGAAAGGTGTACTTCCTGACCGATGGCGTTGGCATATTGCATCACCGCGATATCGCTCGCAATGATTGCATCGACCCCTACTTCGTGAGCCTTGTCCACTATCTCTCGCATCAGCGGCAGGTCTTCAGGATACATGACCGTGTTGACCGTCAGATAGGTCTTCACCCCGGCCTCACGGCATGTCGCCACGATGGTGGACATGTCGTCCGTCGTAAAATTGACCGAACTACGAGCACGCATATTCAAGTGCTCGATACCGAAATAGATGCTGGTAGCCCCGGCCTGAATAGCCGCAGCCAAACTTTCCCAGCATCCTACCGGAGCCATGATCTCTATTTGTGATTGGTCATTGGTCATTTGTGATTTAACAACCATTCAGCTATCTGTACAGCATTCAATGCAGCACCCTTACGAATCTGGTCACTTACGCACCAGAAACTAAGTCCGTTCTCGTCCGTCAGATCTTTGCGGATACGTCCCACAAACACTTCATCTTTACCGCTGAGGAACAGCGGCATAGGGTAAATCTTATTCTCCGGATCGTCCATCAGCACACAGCCCTTGGCCTTCGCAAACGCCTCTTTGGCTTCTTCGACACTGAGGGGTCGTTCGGTCTCTACCCACACACTCTCGCTATGCGCACGAAGCGAAGGCACACGTACGCAAGTTGCACTGACCTTGATGTCCGAATGCATGATCTTACGCGTCTCGTTGAACATTTTCAGTTCTTCTTTCGTGTATCCGTTATCCGTGAACACATCGATATGCGGGATAAGATTATACGCTAATTGATAAGCAAATTTATTTACCGTCACTTCTTCGCCGTTCAGCACTTGACGGTATTGGGTCTCCAGTTCTTTCATCGCCTGCGCCCCTGCGCCGGAAGCGGCTTGATAGGTAGCTACACGCACACGACGAATATGACTCAGATTCTCTATCGCCTGCAAAGCTACGACCATCTGAATCGTAGTGCAGTTGGGGTTAGCGATGATGTTACGCGGACGATTGAGCGCATCCTCCGCATTAACTTCGGGCACGACAAGCGGCACATCAGCATCCATGCGGAAAGCCGATGAGTTATCGATCATGATAGCCCCGAAGCGTGTGATATCCTCCGCATACGCACGCGATACGCCCGCGCCCGCGGAGACAAAAGCAATATCGACGCCCTTGAAAGCGTCGTTATGTTGTAACAATTGTACTTCGTACTTCTTGCCACGAAACAGGTATGTAGTGCCGGCACTTCGCTCCGATCCGAATAATCGTAGTTCGGAGAGAGGAAATTGCCGCTGTTCAAGAACAGCGAGCAATTCCTGTCCGACGGCGCCCGAGGCGCCTACGATAGCAATTACCATACTTAAGCTAAAGCAACGATGAGCTCACCTTCTTTCTCAGTGAAAGTCAGTTTGTTCTCGCGTGCGAGCCATCCGAGGGCGAAAGCCAACTCGTCATTTTTCAGTTTGGTAGCTTTCTTCAGTGCCTTCAAATCCAAAGCACCGTTCTGCAACGCACCCCATACGAGGCCTGCGTTTGCTCCGATTTTTGCAATCATAATACCTTAAATAAATTTAGTGACTTATAGAGTGAATTATATGGGTCACTCTTCCCATTTCTTAAATATCAGACATGCGTTATGACCACCGAAACCGAAGGTATTACTCAGCGCGTACTTGATGTCGCGTTTCTGCGCCTTGTCGAAGGTGAAGTTGATGCGATAGTCAATCTCCTCATCCTTGTCCTCGGGGTCATGGTTGATGGTCGGAGGAATGATTCCGTCCTTGAGCGCCATGATGCAAGCGAGTGCCTCTACAGCTCCGGTAGCACCGATCAGATGTCCGGTCATCGACTTCGTCGAATCGAGGTTCATATCATACACATGCTCACCGAACACGCGCTGGATAGCCTTTACTTCGGTCACATCACCAAGCGGCGTCGAGGTACCGTGGGTGTTGACGAAATCTATCTGCTCCGGTTGGATTCCCGCATCCTTGAGAGCCAAACGCATCACACGCTCTGCACCTTTTCCTTCGGGATCAGGCGCGGTCATATGATACGCATCCGAGGTCATACCCTCGCCCACTATCTCCGCGTATATCTTCGCGCCGCGTGCTTTCGCGTGCTCATAGTCCTCCAGAATGAGACATGCAGCTCCTTCTCCCAGCACAAATCCGTCACGGGATTTCGAGAACGGACGGCTGGCGGTAGTCGGATGCTCGTTGTTCGTCGAGAGAGCATGCAGCGAGTTGAATCCACCGATACCCGTGTATGTCACATCGGCATCCGCACCTCCGGTCAACAGCACGTCGGCATGGCCCAGACGAATCTGGTCGAAAGCCGAACCTACGGCATGAGATGAGGACGAGCAAGCTGTGCTCACCGAGAAACTCGGACCACCCAAACCGAAACGGATAGAAATCTGACCGGCAGCGATACTCGGGATAGCCTTCGGGATCATGAACGGATTGAAACGCGGCACACCGTCACCCTTCGCAAAATCAATAATCTCCGACTCGGTACTCTGCAAACCGCCCATACCGGAACCCCAGATAACACCAACACGGCTGCGGTCTTCTTTCTCCAAATCCAATCCACTATCTTTGAGTGCCTCATCTGCTACCCAAACAGAGAATTGCGAGTAGCGATCCATCTTGCGTGCCTCTTTGCGATCAATCAACGGGGTCGGGTCGAAATTCTTAACCTCACCCGCAAACTGCGTCTTAAAATTGGTCGCGTCAAACGCCGTGATAGGCGCTATACCGCTGACTCCGTTTATCAACGCTTGCCAGGTCTCGGGCGCAGAATTACCTACCGGTGTTACAGCGCCAAGTCCTGTTACAACAACTCTTCTTAACTGCATAATATCCCTGAACTACAATATAAAAAGCATACGAGTTTACAGTATTCCCGTAAACTCGCAAACTCAAGTGAAAAGAAAATTACTTGCCGGCTTTCTTCTCAACATAAGCGATTGCATCGCCTACGGTAGCAATCTTCTGGGTATCCTCATCAGGAATCTCTACATTGAATTCCTTCTCGAACTCCATGATCATCTCAACCGTGTCAAGAGAATCTGCACCCAGATCCGTTTGGAAGTTAGCCTCGTTAGTAATCTGAGACTCTTCTACACCCAGCTTATCAGCAATAATTGCTTTAACTTTTGCTTCAATTTCTGCCATAACGCTTAACTTTTAGTTATTATTTATGTGTGTTTTATTAATTTTCGTACTATTGGATTTCCGCTTATTCTGGAAATTCGGCACAAAATTACTGCTTTTTTCTGAATTGTGCAAATTTTTTTGTCTTATTTTTTATTTTTGTCACCTAAATTTAGCACAATCTTACCTAAATAGACTCCACTTTTGCCCATTTGGCACACCGGAATGCTATCTCCATCCAAATTGGCGACACGTAAATTATCATATAATTTATGGGTATGCCCGCCTATGATCACATCAATACCGCGTGTCTGCTCTGCCAGTTTGACATCGCATACATCTTCGGGAGCTTTGCCATAGGTGCCCATATGACTGAGGCAGACAACAATGTCGCATTTTTGCGCACGGAGCGTGTCAACCATCGCTTGCGCTACGGGATAAGGATCCAAATAGACAGCCGGTTTGAAATTCTTGTCGGAGATGATACCCTTCGGATCACAACCAAGACCGAAAATACCGATCTTCAAATCCCCCTTGCGCACGATAGTAAACGGTTTAACCACTCCTTCCATCGCCGTACCGGTGAAATCATAGTTGGCGCAGACAATCGGGAACTTAGCCGTCGAACGAATCACTTCCGCCAAGGTATCGAGTCCGTTATCGAACTCATGGTTACCCAGCGTTCCGGCATCATAACGCATCCTGTTCATCGCCTCCAGCTCCACACGACCATGGTAAAAATTGAAATACGGTGTTCCTTGACTGAAATCACCTGCATCGACCAGCAACAGGTTCTTATCCGCCTTACGCTCCTCGGCAATCAAACCCATCCGACGGGCATAACCGCCTTGACCGTTTGCTTTTGGTTCCACCTGCGAATGCGTATCATTCGTGTGCAGAATCGTCAGATGATCTTGCGGCGTACAAGCTACAAAAAAGACGATAGATAATAGATAATAGATGATAGATGATCTTTTCATGGTCGTATTTTTTTTGTTTATCAGAATCGTTTGTTTAACTCGTCGTCTGTTAGCAACGAGACGATGGTCTTGCCATCCGCCGTGCGGCGATACTGAGGTAAAGCCACTAAACGCGTCAGCAAGTCTCTCATTTCTATCTCCGAGAGGTTTTTCCCATAGGGAATAGCCGCGTTCTGCGCCAAGGTCAACGCGATTTGTTCGCGCCATTCACGTTGTGTATCCGCACCGCGTTCGCGCACTTGTGCCAATATATGTTGCAGCACCGGAATAGGCGACTGTTGTGCCAGTTGTGCCGGCACTCCTTGTATGGAATAACTATCCGGACTCAATTGCTCCAGATCAAAACCGATGGTCTTCAGATCCGGCAAAAGTTGCCCGATAAGCACCATCTCATCTTGCGCCAATAGCAGCACCTCCGGAAAGAGCAACTGCTGCATGGCACCCCGTGTCTGCGTCAACTGCTCCATGAACTGCGCATAGAGCACAGCGGCATGAGCGCGATGCTGGTTAACCATCAACAGACCCTCCTCTGTGGATACAAAAATATACTTTCCGCCATACTGCCAGATAGGCGTATGTTCAATGTTCGGAATTTCCGTTTCTTGAGGTGTTGAGAAGGGTTCATATAGGCTCTCCCAATTCTTCTGAGGTCTATCCGGATAGATAGTCCCACGCGTATGGAAGGGATTATAGGTTGGATCTACCGTGACCTGCGGACGACTGACAGGCGCGTCAACAGGCAGCGGAATATCGATATTATTCGGTGTGTCAAAATCAATAGTAGGCGCCAGTGTGAACTTACCAAGCGCCTCACGAACAGAAGCCATTAATATCTGGAAAATCGTTTGCTCGTCGGCAAACTTAATCTCCGTCTTTGTAGGGTGAATATTGACATCTATGGCTTCCGGTTCGATGTCAAAACAAATGAAGTATGACGGCTGATAATCTGCCGTCAGCATACCCGAATATGCCGTCTGAACAGCTTTCTGGAAATACGGATGACGCATGTAACGACCATTCACGAAGAAGTACTGCTCCGCTTTGCGGGTAGCATTCTCCGGTTTGATCACGAAACCACGAATACCCACCATCTCGGTCTCTGTCTTCACCTCCACAAACGCCGAGGTATAGACGTTCTTCTTGGGGTTACCAAACACCGCCTCGATACGCTGTTTCTCTGTTCCGACCGGCAATTCGAGTAGTATCTCGTCGTTGTGCACAAACGTAAACGACACCTTCGGGTACACCAGCACAATATGATAGAACTCATTGAGCAAGTTCCTAAGCTCCGTCTGGTCAGTCTTCAAGAACTTTCGCCTCACCGGTACGTTAAAGAACAAGTTGCTCACCTTGATATTCGTTCCTACCGGACAGGCGCATGGTTCTTGACGCACTACGTCCGAGCCGTGTATCTCAATCAGCGTACCCGTCTCATCCTCCTTGCGGCGAGTCGTCATCTCCACCTGTGCCACAGCGCATATACTCGCCAACGCCTCCCCGCGGAAACCCATCGTGCGCAGACTGAACAAGTCCTGCGCTTCGCGGATCTTACTCGTCGCATGACGTTCGAACGCCAAACGGGCGTCCATCTCACTCATACCCATACCATCATCGATCACCTGCAATAACGTGCGACCGGCATCACGAACGATGACCTGCACACGGGTGGCTCCCGCGTCCAAGCTGTTCTCCACCAACTCCTTAAGGCACGACGCGGGGCGTTGAATCACCTCGCCGGCCGCTATCTGGTTGGCCACACTATCCGGTAACAGATGAATGATATCCATAATTAACCCTCGCGCGGGTATGCGCGAATTACATTAGGAAATAGAAAGCAAACAGGAGCAAACCGAGTAACACCAGCCAGAAAACCAATTTGGATTGCTTCTTTTTGCGCAATTCCGTCATGTTTTTCTCGTGCTCCTCCCGGAATGCCCCGCGACGAAGACGCGCAAGTTTTTTATCCTTGCGCGCCTCCTTTTCCTGATCATAGTAAATGGGGCGGTAGTCCCACTCACGGGGTTTATTTACTTTCGGAAATAAAACCGACATTACTTAACGATTGCCTGGAACTCAGCTTCCTCAGCAAACTTAGCGAACTCGATGTCACGAGCAGCACGTGCTTTGAGGTTAGCGTCCTGTGCAATAGCCGACTTGAGGTTAGCATACACAGCGTCCTTGTCATTCGTACGTGCACCTACAACAGCCTTGAGGTAAGCAGTCGTTGCATTCGGCTCTTTCACAGCATCCAGCGTCTTCGATGCAGCAGCATAATCCTCATCGAGGATCTGCTGAACAGCAGCGTTGTTCGTTGCGTTGTCGCCATAAGCTTTCTTAGCAGCAGCGTAGTCACCCTTCTGCGTGTAGAGCGTACCCATCGCAGCACTCAGGTTAGCCTTCGTGCCGGCAGCCTTACCGAAATGCTCTTCAGCCTTTGCCAAATCGCCATCAGCCATAGCAGCCAGACCTGCGTTGTAGTTTACGTCCGGATCATTCGGTTGGATATCCAATGCCTTTGCGTAGCAACGGCGAGCCTCAGCATAGTTACCCGACTCGAAATACAACTGACCCATAGCGTTCCATGCGCGGTAGTCATTGTACAGATCAGCAGCTTTCTGATAGATAGCCATCTTCTCTGCCTTGTCCTCGGTCAACGTAGCAGCATAGAGCAACTCCTCAACACTCAGTTGAGCCGGGTCGTTCTTTGCCAACTCGCGGATCTCGTCATCACTCTTACCGATCAGATCGATCGTGAGCAACAGACGGCTGCGACGCAAAGCCGGAAGGATCTCGTCAGCAATAGTGCCATATACCGAGCTCAAGTTCTTGATCTGAGCCTCACGCTCTTCCGGATCGCTGTACATAGAGAGCACGCGAAGTACCAGGTCTTTGTCCTGCATGTTGCTGTTCTCCATCGCTTTCTGGAAACCATCCCAGTCCTCAGCCGTGATATTAGCCTGGATCTCGTTGTTTACTTTGTTCTTCTTGAGATCTTTCTTGAGGAAGTTAGCAGCTGCTTTCTGACGGTTTTGAGCGAGTTTCTCGTTCAGATCCATACCACCATCCGGCGATGCATAACCTGCAACCTCAATCTTATTGATCTCTTTCTTCTCGTTGTCCTTAGCTTCCTTGAGTGCAGCCTGGAGATCCTTTACGCTTGCGCTCTTGGTCTCGCTCGAACGGAGCTCTGCACTCTGGATGAGGAACTTAATGTCAGCCTCGGTCAACTCCTGGATAACGCGTTGGAACTTATCCGGCGTGGTAGCCGTCTTGTTGTCCTTTGCCTGTGCCAACTCATCGGTAACGCGTACACCGTCAGCGATCTTGAGGTCAGGAATCTCAATCACTTTCTTACCAACGCGAGCCTCGAAGCGAAGATAAAGCTCCGATTGCATCATAGCAGGAACGAAATCAAACGAGCAGCTTTGCATGTACTTACCGCCGTTCTTGTAGTTAACGGTCTTACCGTTCTCTTTAGCCTTCTCACCTACATAGGTAACAGGCTCGCCAAGTGCCTCTTGTCCGTCATACTTGAGGACCGGAGTAACAACGAGTACACCTTTCTTAGCAAATTTCTTCTCGGGGAACGTACCGGTGATCTCCGCATTTACCTTGTTGCCAACCTTCTCCAGCGGGCTCGGGTTAACGGTGATTTGCTCCGGGTTAGGTAACGTTTTGTTACACGATGCCAACACTACTGCAGCAGCAATGAGGCTAAGAAATAAACCTTTCTTCATATGCATATAAATTAGTTAATGTATGTTTAATGTATGTTTATTTTCATTCGTTTCGGCATGCATCACTGCATAATCCGCTGCAAAATTACTACAAAAATTTGACATGTGCAAGTTTTTGTACAAAAATTTTTATTTTAGTCGCAGGAAACCGATGCCAAATCGCTCTACCGCCGCACGCTCCAATTCCTCTCGAACAGAAGGATCAGCAATCGAGATGAGCGCTTTAGCGCGATCGGCTAAGGGCAGGTTGCGCAGATAGACGATGCCGTGTTCGGTAGCTATATACTGCGCCTGAAAACGCGTAGTCACCACCCCTGCGCCGGGTGCCAAACGTGCCACAATCTTCGACTTTCCTTTGTTCGTCATACTCGGTAGCGCGATGAAGCATTTACCGCCTTCGGAAAGGGCAGCACCGTACATGAAGTCATGTTGTCCACCCACACCGGAGATGATGGTCTCGCCGATCGAATCTGCACAGATCTGACCGGTCAAGTCCACCTCCACCGCCGAGTTGATTGCCATCGCTTTCGGGTTCTGGCGAATGATCTGCGGATCGTTGGTCCATGCTACATCACGGATCACAAAATCCCTATTCCCATCCACGTAGTCATACAAATGTTTGGAACCCAGAATCAGACTTCCCACCGACTTCCCGGGCAGCACTTTTTTGAGACTGTTGTCAATAACCCCGCTCTCTATCAACGGCAGTACACCATCGGTTATTGCTTCGGTATGCAGACCGAGATGCTGATGATTTCTTAGGGCATTAATGACCGCATTCGGGATACCGCCGACGCCGATCTGCAGCGTTGCGCCATCAGGAATCTCGGACGCCACAAAATTACCGATCTTCGTCTCGATCTCATTCGGCACAGGTGTCGGTACTTCTACCAAAGGGATGTCACCGCGACACATCGCTGTGATCTTACTGATATGAATGACGGGATCGCCAAAGGTGCGGGGCATAAACTTGTTCACCTGCGCAATGACGGTGCGCGAGCACTCGGCGCCGGAGAAAGCGATGTCGGCGGATATACCGAACGAACAGTACCCCTCTTCGTCGGGTTCGCTCACCTGTAAGAACGTCACATCAACTGGAATCTGTCGGCTTCTGAACAAGAACGGCACCTCCCCAAGAAACGCAGGAATGGTGTCCGCTACGCCTTCGCGCATCGCCTTCCGTAAGGTATTGGGCACGAAGATAGACAGCGCCCGGAACGAGTCCATTAACTCTTTCTTGGCGTACGGTGCATCATCGGGATGAACACCGAAACCGGAGATCAGCTTCACATCGTGCAACTCACTCGCGCGCTCTACGAGCGCATTGAGTAGCACGGTCGGGATACTCGTACTACCTTGCACAACGATCGTATCACCGCTGCGCACATGGCTTACCGCCTCCAGAGGACTAACGTATTTCGGGGTATTCAGAGGGATCATAGGGATCGAATTGAGAGTAGTCTTCATTGAACTTACGGAGTCGCTCTTCGAGTTGTTCATATTGGTCTTCCCGGATAGACGAAGCGCAGCCACGCATACCGTCACGCTGCGCACCGGTGCTTTCCAGCGAGATAGCCGAGACACCGTAGTAGATGAGTTTGTTGACGAGTTTCATGCCCGTCCAGTCTTTGTAACCGAAGGTAAAGAAGAAACCGTCACCAACGTCCTGTCCGTCGGCATCTTTGTCATATACGATATGAAAACCGTTGCGGAGCATGATCTCCTTAATCTTATGCGCACGACGCGCGTACTCACGCGTATTGTCCACATAGCGCAACTTACCTTCGCACGCCGCCTGCAGCATCGCTGCCATACCGTGTTGCACGGAGTGACACACACCGCTCGAAAGCACATACAAGAAAGTATATGCAAAACTCTGGAGTAACTCGCCGTTGTTATGCAGACGCTTACCCAAAGCAGGGTAAACACGCTTCGCCAACACAGGATCAATTGCCACGAAGGCCGCACGTTGACCGGCATAACTGAAGATCTTTGAGCACGAGACCATCTGAATACAGTTATGCGTGTAATGACCTACGGAGGGTTGATACGGCTCCGAATAAGGGTTGCCTCTATTCGGATCACGGAAGTCCATATTCATATACGCCAGGTCTTCCAGAATAATGGCATCGTACTGCGTAGCCAACTCTCCGATGATCCGTAACTCATCTTCCGTCAAACAGGCCCAAGTCGGGTTATTCGGATTGCTATACAGGATTCCTGCGACACGGCCGCTCTTCAGATGACGCTCCAGTTCATCACGCAACTTAGCCCCGCGAAAATCGGCGATATCGAAAGCCTCGATACGACTGCCGATCACGTTACATTGCATCTTCTGCACCGGGAAACAAGGGTCCAAGAAGAGTATCGTGTCTTTCTCCGGCTGCAACTGAATGAGCATCATGTTGAGTGCAAAAGCCGCCTGCATCGAACCCACGGTCGGCAAAATACACTCCGGCGGACGTTGCAGGTTTACGAACGCGCGCACGAACTCCGAACCCCACTTCTTCACTTCCGGAATACCGATAATATTCGGATAGTGCGCCGCGCAACCGTTCAGCAGCGCCTTGTGTTCGGCTTCGATACCAATCTCCGACGCCGGCAGACCCGGCTCACCCAAGGCCATATTGACGTACTCGACGCCGGTCGCTTGCTCGATATTCTTTACCACACCCGCTAACTGACGGATACTGGCGTTACCTAACTCGTGGAAATTGCGCAGACCAAACTGCCGGCAAATCGAATCCACGATATGTTTATCTAACGGAAAGTGCATAGTTATAACCGGCCTCAACAGCCGCAATATTGGTATTTACAACTGTTTCTCCTTTGCGTGCGAAGACACGTGCCACGCCGGCGATCATCTTGTCATGGTCAATACCCAACATCGGTATCGCCGCACCTAACAACACCATATTCGCCGCCTGTGCCGGTGCACCGGCCTCTTTGGCAAGCGCCTCTACGTCCAATAACACATGATGCTCGTACGCTTTGATACGCGCCAAGACCTTCTCCAACTCCGGATAATTCGGAATATTCAGGAACGGCACACAGGACGTCACAATCCATCCGTCAGGCTTGAGATACTCCACGTAGCGCAGCGCCTCCATGGGCTCCAGCGAGATGATCAGATCTGCTCCACCCTTCGGAATGAGATCACTCATGATAGGCTCCGACGACAAGCGCAGGTTCGACTGCACGTCACCGCCGCGCTGAGACATGCCGTGCACTTCGGCTTGTTTCAAATACAAACCCTCTTGCAGGGCGGCTTCACCGATAACGGTAGCAATAGAGAGGATGCCTTGACCTCCTACTCCGGCCAAAATGATATCTTTTTTCATGACTTTTTAGCGGCTTTAAGATGACGTTTCAATGTTTGGATACACTCGCGGCGAGCAATCACCACAGATGTACCGTTATAATTGATCTCTTCGCGAAGGACGTTCTTGATCTCTTCCATGTTCTTCGGCAGCGGAACGACTACCCGCACATGTTCTTGCGGTACGCCCAGGCCGTAGCAGATCTGCTCCAAACGACCCGTTCCGGCGGAGTCTTGACCACCGGTCATACCTGTCGTGAGGTTATCGCTTATCAACACAACCACATTCGCATTGGCGTTCACGCAGTCCAGCAAACCGGTCATACCCGAGTGCGTGAACGTACTGTCACCGATGACAGCGATCGCAGGATGTTGACCGGCATCGGCGGCTCCCTTTGCCATCGTCACCGACGCACCCATTTCCACACAGGCATGGATGGCATGGAAAGGCGAGAGTGCACCTAAGGTATAACAACCGATATCACCGAAGATACGGGGATTCGGATATTCGCGTGCCACCTCATTCAGCGCAGCGTACATATCGCGGTGACCGCATCCTTGACACAATGCTGGCGGACGACCTACGACGATCGCTTCGGGTGCATGCTCCGGCAGCGGATCCAGACCAATAGCCTTGCGTACGCTGTCCGGCGTCAACTCACCCATCCGCGGCAGATCTCCCGTCAAGCGGCCTTTGATAACCACGTCCGAAGGCACCATACCTCGAATCAACTCTTCTACCACCGGTTGTCCCTCTTCAACAACCAATATCTCCTTCGCACCGTCCTTCACCATCTGTGCAATCAGCGCAGCTGGCAACGGATACTGCTTCACGCGAAGGATCGAGCGACCCATAGCCGGATCATAATTCTCCATCAGATAATTATACGCTATACCGGTCGTCAAGATGGCCTTCTCCGGTTTCGCTCCACGCACATACACATTATGTCCATCCTCTTCGCTATGCGCCACAAAACTCGGTTGCGCAGCCACCAACTCCGCGTAGTTACGTTTGGCGAAGGCCGGCAGCAAAATGAAATGGTTGACATCCTTAGGCATCGATTTCTCGTTCTGCTGACGCGGTTGATCCACCGTGTTCACCACAGCGCGACTGTGCGCCATGCGCGTCGTCACACGCAGTAAGATAGGCGTCTTCAGTTGCTCACTCAAATCAAAACCATAAGCCATCATGTCGTAGGCCTCCTGTTGGTTACTCGGCTCCAGACACGGGATCATGGCGAACTTCGCATAGAAACGACTGTCCTGCTCGTTTTGACTCGAGTGCATCGACGGATCATCGGCCGCCAACACAATCAGTCCACCGTTGACACCCGTGATAGCGGCGTTCATAAACGCGTCCGCGCACACGTTCATTCCTACATGCTTCATGCACACGAGCGCACGCTTGCCCATGTACGACATACCCAAGGCAGCCTCCATGGCTGTCTTCTCATTGGTCGCCCAACGGCATTGAACACCGCTCGGCTGTTTGGCTTGAGCCAATTGAATGTACTCGGTAACTTCGGTCGATGGGGTTCCCGGATACGCATAAACACCGCTTAAACCGGCATCTAACGCACCTTGCGCAATCGCCTCATCGCCTAACAATAAGTGTTTCATGATATAGATGTGTTACAATTTGCGACTGCAAAGATACAACAAAAAACTGACATATGCAAATTTATTTGCAAAAAATTACATATTGGCTTGCATATGTGCATTTTTTGTAGTACCTTTGTGCCCGATATGAAAAAAAGTTTACTATTTATCTTCCTTGGTGCGTGCATCCTCGGATCGTGCAACAAACCTTCTCGCGTGGAACAATACAAAGCGGAAAAACACGCGATGGACAGTGTGCGACTCGAAGAACAAGTGAAGAGTCTGGCGTATTATGAGTCAGAACTGGAGCGAATGATGCCGGTAGCAGACAGTCTGCTGGCTTTATTCAAGTACGAACGAAACGAGAAATACCAGGATCATGGTTACTATGTAACCAACGGAAGGAACGGTTTGCGTATTTTGGTACGCGACGACGGCAAAGATCTGCTACTTTACCAAAACGGCAAACGGATCGATTCCACCAACGATCCCAAACTCGAGCAGGCACTCCAACTGCAAGTCACCATTTCCGACATTAAAGAACTCGAAAAACGTATCGATAAAACCTCTTTGGAAGTGCAAAAATACCAAAAAAGACTGCAAAAAGAATAATATACTTGCATATATGCAAGATTTTTTGTAACTTTGCAGCCGCAATTAAAATGCAGAATTATGGCAGAATCAAAATACGAAAGCAAAATCACGTCCGCACCTTGCTCGGCAGCGCAGATATACCGCGTGCTGAGTAACCTCCAAAACCTCGAGCGAGTAAAGGACATGATTCCGAAGGATAAGATCCAAGAGATGGAGATCGAGCCCGATCGCGTACGGATGAAAGTGGATGGTCTGGCGCAGAAAATCACCATCGCCATCGTTGACCGTATTGAAAACGACACCGTCAAGTTCGGTGCAGAAGGCATCCCGATGGACGCGAATTTCTGGATTCAGATGAAAGAGGTTAGTCCGACCGACACACGCCTCAAACTGACCATCAAAGCGGATATCCCCTTTATGTTCAAGTTTATGATCGAAAAGAAATTGCAAACGGGGCTCGATCAGGCAGCGGACATGCTGGCGAAGTTCCCATACCAAATGTGGCAATAATATAGCATTATGAAAAAGCCCAGAATACACAGAGAAGGACGCGGCTTAATCGTGGGTACCGTGCTGCTCCTGTTTATCATCAATGTACCTATTTATTTGTTCGTGCAGCCTCATTGGATCTTTGCTGTCACGCTAATCCTGACGGCGATGCTGCTCGTGTTCGTCACCTATTTCTTCCGCAACCCGGTGCGCGTATTGGAGATCGATGATCCCAATTTCATCATCGCCCCGGCGGATGGTCGTGTGGTAGTGGTGGAGCCCACCGAAGAGAACGAGTATTTCCATGAGCAGAAGTTGCAAGTGTCTATCTTTATGTCGCCTTTCAACGTGCATGCCAATTGGTATCCTATCGAAGGAACCGTATTGGTAAGCGAGCATCAGAAAGGTCACCACATGGGGGCATGGTTGCCTAAGTCGAGCACAGAGAACGAACGCTCGCTGGTAGTCATTGAGACGCCATCGAAAGTGCAGATCGCGCTTCGTCAGATTGCAGGCGCTATGGCACGTCGTATCGTAACCTACGCCAAGCCCGGTCATCAGGCGCATCGTAACACCCACCTCGGATTCATCAAACTCGGTTCACGCGTGGATATGTACCTGCCGCTGAACACGGAGATGTTTGTCACTGTAGGTGAAGCCGTTCGTGGCAACGAGACCATCATCGGACGTCTTCAAGACGACCCGACCATGAACACCAACGAAGAATAATTGTTTAATCCTTAAATATACCGCATTATGAATTTTGAAGAATTATTTGCGCAGTACCCCTGCCCGTTTACCGATGAGCAAGTAAAAGCTCAAGTTGCTGACATCGAAGCAAAACATTTTGCTGAGAACAACAATATCGAGGTATGGAAAGAGTGCCTCCATCAGATCGACTACACCACCCTGAGTGCAGACGACACAATCGCTAAAGTAGAAAGCATGGCGAATGCCGTTAACACCTTCGAGGCGAAGTTCCCGGGCGTACCCAACGTAGCCGCTATCTGCGTTTATCCTGCCATGGCAGAGTACGTTCGCAAAGCCCTCAAGGATCCGAAATTCAATATCGCTTGCTGCTGTGCCGGCTTCCCTGCTGCACAGACTTTCCCGGAGATCAAAGTAGCTGAGACCGCTATGGCACTTAAGATGGGTGCTACTGAGGTGGACATCGTGCTTTCTGTAGGCAAGTTCCTCGAAGGTCGTTACCAGGAGTGCTTCGACGAAATCCGCGAGATCAAGGACGTTTGCAAAGAGCATCATCTCAAAGTCATTCTCGAGACCGGACTGCTCAAGACCGCAGAGAACATATGGAAAGCTTCCATTCTCTCGATGGCTGCAGGCTGCGACTTCATCAAGACCTCTACCGGTAAGATTAGCGTGAACGCTACGCCGGAGGCTACGTTCATTATGTGTAATGCTATCAAGGCTTGGAAAGAGAAAGCAGGCATCAAGATGGGTTACAAACCCGCCGGTGGCGTTTCGACAACCGACGAGGCTGTACAGCACTTCACATTGGTTAAGGAGATCCTCGGCGAAGAGTGGCTCAACAACGAGTGGTTCCGCTTCGGTGCAAGCCGTCTTGCTAACAACCTCCTTTCCTCTATCGTAGGTAAGGAGACGAAACATTTTTAACTAGTTTCCTGGGTTCCTAGGCTCCTAGGTTCCTGGTTTTATTAAAATGAATAAAATCATTTCCAAAAGATTCTTTTCGGACAATGTAGCGGAGCTCGTAGTTGAAGCTCCGCTTATTGCCCGTAGCCGTCGTGCCGGTCATTTCGTCATCATCCGCGTGGACGCCAACTCCGAACGCGTGCCCTTGACCATCGCCGGTGCTGACTTAGAAAAAGGGACTATCACCCTTGTCGTTCAACAAGTAGGTGCTTCCACCCACAAACTGCTGGCTCTCAACGCCGGCGACTCGATCCACGATGTAGTCGGTCCGCTCGGTCGCGCGACACGTATCGAGAAATACGGCACGGTCGTTTGTGCGTGCGGTGGTGTAGGCGCTGCACCTATGCTGCCCATCGCAGAAGCCCTCAAGAAAGCCGGCAATAAAGTGATCACCGTACTCGCCGCCCGTAACAAAGACCTGCTCATCCTCCGCGATGAACTGGCAAAATGGTCGGACGAAGTGATCATCATGACCGACGACGGCTCTGCCGGTCAACAAGGTGTCGTCACCGTAGGCGTCGAGCAAGTCATCAACCGCGAACAGGTCGATAAGTGTATCACGATCGGACCCGCCATCATGATGAAGTTCGTCGCGCTGACCACCGCCAAATATAACATCCCGACCGAGGCCTCGCTGAACACCATCATGGTCGATGGCACAGGAATGTGCGGCGCGTGCCGTGTCACCGTAGGCGGCAAAACGAAATTCGTTTGCGTCGATGGACCCGAATTTGATGCTCACGCCGTAGACTGGAACGAGATGCTCAGCCGCATGAAATCATACAAAGCCGAAGAAGCCGCCGCACTCGAAGCCTATATGCACATGGGTGATCCAAAATACGGTAACGACACGGTAACGACACAGAATCGGGATGAAGTTAAAGCAGAGGCATCTACACCCAAAAAGCAAGTAGAACCCTTCGAAGGCAAACCGAAGGACCGTGTCGCTATACCCCGTGTTCAGATGCCCGAACTGCGTCCGGAAGTGCGTGTCAAATCGCTGCACGAAGAGGTTAACCAAGGTCTCACCTTCGAGCAAGCCATCACGGAGTCCCATCGTTGTCTCAACTGTAAGAACCCGACCTGCGTACAGGGTTGTCCGGTGAACATCAACATCCCGGGATTCATCAAGACCCTCGAGACTGGAGATGTCCTCGGCGCAGCCGCGGTCATCAAAGAGTCTTCTTCTCTGCCCGCTGTCTGCGGTCGTGTCTGCCCGCAAGAGAAACAATGCGAGAGCCAATGTATCCACCTCAAGATGGGTCATCCGGCTGTCGCCATCGGCTACCTCGAGCGTTTCTGCGCAGACTACGCTAATAGCCATCAGTCATCAGCCATCAGCCATCAGAAAGCTGAAGGCTCAAAGCTGAATGCTGAAAGCCCCAAAATCGCCGTTGTGGGCTCCGGTCCTGCCGGTCTGACCTTCGCCGGTGATGCCGCCAAATACGGATATGAGGTGCATGTCTTCGAGGCGCTGCACGAGATAGGCGGTGTACTCAAATACGGTATTCCGGAGTTCCGTCTCCCGAATCGCATCGTGGACATCGAGATAGACGGTCTGCGTGCTCTCGGCGTGCAATTCCATACCGACACGATCATTGGCAAAACCATCTCGATCAAAGAACTCGAAGAACAAGGTTTCAAAGGAATCTTCGTGGGCTCAGGAGCCGGTCTGCCGCGCTTCATGAACATACCGGGCGAGAACCTCAACGGCGTCATGTCCTCCAACGAGTACCTGACACGCGTCAACCTCATGGACGCATCGAACCCCGCAACCGACACCCCCCTGCTCTACGGCAAGAACGTAGCCATCATCGGTGGTGGCAACACGGCTATGGACGCGGTACGTACTGCCAAACGGCTCGGTGCAGAACGCGCGATGATCATCTATCGTCGTTCCGAAGAAGAGATGCCGGCGCGTATCGAAGAGGTACATCACGCCAAGCAAGAAGGCATTGAGTTCATGACGCTCCATAACCCGATTGAGTACCATGCCGACGAGAACGGTCGCGTTTGCGAAGCCGTACTTCAAGTGATGGAACTTGGCGAACCGGACGAATCCGGTCGTCGCAGTCCTGTCCCCGTAGAAGGCAAGACCGTAACCATCCCCGTCGATCTCGTCATTGTGGCCGTAGGCGTTAGCCCGAACCCGCTGATCCCGTCGTCCGTCGAAGGCCTTGAGATTGGAAAGAAAGGTACGATTGTCGTAAACGAAGGCATGCAATCCAACCTGCCGATGATCTTCGCCGGAGGTGATATCGTTCGCGGAGGCGCCACCGTCATCCTCGCAATGTCGGATGGTCGCAAAGCCGCAGCTGCTATGCATGAGTATCTGAGCAAGTGAGTATCTTTGCGTCCATATTGCTCTCTATCAATTTCCTGTTGACCCATCCGATCACAGGACAAGCCAACATGTCTGTCTATGTGCAAAACATGCAGACAGGCGAAGTGATAGACAGTTACCGTGCAGATCATGTAGTGCCGCCGGCGTCAGTCATGAAGTTACTGACGACCGGTGCAGCACTCGAGATACTCGGGCCCGGATACCGTTTCCCGACTGTGCTCGAATATACGGGCGCGATCGAGAACGGTGTCTTACACGGCAACCTATATATCCACGGTAGTTGTGACCCCTCTTTGGGATGGAAAGGTCGCACAGGTTTTCTCGACCCATGGCTCAAAGCCGTTCAGAAAGCAGGCATCACCTCCATCGATGGAGCTGTCATCGCCGACATGACGATGTTAGATGGCGAGGCACAGAACCCAAATTGGCTCTGCGAGGATGCCGGTAACTACTATGCCCCGGGTATCTTTGCACTCAATTACTACGGCAACACGATGAACATCGTGCTCCAGAGCGGCGAACCCGGTACGATCGCGAAAGTCGTCAAAACCGAACCCTACGTGGAAGATGTCTATTTCATCAACCGAATCCGCTGCGACAAGATCACCTACGATGGTGCTTTTGTGAGTGGATTGCCCTACAGCCGCGAACGCTACCTCACCGGCGCCGTGCCCTCTAACCTCGGTACGTTCGGTGTCAAAGGTGACCTGCCGAATCCCGGATTGTTATTAGCACGCCATTTCACGAATAAACTGCGCGAAGCGGGTATCACCGTCAAACGTGACGCCAACTACATAGCGGATTACAACCCGCTTGTACCGCCCCGCACAGAACTCTATATCCATTATTCCGAACCGTTGTCGGAGATCATCAAGGAGACGAACGTCAATAGTAACAACCTCTACGCCGAGGCTTTGTTCCGTTATTTAGGCACGCGTTATACCTTACCCGGCACGATTCATAACAGCCAGGATCTCCTGCGCGATTTCTGGCGTCGCAGAGGAGTATCCGTTCAGAACGCCATCATCAAAGACGGTTGCGGTCTCGCGCCCCAAGATGCCGTGAGTGCCAAAGCCTTCGTCCAACTGCTCTCTGTCATGGCGCGCAGTACGAACAAAGAAGCATGGATCAACTCCCTTCCCGTAAGCGGACAAAGCGGCACGCTCAAGAGTCTCTGCCCCAAGACCGAACTCGAAGGTCGTATCCATGCGAAAAGCGGAACGATTGCCGGAACGAAGAACTTCGCCGGCTATATCGACATGCCCAACGGAGAGACCTGGGTCTTCGCCATCCTCATCAACTCCGCACCGGGCAAAGCAAAGAATGTGCAACACGTGATACAACAATACCTGTTGGATGTATATAAAGAGCACCGATAGTACGAACACCCTGCTCAAGCATTTGGCTGCGGAAGGCAATCCGCCGGAGTTTATCTATGCCGGCTACCAAACAGCCGGTCGCGGACAAACAGGCAACAGTTGGGAAAGCGAAGCGAACAAAAATTTATTGTGCTCGATCTTGCTGCCCCCGAATAAGAACCTTCACTTCCTCAATATAGCGGTGGGTGTGGCAATGCTTCGGGTGATAGGCGACGATTTTACGATCAAATGGCCGAATGACATTTATTACGGCAACAAGAAAGTAGCCGGCATATTGGTGGAAAACGCCATTATAGGAAATGAAATACGTTATTCGATAGCAGGAATCGGTTTGAACGTCAACCAGACGACCTTCGTTTCAGACGCACCGAATCCTATATCGCTCAAGCAAATTCGCGGGCAAGAATACGACATCGAATGGTTGATGAACCAATTGCTCGAAGCGGTACATTCCGTACTCAACGAATCCGAACAGGAGGTATGGTCGTACTATAAGTCTCATCTCTATCGCCGGGAAGGTTTCTGGCCGTACGAAGATAGAAAGGGAAAGTTTGAAGCGGCAATACAAGATGTCCTGCCTACCGGAGAAATAGTCCTGCGCGACACCAACGGGCAGATCCGTCAATACGAATTTAAACAAATAAAATATATTTTATGAAATCTATCATCATCACCGGCGGAGCCGGATTTATCGGAAGTCATGTAGTGCGCTTGTTTGTCAACAAGTACCCCGACTATCGAATCATCAACGTAGATAAGCTGACCTACGCAGGTAATCTGGCGAACCTCAAGGATATCGAGGATAAGCCGAACTACCGTTTTGTGCGCGCCGACATCTGCGACTTCGATACAATCTTTGCGCTCATGAAAGAAGAGCACGTGACCGGTGTGATCCATCTCGCAGCCGAGAGCCACGTAGATCGTTCGATCAAAGATCCCTTCACCTTCGCCCGCACGAATGTCATGGGAACGCTCTCTATGCTCCAAGCCGCCAAACTCTACTGGGAATCCCTGCCGGAGAAATGGGAAGGCAAACGTTTCTATCATATCTCGACCGACGAGGTATATGGCGCATTGGAGATAGAGCACCCGGAGATACTGTTCACCGAGCAGACCAAATACAATCCGCATTCGCCATACTCTGCCTCTAAAGCTTCGAGTGATCACTTCGTACGCGCGTTCCATGACACCTACGGCATGCCGACCATCGTCACCAACTGCTCGAACAACTACGGTCCCTACCAGTTCCCCGAGAAACTCATTCCGCTCTTTATCAATAACATCCGTCATCGCAAACCGTTGCCCGTCTATGGCAAGGGTGAGAACGTACGCGATTGGCTCTATGTCGTAGATCACGCACGCGCGATCGATATCATTTTCCATAACGGCAAGATCGCAGAGACCTATAATATCGGCGGGTTCAACGAGTGGAAGAACATCGACATCATCAAGACGATCATCAAGACCGTCGATAAACTGCTTGGTCGTCCCGAAGGTGCAGATCTCGATCTGATCACCTACGTCACCGATCGTGCCGGACACGATATGCGTTACGCCATCGACTCCACCAAACTGCAACGCGAGTTAGGCTGGGAACCGAGCCTGCAGTTTGAAGAAGGAATTGAGAAAACCGTTCGCTGGTACCTCGACAACCAAGAATGGCTCGACAACATCACCTCCGGTGAGTACGAGAAATACTACGACGATATGTACAAGAATCGATAAAAATTAAGGGCGCTCGAAAGCGTCCTTAATTTTTATGCATTGCGGAATGCCTTAGGCGTCACACCCACGCGGGCTTTTGTTTCGGCTCTCTGTCAACATGTTGCGGAGATTAAATGATGTTATAATGCTCGAGTAAGATTACGAACAAGGGTATTAACAAGTTATTGATTATCAATGCCCATATGAGCCATCCTCTTACCATACGTTGTTTAGGGTCTTCTTTCCCCCATCGTTCTTCGAATTTCTTTTGGTTTTCTAATTTTTCGTATCTTTTCACAATCGGCACTTCCAAAAGAACCAAAATTGCCATTAAGATTATCCACGTTCCGGAATACCTATGAACACTTAAGTTAAAAGCACGGCAAATAGGAACAATTATCAATATTAGAGGCATAAAAAATACCAAACTGAATATAAAAGGAGCTGCATCTGGTACAATCATTCTCGGATGTGCAATTACAAATTTGTGCATCCGATATGCTATATAATCAAAAAAATCAAGTATCTTTTTCATTATTTACATGGATTAATTATTACTTGATTTATTTCATTGATAGGAGTGGTGATAGGTTGATGCATTGCATCTTCAATAGGCATCACATAATGGATATACTGCTTGTCATTCAAATCCAAGATAGTAAGTGTGAATGGATATGGAATTTTGATGGGCAAAATGGTGTATGTACCATATCTCACATCTATCGAGTCTTCAACACAGATATTAAAAGACAAGACTGTATCTTTATCGTTGGTCTCTATAAAATAGCCTTTATAAAAGATTGTTCCGGTTTCTTCATCATAACAGCCAAGTGTTCCTACAATATTTCCTGTATATGTTTTGGATACTTGCTTCGGCTCATTCGTATTACAAGCCATCATTGCACTTGCCATTACGACAAATAAAAAGAATTTAAGATTCTTCATAATATTATGAATTATGTTATACCATATCATTTGATGGTGCAAAGATACAAGATGGCAAATGAGAAATATCAATCTTTTATTTCCTTAATGTATGAGCGTAATGATCGGTAACTCTGTTTACCTTCTGGCATTCCTAATTCTTTCCAATTTTCACAAAAGAAATTCAATATGGGGCCTATTCCATTGGACACAATGATTTTCTCTCCGTTCTTGAGCCTTATTTCTATGATCTCTGCATAAGTACCATATAGGTCAATTTTATACTCATTCCAGTACCATTCTACTATATCATTTAAACTAAATCCTATGGCTCTGTCATTATGTTTATAGATTATGTCTCGTTGTTCTATATCTATTGATAATGTAGTATCTTCTTCATATTTAAATAGTAGCCATCTATTGTGCAAACAAACGCAAGAGAATAATAGTAATAAGCACATCAGAATACATAAGAGTATCGTGTATACATTGGGATGCGAGATTACTATATACGGGCCTAATCCCATTAATGGCCAGTAAATTACTAAATGGGATATCACATCAAAATTCAAAAATAACCCATCTTTGCGGCTAAAAGTATAATTCCCTTTCATATTACCAAACAACATCCATATGTATCCGTAACGAAACAATTATTATGCGTTGCGGAATGCCTTAGGTGTCACACCTACGCGGGCTTTGAAGAAGCGATTGAAGAATGCCACATTGTCAAATCCCAGACTGAGGGCGATCTCCTTCACCTGCAGATTGGTGATCTTCAACTGCGATTTGGCATCGGTAATGATCGCCTCAATGATGATATCTCCGGCCGTTCTTTCCCCTACCGATTTGATGGTCGAACATAGATGCGGCAAGGTCAGACGCATCGCCTCCGCGTACTGACTCACATGATGCCATTCGTGGTAATGTTGCAGCACGAGTTGACAATAATCCTGATAGATCTCGGTCTTGCGATCCATCGGCTTAATCAGATACTCATCCTGTTCGTGCGCGTACTTGGCATAACTGGTCTGCAGCAGATTGAAGATATGCACCATCTTCTCCGTATCCAACATCGTCGGTTCGGCATTGAGTGCCGCCACAATCGTCTCATACATGGAGCAGAGCACTTTCACATGGTTCTCGCTCGTACTCAATTTCGGAGAATGTAACTGCAAAGCGGACAACGACATCTTGTTATTCACCGTGTATTTCTCAAGGAACTTACTTCCGAACACAATCCAATAAACGAGCGCATCGTCCGAGAACTCGCGGATAAACAGGAAACTGCCCGGTTCGAGCAACAGGATATCATTTGCCTTGAATTCATAGTCCGTCACATTAATAGTCGCGCGCGCCGTACCACGAACCAACAAAGCGTACACGCCGCACTTGATCTTACACGGATAACGACCGTACTCGTTCATCAGTTTACCACTCGCGTCGCCGATCATGTAATCGCCGTACGGACAGTCCACAATAGGGATATTATTCTCTTTCATCTTAACAATCGTATCAAAATTCGCTGCAAAAGTACTACAAATATTTGGAATATACAAGAATTTCGTACTAAAAATATAATTTATTATTCTTTTTAGTAGGAAAAGCTTGTTATTCGCTCGACTGAGCGAACGTACTTTCGGAGGGAACCCTTTAGGGGCGTGCCGAAAGTACTGCAAATATTTGGAATGCACAAAAAAAAGAAGAACCACGATGTGATTCTTCCGTTTGACCTAAACTTTAGCGTATTAGAGCTTGTTGATCATGCGTGCGAGCTTCGACTTGAGGTTGGAAGCTTTGTTCACGTGAATGATATGACGCTTTGCCAGCTTGTCGAGCATAGAGCTTACTTTCGGCAGAGCAGCAGCTGCTGCAGCCTTGTCAGTAGTCTTGCGCAAGTCGCGCACTGCATTACGTGCGGTTTTTGCATAATAATGATTGTGTGCTTTGCGCGCTGCCGTTTGGCGAATACGCTTC
>CADBWK010000010.1 GCA_902798385.1 uncultured Bacteroidales bacterium
GCGGTACTGGCATTTGCGTGGGAGACCAATGAGCCGGTACATATGTTTGACTTCTTTATCCGCAACAACGATGAAATAGTATATAGCGGAATCACATCGACACCGTCTATCAGCATTTCCACCATGGAGACACCTGTTCCCGGAACATACCAATATACGTGGGGCGTGCGTTCACGAGACGAAAGCGGAGATCCTATTGGCGAATGGGCTTATTCAGAAGCGGAAATGGTTATTGAGCAATCCACAGAGCAACTCCCCTTAATAGAGGGTGATGATTCTGCTTCCAAACCTGTAAAATTATTATGGCAAAACCGCTTATACATCCTTCGTGGAAATAAGATATACACCGTTCAGGGACAGGAAGTCAAGTGATCGGACAACCTATTGGCAATGAAAAGAATACTAACTATATTAGTAGCCCTTATCCCGCTTTTTGCGGCGGCAGAACTTGTGCAGCCGGTGACGTGGAGCGGAGAAGCGGTAGGAGATAGTGTGCGGATAAAAGCAGCTATTGAACCCGGTTGGCACATGAATATCATCGAGTTCGGCGAACGTGAGTATGACGAGGAGTTCGCAGACTCGTTTGTCATTACGTTGGCTGCCAACGAGCTGACACCTATCCGTTTCAATGCCTGTGACGATAAGATGTGTACAGCGCCCGAGGTGTGGGAGTATACGGCTGAAGGAGTGAAGGAATTAACGAATGAACGAGTTAGCGACACACGTTCTGTATGGCTCATCTTCCTATTAGGTCTTTTGGGCGGACTATTAGCCATCTTTACTCCTTGCGTATGGCCGATTATTCCGATGACGGTAAGCTTCTTCTTGAAGAAAGGCGGCGGACTGAAGGATGCGATATTATACGGACTAAGCATCATCGTGCTCTATGTGGGCTTGGGATTATTGGTGACCTTGCTCTTCGGTGCGTCCGCGCTGAATGACCTCAGTACCAACGCAATAGTGAATATCTTCTTCTTCCTTCTATTGGTAATCTTTGCATTGTCGTTCTTCGGACTCTTCGAGATAACGCTTCCGGACAGTTGGTCAACGGCTTTGGATAATAAGGCACGCAGTACCGGAGGCTTCCTGAGTATCTTACTCATGGCCTTCACGCTGGTTATTGTATCCTTCTCGTGCACCGGACCGATTATCGGCACGCTGCTCGTGGAAGCAGCCGGCAAATCGCTCTTGGCACCCACGATGGGTATGTTGGGCTTTGCGATTGCTTTGGCCTTGCCATTCTCGCTCTTTGCAATGTTCCCCGAATGGATGAAGAGTGCACCCAAATCGGGTGATTGGATGACCTCCTTCAAAGTGACGCTTGCTTTCCTCGAACTGGCTCTATCCCTCAAATTCCTCTCTGTCGCCGACATGGCGTACGGATGGGGCATCCTGCCTCGTTGGCTGTTCATCGCTATCTGGATTGCATGTTTCGCAGGCATCGGTATCTATCTGATTCGTAAGAGTTGGGTAGGGAAGACGATTGCGGTGGCTTCGTTTGCTTTTGCAATATACCTTGTTCCGGGACTCTGGGGTGCACCTGTGAAAGCGATTGCTGCTTTTGCACCTCCGATGGAGATCGAAGGTCGCGAGGTATTCAATGATTACGACGAAGGCCTTGCTTATGCTCGTCAGACCGGTAAACCCGTCATCATCGACTTCACCGGATATGGCTGTGTGAACTGCCGTAAGATGGAAGCGTACGTGCTGGATGACGATAGCGTGAAGACCCGCTTGCAAAACTACGTCTTCATCGAACTGTTTGTGGATGACAAGCGCGACGGAATAGGCGATAAGAACAGTAAGATCCAGCGCGAGTTGTATGGCGCGAACGCCCAACCGTTCTACGTCCAACTCGATGCCTATGGACACCAAGTAGCGGAGCCGATTGCCTTTACCACCGACCCGCTCGAATTTATCAATTGGCTAAAATACTAAATTTATGATAAATCACCAATCAAAAATCACAAATCACAAATCCTACGACACGAAGCGTCCGCCGGAGAAAGAGATGATCTTCGGTATCCGTGCGGTGATGGAAGCCATCGATGCCGGCAAAGTGCTTGATAAAGTACTGATTCGTCGCGATATGTCCTCTGCTATCGGCAGAGAGTTATTGTTGAAGTTGGAAGGCACCGGAACGCAGATCCAACGTGTGCCGTTGGAGAAACTCAATCAGTTCACCGATAAGAATCATCAAGGTGTGATCGCATTCCTTAGCCCGATAGAGTTCACACCGTTGGATAGTTTGGTGCAGAGCCTGTATGACGAAGGTAAGACGCCGTTACTGATGATGCTGGATGGTGTAACAGACGTACGCAATTTCGGTGCGATCGCACGTACCTGCGTGTGCGCAGGTGTACACGCGCTTATTATAGGTACGCGCGGTAGTGCAGCTATCAACGGCGATGCCGTCAAAGCCTCTGCGGGTGCGTTACATTCCCTGCCTATTTGCAAGGTGGAGAACTTGCAGAACGCATTGACCTATCTCCGTGACAGCGGTTTAAGCATCGTAGCAGCTACCGAACACACCGATCGGAACTACACGGAAGTCGATATGACCGTGCCGACTTGTATCGTCATGGGGTCCGAAGAGAAGGGTATCTACGAAGAGAACCTCAAACTCTGTACGGATAAGGTGCGTTTGCCGATGACCGGCACGATCGAGTCACTCAATGTTTCTGTGGCAGCCGGTGTATTCATTTATGAAGCTATCCGCCAAAGAGGGTTATGACGGTTTTATACGAAGATAATCATATTATTGCCGTCAACAAGACCTGCAACGAGATCGTGCAGGGCGATAAGACCGGAGACACGCCCCTTTCGGAAATCGTCAAGGCCTATATCAAAGAAAAGTACAACAAACCCGGCGAGGTCTTTCTTGGCGTAACTCATCGTTTGGATCGTCCTACGAGCGGGGTAGTGCTCTTTGCTCGAACCAGCAAAGCCCTCACCCGTCTCAATGAGATGTTTAAGTCCCATGAGCAGATCAAAAAGACCTATTGGGCTATCGTACAAGGCTGCCCTAAACAACCCGAAGCACGACTCGAAAACAGGCTGATTCGTAACGAGACACAGAACAAAAGCTATATTGCCAAACCGCACGCAAATAATGCGAAGCAGGCCATTTTGGAATATAAAACCTTAGTTCGCGGCGAAAACTACACGCTTTTAGAGGTTAATCTGGAGACCGGACGTCATCATCAGATACGCTGTCAATTGGCTGCAATCGGCTGTCCCGTGAAGGGCGATCTGAAATATGGATCCAAACGCTCCAATCCCGATGGAGGCATATGCCTGCACGCACGAAAAATAGAATTTATTCACCCTGTAAGTAAAGAAAATATATGTATTACAGCTCCCGTTCCAAACGATTCTTTGTGGCAGCAACTCTCTGCCTCTGTTCAGTAATTGCATCAGCGGCTGTGTTGCCGGACACCCTTCTTGCCTTCCCGGGCGCAGAAGGATTCGGTAAGTACACTTCCGGTGGTCGCGGAGGTAAGGTGGTTTATGTCACTAGTCTGGCAGATGATGCCAATGGTGATACCGAAGGAACGCTCCGTTGGGCTATGAAACAGTATCCGAACGAACCGCTTACAGTATGCTTTGCCGTAACAGGTGAGATACGGCTCGTCAAGGATCTGCGTATCAACCGCAAGAACTACACGATAGCTGGTCAAACAGCGCCGGGAGTGGGAATTGTCATCACGCACAATAAGGTTAATTGTGGCGGTTCAGAGAATTTTATTATTCGTAATATACGCTTCCGCGTAGGAAATGAGACGGCCGGCGGAGACTTTTGCAAAGAGAACGCGTTCGGAGCGGAGAATAGTAGTAATTTCATCATCGACCACTGCGATTTTGGTTGGTCGGCAGAAGAGAACATCAACACGTTCGACGGGCATTTCTTTACAGTACAATACTGCCTGGTACACGAGGGATTATATAATTCCGGTCACCCCAAGGGCGCGCGCGGATACGGCTGCCAGTGGGGAGGTTCGCCTGCTTCCTATCATCATAACTTGTTAGCCCATAATAACGGCCGTTCATGCCGTTTTAACGGTGCACGTAATAATGATCGCGTGGTGTATTTGGACTATATCAACAATGTGAATTTCAATTACTACGGTGGTAGTAGCGGTTGTCACGGAGGTGAGAATACCTGCGATGACAAGTATTATAACGGCAAGAACTCCGGGCATGAGGTGAATTTTGTCAATAACTACTATATCAAAGGACCGAATACAACGAACACACGTCTTTTCTTCGTGGCAGATGAGAAACGAAAGGATGGAGATCCAAGTAAGGGACCGAGCCAATGGTACGTTAATGGCAATATTTATGAAGGAGAACCCAATGCAACAGCCAATAACTGGAGTGCGGTAACGATCAAGACTTATACCGAAGAGCAAGCACGCGTAGACACGCTTATCCGCACGAAGACGCCTTATTGGGACTGTAACGCCGACTCAACGGAGTTCTCGGGTTTGTATGATTTTGAGATGTACGCTTATGCCGTAGAGTCTTTTGAGACGGCAGAACAAGCGCGGCAGAATGTCTTAGACACCGTTGGGGCTTTCCCCCGTGACCACGTGGAGAAACGTATCATTGCAGAGACGCGCGATAACACCTACACCTATTCGGGGAGCAAAAGCAAAAAGAAGGGTATCATCGATACACCCGCTGATGCGGAAGGTTTCTATGACTATACCGTTGTAGCACCTTTGCAAGACACCGACCTCGATGGCATGCCGGACACTTGGGAAATCGCCAATGGCTGTGACCCGAATACACCGGATAACAACGTCCGCCATGCGAGCGGTTATACCATGCTCGAGATGTATCTGCACTACGCCATGACTCATAAAGCTCCCATGGACGATGGCTACCAAGAACCGCAGGGAGTTGAAATAACCAATTACCAACAACCAATCACCACTAAAATACTCCGCGACGGACAGATTTATATCCAACGCGGAGCAAAAACATACACCCTTCATGGGCAACTTATAGAGGCAGGTAAATAACCTGTTTGGTCTCGAACCACTCGCCTTTAAACCAATTGCTGCAGGGGGTAACCTCTGCAGTTTTTATGTACGGAGCAATCTCTGCCTGTAAATCCCCGCCTTTGAGTACGACCAATCCGTTTGGTACGGCATTGCGATGCTTGTTGGAGATGTTTTTCTGCACTAACTTGACCAAATCGGGTAGGGGCATCACAGCACGAGAAACGACAAAATCGAACTTCTGCTTCTCTTCTTCTACGCGTTCTTGTTTGCATACCACATTGGTCAACCCTAACGCCTTTGCCACTTCTGTTGCAACCTTGATCTTCTTGCCGATCGAATCAATCAATAGGAACTGACATTCCGGAAACAGAATCGCCAACGGGATACCCGGAAAACCGCCTCCTGTACCGACATCCATAATAGTTGTACCCGGCTGAAAAGGCAGTAACTTAGCAATCGCTAAGGAGTGCAGCACATGGTGTTCGTACAGATTGTCTATGTCCTTACGCGAAATGACGTTGATCTTGCTGTTCCAATCGCGATAAAGTGCGTCAAGCTGAGCAAACTGCTCAGCCTGACGTTCTGTTAGTTTAAAATATTCAGAAATAATCATTATTCTGCCATGTTGGTGAATACGTTCTGAACGTCCTCGTCTTCCTCGATCTTGTCGATGAGTTTCTGTACGGACTCGCGTTGCTCGTCTGTCAGTTCCTTGGTATCGTTCGGGATACGAACAAACTCCATGGATTGAATCTCGAAGCCGTTGTCCTCAAGGTATTTCTGCATCGAGACAGCTGCATCGAAATCCGAGTAGATAACGATCGTGTTCTCTTCTTCGTCCACGCCAAGTTCTTCTACGCCGAAGTCAATCAACTCCAACTCCAACTCATCCAGATCGATGCCGTCCTTCATCGTCACAGTAAAGCATGCTTTACGATCGAAGAGGAACTGCAACGAACCCTGTGTGCCGAGTGTTCCGCCGAACTTGGTGAAGTAGGAGCGGATATTGGCTACTGTACGCATGTGGTTGTCGGTAGCGGTCTCCACGAAGATAGCAATACCGTGCGGACCGTATCCTTCGTAGTTGATCTCCTTATAACCCTCCGATGACTTATCGGTCGCTTTCTTGATGGCACGATCGATGTTATCCTTCGGCATGTTCTCGCGCTTGCATTGTTGAATCAAGGCGCGCAGACGCGGGTTAGAGTCCGGATCCGGTCCACCCTCGCGGGCAGCAATAGTGATTTCCTTACCTAATTTGGTAAATGTGCGGGACATATGTCCCCATCTTTTCAGTTTTGTCGCTTTGCGATATTCAAACGCTCTTCCCATTGTAATATGTTGTTTTAATTGTTATTTTCTTTATCGGGAGCATCTTCTACCGGTTGGGGATCAGCGTGGTCGAGGACGGTCTCAATATGTACTTCCTCGAAACTGATCTTGAACTCAACGCGGCGGTTCTTTGCACGACCGGTCTTGGTGTTGTTATCAGCAATCGGTTGATCTTGACCGTATCCGACAGCCGTCATGCGTTGGAAGTCAACACCCTTCTTGATCATATAATCCATTACGGCCTGAGCACGTTTTTCAGACAGGTTCTTGTTCGCCTCTGCATTACCGGTGTTATCCGTGTGACCCTGAACCTCAATGATATAATTGCTGTTCTCAATGAAGATATTAGCAATCTGGTCGAGGAGCGGGTAGGATTTCTTTTTGATAGTTGCCTTGCCGGTCTCAAACTCGATACCTTGCATTGCTTTTTGGAGCAATTGACGAACCTCACGTTTCAGTTCCGGACAACCCTTATTCTCTTTCAAACCAGGTACAGTCGGACACTCGTCTTTATAGTCAGGTACTCCATCTGCATCACTATCCAGCTCACAGCCCTTAGCGTCTACATGACCCCATGCTGCTTTCGGCGTGTTAGGACACTCGTCCATATAGTCAGCTACGCCGTCGCCGTCACTATCGATCGGACAACCCTTGGCATCGACTTTGCCATGAGCCTCTTTCGGCGTACCCGGACACTCATCCAGATAATCAGCTACGCCGTCACCATCGGTATCCATCGGACAACCCTTGGCATCAACTTTGCCATATGCCTCTTTCGGCGTACCCGGACACTCATCCAGATAATCAGCTACACCGTCACCATCGGTATCCATCGGACAACCTACGCTATCCACCATACCGCGTGCGGCCTCCGGAGTGTTCGGACAACGATCCTTGTAGTCCTCAACACCATCACCGTCGGTATCTAATGCACAGCCAACGCTATCCACGAAACCGATTGCGGCTGCCGGCGTTCCCAGACAGTGGTCTAAGTAATCAGGTACACCATCGTGATCCTCGTCCAACGGACAACCGTTCTCGTCCACTTGTACACCACGCGGCGTATCCGGACACATATCGAGTTTGTCCCACACGCCGTCTTTATCTTTATCCTTGCGGTTGGACCCCCAGCAAATGGAGAAACCGAGCGCGAGATTAACCATCTTTGCCTTATAGGGCAGCACATACTTGTCGCTGTTCGGCAATTTAGCATAACTCGTCGGGATATAATCCATAGCAAGCGTAAGGTTGATTCCGTCGTACGGCATAAATCCGATACCGGCGCCAATATTGCTGTACTTGCCGTTGTTCATCAACGAGTAGCTCACGGCAATATTAAACCAGTTGACCGGACGGAATGCCGCACCGAACGTAACTTCTTCGTACAAACGCGCATTGTACAGACGAGTCGCAGAAACGACACCGATACCAACGCGATTGTCCCAGAAGTTAGCATCCAGACCAATGTTCAGACGGGCTGATGTCATGCGAGCAAAGCCTTTTTTCTGGCCATCTCCGAAACGAACACCGTTTAACATATTGATCAGGTTGTTCGTTACGGTGTCCATCAACATCTGGGTGTTGAAATTACCGTTCTCATCCTTATACTTGCTGTATTCGATATTTCCGGCTCCTTCAAACTTCACCTGAGAACTATCCAACGTACACTCGAAACGGGTAGCTTTCGTCCAATAGATGAAACCAAGATCGGTAATAGCTGCACTAACTTGCAGTTGCTCAATCGGCTTCCAGGTAAAACCGAGGTCAATAGCAGCACCGTAGCCCGAAGGAACGGCCATCTTCATCAGTTTCTTGGTATCTACCTTGCCATCAGTCTTGTAATCGATCAGCTTGTCGATATCGAGTTTCTCAGCACTTGGATCTTTGCCGCTGATACCGTCATATATCTCTTTTCCGGTCTTGCCTCCTACGTATTGAGCCAGATAATCACCGTTAATCGGACCCGCTACATCAAGTTGCATCGTACCACCAATCTTCCACCATTCCGTATCGGCATACAGGTTGAGTTGCTTGTTGTTAAGACCGACATAAGCCGTTCCCAATAGCACTTTTAACTTACCACCGACTGTCCATTGGTCGTTGATCTTATGGCTGTATCCGCCTTCAATTTCGGTGTATATAGAGGCGCCGGCTCCTAAACCCGAAAGACCTACGATGTTTTGAGCACCGTTGCTCAAGTTCTTCATACCGCCGCCTAAAGCAAATTCAAAGATAGACTTTGGCACGGTCGTTCCCATTTCGATGCGCTCATTGATACCAATCGTTAAGTACCCGTTATCTTTGATACGGAAACCCATGTTCAAGAAACCAATCGTCACGTCGCCGTTGAGATAAGTCATACTACGCAACTGCTTCAAGAACTTACTCTTGTCCGCATTCGGGTGAAGTGGAGTGATCGTATTGCCGGTAGCAGGGTCAATGAAGAAGATGTCACTCATTGTCAGCGAGTTGTCACCGATCCCAAACTGCGACCATCCAAGTGGAGTAAAGTTGATAAAACCTTGACTCACTGGTTGGAACGCCGGGTTGATCGTGTGACGCATCGGCGCGTTCTCCAAGAAGTAGAGTGTGGTTACTTGCTGTGCACTTGCACTAATGGTTAGCATCGCCACGAGGGCTGCGAGAATAAAACGTTTCGTTGTCATAATTCAGCCCTCCTTATTTATTTAAATTTAATACAATATCTGCTTGCGCTGTAAGTCCGATCTTCAGCGTGAGTCCAGTGTCTTCGGTTATCTTGGCCGTAAAGCCCTGCTTAGTATCGTACTCATCCTGAAGCGTTCTGTTTTCCAATTGTGCCGTATAAACAATGTTCTTTATTTTGGGCAGCATGTTCAACTTGTCTTTGGTCAACAGGACAGAGAATACAGTCTTTCCGTCACTTGTGCGTTGCCAGCTACCGCCGATATATTCATATTGCGGAGCAACGAACGTAAGCGAGTCCTCTGCAAAGAGTGTCAGCGGCTTACTCGGATCTTCCGGATTCATGATCGTATCGCCCTTCTCATCCAGACAGCGGAAGACGGCACGGATATCCAGCGGAATCGTGTTGTATGCTGTCATAAAGAGAGTAACATTCGTCGTCTTCATCGTGTCGATGATATCGTTCTTTTTTGTCAATGAGTCGATGCTGTATTGGCTCAGATTAACCTCACGAAGGGTGTCCGTATAATCCAGGTGCATTCCCTCGTCGAAGATCAACGGCAATGTAGTGTGCGTGTTTACGCGTACGGTCATATCCGGAATGACACGGATCTGCGGAGTCGTTTGAGCATTAAACTCAACGTTGAAGCGATAACCCAGTTGCTTTGGAACGCCTTTGAACAAGCGATTGAGACGTCCGCCTTCAGGAGTCTTGTCAAAATGAACCCACATATTAGTCGTTGAATCGCCAATCGCACTACTCAACGGGAGGTATTCGTCGTCCTCAAAGTTAATCGTCTTAGTCTTCAATTCATTCGGACCGAATGCTGCGTCTGCACGCTCGTCTTTACTGTTGATGGTAAAGAGGTATGCATCGCGAATACGCAGCGCACCTGCGATTTTTGTCGTGATGTCAATGTCAACTCTCGGTTCTGAGAAAGGCAAACTTGCGCGAGTGAGGAACTCCATCTCGTTCCAACCCTTTGATATGTCAACCGTGTTCTCATCGTGCATCTCACCCGAAGGTTCAAACATACCCCAGATAGCTTTGTAATCCAGGAATTGCACTTTCATGTTATAATTGAAACCGGAACCTTCTGGTACTTTTACACTTTCTCCTACTGGGATATTCACCGTAAAATCTACGGTAAATTTTACACTGTCCACTACATTGGTCAGGTACTCAATCAAAGAAGCCGGATGAAGGTTCTTCATCAGCACAATGCTGAAATCTCTCAAACGGGTATCGATGGAATCACCAAAGGCTGTATATTGTGCAAAGGCGGGATTCCCTTTTTCATAGACGAGCATAGACGTCGAACCATCCATCGGATGAACGCGGTCGCCTAAGTTAAGCACGATACGTTGAACATAATTCCAATCCAAGGTCATCCCATTTTGAATGCTGATGGTTGATACGAAACTTGCCGAGTCAATCATCGCACTGTCCAAACGCTGTTTCCCGATAGAGTCAGGGTGGTTAATACCGTCCAACTTCAAAGTCAACGGGAAGGGAATGGTGATATCCGTGCCTGTACCGGGAATGTATTTGTTACCATCGGGGGCAGGCGCATAATTTAATGCTGCATACACATCGAGCAACGGCATTTTTACATCCGGAATATACTTCTTCAACTCAAACTTACTATAGTTACGAGTAATAGGGGTGTCCAACTTGAGCACAAAGACACCGTTCTCAACGAACAAGTGATCTACTTTTCCGTCACCGATGAAATCACCGATCTTCATGTGTATGTTTCCAATAGGCAATACTAAGCCCATTTCTACTTCGGCTTTCTTGTCGATGTTACCCAAGTCAACGTCAGAATGACATCCGGCCAACATACAACCTGCCGTAATTGCAATCAATGCATAGAGATGTTTACATTTCATAATGAATAAATATAGTTTGTTTGTTATGTCCACAATTTCTTAGCCTCTGCGAGGCACGATTATTAATCTGCGATTAATTTTTGCGTGCAAAATTACAAAAAAAAATCTACATATGCAAACATTTTAGAATTTTTCTTGAAAATTATCGCAATATATAGATTTTCTCTGTTGCTCGTGTCACAGCCGTGTACAACCATCGAAGATACTCCCGCTTCTCTTCCGCTACCAATTCCTTCACGCCTTCATCCGTGAATCCCTTATCGATATACACGTGTTTCCACTGTCCGCCTTGCGCTTTGTGACACGTCACGCAGTATGCAAACCGCACCTGTAACGCATTGTAATAAGGTGAGTCATAAATTTTCTTGATCAACTCTTTCTTATTCCGTATCTCCGGATAATCCTCTGCAATGCGCGCAAAGAGTTCTTTCTGCATCGTATAATTAGCCTCCGGATTGTCCGTCTTTAACGTATCTATCCAGATAAGTGCATCAATCTCCCAGTTGTAATCAATCGATCGCAACGAAGCCCTCGCAAACTCAAATCCGTATAGTTCATGGCGGTTATATAGCCGCACGATCTCAAACATATCGCCGTTAGCTATAAACTCCAAATCCTCGTACTCCTGAGCCCAGAAATAGTTGTTCTTGGTTACCATCAGCCGATCGCCGTTCGACACATCCTCTTCCTTATACAGCACACGCGCTCGCACACCCCCGTTATACAGATTCGTCATCTTATTGCTCCGTGTGATAATAAGTGTCTCTTCTGCGCCTACTTCACGCCAACTATTCTCCAAGTACTCAATCACCTCTTCACCAGGCACTTTGATTACATCGCGTCCATTGGGCGTCACTTGACACATTCCTTCTTCCCGTATCTGTGTAGCCTCACTCAATATGCCGCTGTCCAAGGCCTGTCGCGCAACTACCGCTAATCGAAACTCGCTAACTGCTAATCCGTAACTATGCAGCATATAGGCGGCATCCAAGGCTGGACTCTGCGAGCTTCCTACCGGTGGTAATTGCGCATCATCGCCAACCAATAGCAAGCAGCATCCTTGACCGTTATACACATACCGAACCAAATCGTCCAGCAGGCAACCGCTTCCAAAAGTGGCATTATCCCGATTGCCGCTTAACATCGAGGCCTCATCAACGATAAAAAGCGTGTTTTTATGCAAATTGTCGCTCAGCGAGAAGGCTTCGCTACCCAACTGATTCTGCCGGTATATCTTCTTATGAATTGTATAGGCCTGTTCTCCCGAATACTTACTCAATACCTTCGCTGCACGCCCGGTGGAAGCCAACAGCACGCATGGTTGCTTGAGTTTCTTTAATGCCCGTACCAACGCACTCATCACACTCGTCTTACCTGTACCCGCGTATCCTCGCAAAATAAACGCTTTTCGCTCATCGCGGGACACCAAAAAGGCACCGAGCGCTTGAAATAACCCGGTCTTTTCCTCGTTTGGTTCAAACGGTAATTCCGCCTTAATACGTCCTATAATGAAGTCTTGAAGCATTTTTTTTGCGATTTATTTGCATATGTCAAAAAAAAGCAGTAATTTTGCAGCCGTTTTTGAGAGCTATAGGCAGGTGCTATACGACCAGCTCCCTCTAAACTCCCCCAGGACTTGACCGTAGCAAGGGTAGGAGGTTGTAGCGGTGCGATGTAGTTAGCCTGCCTTTTTTGTGCCTACTCAACACGTTGACCGGCTAAATTATAGATATGCCCGTGACGAATGATCAGCACTTGCTCGCCTCGTATAACCTTACGAGGTTTTTCTGTATCTTCTGTTTGAACATTCTCCACACTCTCCATCGGAGTCGGCATCGTATAAGCTTTCCATGCATTGGGAATACCATAACCGTAGCGATCGGAGCTGGGATGGGTGTAGCGATCTGATGAGCGGATAATACGTTCACGGATCTGCATCGCGTTCTCTTCCGGCAGAGCTGACCATAAAGCGGCCGCAAGACCGGCCAACAGCGGCGTCGCAAAACTGGTGCCGTTGGAGTAACAGGGAAAACCATAAGGCGACATAACCGATGCCTGTACCCCTACCGCACACACGTCCGGTTTGATACGTCCGTCCGAGGATGGACCATAACTGGAGAAAGCTCCGATTGCACCTTCCACGTCCACCGCACCTACGGTGAGCACACTGTCCGCGTCTGCCGGCGCACTGATCGTGTGCCACTCTTTATCACCCTCGTTACCTGCCGCTACGCAGACCAGCATGCCTTTCCGCGCTGCGATAGTAGCCGCACGGCTCGCGCGCGTGGTCTTGCCATCCAGATCGGTCGTCTTATCCAGTGTCCAGGCATCGTTGTCAAAGCGCGCATAGCCCAACGACACCGAGAACACATTCACACCCAACGAATCGGCTTTCTCAAGCGCCACCACCAGATTATCCATCTCTTTCGGACTCTCACGATGGTTCTCTACCTCCTCCGACCGCATGAGGTAGTAGTTCGCCTGCGGTGCTGCGCTGTTATACTCATCTGTAAGTGCAGAGATCGTACTCAAGCATTTCGTACCGTGATCGCCGGTCTCACCGTAGAAATCATCCGTGTCGTCCGTAAAATCGAAATGCCCTAACTCTTGCGTTTGCCGAAAACAAGGCATCGTATTGGCATTCAGAAAACCTCCGTCGCAAACGGTCATTAGGATGCCTTGTCCTTTAAATCCCGCTTGGTGTAAGGGGGGGAGATTGTATAGTTGGAGTTGCCCGTCTGTAATATTCGACGTCTGTATTTCCGCTAAGGTAGATGCCGCAGGCATCAGGCGTTTGCTCAGACCATAAATAGGCGCACTGTCATCTCGCGTCATCTCTACATCGGTAACAAACGACAAAGCTTGTACTTTTGCCGCTTTCACTTCGTCCATCTCACACGTCACGCCGTTGAACCAACGACTCTGATGGTAGATCATCACACCCATCCGACGCAAACTGTCGATATACATCGAACTAACCGGATAATCCAACTCGTCTGTCTCAATGCCCCATTTCTGTCGCTGCTCCACGGCGCGATCAGACAACTGCGGAGTTGTCTTTTCCGGTTTGTCCGTGAACGAAACAAAATAGGCAAAAAGGAAGATCAGCGCAAGCATAATTGTACCACATTTTCTACGTGTTGGGTGTGCGGGAACATATCTACCGGTTGCACCTTGGTCACTTTATACTTGGCATCCAACAACGCCAAGTCCCGTGCCTGTGTAGCTGGATTACAACTAACATACACGATCCGTTTCGGCGCGGCATTCAAGATCACATTCACTACATCTTCGTGCATTCCGGCACGCGGAGGATCCGTAATAATAACATCCGGACGACCATACTGCGCCACAAAATCATCATTCAAAATATCCTTCATGTCTCCTGCGAAGAAGAGCGTATTCTCGATATTATTAATCTTTGAATTGACTTTTGCATCCTCAATGGCCTCGGGCACATACTCAATACCGATTACTTGTTTGGCCTTTCTCGATACAAAATTGGCAATCGTTCCGGTGCCTGTATACAAGTCATAAACCAACTCATCGCCGGTCAATCCGGCAAACTCACGCGCTACTTTATACAACTCATAAGCCTGCTCCGTGTTGGTCTGATAGAACGACTTCGGTCCCACTTTAAACTGCAAGCCTTCCATCTCTTCCATAATGTGGTCTTGACCATAATATACCTTCACATCCAGATCGCCGATCGTGTCGTTGAACTTCAGATTCTCCACGTAGAGTAGGGCGATAATCTCCGGAAATTCTTGATGCAACCATTCCAACAATCCCATACACGCATCTGTAACCGGTTCTCCAAAACTTACTACGAGCATCAATTCGCCTTTGTGATTATTCCTCAGTATCAGCGTCCTTACTTGCCCTTCGTGCGTGTGTTCATTATAAAACGTAAGCCCGTGCGTGCGAGCGTACTCGCGTACGCCGTTGCGGATCCGGTTATTGATTTCCGGCATCAAATGGCATTCCTCGATGTCCAAAACCTTATCAAAACAATTCGGAATATGGAAGCCGAGTCCGTACGAACTATCTACTTTATCTAATCCGCCGGCTGCCTCAATAACCTCCCATGGAAACCATTTGCGATCAGCACAAGTGAACTCCAACTTATTGCGGTATTCATATACATGCTTACTGCCCAAAATCGGACTAATCTCCGGCAACTCGATCTTCCCGATGCGGGTCAGATTATCCACAATCTGTTGTTGCTTGTATTGTAACTGTGCCTCGTACGGCAGAATCTGCCATTTGCAACCGCCGCAAACGCCGAAATGTTTGCACCTTGCCTCGCATCGTACTTCACTTGGCTTCACCACGCGCAGCACTTTTGCCTCCATGAACGAGTGTTTCTTCTTGGTGACCTGCATATCCACCACATCGCCCGGAACACAATTCGGCACGAAACAAACGAGGCCGTCTATACGTACCAACGCTTTGCCCTCAGCTGCCACGCCGGTGATCTCTACGTTCTCAATAATTGGTAAATTTTTCTTCTTGCCCATGATCTTATCTTTCTAACAGCCATTCAATAGAATGCCGATATATCTTATCAAACTCTTGTACAGCCTCCAATGGAAAACCGTAAAGCAACGTTCTATGCTCATAACCCACCGCTGCAGGACAGCGCATATCCTCATAGGTTGCCATGCGGATAGCATTCTTTTCTGCCTGTATGCCTTCCGGACAACACGTGAAAATCTGCACCTCATTCGGCTCCAAAACCAAATGATAGATGCGGCGCCAGGAGGCAGCTATACGTCCGTTACGGGTTGCTTGTGCTGCATAATAACTCGCATGCATGGTGTTGCTCAACCACTTTGGATCGATCTTACTCACATGATCGCTACTCATCAGCACACGTCCGCCATGACGAACATATGCACTGATTTGTTCCCGTGTCTTGTCTCGTAGCGGCTCTCGCTGTCTTCCGCAAACCACGTCTACGATCGCATAGGTGCTGTCAATCTGCGCCATTTGCTCGGTCGCACTCACATAACTGATTTGCATCTTATACAACGCTTGTCCGTGCTGTACGGACCAGTTATGCGTGTTGCCGACAGTGATCTGTCCAGCATGGTCTCTGTAGCATGCACCCCATCCGCAGTTGTCGTCATTCTTCCATTCGTTAGCACGTCGGTAATCCCATTGTTGACCTATATAGGCGCAACTGAACCCGTCCTCACAGGCATAACTGCCCGGCACAATGCCGGCGAACGTGGAGTCGGCAAACCATTCCACACCGTACGTGTCATCAAAGCCATCGATGATCAAAGCCGTCGGAGCATCCTCTTGTTCACTCAGATAGGCGCTGATCATCGGACTCGGCAAACTCAAACCTCCTTCATTGCCGGCAACGACATAGTAGTTGTATTGAACGCCGCGCTGGAGTTCCAACTGCAGTTGTGTCGATCCTTCCACCTGCTGAATGTCCCATTCTCCGTCATTGGCTTGCACATAAACCATATAATAGGAGGCTTTTGCGCTTGGCTCTAAACTGTCCGTCCGGGCTTCCCAGCGCAACAAACCGCTTTGATCGATCGCCAACTGCTGAACCGGCAGCGGTTGTACCGTTACATCGCGGCCGTTCAGATAACGCAATATGCCCTTATACACCGCACGAGCCGCTGTGAAACGGAATTGCGGATCCAGACCATACCGCATATCTGCCATGTTTTTATGACTCAGCAACTCCAGGATGATACTCGGAACGACCGGCACACGTGTCTCGCAGTAATTCGCTTCTTTCAACTGACGTCTTGTCCATTCCGGAGCAATCACACGCATATCTTCCGTCACTTGCGTTTGGATATAATCCGCCAAATTACGGTTGACGCGTTCTCGGTCTCGGCCGTCGCGTAAGGTCGTTTGACCATCATCGTCTTTGGCGGTATAGATGACTAACGTGCCGATGATCGTACTGTCATTCCCGCTGTCTTGACCGTCCGTATGGAAGGCGATACACAAATCAACCGGCGCTTCCAAACTATTTACCCACATCGCACGACATTTCATATCGTCCTTATACTCATTCCCCTCGTACAAATCCCAAAGCGTGGAATCCGCACCTTGACTTTTCATCCAATAGCGTGCCCCTTCTGTCCATTGGGGCATACCGGATGCACCCAAAGCTTGTTGATCCAATCCCGCACGTGGGGACAACACGGTGGCACCCGCATTCTCCAGCATCTTGGTAATATTACGCACATACTCTTGGCTATACAGATCTTCCACGGTTGTCCAGAGTGTTGCTCGCTGCCAGATCCATTCGTCGCGATCTCGGTTGAAATACAAGCCGTGACTCGGGTAGAGTACAATAGTGCGCTCTGTTAAGTCTTTAGACTTAGTCTCCCGGGAGCCGCCTTTTGCGCATTCCGTGATCAAACTCTCAATATCCGTCTGACCGCTGTAGATAGTCACATTGCCTTTCTCATGTCCCAAAGTCCAAAGACTCACTTTTCGCTTAATCTCGGCTACGTTTTCCGGTGTCCAACGAACGTCGCGAAGCGTCAGATTGGTCTTCAGCGTCACTTGATTACCGTTAATACGCATCTGTTTGACGCGCACCGAAGGAGACCAGACACGCGAAAATCCCGTCCAGACCATCAACGAATCACCCAACTCCCGCATGCCGATCTGTGCTTGTGCTACAGAACAAAAGAGTAGGGCGCAGAATAGAATAAGTACCTTGTACTTAGAAATCCTCATCACTCAAATCAGCGTTTGCTTTACGGTTCTTAAGCGTAGCCTCCTGATACGATTTCAACAAATCAGCGGACATCTTCTCCTGATAACCCTCAGAGATATCATAATCCTTGGCCTCATTCTCTTTGAAAACCACACGCACTTTGATAATAGCGATACCTGCCTCCAGTTTCTCGATCACTTCCGGCAATACCTCATACGACGTCTCCGTCCAATACTTGGTAATGGTAGCACGACCGACTTTCTCCGTGTTCTTGTACTTCTTTACTTCGCTCCCTGCCGCACGGTTCAAACGAACAGCCTTTCCGTCCGCAAAACGAATAAGCACACGCGATGCGTCCGTAAATTCATTAAAATCATTCGTGTTTACGGTCTTTACAATCAGTAACGTCACATCTGCGCCATCCTTCTGCTCCTGACAGAAAGCAATCTGAGGCTTCAGATTCTTGTTTACAGAACCGTCAACATGGATAAACTTACCGCGCTCTGCAGCGCTCATACTCAGCGCCAGCATCAGCGCCATCATTACAGAAAATACCTTCTTCATACCTATATTTTTTTAGTTATTCTTTAGTTCTTATTTAGTTATTCTTTAGTTATTATTTGGTTATTGTTTGGTTGTTGTTTTGTTCTTTACCTACCTTTAAGCCTCTGTTTACGGCCCTTACACGGTATCCGATAGACCTTAGCTGCTGTAACAACCCCTTCTCTCCACCCAGATAGATGGCGTTTAGCGTAATAAATGCCCCGCCTTCGCTCAGTATGGGTTTCAACCGTTTCGCCCATTCTACATTACGTTGTGCATACACTTTATAATCCGAAAATGAGATGGATGTCGTATTATTGGGTCCCTCTACCTGATACGCGATATCTGCCAAACGACCGTCTCGGTACATATCCCGAATCGTTCGTTCTTGCTTCACTTCGTTCTCCGGATACTCGATCACTTTCAACAATTCCTTACATTGCCAATGAAACGGTTCTCTGTCAAAAAGCATATACATTGTCTCGCCCACATTATCTAACCCGACAACCGGCATATTGCGTCCGACAGCAACGGCTTCAAAGAAATTCTCCATCGATTTCTCTTCATCATACCCGAGCCATTGACGCATCAATTCCGTCCGAAACATCTCCGTCAGATACGCCGGTTTCATCCTACACAACTGGTCTAAACCCATGCCTAAATTTATGCGAAGGCTATTGTTTATATACTCATACTCGCTTTCGCTATAAAAATTAGTCAATTTGACTGAGTCGGGCAGAACGGCCGCCTGACGTAATGCAGCCAAAGCTTCATAGTCCTGCATCGCAAATTCTGTCACTACCTTACGGCATTTCCCAAAGCACTTAAACACATTCGGAATTGTGTCCAGAAACTGCATCTCAACCAACCGATTCGTGGCTAAAACATACGATTTGCTTCTCGCCCCGTTTCCGCTGATCTCATACAGAACTTGCGCCTCGGTGGAACAAAATCCAAAGCACAAAAGACAAACAACTGCTATGTATCTGAACGACTTCATTTAAATCTCGTTATCAAATTATACGCTTGATAAATACCTAATTCTCCTGCCTTACTCAAATCGGATAATCCCTTTTCATTCTCGCCGATATATACATACGTCAACCCTCTGTTATAATAGGCTTCCGCAAAATCACCATCTTGGGCGATCGCCTTGGTATAATATGTTATAGCATCATTGTATTCCTTCTTGGCGCATAGGATGTTGGCTTTGTTATACATCGCAAAAGCAAAATCAGGTTGCATACGCAGTACTTGGTCATAGTCGCGCAAGATCAATTCATAGTCCCCGTCTGCCATCCGATAGCGCCAGTTGGCGCGGCAGAAGACTATAATCGGCTCTAATTCCCGGTTGGCTATCACAAGCGCCTTTGTGCAATCATCTACGGCACTCGCATAGTCCTTGATAATAGCGAACTCTATCGCGCGTGCCAGGTACAACTCCGCCGAAGGTGCCTCGTCCATCATCCGAGTCAAACGGTTGATGTTGGCAAAGTGATAATCAACCATCTCGGCGGAAAGCGTCAACTCCTGACAAGTGAACTTCAACGCCGCAGGGAGCGCCTCTCTCTTGTTTAACTTATCCACTAACGGATGGTAGTAGTTCGTACGTCGCAAACTTAGATCCTGACTATAATAGTTGAGAACTATATTCGGCTCATTCACTACGTCCTGATTGCGTTTCTGCACACTTCCTCGAGCCTGAGATTCGTATTTCTCTTCCTCTTCCGGAATGTCCGTTTGATTCTGCGCCGTAGAAGAAGAGAACTCCTTACGATGGTCTTTCTTCTGTGGCTGGGCATCCGCAATCAACAAATCGGTATTCGGTTGTGCTGCTTGCTGGGCTTGTATCTCATCCTTGCGTTGTTCCAACTCATAGGCTTGTTGCCGGTATTGATATGCCCCTTTACTGTCGCCTAACTTTGTCTTCGCTTGTGCGGCAAGGTAGTAGGCTGGCAGGAAATACGGATAACGTTCAATTAAGGCATCCATATCGCTTACAACAGCTTTCCATTGTTTGAGTTGCATCTCTACCAAACCGCGCTGATAACGCATCTCTGTGCGCTCCGCATCCAAACTAATCGCTGTATTCAAATCTTCCAACGCGTGGTTATAATCGCCTACTTCCTGACGCATCACGCCGCGGTTATAATAACAATCAGCATCCCGAGGCGCAATCTTCACGGCTTGATCATAGTCTGACAGCGCACCGCGATAATTATGCCGATGGTAATGAATGATACCGCGGTTGATATAATCACCTGCCCATTTGGAACCCAAGTTAATCGCTTGCGTCAGTTGTACATACGCCTCATCTTCCCGCTCTAACATCAGATTCGTTACACCCAAAGCCGACCACGCTGCCGGGTTGTTCTTATCGTACTTAGTCGCTTTTTCAAAAGCATCCAACGCACAGAACGTATCTTTCTTTAACGAACAGATATGTCCTTTCTCTGACCAAACAGAAGCCGATTGCGGCTCTCGTTTTAACATCTGTTCAATATCCTCCAAAGCCTCGTCGTAGTGCTTCCTTTGCGCCCGCGTATCCGCGCGTAATAACATATAGGTGCGGTTCTCGGGAGAGAAACGTAAAGCCTCTGTATAATCTGCTTCTGCATCCTCTAAACGGTTCATTTGCCGGTAAATATAGCCTCGTGCATAATAGATACCGGGCGAGAAAGGATTCCGTTCTATGGCCGCATTACAGTCATTTAAAGCCCCTTGATAGTCCTCCAACTGAATCTTGGCAATCGCCCGATAAAAATAGGGCTCTGCTAAATATGGCTTCAGATGAATCACCTGGTTGAAATATTGAATAGACAGCACATAGTCCTCAAAATACAAGGCATTCCGACCAATCGCAGTAATACGATCGGTATTCAGTTGTGCTTCTGCCGGAACCAAAAACAACGACAAAAGTGCGAGGACTATTAACTTTTTACTCTTCACTATTCACCTTTATTGGCATCCTTCATTCGGATCGAACCATTTCGGTACGTCAAACTCTTCGGTCGGACTATATCCCAAATCCGGATCAGCCAGCACTTTCTGCATATACAACGCGCAGATAGGCAACGCCATCGACGCACCTTGTCCTTCTGCCATATTATCAAAATGTATGCCACGGTCCTCGCCGCCAACCCACGTTCCGCTGACCAGCGAAGGAGTAAAGCACATGAACCAACCGTCGGAGTTATTGTTCGTCGTACCCGTCTTACCGCCCATAGGCGCAGTAATACCGTATTTAAAGCGCGTACGGACACCTGTACCGTGATCCAGTACTTGACGAAGCATGTAAATCATCTTATAGGCCGTGGTCTCACTGATGATCTCGTGCGTTCTGGGCGTGAATGAACCGATCACATTGCCGTTATTATCCTCTATACGGGTGACATACAACGGCTCGGTACGGATTCCTTTGTTGGCAAAAGTCGTGTAGGCATCCACCATCTCTTCCACACTCACCTCGCATGGACCCAGACAGAGTGATACTACAGGATCGAGTTGGCCTTGAATACCGAATGAACGCATCATCTTAACGAGTTGTTCCGGGGTAAAGAGCGACATCAGATAAGCCGACATCCAGTTCGACGATTCCTTCAGTCCCCAGGTCAATGTTACCGTGTCGCCTTGGTACTTGTCGTGCGTGTCACGTGGTACATATCGTGTTCCGTCCGGCAGGATGAAGACTACCGAGTCATACACCCATGTCTCGCACGGCCACATACCCTCGTCCATGGCCAAGGTATATAGGTAGGGCTTAACGGTAGAACCCACTTGTCGGCGGCCCTTTGTTGCCATGTCATACTGGAAATGTGCAAAATTAGGACCACCTACGTACGCTTTCACATGTCCCGTATGCGGATCCATCGACATAAAACCGCACCGCAGATAACTCTTGAGCCATTTGATCGAGTCGTACGGACTAAGTACTGTGTCAATCATTCCTTTTTCATAGTCAAAGACCTGCATCTCACGAGGCGTCATAAACGCCAGCTTGATAGAGTCCTGACTGTAACCGGCACGCTTCATATTCCGGTAGCGATCGGTCTGACGCATGGAGCGGTTCATGATACCGTCCACTTCTTCCTGCGTTAACTGTTTGGAGAAGGGCGCGTTCTTTTTACGCTTAAGTTCGCGGAAGAATGCTTTCTGTTGTGCCTGCATATGTTCGCTCACAGCCTCTTCCGCATAGCGCTGCATACGCGAGTCAATCGTTGTGTAGATCTTCAATCCGTCCTGATAAAGGTCGTACTTACTGCCGTCCGCTTTGCGATTCTTTTCGCAGAAACCGTACAGCGGGTTATTCTCCCACTGCCACAAATCCAATTGATACTGCTGTTTGTTCCACTCCGAATACTCACTCTCTATCGGCTCTTTGGCTGTCAGCACAACGCGCAGGTACTCACGCAGATAAGGTGCGATACCTTGCTTGTGATCCACCGAACTGTAGTGCAGTTCCAGCGGTAGAGCCGCAATCGAATCATGAGTCGCTTCGTCGATATATCCGTATTTCTCCATTTGCCCTAATACCGTGTTGCGGCGGTTGGTGGCGCGCTCCGGATGACGAACGGGGTTATACAACGAAGGGTTCTTACACATACCCACTAACATGGCAGCCTCTTCCAACTTAAGGTCTTTCGGTGTCGTGGAGAAATAGACCTGTGATGCCGTTTGGATTCCGACGGCATTATACAGAAAATCAAACTGATTCAGATACATCAGCAAGATTTCGTCCTTGCTGTACAACCGCTCTAACTTGGTCGCAATGACCCATTCGATCGGTTTCTGCATCGCGCGCTCGAGTATATTGTTCGCGCGCGGAGACCATAACTGCTTAGCTAACTGTTGGGTCAACGTACTACCGCCGCCGGCACGACCTAACTTTAAGATCGCACGGAACATAGACTTGAAATCCACGCCCGTATGGTCATAGAATCGAACATCCTCCGTGGCTACCAGCGCGTTAATAACGTTCGGAGACAGATCCGTATAATCTACGCCGATACGGTTCTCATAGCGATAGTATCGTCCCAGCGACTGCATGTCGGCAGAGATGATCTCACTGGCAAACGTGTTTTTCGGATTCTGCAGCTCCTCCAACGGGGGTAGGTATCCCAACGCGCCTTTGGTAATCAACCAAATAACGAGAAAAGCAACCAATAACCCTCCGAAGAAAATACTCCAGAACCAAATCAAAAATGGTTTGTACCAACTCTTTGTGTTCATATCATCAAATCTTCAATTATCCTGTTTAATATATGCAGCCCTTGCTGCGTGGCAACAATATGCCCGTCTTCTGTCTCCCGCAATAAACCGGCCTCTATATGCGCCTTGACGTCTTTTTTTATTGCGCTTCGCTCAACCCCTTTATTCGTCCTCAACCCCAACATAATACGCTCATTGTAGATATCGGTCTCACTCAATACCTCTTGCTCACGCTGCGCCTTGCCGGACAAGTACGCTTCCAAATCATCTTTATTCCAACTCCTTATATTCCCCACATAACTGTGTGCTCCAGCGCCGATTCCCACATACGGCGTTCCGTTCCAATAGCGGCTGTTATGCTTCGCCTCGTAGCCCGGGATGGCAAAATTACTCACCTCGTAATGCACAAACCCGGCTTCCTTCAAGCGCTTGCACAAATAGTCGTACATCGCGTTCTCTTCGTCCTCATCGATCGCCGTCAACTCTCCGGCTTCTACACGTTTCGTCAGCACAGTCCCTTCTTCGTACATTAGCCCATAACACGATATATGCTGTATCTTCAGCTCCAATGCTGTCTCAATATCCACTTTCCATTGTGACATGCTCTGTGTCGGCAGGGCATACATCAAATCAATGGAAATATTGTCAAAACCCGCCTCTTGTGCCATCTTCACGGCCTCTATTGCTTGCGCTGCGTTATGTCGTCTTCCGATCAATTGCAGCAGGTCGTCCTGAAAACTTTGTATCCCGATGGATAGTCGGTTAATACCCGCTTTTCGGATTGCCTGCAAGTACTCCTGCGTCGCATCGCCGGGATTCAGTTCCATCGTGATCTCTTCCGCCTTATCCGTACCAACTGCCTCTAAAATCCGTCGTATATCCGCTGCATCTAATGTGCTGGGTGTACCTCCGCCGAGGTATATCGTCTTAATCTCTTCTACTTCATTCTTTCGCTCAGCAATCTCTTTCAAAACAGCTTCCACATATTTCTTCCTGCGCTCCAAAAGGGTAGTGGAGAAGAAATCACAATAGAGACATCTCTTCTTGCAAAACGGAATATGTACGTACAGTCCTGCCATCCGCTAATCTTTCTTCCAAAATACCGTTCCCTTCAATTCATCCGGCAAGTACTGCTGTTCTACCCAATGCCCGGGATAATCGTGCGGATACTTATAGCCGTCGGCATAACCTAATTCCTTCATCAGACTTGTCGGTGCATTGCGCAAATACAAGGGCACCGGAAGGTTTCCTGTCTCCCGTACTTTCTCCAGCGCGGCATCGATAGCCAGATAAGCCGAGTTATCTTTCTTGCAGGTCGCCAGATAAATAGTGGTTTCTGCAAGCGGAATACGTCCTTCCGGCCAACCGATTTTATTCACCACCTCAAAGCATGTGTTCGCCAGCAGCATCGCATTCGGATTCGCCAAACCGATATCTTCGCTGGCCAGAATCACCAACCGACGAGCAATGAACTTCGGATCTTCTCCGCCTTCTATCATCCGAGCCAACCAATAGATCGCCGCTTGCGGATCACTGCCGCGCACGGACTTGATAAATGCCGAGATGATATCGTAGTGCATCTCTCCGTCTTTGTCGTACGCCACCGGATTCTGCTGCAACTGCTTGGTCACCGTCTCATTGTCGATCACTTTGGCCCCGCTGTTGCTCACTAACTCAATGATATTGAGCAACTTACGGGCATCACCGCCGCTGTATCTTAGCAACGCTTCTGTATCTTTAATCTGCAGCCCGAGAGACTTGATATACTCATCTTTGGTCAGTACGCGGTTCAACAGTTCCATCAGATCGTCCTTATCCAGACTCTTCAGCACATAGACCTGACAACGGCTGAGTAGGGGAGTGATCACTTCAAAAGACGGGTTCTCTGTCGTGGCACCGATCAGCGTGATCGTTCCTTCCTCTACTGCCCCGAGCAGACTGTCCTGCTGACTCTTACTGAACCGATGGATCTCGTCAATAAACAGGATCGGACTGCGGCTGTCTGCCGGCGCAAAGAGTCCGCTGTTCAGACTTGCGTTTCGTTTGGCTTTGTCAATGACATCCCTCACTTCCTTCACGCCACTTGTTACCGCACTCAGCGTATAGAACGGTCGCTGCAACTGATGGGCAATAATACGCGCCAACGTCGTTTTGCCGACTCCCGGAGGACCCCACAAGATAAAACTGGCGATATTACCGCTCTCGATCATCTGCCTCAGGATCGCTCCTTGTCCAACCAGATGTTTCTGACCTATGTACTCGTCCAAACTCTTTGGACGCATGCGTTCTGCTAATGGTAACATAGTAATTCTTTCGCTGTCTTTAATGCTGCTTCTGTCACGTTCTTACCGCTTACCATCGAAGCGATCTCTGTAATCCGCTCTTCCTTACTCAGTAAACTGATATGCGTCTCTGTGCGGGTTGCCGTATCGGCTTTATATACCTTATAATGCGTCTCTCCCAGCGCTGCAATCTGCGGCAAGTGAGTGATCGCAATAATCTGCCGATGTGTCGCCATCTCACGCATGATAGTCGCCATTTGGGTGGCTATATCGCCGCTTACACCGGTGTCTATCTCATCGAAGATAATGGTCGGCAGCCCCTTTGTGCTGGCAATCAACGCCTTCACACACAGCATCAACCGGCTGATCTCACCACCGGACGCCACTTCACTCACATTCCTCAGACTTTGATTCAAGTTCGCTGCAAAGAGCATCTGAACCTCATCACAACCCTTCGGCGTGAAGTCCTCGGTTGCCATCATAGGAATCTCCACTTTGGCGTGAGCGACGCCCAAACGTGTCAGCCCGCTCACCAGCATCTCACATATATGCGGAATCACTTTCTTCCGGCTCTCTGTCAGTGCCTTGGTTACTTTGGTCAATGCCGTTTTCTTGAGTTCTACCTCTTTCTGTGCTTGCTCGATATCAAAATCAAAACTATCCAAGCGATTCACCTGTTCCGCCAACTCATCACGCATGGCAATCAACTCCTCAATCGTTTCTGCACTGAACTTATGCTTCAACTCCTCCAATGCACCGATGCGCTCTTCCACCCATTCCAGACGTCGTGGATCCATCTCCAGACGATTCGCCATATGCTCCGCTTCTTGAGCGATGTCCTGCAACTCAATACGCGCACTGTCCAAACGCTCCTGTAATTCCGGCGCTGCCTCGTCCAACCGGCATGCCCGCAAGGCTTCGATGGCACTGCCTTGCTCACCGCTCAATGCCGCAACTGCCGTCTCTAAAGCCGCACGGATCTCTTCGGCATGACTCAGACGATACTGCTCTTGCTCCAACTCCTCCAACTCGCCTTCCTGCAGATTCGCCTCGTCCAACAACTGATATCGATACTGAATATAATCGGCATCCTGCTGACTCTTCTTGGCCAAGGTCTGCAACTTATGCAATGCCTCCAACGCGGTTATATATGCCTCGTAATGTGTACTGTAATCTGCTTGAAGCGCCTCGTTCTGTGCGATCGCGTCCAGTACCTCCAACTGGAAATCGGCGTTCTCGATCAGCAAGTTCGCGTGCTGCGAGTGGATGTCGATCAACTTGTTCGCCAGCACTTTGAGTTCCTGTAGCGTCACCACACTGTCATCCACGAACGAACGGCTCTTGCCGTTACTGTACAACTCGCGGCGAATGATACCCTCATCAAATTCCGCCTCGATGATACACTTGTCCTCGCCGTCCGTGATGGCTTTGCTGTCAGCGCGTGCACCGAGCACTAAGGCCAACGCACCCAGGATAATACTCTTACCGGCGCCGGTCTCACCGGTCAACACCGAGAAACCAGCTCCGAAATCTATATCCAGATGCTTGATCAGCGCGTAGTTCTGTATGTGTAAATGCTTAAGCATTTCTTTAAACTTTCAACTTTAAACTTTCAACTGATCACATCATTCGTTAATGCGATCGTACGTATTTTGTCTTGTGGCATCGATATCCATCAAGATATCATACACCGCCTTCTTCTCTTTATCCGTTCCTTTCTTGAAGATATCTACCAACTCATCAGCCTTGGCGTCCAGGAAAGTATTGATCACATAGGTCGCCGGACGAGCCCGATAGGCCTCTTTCAGTACGGGCATGCCCTCCGCGATGCGTGCGCGGCCGTTCGTTACGTTAGCACTCATCTCATCCAGCCCCAGACGATGGTACTCGTAGTAATAATTGCGGTATTTCTTAAACGCCTCGTCCAAGAGGTTGTTGATCAGCGCATAGCGGTTGCGGTTGCTGTCAAAAGCTAACCATCCTTTCTGCTCCGTACCTTCCATGCTCGCACTCTGACAAGCCGTCACGATCTGCTCGCAGGCTTGGAAATAAGGTGTACCGCCTAAGCGTTGAAAACTGTCCTGGTCATGACCGATGATCAGATAGCAGTAATACGCCAACATCGCCGTGAGGTTCGTTGTGAACGTATGCTGCTGATACTCGATACGGTCGTACTCCTGATAAGTGAAATTGAAATTCCTGTCCACGAAATTCAAGAGTGGAGTAGTGTACGTCGTGCCATAAACAGGTCGCTTGCTCTGCAAGGTCATCTCGCATAAATACAGGTTGTCCGCAGCCGACTTCACTATCAGTAACATACTGCATTCAATGCGTTCCTGTTCGGCATAGGTCATGTTCGTCCAGCGGTTACTGTTCATGTACTCCTCGATGGTCGTTTTCAGCGTCTCATAGACCTGTTTATTCGAGCCTTCGATCGCATCGGAGTTAATCGTGACCGTGCATTTCAATTCCTGTGCGTTCGCTATACCTACCGCACAGAGCATGCATGCTATGTAAAAAAACTTTCTCATTTGGATACAGAAACGATATTTCCGGTTTTCTCACTAAATACAATCTTCGGCAACTCTTTGCCGGTAAACCAACTCTTCGGCAGGGCTACATCTACGCCTAACTGCGCAACAGACAACTCGCGGCTGGTCAACGTGCTGCCTTTATATACCACGCTCACGGCACAATTGCCCGGGATATTATATACGATTTGCGACAACTCGGCTTTCTTCGCTTTCGGATTAGCGTGACGAATGGTCTGCTGCTGACAAAGCATGTGAACAACAATCGTATCGGCATCTACATTATCGCCGTCCGTAAAACCGTTCTCGTCGCTGAAGAAAAGCAACTTATCGATATCGGAGGGCTCAACTAGCACACGCTTATGCTCTTTGCGAATATGTTTCTTGCCCACAAACAACTCCGTTAAGGCGCGTTCCTGATCGGCTAACTCCTCCAGCACTAACTCCATCGATCGTCCGTCTGCCGGGGCATGCTCTACCTCGCCGCTCAACAAGTACATACGCGTCTCGCGAAGATGGAAAATCTGCTTGGCAACCTCATTGGCTTGCGCAAGCGGGTTAGCAGCTTTCAGCACTTCTTCCGGTATCGGAGCCGTCTGTAATTTAGGTGCAGGATGCTTGTGGCATTTATGATCGTCCTCTTTCTTCGATTCCGATTTCTTCGGCTCAAACGGTACGTTATAACCCGTCAACAAACCCTTGTCGTTGATTGTCAACAACATCGGAATGCCGCTCTCCGAACTCACTTTATGCGGACGCGTATAATCCGTTGAACTTGTCGCGCCGATGCGAACATTCTTCAATGTGCAAAGCGTAGCTGTCTCTTTTACAACGTCCGTCACACCCAACAAATCTTCTGCATACGCGGCGTAGATACCGCGTTCCTGGGTCTCCACTATATACGTGAATTCCAAGTTAAAAGTGGTCTTCGGACTGTAATAAACCAATGCCGCTTCGCCTTGTTCCAATACCTGTGCACTAACGGCACTCATCATCATCGCTCCAATGAGCAACAAAAAGAATCTTTTCATATATTCCAAATTTTCCAAGCTGCTTTTGCTTGTCCGTATAACATTCCTATTCCGTTCTGAATACTTGCTCCCTGCGCTTTGCCTTTTTTCAAGAACAGCGTCTCTTCCGGGTTGTACACGCAGTCAAACAATAAATGCCCTGCCGTTACTCGCTCGTACGGGATCGGCGGACAACTGTCCACGTCCGGTAACATGCCTAATGGCGTACAATTGACAATCACCGTGTGTGCTGCCATCACGTCCTTTGTCAAATCCTCATATCCTAACATCCCTGCTTTCGGTGTTCGGCTGACAAGGGTAGGGGTAAGCCCTAATTGTTTCAAACCGTAACAAACGGCTTTCGAGGCACCGCCGGTTCCTAAAACCAAAGCCAGCTTGTCCTCTTTCCGCAACAAAGGCTGGATCGATTCCATGAATCCCAAACAGTCCGTGTTATAACCCACGCGCCGATGGACCACATTCACAGCTCCTACTTCCTTGGCCGTTTCGTCCAAACGGTCCAGATACGGTATAATCTCCTGCTTGTAAGGCATCGTCACATTGAACCCGTCCAGTGAGTCCAACAAATGACCAATCTCCAATTTCAAATTTCCAATCGGTACGGGGTACAACGAATACTCCGCCTCTATATGCTCTCGCTCAAATTTCTCGGAGAAATATTTCGCCGAGAACGAGTGCAATAATGGAAATCCTATAATACCGAAGTGACGCATAATTTTCCTTTTTTTATCGTTGCCTGATGGGTCTTTGACGTGAAAACTTTACCCCCTTCACCCTTTTGCAACGCATCGTAAATCTTATCTATTTCCGCAAAATCATATCCGCGAAGTTCTTCGTAGAGCTTAGCAACCCCCGCTTCGCGTGTATTTTTGCCATCTAACATATCAGCATAGCCCTGCATGTGTTCTGCCGTTTGAGCCATGTGTTCGATCTCCGTTTTGCTATATCCTTTCAACTGCTCACGGATGGCATTCCGGGTGATCGATGTGTCACTGTTTGTGCTGTCATTCACCCAACTCAGCCCGCGCTTATCCCGCAGATAATGCTCGATATAATCTCTCGTTGTACATAGCAGCGGACGTACAACCGGTACACCTTCCGGTGCCATCGGATTAGCGCTCTTGGGGCGCATTCCGGCAAGTCCACGCAGTCCGGCACCGCGCTTGAGGTTCAGCAACAAGGTCTCTGCCTGATCATTCTGATGGTGTGCCACGGCAACCGCTTGACATTGATGCTTCTCTGCCACCTGCTCAAACCACGCGTAACGTAATTCCCGGGCCGCCATTTCTACGCTCGCATTATGCGCTCGCGCGTAAGATAAGGTGTCAAAATCCTTTACCTCCAATGGCACCTTCCATTGAGCACATAGATCCTGCACAAAAGCGGCATCCCGATCACTCTCCGCGCCCCGCAGATGGAAATTGCAATGTGCTGCCACACAGGAAAAGCCTGCCCGTAACAACACATCGAGTAACGCCACGCTATCCGCACCGCCGCTTATCGCTACCAACACCGGTTTGTCCTTTTCCAACAATCCCCGCTGCCGAATATATGTCGAAACCCGCCTAAGCACCTAAACCTCTGTACTTCACACGTTTGGGTTCACAAGCCTCTTCGCCGAGGCGCATCTTCTTATTCTCCTCGTACTCCGAGTAACTGCCCTCAAACCAGAACACTTTCCCGTCGCCCTCATACGCCAGAATATGCGTACAGATACGATCCAGGAACCAGCGATCGTGACTAATCACTACCGCACAACCGGCGAAGTTCTCCAGACCTTCCTCCAGTGCCCGTAGTGTGTTCACGTCGATATCGTTCGTCGGCTCGTCCAGTAACAGCACGTTCGCCTCACTCTTCAGTGTCAGCGCCAGATGAAGTCTATTTCGTTCACCACCGGACAATACACCGCATTTTTTCTCTTGGTCTGCGCCGGTGAAATTAAATCGACTCAAATATGCCCGCGCATTGATCTCACGACCGGCTACACGAATGAACTCCGTACCACCGCTGATCTGCTCAAACACACTCTTGTTCGGATCGATATCCGTGTGTTGCTGATCAACGTATCCGATCTTCACCGTCTCGCCCACACTGAACGTACCCTTATCGGCTTTTTCCGTGCCGATGATCATACGGAACAAAGTCGTCTTACCCGCTCCGTTCGGACCGATCACACCCACGATACCGTTAGGCGGTAACATAAAATTAAGATCCTCGAACAGCAGTCGATCTCCAAACGATTTGGCAACGCCCTCGGCGTTAATGACCTTATTACCAAGTCTCGGACCGTTCGGAATAAAGATCTCTAACTTCTCCTCGCGTTCCTTCTGTTCTTCGTTCAACATGCGGTCGTACGACTCCAAACGTGCTTTCTGTTTGGCGTGACGTGCCTTCGGCGCCATACGGATCCATTCCAACTCGCGTTCGAGCGTCTTCCGACGTTTGCTGGCCTGTTTCTCTTCTTGCGCCATGCGGTTGGTCTTCTGCTCCAACCAACTCGAGTAATTGCCTTTCCAAGGAATACCTTCACCGCGGTCCAACTCCAGAATCCAACCGGCCACATTATCCAGGAAATAGCGATCGTGCGTGATACAGATTACCGTACCCGCATATTGTTGCAAGTGCTGCTCCAACCAATCAATACTCTCCGCGTCCAAATGGTTTGTCGGCTCGTCGAGCAACAGGACATCCGGTTGTTGTAACAGCAGTCTGCACAGCGCAACACGACGACGTTCTCCTCCCGAGAGGGTAGTGACACTTGCATCGTCCGGCGGGCAACGGAGCGCGTCCATGGCTCGATCCAGTTTCTGGTCGATATTCCATGCGTCGGCTGCATCTAACTTATCCTGCAACTCTGCCTGACGGGCCAATAACTTGTCGAAATCGGCGTCCGGCTCGGCAAAAGCGGCGTTGATATCATCGTACTCCTTGAGCATGTCCATGATCGGCTGCACACCTTCCTGAACCACCTCGCGCACGGTCTTGTTCGGATCGAGCTTCGGATCCTGCTCCAAGTAGCCTACGCTATATCCCGGTGACCAAACCACCTCGCCCTGGTATTCCTTTTCAATACCCGCGATGATCTTCAAAAGGGTTGATTTACCCGCACCGTTCAGACCGATGATACCGATCTTAGCGCCATAGAAAAAACTCAGGTAGATATTTTTCAATACCTGTTTCTGCGGACCGAAACTCTTGTTCAAGCCCACCATCGAGAAAATAATCTTCTTATCGTCTGCCATACTCTGCGAATGTATAATCGTAGGGGTTATTCTCATCAGCGCTGTGTCGTTCTGCGCTCAATTGTTTCCATACTTTCGGATCGATCTCCGGGAAGAACGTATCCGCGTCCGGCCAACTATGATGAATATGTGTGATGTAGAGCTTGTCCGCACGCTCCATCATCTGCCTGTACACCATGCCGCCGCCGATCACAAAAGCTTCCTCCTCCGGGCTCACTTTTGCTTCCATCTCGTCCAACGAGTACACGGTTTCCGCGCCTTCAAAAGTCTTTCCCTGTACATCTGTCAGCACGATATTGCGCCTATTCGGCAGCGGGTGTTTAGGCAGCGACAAGAATGTCCGCTCACCCATCATCACCATATGCCCGCTCGTGATTTGTTTGAAATGCTTCAAGTCCGCCGGCATGTGACACAGCAAATCGCCTTTCTTTCCGATCGCATAATTCTCCGCGACCGCCACAATAATAGAAATCATAAATCTAAAATCTTAAATCTAAAATTAGACGGACACTTGTCCGGCTATATGAGGATGCGGGTCGTATCCTTCTAAAGTGAAATCTTCGTATTGGAATCCGAACAAGTCTTTCACCTCGGGGTTAATAATCATCTTCGGCAGCGCTCTCGGCTCACGCGTCAATTGCAACTTCACCTGCTCCAAGTGGTTCAGGTAAATATGTGCGTCACCCAAAGTGTGTACAAAATCACCGCACTTCAAGCCCGTCACTTGCGCCATCATCTGCAGCAACAGCGCATAGCTGGCGATATTAAACGGAACACCAAGGAAAATATCCGCGCTCCGTTGATAGAGCTGCAGACTCAACTTTCCGTCCGCTACATAGAACTGGAACAAACAGTGACACGGCGGTAATGCCATCTTCTCCACTTCTGCCACGTTCCATGCACTCACCATCAAACGGCGACTATCGGGATTGTTCTTGATCTGCTCCACGAGATTTTTGATCTGGTCGATATGTCCGCCGTTATAATCCGGCCAACTCCGCCATTGATGCCCGTAAACAGGCCCCAACTCACCGTTCTCATCGGCCCATTCGTTCCAGATACGTACCCCATGATCCTGCAAGTACTTCACGTTCGTGTCGCCCTGCAAGAACCATAATAACTCATATATAATCGACTTCAGGTGCAGTTTCTTCGTGGTCAGCAACGGAAAACCGTCCTTCATCTTAAACCGCATCTGGTGACCGAAAACCGACATCGTTCCCGTGCCTGTCCGGTCATGTTTCACGGTGCCTTCTTCCAGCACACGCTTGCATAAATCCAAATATTGTTGCATATCAATACAAATTATACGTTGTCTTAATCACCTTGAACTCCGTGCGACGGTTGATCTGGTTGCAAATCTCCTGCTTGTCCTCCGGCAGACTTGTTATATATGCCTCGTCCAGCACTTGATCCACCGGAATCCACGAATACTGCTTATTGAGCGCTTTGTCGCAAACTACCGGCTTCGTCTTTCCGTATCCCACCGGCGTCAGACGTTCCGCTTCGATGCCCTGTTTGAGCAGAAAATCACAACAACTCTGCGCACGTTTCTGACTCAACTCATTGTTGAACTCGTCCGTACCCTTCATATCGGTGTGAGCACTCAACTCGATCGTGATATTCGGGTTGTCTTGCAGCAGTTTCACCAAGTGCAGCAATTCCGTTTCTGAAGCCTTCGTGGTCTCCCAACGACCGAACTCATAGAAGATATTTTCCATCTTCACCGGTCGCGAGATCGGGTTCAGCGCAAAATTCATCGTGTAGGTCTTGCTGTCTTTGAGGTTCAGCGTCGTCCATTGTTCCTTGGCGTTCAGATAGCCGCGGGCGGTGGCTAACATCACGTATTTGACATCTTTTTTCAATTTGATCTTATACGTTCCGTCTCGCCGTGCACTCACTTTACTGTTCGTGCCGTCTGATCCTACGATGCGCAGTTGGGCGTCCGAGAGTGGTGTACCTTGGTCATCGGTCACGATACCTTCGGCGATAAACTCCATCTCCGGCAGTATAAACCGATAGATCTTGTCGAATCCTTTCTTGTCGCCTCGGTTGGAACTAAAGAATCCGTTCTGGCTCTCGCCCTCAAACGTGATACCGAAATCATCGCCGGCACCGTTGAAAGGTGCTCCCAGATTGTAAATCACCCATACCACGCTGTCTTTAAACGTTGTGTCACGGGTTGCCTTGAAGAGATCGAGTCCACCGTATCCCGGGTGACCATTCGAGGCGAAATACAGCGTTCCGTCGGCATGTACGTACGGATACATCTCATCCGCGGCGGTGTTGATGCCTTTGCCGAGCGGTTGGGGATTCACCCACGCACCGTTATCCATCTCGGCACACCAGATGTCCTTGCCTCCTTCGCCGCCGGGAGCGTCACTCACGAAGTACAAAGTATCGCCCGCAGGATTCAACGCCGGGTGTCCCACCGTGATCGAGCTGTCCGCAAACAGTTTCTCTTCCTGCGGTTCACTCCATTCTCCGCTTGCCCGCTCACTGCGGTAGATCTTGGCACCTAAGTCTTTTCCGTTGATCGGCTTAGAGTAGGTGAACAGCATCATATGGCCGTCCTTGGTGAAACAACAAACACCCATCTCGGCTGTACCTGCCGCTTTACCGCCGGTCGAGTCATTCTCTTGCGCGTCTTCCGGGGCATCATACAATCCCTCCGCCAATGAGATATCTTCCCATTCTCCGGCGGCGTTCTTGCGCGTCTGATACAACTGGAACAACTGCTGTCCGGTCACATTACTCGGCCGCTTCATCGTCTTCTTACCGCTCTTCTGCTTCTCCTGACGATTACTCGTGAACATCAACGCGTCCGTATTATCTCCGATAAACATCGGTGCGAAGTTACTTGTGCGCTTCTGATTAAACTCCTTCGCTTCGCTAATCTTATATCGACTTGTCTCGCGTTTCCATTCGTCCATCTTCGAGCAAGCGTACTTACCGGCCAAGGCAACGTAGTTATCCGGGTGACTCTCCAGATACAGATCGTAGTTCTTGGCTGCGTCCTTGTACTTGCCCTGGTACTGCAGCACTTGCGCCGCATGGAGGTAGATCGTCGAGTCCTGCAACTGGTACTTGCAACGGATCGCACTCTGATAGCAGTTTGCCGCACGAGGGTTGTTAATCAACCGATAGCACTCGCCCTGCTTGTATGCCACGTAGCCTTTCAGCTGCTTGTCCGTCTTGGCAGAGATACGACTGTAACATGACTTGTAGATATCCGCCGCGACATAGTACTCCCCGATAGCGAACTTTTTATCCGCCCGCTTCACACGCTTCTGAATACTGCATCCCGTCAGACACAGTATAGCCAATAGTATGTATAGATACTTAGTCGAGTTCATGTACTACGAGTCCGCTTCTCAGTTTCGGCTCAAACCACGTCGTTTTCGGCGGCATGATATTGCCCGAGTCGGCGATGTCGATGATCTGCTGCATCGTAACAGGGTAGAGTGCCAGTGCCACTTTCATCTCGCCGCTATCCACTCTCCGCTTTAACTCGCCTAAGCCTCTAATACCGCCGACGAAATCGATTCGCTTGTCGCTACGCAGATCCTTGATGCCAAAGATCTTATCCAATATCAAATTACTCGAGATTGTTACGTCGAGCACCCCGATAGGATCCGCATCGTTGTACCGGCCTGCTTTCGCCGTCAAACTATACCATTTCCCGCCCAGATACAGGCTGAAATTATGCAGTTTATTCGGCTTATAGATCTCCGAGCCTTTGTCTTCTATCTCGAAATCTTCCGCCAACTTAGCCAAGAATTCCTCCTCGCTAAGCCCGTTCAGATCCTTCACTACGCGGTTGTAGTCGATGATGTTGAGTTGATTGTCCGGGAAACAAACCGCCAAGAAATAATTAAACTCGGCATCCTTATTGCCCGTCGCTTTCTGCTTCTCTGCGCCGACGCCGGCAGCAGCTGCGGATCGATGATGCCCGTCCGCGATGTACATCGCCGGAATCTCAGCAAAGATCTCCGTGATTTGAGCGATCGTCTTTTGGTCGTTGATCACCCAGAAAGTATGCCTGAATCCTTCCGGCGCTGCCACGAAATCATACTCGGGCGCAGCCTTGCATACCTCTGCTACGATCTTATCCAGGTCGTCGCGGTGAGGGTAGGCAAAGAAAACCGGCTCCATGTTGGCGTTCAGCGTCCGCACATGTTTCATTCGGTCTTCTTCCTTGTCCCGGCGTGTCAACTCATGCTTCTTAATGCGACCCTCCAGATAATCATCAACCCACGCACCGACAACCAACCCGTACTGGGTCTTCTCCTTGCCGCCGGACAAAGGATTGTCCGCAAGGATCGTCTGCGCATAAACGTAGTATTTCTCCGTCTGATCCTGAACGAGCCAGCCTTTCAACTTAAAACGCTGGTACTGCTGCTTGGCCTCACCGTACACCCGCGGATCGTGTTCGTCCGTTCCTGGCATAAAATTGATCTCAGGCTTGATGATATGATACAAACTCATCTCATTGCCCGCCGCTTCTTTCCGTGCCTCTTCACTGTTCAGTACGTCGTACGGCCGACTACTCACCTGCGTCACCAACTCCTTTGGTGGCCTTATTCCCTTAAAAGGTTTGATTCTCATAAGAAATTATTTTTTGATTTCCGGAGCTTTCTCTGTGCCCATGGAGCAAGTACCGTTAAACATTGCACCCGGCTCAACGATCAAAGTCTTTGTGTGTACATCGCCCACGATCTTACCGCTCGTACGCAGACTCAACTGCTGGCTGCAATTGATCTTGCCTTCCATCAAACCCATGATCTCTGCATTCGCGCAACTAACCGTACCTTTGATCTTACCGGCCTCACCGATAACGACCTTACCCGTACAGTTCAGATCACCATCGATCAAACCGTCCACACGAAAATCACTGTCTGCCGTGATGTTACCCACGATCTTACTTCCTGCGGTCAACGCATTGAACATCAAACCGCTCTGTTGTTTCTCATTTGCCATAATTCCTATATATTTTTAATTAACATTCGTACACATTTGGCCATAATAACCAAAATCGGGTGCAAAGATACAAAAAAAAATTGACATACACAAGAGTGTATGCCATTTTTTGATGAGATTTATCGTTTTTAACGCGCTACGATTTCGTTGACTTTCTTCTGTGCGGCCTTTTGGAGCTTGATGCAGAAGTAGATCAGAGCGAAGAAACAGATACCTCCTGCGACGGGATCGACCGAGCCGCTCATGGCTAAGGAATCATAGACGCCATGCGCCAAAACGGGCATTAAGAAGATCTTGGCGGCAGTCTTTGTGGAGTGATCCACAAAGTGATAAATCGCGTAATAGTAGCCCATTATGATGGCGAAAGCATAGTGTCCGGGAACGGCCAGAAGAGCGCGCATAACCGCGACGGAAGCCCATCCTTCTCCGCTGGAGAGGACATAACCGACGTTCTCTATCGCGGCAAAGCCGAGTCCGACACAAACGGCATAAACGATGCCGTCGAAATGCTCGTCAAAATACGGGTTTTTGCGGAGGATGAGCCACAAAGCCAGAAGTTTGGCTGCCTCTTCCGGAACTGCTGCCACCAAGAAGGCTTCGAGGGTAGTTCCGAAGAGTGTGGTAGGTTCACCTCCGGCAAAGAGCCAATGCATGACAGAGCTCTCTACGTAAGCGACAGGAATACAGATGATTACACCGGCTAAAAGGGCACGAAAAAGCCATTGGAAGGGCTCGGGTTGAGCATCTTTGCGCCAGATATAAAGGAAGAGTAACAATGCGGGCAACAGCGCCGCGGCAAGCATGAGATACATAGTGGTATGGATTAGTTTTTGAGTTCCTGATAAATCATTGCCCGGACGAAGTTGTCGAAGCGGTAATATTTGCGCGGTTTACCGTCTTTTCCGAGCGGGGCTTGAGGATCAGATTCACCCTCCAGTTGCGCCATAAAACGCTGTTTGTACTGCGCCACTTTTTCGCGCTCTTCGGGAGTCGCCGAATCGGGATTTTTGAAGGCTTTCATTAAGGCTGTAGTACGTTTAGCCGCCTCTCCAAAGTGCTGTAAATGCGCAAGTTCCGCGCCTTTTGGAGGATTGTACGTATAGTTTCTTTTGCGCACCTGATAATACGATTCACTAGCGCACTTTCTGGTGAGTTGTCCATCAGGCGTGCGGAGATGTTTTCTGCGTACAATGAGTTCGTGTTTGCTGTCGAACGCACCTAGTACGTCGTCAATGCCAGCTGAGAATTCAATTTTTGCCATTTTTCGATATGTTTTGGGTTAAATTTTTTGTCAATTTGGTGTTTTAGGATACCAAAATAACCTACTAATCACCTACTAATCACCTACTAATCACCTACTAGTATCCTACTAATATCGGACTAAAAGTACCTAAATTGGTTGCAAAGGTACAACAAAAATTTGGGATTTGCAAATTTTCGGGGACGAAAAATGAAAGAAAAATGGATTTTTTGTTAAAAAAGAGATCCGGACGAGCAAAAAATGACCAACCGAAGCGGACGGGAATCGTCGTCTGCTGTTTTGAATTGCAGGAGTACCGGATCGTCGGGTTTAGGAAGGCGGACACCGACTAATTCTGTCCATGGGGACAGTCTGTCTGCCGCTTTGCGTCTGCGTTGAATAGAACGTGTGGAGTCATTTTTACGCTTATGGCTCACGTTCGGCTGGAAGGGTTCTATGATACGTAGTTGTTCCGCCAGTACGATTTGCTCTGCAGAGGCTACGAAGAGGGCTTCTTTGGATATCCGGCTGCAGTATTCGGCAAAACGTGTACGGTCAGATTTGTTCATTCCAAGAGCGACGCTCTTGTATCGACCCGGTGCGTCTTTGAACATCAACTTTTTCCAGAGCGGGCACTCAATTTCTTCTGAGATATAATACGGTTGTTCAGCCGGCACGTAGAAAAAACGCAGTTTCTTACCTTGGATACGAACAGAACGGGTCAATGGCGGTTCTTCCGAGATCGGTTGTAGCATGGGATCATTTGGTAAGGTTAATGCGACACGAAAACCAATATATTCGGTGGCAGTCTCGGGTAGATGCCAACGACGTACGGAGAGGTGGCTGTTCGCGATACACTCATCGTAACTACCGCCCCGTACAATGCGGTAACGGCCTGTGTCGGCGCCGCACGGATCGGGCTGTGTGCTGAGCGTATAATGACCATAGATGTCCCGGCACCATTCCGACACATTACCGGTCATGTCGTAAAGGCCTAATTCGTTCGGGTGTTTGCGACCAACCGGGTGTTTCCAATTGCCGGAACAGGGATAGATCCAACCGACGCTATCCGCCTCATTTCCACCGGCAAAACGGAACTTCTTGCTCTTCGCTCCACCTCTTGCCGCATATTCCCACTCTGCCTCTGTCGGCAGACGGAAAGGCAATCCTGTGATGCTGTCCAACCTCCGCACAAACTCCTGACAATCGAGCCATGAGACGTACGAGATAGGCACTGTCGGATAGCCTTTCGGGTTGATAATCTCCCGCTCGGGCATTACCGCGCGCCAGAGTTGTACGGTCACTTCGGTGGTTGCCATGTAAAAAGGAGAAAGGAAAACCAGATGAGCCGGTTTGTCGGTATAGAGATCTCTATCTGTCTGATCGAGTGTAGCGCCCATCATAAACGAACCTCCTTCCACGCGCTGCATGGTAAAGTTGACACCGTTGATGGCGATTTCCAAGCGTTGCAATGAATCAGGTACAACCGGCTTATGTTTCCGCGCAAACAGCGGCAACACAAGGCATAACAACCCGATTAGTATGATGCTTTTTCGACACACGCCTCATTGGCAACAAATAGTGTGCCAAAAATGAGCGGGCAATAACTCGGACTTGGCAAGATAGCTACAAAACATGCCCCCGAGAGAGTACTATCCTTGCCAAACCCATGCTTTGAACAAATATACTCTCAAAAAGACACAAGGTAAAAGAAAAAGACACAAGGTAAAAGAAAAAGACACAAGGTAAAGAAAATGGGCGGAAGGGACGGGGCGAAACATAGACGCGAGTATAGGATACTAGCGAGTGCGGGATGACCGGTTTTTCTTTATGAGTCTATATAGTTCCATGCTCCGATCCCATAGACCAAGAAGGAGTCCGAGGATTCCGATGGCGACACCCGTCTTACAAGCCCAGCAACCACAATACAGGACTTTCATCATACTCAAATAGGAGAAAGAGAAAATCAAGACAAGCAATAGTTTGAGAGCCCAAATGACGTATTTCATAATAATTTGAATTTATAGTGCAAAATTACAACAAAAATTCGACATATGCAAGAGGAAATGAAAAATTGCCGCAAATATGCAGCAAAAATGCAAATAAGAAGGCGGCATCATCGATAAAAATAAGAAACGGGAATGCACGAAATTAAAATGCGGAGACCTCGCGGGCGGGGCGGGGCGGTGCGGCGGATATAGCCGAATGACATTCTTAACCCGCAAGGGGTACGATTATTTTGGGACAATAGACGACGTGACGACGCGAGGGCGAAGGGGTCCGAGAACGCGGATGGAAACACCGGATACTATCCGGTAAAATGGACGAAGCTACATATGCCGGCATAGAATGCGGGGATAATGAACGGAGGATTATTGGGGCGGCGGATAACATCCGCCTGTAATACGAAGAAAAAACGCCCGAGGGGTGGCTCGGGCGAAGAGAGTTATTGAAAGACAGGCTATTTCTTTTTAGTCAAAAATATGCATGCTAAAATGCCGGACAAAAGACTAAGCCACATCAAAGTGAAGCATGAAACCATCACTATTTGACTACCACCAGGCCAGTGCATATGTCTGCAGACGAACCCCACAATAGCCAGAGCAAGGAAGATAAAAGCAGTACCCTCCACATTACGCAGATGCTTAGCTACAGAGAGTCCCTCTTCTACGTAAGCATTTAAAGCGCCATGCATGAAGACGTATATCGCCAGACAGAGGCACAATAAAGCGACAAGAAGAGGTACTACGACGCAAAGCATAGAAGTACCACCAGGCCAATGCAATGTTCTAAATAAGATACCATTAATCAACACGGCTCCAATAAAACCGCTGTACAAGGCCAATACGCCCTGAAAAGTTTGTTTTTTCATATTTACGCTAATTTCTTCGTTTTTAATTATGTTGATGTCAGATTCTTGCTCGAAGGGATTTTCACCGTATTCATTAGCCGTGGGTTGAGACGGCATAAGGGTGAATACCAATACTACAAAACGGGCTATTGGAGCAAAACTGAGCAATATCCACCATCCAGAACGGCCTATATCATGCAAGCGCCGTATACCAACACAAATAGAAGGTACTACTAACAATACAGAAATACTACTCATCAAGCCGATAACCAGTAATGCGCCGAGCACTTGGGCGCCACTTACTCGGTGGAGATTTAACATCAATACTGCCGATAACGTATAAATGACAATATAAACAAGGTACGTAAATAACGTAAACCACCAATATTCCGCACGAGATGCTCGACCGGAAATGGTTGAATACTTTTGCTTTAGGCAGATGGATATCGCTTCTTTAAAAGACATCATAATGATATGCTGCTAATTTTGCTGCAAAGGTACTATATTTTTCGGACATATGCAAGAGGAAAGGAAAAATTGCCGCAAATATGCAGCAAAAATGATCAAAGAAGAAGGCGAGATTGTCAACGGCAAAGATCGTCGGTGTCGAGGAGGATGGTGACCGGACCATCATTGATAAAATCGACTTTCATGTCTGCGCCAAAGCGGCCGGTTTCGACACGGAGGTTGTATTGAGTCCGCAGCGTTTCATTGAAATAATCGTACAAGGGGGCCGCCGTTTCGGGTCGTGCAGCACGGATGAAGGAAGGTCTATTGCCTTTGCGGCAATCGGCATAAAGGGTAAACTGCGAGATACTCAGCACAGCGCCACCGACTTCGTTGAGCGCGAGGTTCATCTTGCCGTCGGCATCCTCGAAAACACGCAGTTGCGCAATTTTCTTCGCCAACACATCCGCTTGTTCGCGGGAGTCGGTGTCTGTAATGCCGACAAGCAACAGGAAGCCCTTATCAATTCGACCGACGGTATCCCCGTCAATGCGCACTTCGGCGCGACTGCAACGCTGAACGACTACTCGCATAATGAAGTTTGATATTAGAGATCGCCAGACCAGCCGTGACCTAAGTCCCAATGCTCGTCGTATTTGAACTCAAAGTACGGTAAGGCGAAGTACTTTTCCAAAAGTGCTGTTAGTTCGTCCTCAATATCTTTTGCCCATTTACCGACAAAGACCACAAAATGATCGACCGCCCATGCTACGCGACCACGCGGCACTTGTGTATAATCCCCACTAAACTTAGTTGGTTCGTGGTTGGCTAAAGCTTTAAAATACTGCTTTTGCCAAATCTGACGATGTAGTGTCTGATAGTTTATATAAGGCAAACCTTTATCAGCCGCATCCTCTACCATCTTTGGCGTCAGCTCTTTCTTGTAAACGCCGAAGAAGTCGTGCTCTTGAGGATCATACCAGAAGATGCCGACTGCCGGCATAGGCTCATCGAACGACTTCATGTCCGCCATGATGGCTTCTTTTTCACTATGTGATAATGTAGTCATAACTATTATCCAAACCTTTGCGGGTGCAAAGGTACAACAAATTTTTGAAATATGCAAATATTTATGCAAAAAAGTTTGGCGGAATAGCGCCAAAAAGTAGACAGCCAAGAGCGGGCAATGATATTGCCCTGGAATGGACGAAGATCAAAAGAAAATCCCCCGCTCTACCAGAGAGAGGGGGGATGGAGGTTGCTGCAATGATGCAACAAAGGTGATTGGAGATTATTTCACCTCTTGACCTGTAAGGGTGAATGTGTGATCACCACGGAGGATGAGGACTTGGCCATCTTTAATGACCTTGTTGGTGATGGATGATGGGGTGTTAGTGATTTGGTCAAGACCTTCCGGAATGATGCCGTCGGGTATCTGCGAAATCGGTAAAATAGAGCCGAAGTTCTTCCATTGGTTGGCTGCTTTGTATGCATCAACACTCTCGTCCGGAACGTACAGAACCGCTGCACTAACATTGGTGTCGTAGAACGCGTTCATACCGAGTTCAGGAGTTGCAACGGCCTTACAAACCACATTTTTCAGATTTTTCATCGAGAAAGCATACATATTTGTTTCTTGGAGTCCGCTACCGATGATCAGCGTTTGAACTGCATCACAATCGTCAAATGCGTACTTTCCTACCGTTTCAACGCTGTTGGGCAGTTCAACGGCGGTGATGGCGAAGCAAGAAAAGAAAGCGTAACTATTGATCGTTTGAACGCCATCTTTTACGCGTATAAATCCCTTAGCGAAAGCGGAACAAGCACTAAGTGTTGTTTGGTTTTCATGGTCATAAACCATCGGTTCTTCCACGATGCCGTCTACCGTACGTGCGCCGGCATCAGGTCTGTTTTCGCGGCCTTCCGAATAGGCTACATTTGGCACTCTACTAAAGGCTTCGTACCGGATCTCCGTAACATTATCCGGCACATACAAATTGGTCAGCGAGTAGCAACCATTCAGGGCGTGTTGGGCAATCAAGGATAAGTTCGGGCCAATGGCAAAGGTATGTATGGAATGGCAATCCATGAATGCGTATTGATTAAGATGAACAAGGCTCTGCGGCAGAACGACGTCCTTGATGGATTTGGCGCCATTAAATGCCCATGAACCAATAGAAGTTAAGCCTTCCGGCAAATTCAGATACTCGATGTCCTCGATGAAAGAGCGCCAAGGCGTATTCGATGAACCATAGTGAGGGATGAACCAGCTGTCCGATCCTTTGAGCGTAAAGGAAAGGATCTTAGTGTCGGTGTTATACGACCAATCCACGTTCACAGTGTCGGCACAAGTGCCATTAATCACTTCTGCTTTAGCAGTAAAGACGAATGCGCTGAGAAGCGCTACGAGAGTAAAAATCTTACGCATAAAAATGATGGTTTTGTGAGTTAACAATTCTTTGCGGGGCAAAGGTACAACAAATTTTTGATATATGCAAGCAGAAAGAGGATTTTTAAAGAAAAAATAAGGAAAAACGCGCGCGGGCTTGCGTATGTAAAAAAAAATGAGTATCTTTGCACCCGATTTATGTCCGTATTGATTATTATAGGGCTTGTGGGGGCAGCAATTTTGCTGCTTAGCGTAGGGGTGATCTTTCGCAAAGACCATACCTTCCGCTCCCAGCACATTCATCAGAATGCGCGCATGAAACAAGACCAGATACATTGCGCCAAGACGCTCGACAAAGAGGAACAGCGCAAATCAGAACGCAAAATTGATATTAACAAATTATAATTATGAACAAGATTAGTATTATCGTTGAATCCATTTTGGCAGCGGGTGTCGTTGCCTTGTTTATCCTTTTCTTTACGGTTAATCCATGGGCAAAGAAGGCCGGTGAGGCTGTAGAAGCTCAAGGCGAATTGCTGCCTATTGCTGTGGTTAACACCGATTCGATCCTCCAGCATTACACCTTGGCGGTTGAGTCTTCGGACAAGCTCCAAGCGCAATATGAGGAGTCGATGGTTAAACTCGATACCAAAGCGAAAGCATTCCAGAAAGAGTACGAGACTTTCCAACAAGACGTGATCAATTTCCAAAAGAAAGTGGAAGCTGGTGCTTTCCTGAGCCGTGAGCGCGCAGAGAGCGAGCAAGCTCGTTTGCAGAAGAAAGAGCAACAGCTCATGGCTAAGCAGCAAGAGCTGGAGAACCTTCGTCAGCAGTTGAGTTCTGACTTTATGAATCAACAGGCTGCGTTGACCCAACAACTCCAGGATTCCGTTCAGGCATGCTTGCGCGACATGAACGCAGACGGTCATTATCACCTTATTCTCAACGACGCAGTGCTGCTCAACAAGACAGCCGGATACGATATCACAGACGAGGTAATTGAGGCGCTTAATGCACGTTACACGAAGTAAAATAGTCCTCCTCGCCCTGTGCTCTTTGCTCCTGGTTCCTTGTTCCCTTCGGGCGCAACGGATTCCGGAGATGATCGAGTACACGGAGATTTACGATTTTCTGGAGGAGCTGACGACCGACGGCGTTATCTATACGAACGCCGCCATCAAACCCTATACCCGCGACTATATAGCCGCACGGCTGATGGAGGCGCAGAGTAGGGATTCGTTGCTCAACAAACGCCAGAAGGAAGACCTGCAGTTCTATCTGCAGAACTATGCCCTTGAGTGCGACACGCTCCCGACGTATTACTCGTACGGACATCGTCATGTAACACAATGGAAGACCAACGTGTCTAACCTCAACTTGGCTGACCCGAGTTTGCATATTCTGACGAAGGACAAGATTTTCAAGATGCGTGTTCGCCCGATTCTCGGCATGGATATCAGTTACAACAAGCAAGGCCTGCTGATGCATCGTATCTATGGCGCCGAGATCCAGATGGACATCGCGCATCACGTCTCTATCTGGGGCTCGATACGCGATAACTCGTGGTCGGGACAAGGCGTCGACGGTTCTCGTATCACGAAACCCGCTTACCTCAACAATCTTGCCGGCGTGCAATACAAAGAGGCGAGTTACGGTGGTGATTTCTCCGACTCGCGTGGCGGTATATCGCTCTATGCTTGGTGGGGATCCATCGGTGTCCAGCGCGAACGGATCACTTGGGGTGACGCGCAACATTGCTCGAACATTCTCTCGGCTCACAACCCCGCCGTACCGATGTTTACCATTCAAATCACGCCCTGTAAGTGGTTCCAGTTCGACTATTTCCACGCATGGCTGCCGTCGAACGTGATCGACTCGACCTATTGGTACACCGAGCAACAAACAGCAACGGGGACCCAACGCGAGTACCGCCCTGCCAATAAGTTCATGGCGGCGAACATGTTCACTTTCATGCCGATCAAATATATTCAGTTCAGTATCGGTAACTCGATCGTTTATGCGGAGCGGAACGTGCAAGCGGCGTATTTCATTCCGATTGCGTTCTACAAATCGCTCGACCACCTGCTGACCAAAGGTCTTGCGACGGAGAACCAGAACTCGCAGGCCTTTGCCACCATCACTGTTCGTCCAACCGATCACTTACGGCTTTACGGCTCGTTCTTTATCGACGAGTTCAAACTCAGCCGAATGAAGAAATCCGACCCGCAGCACAACCTGTACTCCTATCTGGTCGGTTTCAACTGGAGCGGTTGGCCGGTTAGAGGTCTGGCGCTGCGCGGAGAGTTTGTACGCTCGAACATAGCGACCTATGAACACTCGATCAAGGTGCTCGATTATACCTCGAACAGCTACCAGATGGGGCATTATATGGGCTCGAACTCGCAGAGTATATGGTTACAGATCAGTTACCGTCCCACACGCAGCTTGCGCTTGACGCTGGATTATACGAATGACACCAAATACACGGCGTACGATTATATTCGCGGAGATATCGGCAAGATCATTTCGGAAACACCGTTCAAGAACGCTATTTGGCGAAACGACGAGATCAAGTTCCGCGCGGTATATGAGGTGTTCAACAACTGCTACGCGCATGTGGACGCCGCGTTCAATTATGCGCGGGCAAATGATCCGGCGGACTTGGCGAAGTACTCGCCTGTTTATCTGCAAGGAAAGAAACTGACTTTCTCTTGCGGACTCAGTTTTGGCTTTTAAAAAATCTACTATATGAAAAAAGAAATTCAATTCTCCCTTGTCTACCGTGACATGTGGCAGAGTAGCGGAAAGTACGTGCCGCGCAAAGACCAACTTGCAAAGATCGCACCTGTGATCATCGACATGGGTTGCTTTGACCGTGTGGAGACCAACGGCGGTGCGTCAGAGCAAGTGAACCTCCTCTACGGTGAGAACCCGAACCAAGCCGTTCGTACGTTCTGCAAACCATTCAACGAGGCAGGTATCAAGACCCACATGCTCGATCGCGGACTCAACGCGTTGCGTATGAACCCCGTTCCGGCCGATGTACGTCAGTTGATGTACAAAGTGAAGCACGCGCAGGGTACGGACATCACTCGTATCTTCTGCGGTCTGAACGATCCGCGTAATATCATTCCGTCCATCAAATGGGCGAAGAAAGCCGGCATGACCGCGCAGGCTACGATGTGTATCACCTACTCGAAAGTGCACACGGCTGAGTATTACATCAACCTTGCCGAACAACTCATCGAGGGCGGTGCACAAGAGATCTGTCTCAAAGACATGGCCGGTATCGGTCGTCCGCATATGTTGGGCGTGATCGTAGCAGCTATCAAAGCCAAACACCCGGATATCATCATCCAATATCACGGACACTGTGGTCCGGGTTTCTCTGTGGCTTCGATGCTCGAAGTAGCGAAAGCCGGTTGTGATGTGCTCGATGTAGCCATGGAACCGCTCTCTTGGGGTAAGGTACACCCGGATGTGATCACGATCCAAGCCATGCTCCGTGATGCCGGTTTCCTTGTCAAAGACATCAATATGAAGGCATACATGGAGGCTCGTTCGCTTACACAGGAGTTCATCGATGACTTCCTCGGTTACTGGATAGATCCGAAGAACAGTCTGATGTCCTCGTTGCTCGTAGGTTGCGGTCTGCCCGGTGGTATGATGGGTTCGCTCATGGCCGATCTCAAAGGCATGCACGCCGCCATCAATGCCAACCTCAAGAAGAAAGGCGAGAAGGAACTCAGCGAAGACGAGCTGCTCGTGCAACTCTTTGACGAGGTACAACGTATCTGGCCGATGCTCGGAACGCCGTGTCTTGTGACGCCGTTCAGCCAATATGTCAAGAACGCTGCGCTGATGAACCTCTTCAGCCGTTCTATGGGCGAGAAAGACTTCACGCGAATGGATCCTGCGATGTGGGGTATGATACTCGGTAAGTCCGGTAAACTGCCCGGTGAACTGGCTCCGGAGATCATCGAACTGGCCAAAGAGAAAGGCTTTGAGTTCTATACAGACGATCCGCAGAAACTCTATCCGGATGTACTGCCGCAGTATATCAAGGAGATGAAAGAACTCGGTTGGGATCGCGGACAGGACGATGAGGAACTCTTTGAGTTCGCTATGCACGATAAGCAATACCGCGAGTATAAGTCCGGTCTTGCCAAAGAGCAGTTCAATAAAGACCTCGCAGAGCGCCGTGCCAAAGCCGGTCAAGCTGCTGCTATTGCTGCTGCACCTGCCGCTAAACCCGCTGCCAAAGCAGAGGACGAAATGGCAGCTGTCGCTTATGCACTCCATCTCGCCGGCAAGAAACCCAAAGAGGGTATCATCGCGCTTCCGCGTATACACTCAACAGCTTGGAATCATAAACATTATACACTTAAATAATCATGAAGAAGTACAATTTCAATGCGGGTCCGAGTATTCTCCCGCAAGAAGTAATCAAACAAACAGCTGACGCTGTTATTGAGTTCGAGGGACAAGGTCTTTCTATTTTGGAGATCTCCCACCGTGCCAAATACTTCCAACCCGTCATGGACGAGGCAGAAGCTTTGATGAAAGAACTTTTAAACATTCCGGAGGGTTACCGCGTACTCTTCCTCGGCGGCGGTGCAAGCCTGCAGTTCTGCATGGTTCCGTTCAATATGCTCGAGAAGAAAGCGGCCTACCTCAACACCGGTGTGTGGTCGAAGAAAGCACTCAAGGAAGCCAAAGGCTTCGGTGAGGCAGTCGAAGTAGCAGCCAGCACGGATTCGATCCCGATGGATTTCGAGATCCCGCAGGATGCCGACTATTTCCACATCACCACCAACAACACCATCTTCGGTACCGAGATCAACGATGACAAACTCGCAGAGATCTACAAGAAAAAAGGCAATGTACCTTTGGTAGCCGATATGTCGTCCGACATCCTCAGCCGTCCGATCGACGTGAGCCAATACGATATCATCTACGGTGGAGCACAAAAGAACCTCGCGCCGGCCGGTGTGACCTTCGTGATCATCAAAGAGAGCTGCCTTGGTAAGGTTAGCCGTTATATCCCGACGATGCTCAACTACCAGACGCATATCGACAACGGTTCGATGTTCAATACGCCCCCTGTACTGCCCGTTTATACGGCAGTCCTCACGCTCCGTTGGCTCAAAGCTCACGGTGGAGTAAAATGGATTGAGGAGCGTAACAAAGCGAAAGCAGACCTGCTCTATAAGTGCCTCGATGAGTCGAAACTCTTCATGCCGACTATCTCGAAGAAAGAGGATCGCAGCCGCATGAATATTTGCTTCGTCTTCAAACCCGAGTATGCTGAACTGCAAGATGACTTCTTCAAGTTCGCTACCGAGCGTGGTATGGTTGGAATCAAGGGTCACCGTCTCGTAGGCGGTTTCCGTGCTTCCTGCTACAATGCTATGGACCTCGAAGGCGTTCAAGCGCTGGTTGATTGCATTAAAGAATATGAAAAATTACACTAAGATGAAAGTATTAGTTGCAACAGAGAAACCGTTCGCGAAAGTAGCCGTTGACGGCATTCGTGAAGTGGTAGAGGGCGCAGGATACGAACTGGCGCTGCTCGAGAAATATACGGACAAAGCCCAACTCTTGGAGGCTGTCGCAGACGCAGACGCACTCATTATCCGTTCGGATATTGTCGATGCCGCTGTTCTGGACGCAGCCAAACAACTCAAGATCGTAGTGCGTGCCGGCGCAGGTTACGATAATATCGACCTCGAGGCTGCTACTGCCCACAAAGTAGTAGCAATGAACACACCGGGTCAGAACAGTAACGCAGTTGCCGAATTGGCACTTGGTCTGATGGTTTATGCCGTGCGTAACTTATACAACGGTACGTCGGGCACCGAACTCAAGGGCAAGAAACTCGGTATCCATGCCTTTGGTAATGTAGGTCGTAACGTGGCTCGCATCGCGCAGGGCTTCGGCATGGATGTCTATGCCTACGACGCTTATTGTCCGGATGAGGCGATGATCGCCGCTAACGTGAAGCCGCTGCATAGTGCAGAGGAGCTGTACAAGACTTGCGATGTCGTAAGTCTTCATATCCCGGCCACCGCTGAGACCAAGAACAGCATCAACCACGATCTCGTAAACCTCATGCCGAAAGGCGGCATCCTCGTGAACACCGCGCGCAAAGAAGTCATTGATGAAGAAGGTCTGATCGCCCTGATGCAAGAACGTGCCGACCTCAAGTATATGACGGATATTATGCCGGTGGCTGATGCGAAGTTCCGTACACTCTTCGAGGGACGCTACTTCGCAACACCCAAGAAAATGGGCGCACAGACGGCAGAGGCCAATATCAATGCCGGAATTGCCGCTGCAAAACAGATCGTGGACTTCATCCAAAATGGCAATACACGCTTCCAGGTAAATAAATGATCAAGCGATTATTGACCATAATACTGACGCTTTGTGCCGTTGTGTCCTACGCTGCCGATGTAGTATGCGTAGGCGCAGCGACGCAGGTCGTTAACGGTCGTGATACGATCTTTGTGTTCCGGGATGAGATTCACCTGCGTTCTACGCGCGGGGCGGTCGATTGGTTTACGGAGGACGGAAGACGGATAGCAGCTAACACCGATGAGATATACCCGGACGACGGCATCTATCGGGTAGGGAACAGTCGTTTTATTGCGGTGAAATACCAGGAACTCGACTCGCTCTCGATCGCTATCGAACCGACCTGCATGAGTACGATCCTGCATATCACCGGTGTCGATGATTTCTTATCGCGCGCGCACACGTATTCCTTATCTTATAATGCGCTCGCGTGGAATAACGATGCATGGACGGATTCCTTGGTCGAAGATAGCGGAATGTTGGCAGCAACGCTCTATCTGCCGCCTTTGTATGACTCCACCACCATCACGCTTTGCTACGACAATGCGATCCGCCGCAGTCTGGATTTACCCCTTACTTGCGTTACGGCGACCTTGCCGCCGGATAGCGTGAAGGCAGTGAATATGCATTTGGTGGCTTTGGCTACCGCACGAGACGCCAAGAACGAGTTAGACCGTCCATCGGAACAACAACTCACAGACGGCAACTCCTATAGCGGAACCTTGGAGGTGGCGTTCTATTCCAATCCGACTCCCGCAGCCCGTTATTACAAGTGGTCGATCTATAAATCGACCCAACATATCGTGACACGGCGCGATAAGGATATCCGCTATGTCTTCTCGGATCCCGGTTCCTATCGCGTGGTGGGTGCGGTTAATAACGAGTACTGCACCTGTGACTCGATGGAGAAAATCATCAATATATCCGAGTCGTACCTGCGTGTGCCAAATGTGTTTACACCGAACGGAGACGGCAAGAACGATGAGTTCCGCGTAGCCTTCCGTTCTATCAAAGAGTTCCATTGTTGGGTGTATAACCGTTGGGGCAAACTGGTCTATGATTGGACTGATCCCGAGAAAGGATGGGATGGAACGATCAACGGTAAACCCGCCGTAGAGGGCGCTTATTTCTATGTCATTCGGGCTTTGGGAACTGATGCTGCCAAGGATGCAGGATACATGTCCAAGATCTCGTATAACAAGAAAAAGAACAAGTCCGACCAATCGATCATCGGCGTGTATCAACTATCCGGAGATATCAATTTACTAAGAGGAAAAAGGTAGAATATAAATTATAAATTTGAAATCATAAATGCGTAAATTCCTAACTATGGCTTTAGCCACTACTGTACTGGCAGCGACGGCTGCTACGAATCCGTTCTTTGACTACAAGAACTGGAAAACGCCGCACGGCACGTATCCGTTTAATGAGATCCATGCGGAGCATTACATGCCGGCTTTTGAAGAGGCAATGAAGCAAGGATTGCAGGAGATCGACGATATCGTTGCTAATCCTGCTGCTCCGACTTTTGCCAACACGATCGAGGCCTACGAGAAATCCGGCGAGATGCTCTCTATCGTGGCAGGTTGTTTTTTTAACCTCACGAGCGCGGAGACCAACGACACGCTCCAACAGATCGAGATGGAGTTGAGCCCAAAGCTCTCCGAGTACTCATCGACCATTCGTCTGAACGAAGGACTCTTCCAACGTATCAAAGCGGTTTATGAGCAGCGTGACAAACTCAAACTGAACAAAGCGCAGTACAAACTGCTTGAGGATATCTATGAGTCGTTTGCCAATAACGGCGCGAACCTCAATCCGGAAGAGAAAGAGCAGTACCGTCAACTGACCGCCAAACTGAGCCAACTGACCCTCCAATACGGTCAGAACGTGCTCAAAGCTACGAACGCTTGGTCGATGCTCATTACCGATGAAGCACTCTTAGCCGGTCTGAATGACGACACCAAGTCCGTTTTGCGTACCAACGCAGAGAAGAAAGGACTCGACGGATGGTTGCTCAACCTCAAGCCGACCACCACGATCCCCGTGATGATGGATCTGGATAATCGCGATATCCGTCGTGAGTTATACATGGCAAACGCCGGTAAGTGCGTAGGCGGTGAGTTCGATAACACCGGTCTCATCGTGGAGATCGTCAATACCCGTTTGGCTCTTGCCAAGCTCTTTGGTAAAAAGACCTATGCCGAGAAATCGCTCCATAAGACCATGGCAGAGACCCCGGAGAACGTGTATCGCCTCTTGGATCAACTGCGTGACGCTTATATGCCCGCTGCCAAAGCAGAAGTTCAGGAAGTAGAGGAGTATGCCAAGGCACACGGTTTCTATGCTGAACATATCCAACCTTGGGACTTCAGTTACTACAGTAAGAAACTGAAAAAAGAGAAATTCGATATCTCGGACGATGACTTGAAGCCGTATTTCGAGCTCGAGCGCGTCAAGAAAGGTGTCTTTGGCCTCGCAGAGAAACTCTATGGTATCAAGTTCAAAGAGAATAAGAACATTCAGGTTTATCATCCCGAAGTAACGGCTTATGAGGTCTTTGACGAGAAAGGTAAGTTCCTCGCCGTTTACTATGCAGACTTCCATCCGCGGGATGGTAAGCGCGGCGGAGCTTGGATGAATGATTTCCAACCGCAGTATATCGAGCACGGCAAAGATCATCGCCCGCATATTGTGAACGTCATGAACTTTACCAGACCCACCGCAGACAAACCGGCTCTCTTTACCTATAATGAGGTACGCACTTTCCTGCATGAGTTCGGTCATGGTTTGCATGGTATGCTGACGCGCTGCCAATACGCTTCGCAGAGCGGAACGAACGTGCCTCGTGACTTTGTAGAACTGCCCTCGCAGTTCAATGAGAACTTCATCGATGAGAAAGAGTTCCTCGATACCTTCGCTAAGCATTATGAGACCGGTGAGGCACTGCCGCAGGAGTTGCTCGATAAGATGCACGCATCGCAGACCTTCATGGCTGCATATGCCTGCGCACGTCAGCTCAGTTTCGGTTATCTCGATATGACCTGGCATACCTTGGAGCAACCGTTTGAGGTGAACGAGACCATCGGTACCTTAGAGTCTGTCGTTCGTTTCAGCGACAAGGCGATGGAGCAGGTACAAGTGCTCCCGAACGTTCCGGGTACGCAGATGTGTTGCGCGTTCACACATATCTTCAGTGGCGGTTACGCTGCAGGCTACTACAGCTATAAGTGGTCGGAATTGCTTGATGCAGACGCGTTCTCCGTCTTCAAAGCCGCACAACAGAAGAAGAATGGCACGATCTTCGATAAGAAAGCAGCCAAACGTTTCCGTGAGAATATCCTGGAGAAGGGTGGTACGGAGAAAGCGATGGATCTGTATGTTCGTTTCCGCGGAGGCGAACCGACCATCAATGCGCTCCTCGAAAGAGACGGTATCAAAGCACAGGAGATCAAATAGGATCCTATTCCTAGTCAAAGCAAATCCCGCCACTCGGAAGAGTAGGCGGGATTTATTGTAGTTAAGATGTCAGTTTAATACCATACTTTCTTTTAGAAAGCGAAAACAGTCGTCGTCGCGACGCCTGTTTTTCTAAGGTATTAGTCTGTTTATTTAAGGTACAAAAAAGATTGGTCTTTTTTAGTTGGATTAAGAACATTTTCTTAAATCCGGTGCAAAGGTACTGCTTTTTTTTTATATATGCAAATTTTTTTTTATGTTTTTGAACATATTTTGCAAAATACACTTTACAAAAGCGCACTTTTTGCTATAAACGCTCCAACTCGATCACTTCGAGGTTGTCGATCTTACTGCCGTCGATCGTAAAACGCAACAATGTCTGGCAGGGTTGCCAACCTTGTTTACCGGCTGCGCCGGGGTTCATGGTCAGGAACTTAAACTGCGAGTCATATTGTACCTTTAATATATGGCTGTGTCCGCAGACGAACAGATCGATAACATTGTTTATTTGTGATTGGTCATTGGTCATTTTTGATTCCAGACTTTTCTTAAACCATGGAATGAGCCACGGATTATAATGCCCGGGATAACCGCCGATATGCGTCATCAGCACATTGACATCTTCTACCTTAAAGCGATAGAACTCACTCAGACTGTACCGTACATCGCCCGAGTCCATATTTCCGAATACAGCGCGGGTAGGCTTGAACTCTCGCAAGCGACGTAAGACGTCCTCCGAACCGATATCCCCTGCATGCCAGATTTCATCCACGTCTTTGAAATGCTCGAAGACGCGTTTGTCCAACAGCCCGTGGGTATCACTCAGAACGCCGATACGTGTCATTTGCGGGTCAGTTTATCGATGACAACTATAGAAAGAACGATGGCAACGACGGCCACCGAAACGAAAACGGCAACGTCACGCAGATCGATCACACCACGCGAGAGGGCGGAGTAGTGATCCTGCAGAAGCACCCAGTAGAGGATAAAACAAACCAAGGCACCTGCAATAAAGCACACGATCTGACTCTTGCTGAATGTCGCGCAGAGCAGGCCTATAGCCATGAATGTACCGCTCAAAAGGATGAGCCCTATGAACGAACCCATGAACGCTCCGCTGTCCAGATTACCCATCGGTTCGGCCATGTATGCCACTACAAAATAATGCACAAAGCAGGGTAGCAGACCTATCAAAACCAATGTCCATGCGGCGAAATACTTACCGAGCATAATACGGCTAAGCGAGATAGGCTTCGTGCGAATGAGGTCCCAAATGCCGCTCTGGCGCTCTTCGGAGAGTAGGCGCATGGTCAATGCAGGACAGAGAAGCATAAAGAGCCATGGACTCAATTGAAAGAGTCCGTCCACTTGGGCGTATCCCGAGTCAATGATATTCCATTGACCCGGAATCACCCAAAGGAAGAGACTGATTGCCAACAGGTACAATCCGATGACGATGTACGCTATCGGCGTGGAGAAATAATATCTAAGTTCCTTACGGAACATTGGTCATTTGTGATTTGTGATTTAGTGTTTTACTTCGATATCTTTATTCACCGGAGTCTTCGGGAAGAAGATCCAGAACGCGATTGCTACGACAAGTGCGTAAGCAGCGAAGGTGTACCAGCTTGCTTGCCAGCCTGCCCATACATCACCAAATGGAGCGTCTGCAGGAAGGGCATAGACGTTCTTGTTCACGATAGCTTGCGCAGCCAGCGTACCGATGGTAGCACCGATACCGTTGGTCATCACCATGAACAGACCCTGTGCACTCGAGCGCATCGACGGATCGGTCTCTTGATCGACGTACAACGCACCGGAGATATTGAAGAAGTCAAACGCAAAGCCGTAAACCACGCAACTCAGTACGAACAGCAGCACGCCCGGCATTGCAGGGTTACCTGCGCCGAAGAAGGCGAAACGAAGTACCCAAGCGAACATAGCAAGCAGCATCACGTTCTTGATACCGAATTTCTTGAGGAAGAACGGAATCAACAGAATACAAACGGCCTCGCAGATCTGGCTGATGGATACGAGCATCGTGCTATGCTTAACAGCAAACGTGTCGATGAACTCAGGCGCAGCAGCAAAGCTGCCAAGGAACGGAGTTGCAAAACCGTTGGTGATCTGCAGACTCACACCGAGGAACATACAGAAGATAAAGAACAACGCCATCTTCTTCTGTTTGAACAGCGTAAAGGCTTTCAGACCCAGCGCCTCGACGATATCCACTTTACCTTCCGACTTGTTAACCTCGCAGTTCGGCAAGGTCAGCGCATAAGCTGCCAGCAACAGGCTCAGACCACCGCTGATAACGAACTGATGTGCCGTCGATTGGAAGCCCATCAAGTCGATACACCATTCCATAGCGATAAATCCAACCGTACCGAATACACGGATCGGCGGGAAGTCCTTAACCGTATCCATACCGGCTTTGATCAGGGCATTGAAAGCAACCGAGTTGGTCAGCGCGATCGTCGGCATGTAGAATGCAACGGAGATCGCATAGAGCGAGAACAACGGAGCAAACTCTACTGCATCACCGGCTCCCAGCGCATAGAGACCCGCTGCACCCATAAACAGACCGGCCATCAGGTGACAGAGACTCAAGGTCTTCTGTGCCGGAATCCAACGATCGGCTACGATACCCATCAGCGCGGGCATAAAAATGGACACGATACCCTGAATAGAGTAGAAAATACCGATGTGCGTACCCATGCCGTGCTCAGCCAGGTAACGACCCATACAGATCAGATACGAACCCCAAACGGCGAACTCCAAGAAGTTCATCACGATGAGGCGCAATTGAAGCGATTTGTTTTTCATAATAGTATATTTTTGTTAGAACTCACTCGTAAAGTGGAATTTGATATGCTTATAATCCTGCTGCGCCATGCTCAATACGTACGCGCTGTCGGCCATGAATACGTCGCGACCTTCTTTGTCGTACGCCATGTATTGCGCTTTGCGTTTCTTGAACATGTCCAGTTCGGCGTCGTCGTCGGACTCTATCCAACAGGCTTTGTACATCTGCAGCGGTTGCCATTTGCATTTGGCCTGATATTCGTGCTCCAAGCGGTATTGAATGACTTCAAACTGCAGTTGTCCTACCGTTCCGATGATCTTACGTCCGTTGAGTTGGCTCACAAACAGCTGTGCCACACCCTCGTCCATCAGTTGATTAACACCCTTGTCGAGTTGTTTCTGCTTCATCGGATCGGCGTTGTCGATATACTTGAACATCTCGGGCGAGAAAGAGGGTAGGCCTTTGAAATGCAGGTGTTCACCTGCCGTCAGCGTGTCGCCGATTTTGAAGTTACCCGTATCGGGCAGACCCACTACATCACCCGCAAAAGCCTCATCAACCGTCTCTTTCTTCTGCGCCATGAAGCAGGTAGGCGCAGCAAAACGCATCTGTTGGTCTTTGCGTACGTGGTAGTAATAGGTGTTGCGAAGGAACTTACCCGAGCAAATCTTAAAGAACGCGATACAAGAGCGGTGGTTCGGATCCATGTTCGCATGAATCTTAAAGCAGAACGCCGTGAACTTATCTTCCATCGGTTCCACCACACGCTCTTCGGCACCTACCGCAAGAGGGGAGGGGGCGTTTGCCACCAAGAAGTCCAACAACTCCTGTACACCGACTGTCTTATAAGCCGAGCCGAAAAATACCGGCGCTAACTCGCCGCGTAAGTACGCTTCTTTATCAAATTCCGGATAGACGCCATCCACCATCTCAAGGTCTTCGGCTAACTTACCGCTAACGTCCTCTGGACGTTGGCTTAATGCGAAGACAGACTCAAACTTCAAGCCCTGCCCGTTCGCCCACGTCACGGGTGTTACTTTAATCTGTAACTCATGCTCCACTTCGTCCATCAGATCGAAGGGGTCTTTACCCTCGCGGTCCATCTTGTTCATGAACACCATGACCGGTGTCTTACGCATGCGGCAGACCTCCATCAGACGACGCGTCTGCGTCTCCACACCCTTGGCGGAGTCGATGACCACGATGGCGCTGTCTACGGCCGTCAGGGTGCGGAAGGTGTCTTCTGCAAAGTCCTGGTGCCCCGGCGTATCGAGGATATTGATGTGATAGCCGCTGTAGTCAAAGCCCATGACGGACGTCGCCACGGATATACCACGTTGCTTCTCGATCTCCATCCAATCGGAGGTAGCTGTCTTGCGAATCTTATTGCTCTTCACAGCACCCGCTACATGGATAGCGCCGCCGTATAACAGCAGTTTCTCCGTGAGGGTCGTCTTACCGGCATCCGGGTGCGAGATGATCGCAAACGTGCGGCGTCTTAATATCTCGTTCTGATCAGCGGAGGGTAGCATGGAACTGGTCTTCAAAGGCCTTCTTCAGGCGGTTCATGACATTCTCGATCTGCGTATCCTTCAGCGTGTTCTCTGCATCTTGGAGGATGAAACTCAAAGCATAAGATTTCTTACCTTCCTCGAGGTTCTTGCCTTCATAGACATCGAACAGGAACACATTCTTGAGCAGTTTCTTCTCTGCGCCGAATGCTGCACGAGCCAAGTCGGCGAACTGGATGTTCTTATCCACGAGCAGCGCGAAGTCACGTTTCACTTCCGGATATTTCGGCAGATCGTTAATAACTGCCTTGTATTGTTTGTTGAGTTTGAGCAACTCTTTCCAGTACAGATCGGCGTAATACACTTCCTGATCGATGTCGAACTGCTTAAGCAGCCCACGCGCTACGATAGCGATATAGCCGATCGCTTTACCATTCTGCTGCGCTTTGAGTACCAAGCCGTCCGAGAAACATTCTACGATACCGCAGCACTTCTCGCCTTGCGGATCGATTGCCGGTTCCAGCGTCAACTTATTCACATCCACACCTAAGCGCACAAGAATATTGTTCACATATGCACGCAGCTGATAGAAGGTCGTCTTCTCCTCTTTACGCACCCAGCTCTGTGCGGCTTTGTTTCCCGTCAACCAGAGACCGAGATGCGGTTCCTCACTATATGCACGGAGCGGATCGGCCTCGTTGTTCTCGCGTACAGCGGCATTGTAATGATAGCAGTTACCGAACTCATAAAACTTGAGGTCGTTGTTCTTGCGGTTCGCGTTACGGGCAATCGATTCGAGTCCGCCGAAGAGTAGGGTCTGACGCATCACGCCCAGATCCTGACTTAAGGGGTTCATGATCGTTACACAACTGTTGTTCCAGCCGTCTTTGTAGTACGAGGTCTTGGTCAGGGAGTTATTGAGAATCTCGTTGAAACCCTGTGCGGTCAGTTGCTCCGCAATCTTACGACGCAGTTTCTCCGGATCGGGCTTGATACCGTACGCCAAACTGGTGTTCAGTTTGTCCGGGAACTCGACATTGTCGTATCCGTATATACGAAGTATATCTTCTACTACGTCGCACTCGCGTTGTACATCCACGCGGTAACGCGGCACGGCGAGTTGCCAGATCGTGCCGTTCTTGCTAAGGATCTCGATTTCCAGCGCTTTAAGAATCGTCTCGATCGTATCCTCTCCGATAGCTTTACCAATGAGTGCATTGACGCGGTTAATATCGATCGTTACGTCCCACGGTTTGAAATCACCGTTTACGGTATCCGTGATCTCCATCGCGATCTGTCCGCCGGCTACTTCCTGAATGAGTAGGGCAGCACGTTTGAGTACGTAGATCGTGTTGTTCGGATCACAACCGCGCTCGTAGCGGAAAGAGGCGTCAGTCTGCAAGGTATGTCTGCGGCTGGTCTTACGGATGGTCACAGGATCGAAATAAGCGCTCTCGAGGAACACATTTTTCGTATTCTCCGTTACACCGCTTTCCAAACCACCGAACACGCCGGCGATACACATTGCCTCGTCGCTGTTGGCAATCATCAGATCATGGGCGTCCATCTCGCGCTCTACGCCGTCCAGGGTCACGAATTTCTCGCCTTGCTTGGCATAACGCACATGGATGTCGTGATTCTTAATCTTGTCGGCATCGAAGGCGTGCAGCGCCTGACCGCACTCATGCAGTACGAAGTTCGTGACATCCACGATGTTATTGATCGGACGCAGACCGATAGCCAACAAGCTGCTCTTGAGCCATTCCGGCGATTCTTTGATCTCTACACCTTGGATGCTCACGCCCGAATAACGCGGACAAGCGTCCGGTGCTTCTACCGTCACCTTCACCGGCAACTCATGGTTGTCGATCTTAAAGGCCTCTACGCTCGGCTTCGTCAGTGCGATATCCTGTCCGTGTGCCTTGTAGTACGCGTACAGATCACGTGCTACACCATAGTGCGACGCGGCGTCAGAACGGTTCGGCGTGATATCCACCTCGATGATCGTGTCGTTCTCGATGTGATAGTAGTCGGCCGCTTTCATGCCCACCGGCGTATCGGCAGGCAGCACAATGATACCGGCGTGGTCAGTGCCCACACCAATCTCATCTTCCGCACAGATCATACCCCAGCTCTCCTCGCCACGCAGTTTACCTTTCTTGATGGTAAACGACTCGTCGCCGTCATAGAGCACCGTACCCACGGTCGCCACGATAACCTTCTGTCCCGCAGCTACGTTGGGCGCACCGCAAACGATCGGCAGCGGTTCAGCTTCACCGACGCTCACTTTGGTGATATGCAAATGATCGGAATTAGGGTGGGGTTCACATGTCAGCACTTCGCCTACTACCAGGCCTTTGAGCCCGCCCTTGATGGTCTCTACTTCTTCCACTGTTCCTACCTCGAGACCGATAGAAGTCAGGATTTTCGCTACTGTCTGCGCATCATCCTGCAACGCAATGTAGCGCTTTAGCCACTTGTACGAAATATTCATATCTTGTATTACTTTTATGCTCTATACGCAAATCGGCTACAAAATTACAACAAAAATTGCATATATGCAAGTAATCGCGCGTTTTTTTGCAAAAAACGAAGAAGTTTCACTTCTTTTTTGGGGACAATTATTACACATTATGAGGCCGCATAAAACCAGCCGGATCGTCTTCGGTGTCATTCTCGGTACCTTGTACGGCAAAATGAATTTGATTCTTGCCGAAACGCTCGTTGATGGTATCGATAGCGCGCATCAACCGCTTCTGGCGTGTCGTGTCTTCCACAGCTTGCGTAGCAAAGAGATCCAACTGCACACCCGAATTGCTCTGTAACTGTGAGAGAATTACCCCCGCCTGTTTGTATTGATATCGCGGCTTATAAATGCGCGATAGAAGTGTCCGCACGGCTTCGATAATCAGGCGTGTGTCATCGGTGGGTGTGACCAGTTTGATGGTGTCATCCATGTGGTATTGCGCGAGGTCTGTACGATGCCGATTGGTGGCCAAAAAGACCGTTACAGCACCGCATAACGAGCCTTGTTCGCGCAAACGCCTCGTTGCGGCAGTAGCATAGTTACTCAATTCTTTTATAAGAATTGTTTGGTTATCTGTCATGTGTGCGAAGGTACGGCTGTACATGATGCTTTTCTGGCGTTCGCGGCTGGCTAAAGTGATTGCCGGTTCACCCCGCAGCTCTTTCCATGTGCGGACACCTGTTACGTTGAAAAGTCGGTGAACCCATGCCTCGGATTTTTGGGTATAGTCGAGCGCTGTTTGGATACCTTCTTGCGTCAGTTTCTTGATGCTCCTTCTGCCTATGCCCCACACGTCCGCTATCGGCACTTTTGCCAAAGCCTGCTCACGTTTGTATGCTGGCATGATGCAGATACCTTTGTAGGCAGGATATCGCTTAGCAAACCAGGTGGCCGTTTTGGCGAGCGTATAACTGGTGCCCGCCCCGCAACTGACAGGTATGCCGGTCTTTTCCAATATCAGGTCTTTGAGTTGCTGCAGATAGCTACGAAGTCGGGTAGGGTCGTCATCCGGCATCATCCCGAAGAACTCATCCACGCTGTACTGGACAAAGTCCAACACCATCTCTGTCTGTTTCACTTCGTCCATAATGTGATGGGAAACTTCGTGGTACAGATGATGATGCACGTCAATGACCGTTACATGCTGTTTCTCGATCAGTTTATTTACTTGGAAGAGCGGATTGCCGCGCTTGAGACCTGCGGCTTTGGCTTCCTGGTTCAGCGCCAGGATGATACCTCCGTTGTTGCCGTTGTCGTTAGCTACCACGACAGGTGTCCCACGTAGCTCCGGCCGCGATACCAACTCGCAGCTCACAAAGAAATTATTGCAGTCCAAATGAACAAACATACTCCTAAAATCGCTGCAAAGGTACTACATTTTTTCGATATATGCAAATTCATAATGATCGTGTATGCACGCATGTGGTTGCGCGCGCATTAACCAAAAAACGGGCATAAAGGGCGTTTATTTGCGATTTAAGCGCATGACGGAAATCTACCGAGGGGATGTCGAAAATGAGATAAAAATGCAAAAAAACACAAAAATATTTGCACAGTTCAAAAAAAAGTAGTAACTTTGCGCGATTTTTTGGAAGAATTATATAATAAATTATATACTATATGGAAGAAAACAACGAGATTATCAAGAATGATCACATTATTCCGGTGAAGATTGATGAGGAAATGAAATCCTCGTATATCGACTACTCGATGTCTGTG
>CADBWK010000011.1 GCA_902798385.1 uncultured Bacteroidales bacterium
GTTTCATAATTTTGTCCTCCAAATTTAGTTAAACATCGTTTAACGTAGCTTGCGTAGTTTACGTTGTTGGCGTAGTATGCGTAATTGCGTTTTCACCCTTAATAAGGCAAATTATGTGCCAACCCCAAAATCTCTGCCAATATGTCCATCTTTCGTGCCAAATTGTCCACTTTCTGCCAATTTGTCCATATCCCATACACCTTATATATTGTCACACGAGCGTTACGCGCACACGTGCGTATACTTACTCTCGCGCTTTTTTTGCATTTTTATTTGCATATATCAGAAAAATGCAGTAACTTTGCAAGCAAATTTGCGTGCAAAGCTAAAACGAAGACTAAAAACAAATACGAAGATATGAAAAATGAGCTTAATGCCTTGATCATGGAGGCGATGAAGAACCATGATTCCGTGCGCACAGAGAGCCTGCGCGCTATCAAGAGTGCTTTCCTTAATTGGTCCACAAGCAAAGAGAACTCGGGTAAAGAAATGACCGAAGCGGACGAGATCCAGATCATCAAAAAGATGGTTAAACAACGTCAGGAGTCGGTGGAGCAGTATATCGCTGCCAAGCGTCAAGAGTTAGCCGACGCGGAGCAGGCACAGATAGATGTGCTGGAGACTTTCCTGCCCAAAGCAGCAAGCGAAGAAGACATCGTTCGTGCGTTCAATGCAGCCAAGGAAGCGAACGGCTGGGAAGCCGAGAAAAAGAACATGGGTCTCTTCGTCAAAGCCATCAAAGCAGCCCTGCCCAATGCCGACGGCAAGATGGTCGCACAAGTTGTTCAGAGCCAATTGGCATAATCCCGGAACTCTTACCAGTGCACATAAAAAAACACATATACAATGAAAGTGAATTACTTGGAGTCGCGTCATATCGGACTCACAGAACAAGACGAAAAAAAGATGTTAGCGGCCGTAGGTGCCGAGTCGATGGAAGCGTTGGTACGCGAGACGATGCCGGCGGATATCCTGTTGCCGGAACCTATCGAGTTGGATGAGCCGTTCACGGAGCAGGAGTACTTGACGGAATCGGAGCAGGAGTTGCAGAACAACGATGCCTCCGCCCGCTCGTGTATCGGTCGCGGTTGGTACGGCACGATCACACCGGCTGTCATTCGTCGTAACATGTTGGAGAACCCCGTTTGGTACACGAGCTACACACCGTATCAGGCCGAAGTGAGTCAGGGACGTCTGGAGGCGCTGTTTGTATTCCAGACCATGATCAGCGACTTAACGGGTCTGCCGCTGGCTAACTGTTCGTTATTGGACGAGGCCACCGCAGCGGCTGAGTCGGTGACGATGATGCGCAACCTGCGCAGTCGCGAGCAAGTGAAGAACAACGTGCGTAAGGTCTTCGTGGATGAGAAGATATGGCCGAACACCTTATCGGTATTGCGTACGCGCGCTGCGGGACAAGGTATTGAATTGGTTATTGGTAATTGGTCATCGGTGATTGGTCAACTGAAAGCCGAGGAGTATTTCGGTGCGCTCGTTCAATGGCCGAACAGCGATGGTTCGATCGAAGAGTACGATGCTTTCGTGGAGGAGTGTCATGCGGCAGGACTCAAAGTGACGGTAGTAGCCGATCTGATGGCACTGGCATTGCTCAAGCCGCTGGATGCGGATATCATGTGCGGCACGGCGCAACGTTTCGGTCTGCCGATGGGCTTCGGTGGTCCGACGGCCGGCTATATGGCTACGCGCGACGAGTACAAACGTGACATGCCGGGACGAATCATCGGTCTGAGTAAGGATAAATACGATCGTCCGGCTTACCGTCTGGCGTTGCAGACCCGTGAACAGCATATCAAGCGCGAGCGTGCGACCTCGAACATCTGTACGGCCGAGGCACTGTCGGCGATGATGGCAGGTATGTACGGCGTTTATCACGGCGCAGAAGGTATCCGCGAAATCGCCGAAGGTATCCACGGCAAGGCCGTTTATCTGAGCGAGATGCTGCAGGCCTACGGTTACAATCAAGAGAATGCGGAGTTCTTCGACACGCTCAAGATCACACGCGACGAGGACGATGAATGGCAAGACAGACTGCGTGAGATAGCGGAAGATGCCGGCTTCAATTTCTATTACGATCCGGAAGGGTGGGTGAGTCTGGCGATCGATGAGACCATCGGTTTGGCAGAGATGAACCAGTTGATTCAGATCTTTGCGTGGGCAAGCGACAATATCCCGCAGTACGAAGACAGCGAAGAGGCGTTCGAGAACCTATGGATCATCGATGAGAGTCGTGTGCGCGAGGTCGATTATATGCAGGCAGAGGTATTCCGGAAATACCACACGGAGACGGAGTTGATGCGTTATCTGAAGCGCCTCGACCGCAAGGATATCTCGTTGGCCACCTCGATGATTCCGCTGGGCAGTTGTACGATGAAACTGAACCCTGCGGCTGCGATGATTCCGATCACCTATACCTGCGCGATGAATATCCATCCGCTGGCTCCGGCAGACCAAGTAGAGGGTTATACGGTGGTAATGGACGAGTTGAAGAAACAGCTGTGCGCGATTACCGGTTTTGCCGCTTGTACGCTGCAACCGACATCCGGTGCTGCTGGCGAATATACAGGTTTGGTAGTGATCCGCGAGCGCTTGCATCGTCTGGGACAAACGCAACGCAAGGTACTCTTGATCCCGGCTTCGGCACACGGTACAAACCCGGCTTCGTGTGTTCAGGCAGGCTTTGAACCCTGCGTGGTGAACTGCGACGAGAAGGGAAATACCGATCTGGCGGACTGGAAAGCAAAAGCAGAGGCGAACAAAGAGGTTCTCGCGGGCTGTATGATCACGTATCCGTCCACGCACGGTATCTTCGAGCAAGCGATCCGTGAGATGATTGCGGCTGTGCATGACAACGGCGGACTCGTTTATATGGACGGCGCGAACATGAACGCGCAGATCGGTTGGACGAACCCTGCTTATATCGGCGCGGATGTGTGTCACCTCAATCTGCATAAGTCCTTCGCATCGCCTCACGGCGGCGGTGGCCCGGGCGCAGGTGCGGTATGCTGCACAGAGGCCTTGGCGGACTGTCTGCCGACCGAAGACAAGAACCGCGTTTCTGCCGCTCTCTACGGCAATGCGAACATGGCGCTTATCTCGTGGGGTTATATAGCGATGATGGGTGCGGAAGGTCTTCGTCACGCGACGGCCGCTGCTATTTTGAGCGCGAACTACATGGCCAAACGTCTGAAGGACGCGTACGGCATCGTTTATACGGGTGCAACGGGTAGAGTAGGACACGAGTTGATTCTCGACTGCCGTCAGTTCCACGCTATCGGCATCACGGAGGCAGATATCGCCAAGCGTCTGATGGACTACGGTTATCATGCTCCGACGCTTTCGTTCCCGGTACACGGCACGCTGATGGTAGAGCCGACGGAGAGTGAGTCGCTCGAGGAGATCGATCGTTTCTGCGACGTGCTGCTGCAGATTCGTCAGGAGATAGCCGATATCGAGAGCGGTAAGGCGGATAAGACGGATAACGTGCTGCTCAATGCGCCGCACCCGGAGTATGAGGTGGTAGCTGATGAATGGACGCACCCGTACAGCCGTAAGCAGGCCGCTTATCCGACGGATTGGGTGGCACAGACGAAGTTCTGGTGCCCGGTAGGACGTGTGGATAACGGATGGGGAGACAGAAACCTGATTGCTAAATTCTAAGATGGTCAATTTTAGAGAACCGATTCGGAAGTACTACCGCGTTTTACCTTGGATCACGCTCAAGGAATTTCTGCTGATCATCATCAGCACCGTTCCTTATGCCTTGACGGTGAACCAACTGTTGGTACCTCACGCGATCGTAGGCGGCGGTGTAACGGGTTTATGCGAGATCATCTATTTCGCGACGAACACGTACGTGCCTATCTGGCTCAGTAGCGCGCTGATCAACGTTGTGCTGCTGTTTGTCGCCGCATTCACGATCGGTTGGCGCTATGCATTGCGTACGGTTTGGGGCGTGTTATGGCTGACGATTTGGCTCAAAGTGATACCTATCGCGGAGATTCCGTTGCTGACCGATTCGTTTATGGCGGTGGTGATAGGTGGTCTTTTCACCGGTTGTTTCCTAGGTATCTGTTTCCTCAATAACGGTTCGACAGGCGGTACGGATATCATCGCAATGATCGTCAATAAATACCATCATTTGCCGATGGGGCGCGTGCTGTTATTCGCCGACATGACCATCATCTCGTCGGCTTTCTTCCTTCCGAATATCCAAGCGGTCGGCACGCAAGGAGCGATCGAGAAGATCCTTTTCGGTCTGACCTATACGTTTATGCTCTCCACGGCTGTGGACTGGATCATGAACCGAATGCGACAGTCGGTGCAGTTTATGATCTTTACGCAGAAACCCGATGAGATAGCGAAAGCTATCATCACACAAGCCCATCGCGGCTGTACCTTCCTGGATGCGGAAGGCGGCTACAACAAGAAACCGATGAAAGTGGTTACGTGTATCGCTCGTTCGTACGAGTCGGCAACGATCTTCCGTCTGGTACGTGCTATCGATCCGAACGCGTTTGTGAGTCAGAGTCAGGTGCGCGGCGTGTTCGGACAAGGTTTTGATCCTATGGCTAACGGAAAGTAGTTTAGTGTTTAGAGTTTAGTGTTTAGAGATATGATACGTTACAGTCAATTTGTTAACCCGCACTATACGCCGCGTGAGTCGTCCGGTCGTAGGGCTTTTGAGTATCTGACCATAATCATCGGTATCGCTCCAATGGCGTTGATGGTCAACTGGGTGCTGCTTCCGCACGCTTTTGTGGGCGGCGGATTGACGGGTATCTGCTCGATCATTTATTACCTGACAGGTGGTCTGTTTCCGGGCTTGTTCCCCGAGTACGGAGGCGCTATCCCGGTATGGCTGACGACGTTTGTATTCAATGCCATTCTGCTGCTGATAGCGGGTCTGACGGTAGGATGGAAATTCTGTATCCGTACGATGGTGGGTGTGGCGGCGATCACGTTCTGGTACCGCGTCATTCCGATCTTGCCTCAACCTATTATCGCCGATCCGTGGCTTGGCGCTATCATCGGCGGATTTGTGTTCGGTCTCAGTTTAGGCTGCGTGTTGGCAGCTAACGGTTCATCGGGAGGCACGGATATTGTAGCGATGATCATCAATCATTACCATAATATCTCGCTGGGCAATATCATGCTGGCGTGCGATATCCTGATTATCGCGTCGGCTTTCTTCCTGCCCTTACCGGAATCGATGATAGAGGAGGGGACTAATCCGATTTATCTGCATATCAAACGCGTGCTGTACGGTGTGGCGATGACGATCTCGTATACCGTAGCTGTGGATTGGCTCATGGCGCGTTTACACCAATCGGTGCATTTCCTGATCTATTCCTCGAAGTACGATGAGATAGCAACGGCAATCAACACGACCGTCAATCGCGGTGTCACGGTGCTGGACGGCACGGGCTGGTACTCGAAGAAACCGGTTAAGGTGATCTCGGTGCTAGTGCGCAAACCGGAGAGTTCGTTGGTGTTCAAGTTAGTGCATGACATCGATCCGAATGCGCTTGTGTCAATTGCCGATGTGCGCGGTGTGTTTGGTTCCGGATTCGATAAAATCAAGGCAAAATAGCAAAAAAATACGCAAACGCTTGCGTATGTCAAAAAAAAGCAGTACCTTTGCACGCTTTTTCGATGGAAATAGCGAGGAGAGTTGACTGAGTGGTCGAAAGTGCCGCACTCGAAATGCGGTGTACGCATTACGTCGTACCGGGGGTTCGAATCCCTCACTCTCCGCCAATCTCGCGAAGGGGAATAACAACGAAATCGCGTTGTTTATAGAGCGGATGGGGTATAGTGAGTAACGGATCGTTGCTCACTATTTCTTTTTGTGTATCGTCATAGACGCGAATGATATCGATGTCGATCGGTCGATCGGAATAGACCGGTTTGTGATTGGTAATTGGTGATTTTTGATTTCTGCCTAGGGCGCGCTCGATGGCTTGTGTGGCGTTCAGTACGTCCATCGGCTGCATAGGTGTCTCTACGCAGCAGCAGATATTACAGAAGGGATTCGGGGACTCAAAGCCCCAGGGCTCGGAATAGAAAAAAGAAGAACAGCGGGTGACTGTTCCAATCTGCTGCTCAATGCGTTGGAGCGCCTCTTGCAGCGTCTGTTCGCGGTTGCCGAGATTACTTCCCAGCGAAAGATAATAATGCATGTGTTCCCTTCACCATTTGCGGGTATACCACGGATGTCTTCACTATCTGCGCGTCATCCAACCAATGGAAGGCGTCATTCGTTCGATCCATGACAAACACCACTAACAATACGAGAATACCGAACTTAAGCACTCCGAATGCACCTCCCAAGAGTCTGTTAGCCCATCCGAGATGGATGGCACGCATGAATTTCGTCAGCAGTTTAGCCAGGAAGGACAATAGGATGGCTACGCCTAAGAAGAGCAGGGTATAAGCCACCACATCGCATACTCCTTGCGGCCAGGCGAACTGGGTAAGCAGCCAAGCGGAGAAAGGTGGCGCTCCGAATCGTGCGCCGAGCACTCCGAGAATCACCACCACAATGGCGATGATCTCGGAGATAAGCCCGCGCATGAGGCCTTTAACAAGACCCACAATCAGCGGTAGAACTAATAATACGTCCAACCAATTCATTATTTATCGTTCGGATCGTACTCTACCGGTTGCCAGATCAAGGTCGTGTCACGACCATCGATTTTGGTCTTCTTCTGTACGTTGATATCCGAAATACCGAATCCCTTGATACCACGCGGCGTGATGGACCAGCTGTAGGTGTAGGAGTTGGGCACAGGACTCTTCTCAGAGTTCTCCAGTTTGGAGGCGGTATCGAAATACCATCCTAAGATACCAGTAACCGTACCTTTCCAGTTCTTGCAATCCGTTACACCGGCTTTAGAGGCACCCGGGAGGTAATAATAAGCGAACTTGGAATACTCGGAGTTAGAGCACATGATCTTATTGGTAGTACCTGCAGCGCCGAGGAAACGGCTCTGCGGATAGCCGATATTCTGCGTTGAAGGCGCAAAGACATTCGCTCCACCTACGGTATCGGGGTGACCTACCACACAGTTGACGATATTCTCGTTATCGAGGTATTGTCCGGTGAAATAGACATCTTTCAATACAATGAGTCGTCCGTCCGCTCTACGTACCTCGTTCATCGTAGTGGTATTAACCGGTTTCGGAATCATCTGGATCTCCTTGTACAACTGGGTAAGCGTCAAGGTATCGTATTTGAGTTTCGTCGGATCCGGTGCGCCGATCATATGGGCAACACGGCGGAAGACGGAACCCGGGATACGACCGGGAGCCCATCCTGTCTTTTGCGTAGCGTTCATCGCAAAGATATTGTTGTTGTACGACGGGATACAGAGTTGCGGTTGGTTCGCATACAGACCCAGAGCCAAGCCGTTACAACGTATAATCACCTCTTGTCCGATCTGGAACATACCACCACCGGAACCGAGGTCCACCGAGATACGGAGGTTCTGCTGCTTGCCGTCAACGACTTGCTGAATCACCATCGATTTGTAGAAGTTTCCTCCGTAATCATCGGTCGTTACGCGTCCGCGGATATAGATACCGATGGTATCCTTTTTGATGGTATCGAGACTGTACACGTAGATTTTGTACTTCGCGTTATACGCGCGCTCTCTATATTGCGTCGTATCACTATACCAGTTACCTTCCTCGGTTTTGTGGAACTCATTATAGAACTCATCGAGCGTGTAGATACGATATTGACCATCCCAGGCTTCGTTCTCAGCCTTAAGCATCTCGTCCAGACTGGTTGAATCGATTTTCTCGAACACGTCGTCCGGAGTCAGCTCTTTGGGTTCGCAGGAAGTCATGAGCGCAATGATCGGCATAGCCAATACCATTGCATATGTATAAATAGACTTTCTCATAGTTGTTAGAATTTATAAGTTACAGTTAAGAAGAAGTTAACACCCCATGCATAGTAGTACTTGGACGGGTATTTCCATGCATTCGCCGTAATAACGGAGTTGTGATAATCCAGCTGTCCCTGACGAACGCCACGCGGCAGACGAGCCTGTTGGTAACCACCCGTCTTGAAGTGCGTATTGTTCGTGATGTTACTTACACTCAGGTTGATAGAGAGCGATTGACGTTTCGGCAGATAGATCAGTTTACCTACGGAGAGATCAATCATGAAGCGGTTGAGCGGGTTGGTTGCAGCCAGCGACTCCTGCTCTACCATGGTGTTGAACGGATATTTGAGAACCGGCACACCGTTTGCATCGAGCACAGCGTTCTCGTAGATCGGGTTGTTGTTCTCATCGAAATCAACGCGGAGCGCCATACCGTCAGTAGTCTGGATCGCATTGGTGTTATCATCGCCGAACCAGCCGTTTACAGCCGTTCCGTCGAGACGTGTACCGCAGTACAGACCTTGCATACGACGGCTCGGGGCCACCGACAGATAGTTCCAGTCATGGTAACTAACCGTTACGTCAGCAAACCACATCTTCGGGTGGAAGAACGAGAGCTTGAGGCTGGCGTTGACTTGCGGACCCGTGGAGAGTTTGAGACCCTTCAACAGCACCTTATCCGTGGTCTCGAAGATCAGACTCTGGTCGGTGATATCCTGTGTCATCGGCATACCGTTTTCAGCCGATTGGATAGCCACAGCGTCGCTGGTATAGCGGTAATCGCCTACGGAAGCCACACCGGTCAACGTGAAGTACGTACCGAGTTTAACAGCAGCAGCTGCTTCGATACCCATGTAGCGTTTGTCGATACCGGTCATAGCCTGGTTGACGAACGTACGAGCCTCGTCATCATAGTAGCCGTTCAACTCCGTTCCGTCCCAAGTCTGGGTGAAGAAACCGGTAATACGACCGCGAACGATCGGGTAGTTGAACTCGTAGGTGAGGTCAGCCGAAACGACTTTCTCACTTGCTGCATAGAAGTCCTTCAGGTTCTTTGCTTTATCGTGTACGTAGATATTCTCTACTACGCGATCGTGTACACGCTGCGAAACATAAGCATCGCGTGCGTACGGAGAACGGGTCTCAATCAACGAGTTGAGTTTCAGTCGGTTACGTCCGTTGATCTTATAGATTACACCTGCTTTGAAGCCCGGATCGAAGAAATGATGCGCAGTACCTACATAGGTTGTACCTGCATGTACCTGACTTTCCAGCGTGTTCAAGCCCAGCTGGCTCAGACGTGCGTACTCTTTCTCACCGAAGTAGTACTCCGGATGAACCGTAGGATCGGAAGCTAACTGCTTCTCAGCCGAGTATGCCAAGTACCATGCACGTCCGTTGAGCATGTTCGTTGTACGTTGCATCATGCTGTATTTGAGTGCCAAAGCATAGTAAACATCCACCTCGGTGAAGTTCCACTCGTTCTGGAACCACGCTTTGACATTACCCATGTTCATGCGGTAGTCATAACCGAAACGGCGTCCGTTGTCCTTGATGATGGCATTGTAATCGTCTGCAATCTCGTTCTTACGAACGTTCTTGATCTCTTCCTGCGTGAAGCCGGAGTTAGAAGCCAACTCCTTGATATCACGGTCTGCGAAAGCATCGAGGTCAATAAACTGATTACCACCCAGCAGGTCATCAATCGTCTTGTAGTGGATTCCTTGCGAGAACTTGCCTTCTACGCCCAAGGTCATCTTCAGATGATCAAATTGGGTATTGGTATAGAAGAACGAAGCCGTAGCCTCTTGGATGTCGTTGTGACGACGCTCGAGAATATAACGTGCCGAAGTGATGGTATCAGCAATAGCATCGTTGGCGTTGTTGGCGTAGTTCGATGCATAGATATGATCCCAGTCGATCTGCGTGGTCTTGTTATCGCGACTCTTCCACAGGTTCACCAGATTGTTGTATTGATCTCTGTCGATCGACGGACCTATGAGATTACCGTCGTCTGCTACATAGCCGGAGCCGAGATAGTTACCGTTCATATCTTCGCCGATGAACAGTCCCCATCCGTAAGGGTTACCATTGGCGTCATAGAGCTGATCCGCACTAATCTCATTCCAGGGGTTAGCGATCTGACCGTCCCACATAGCCGAAGGCAGGTTGCGGTAGTAGTCCGGACGCGGATCCGGAGCGTTGAAGTAGTTCAGCGCCGAGTTCGAGTACATCGAGTAGTGATAACCTACAGCTGCTTTGATCTGCTGCTGCTCGTCGATCTTGTACTCATATGCTGCAATCACGGTCGGGTCGTAGGACTTCACGATACGCGAGTTACGCACCTTACCGTTCTGGTAGCCCCAATAGGGATTGTAATAGATCGAACCGGTCAGGTCATATACCTCTTGCGTCACCGCTGCATTCTGTCCGCGCTCTGTCGGCGCACCGAAGGTGATAAGTTTGAGGCGTGCATTGTCCCAAACGCGCTCTGCCGTGAAGAAGTAACCGAGCGAATAGTACTTGATACCTTCGCCGAGGATACCCTTGTTGTCGATGTAGGGCGAGAAGCGGTAAGCCAACTGTCCTGTGAAAGCCCATCCGTTATTGAGCAGTCCGCTGGAGTAGGTGGCATTCACACGTGCTTTGTAGTTACGGTTCGTACCGGCAACACCTACTTTCCAACCCTGCGCATAACGCGTAGCACCCATCAGGTAATTGGTCGATTGACCGATACCACCAAAGGTGAAGTTCGTTGCCTCCATCGGGTTGAGTACCTCTTTGTAGCGGCTTGCATCGTTCAGACCACCCATAGCCGAGTAGTTGAACTGACCCCGTTCTTGCGAACTGAAGTTCAAGCCCTCGATGTAGTAACTCTCCGCTGTCTGTTGGTAACCACGGTTGCGATAACGCACGGAGGACCAAGCAAACGAAGTGGTGGAGTTAAAGACATCCGTCGAAGCGGAAGACGCGGAAGCCTGAGCTTGCGAACGACCTTCATCGTCCGTCATCTCTTCTTCGGTCAGGTTCAACAAGATCTCATCGTGTTGTTGCGCCACAAGATCTTGCTTGAGAAGGACGTCATCCACTACATTGGACTGATCAGGTTTGAGGTTGATCAGCTCCAACTCAACGACGTAACCGTCTTTTTCTACTAACATTTCCTCGTCGATAGCCTCCAGGTAGAGCAGTGTAAACTCACCTTGAGCATTCGTCGTCGTGGAGATGTTCTGGTTCGCGAGTGTGACTTTTGCTTCGACAACAGGACTGTTGGTCTCATTGTCTAACACTCGACCCTTGAGTGATGTCTGTGCAAAGGCTGTTACCCCTATTGCGAGCACAAACATCAACGAAAAGAGTTTGTTTCTCATACGATTGTTTGTTAGTGTTTTTATGGTTAATATTATGTTTAATTAAAATTCTGCTGTTTTCGGTGTACGCGGGAACGGGATGACGTCGCGTATGTTCTGCATACCGGTCACAAAGAGCATCAATCGCTCGAAGCCCAGACCGAATCCTGCGTGCGGAGCGCTACCGAAACGACGTGTATCCAGGTACCACCACATATCCTTCATCGGAATATGACGACGCTCGATCTCTTCGTTGAGCAGATCCAGACTCTCTTCACGCACACTACCGCCGATAATCTCTCCGATCTGCGGGAAGAGTACATCCGTACCTTGTACGGTCTTTCCGTCCTCGTTGATCTTCATGTAGAAGGCCTTGATATCTTTCGGATAATCGGTCATGATCACCGGTTTCTTAAAGTGTTCCTCTACGAGGAAACGCTCGTGCTCCGAACTCAAGTCATCGCCCCAGTTGCACGGGAACTCAAACTTCTTGCCGTTTTTGATGGCCTCTTGCAGGATGCGAATACCCTCCGTATACGGCAAACGTACAAATTCGGTGTCCACTACGGATTTCAAACGTTCAATAAGGCCCTTGTCCACGAATTGGTTGAGGAACTCGAGATCATCCATACAATGATCGAGTGCCCAGCGCACGCAGTACTTGATGAAGTCCTCTTCGAGGTCCATCAGCTCGTCCTTTTGGATGAACGCTACTTCCGGCTCGATCATCCAGAACTCTGCCAGGTGACGCGGGGTGTTACTGTTCTCCGCACGGAAGGTCGGACCGAAGGTATAAATCTTACCGAGTGCCATCGCACCGAGCTCACCTTCGAGCTGACCGCTTACGGTCAAGGCTGCCTGCTTGCCGAAGAAATCATCGGAGTAGTCGATCTGACCGTTGTCGTCATACTTGAGGTTATAGAGGTTCTTCGTGGTCACTTGGAACATCTGACCCGCACCCTCACAGTCACTCGCCGTGATCAGCGGCGTATGGAAATAGAAATAGCCGTGCTCATGGAAATAGGTGTGGATCGCCATGGCCATATTGTGGCGGATACGGAAGACCGCACCGAAGGTGTTGGTACGCGGACGCAGATGCGCGATCGTGCGCAGGAACTCCATACTCAGCCCTTTCTTCTGCAGCGGATATTTCTCCGGATCGGCGGTGCCGTACACTTCCAAGTCGGTCAGTTGGATCTCCACAGCCTGGCCTGCTCCCTGACTCTCTACCAATACACCCGTCGCCGAGATACACGAACCGGTCGTAACGGGTTTGAGACGCTCTTCATCGAACTTCTCCAAGTCAACGACAATCTGGATGTTCTTAATGGTGGAACCGTCGTTGAGGGCAATAAACGATACCTGTTTATTACCTCGACGGCTACGCACCCAGCCGCGGACGTTGATCGTGGCACCGAAATCGGTGCGCTTCAATGCGTCTATGATTACTGTTCTTTGCATATATAAATAATTTCAAATATCAAATTTCAATTAAAATTGCGGAGCAATATTCTCACCCATCGAGTTCATACTCGATTGGAAGGTCATACTGTTACTGTCATCAGCCATCGGCATAACGCTGTTCTGCTCATCCGGATCAACGGCCTCGTCCTCGTTTTGGAACTTGGCATACTTGCCGCGGAAGCGCAACCAGATGCTGTCGGTAGCACCGTTACGGTGCTTGGCTACGATGATCTGTGCCAACCCGCGCAGGTCCTTACCGGTCTTGTCATCGCTATAGAGGTGGTAATACTCCGGCCGGTGGATGAAACAAACCATATCGGCATCCTGCTCGATGGCACCGGACTCACGCAAGTCGCTTAACTGCGGGGTCTTGCCTTCTACGCCCTGACGCGCTTCCACACCACGGTTGAGCTGTGAGAGCGCGATGATGGGGATGTCCAACTCTTTGGCAAGTCCCTTTAGACCACGCGAGATGATGGATACCTCTTGCTCACGGCTACCGAAGGACGAACCCTGTGCGTTCATGAGCTGCAGGTAGTCGATGATGATGATCTTCACTCCGTGCTCGCGCACGAGCTTGCGCGCTTTGGACCGTAACTCAAAGATCGAGAGGGAAGGGGTGTCGTCCAGATAGAGCGGTTTGCCCTTCATGATGTTGATCTTCGTATTCAGACGTTTGGCGTCCTCTTTGCTCATCTTACCGGTCTTGATCTTGTCGCCTTCGAGCTCGCACACGTTCATGATCAAACGGTTGACGAGCTGTACATTACTCATCTCGAGCGAGAAGATAGCCGTCGGTATCTCGCGATCCACCGCCATGTGTTTGGCCATGGAGAGCACGAAAGCCGTCTTACCCATCGCGGGGCGTGCGGCAATGATAACCAGATCCGGTGTCTGCCATCCCGATGTAATCTTATCCAGCGCATGGAAACCGGACGGGATACCGCTTATCGAACCGGTGTTCTTCGCCGCTTTCTCCATTCGTTTGAAGGCCTCTTCGATGACGGGATCGATCTGTGTCACATCGCGTTTCTGACTGCGTTGGGTGATCTCGAAGATACCGGCTTCTGCCGTTTGCATCAACTCGTCCACATCCTGCGTCTCGTCGTAGCCCATCTCTTCGATCTGTGCCGCCAGCGCAATGACATCGCGCGCGGTGGCTTTCTTGGAGACGATCTCCGCATGATAACGCAAGTGCGCGGTGGAGGAGACACGACGTGTCAATTCCGCCAGATAGACCACACCACCGGCTTTCTCCAACGTGCCTTGACTCTTGAGTTTCTCACCCACGGTCATCAGGTCGATCGGTTGGTCTTTGGCTGCCAACTCGCGGATAGCCTCATAAACCACGCGGTTCTGGTCCTTATAGAATACCTCCGGACGTAGCAAGTCCGCTACAGTTCCGTAGGCCTCTTTCTCAAGCATCAACGCGCCCAAAACAGAGTCTTCCAACTCCTGAGCCTGAGGGGGTAACTTACCGGCCTCATTGGCGCCGACCTTGATGATCGTCGTCTGCTGGGTGCGTTTGTTGTTTTTACTTGTTCCTGCCATATGCAGTTAATAAATTATGCGCAGCAATAAAACTGCTTATCTCGTTATTGAGCACCTGTCTTTCTGCCACTTCTATCTGGTGCTCCATCTGTTCGTTCTTATAGAATCCGTCCAATAGCGACTGGTTGATTGTCTCGTACATCCAGAACTTAGCCTGCTCCGTACGATGGGCGTCGAAATAGCCGTTCTGCTTGGTGAACGCGATGTAGTCTTCTATGTTCTTCCACACATCCATCACACCGGAATGGTCGATGGACGAGCAGCAGATGGCTTCCGGAGTCCAACCGCTTTCCGAGGGAGGGAAGAGCATGAGTGCGTTCTTGAAGCTCACGCGCGCGGCGTGTGCGCGTTCTATATTATTTCCGTCGCATTTATTGATGGCTATACCGTCCGCCATCTCCATGATACCGCGCTTGATACCTTGTAACTCGTCTCCTGTTCCCGTCACTTGCAGCAGCAGGAAATAATCGACCATCGAGTGCGCCGCCGTCTCCGACTGACCCACACCGACTGTCTCCAGGAGTATCGTATCGAAGCCCGCTGCTTCACAGAGCACGATCGTCTCACGCGTCTTACGTGCCACGCCGCCTAACGAACCCGCACTCGGGCTGGGGCGGATGAACGCGTTGGACTTGACGGATAGTTCGTTCATTCGGGTCTTGTCTCCCAAGATCGAACCTTTGCTTCGTTCGCTGGATGGGTCGATGGCCAGCACGGCCAGTTTCTTACCGGCGTCGCATAACTCACTTCCCAAAGCCTCGATGAACGTTGATTTGCCGGCTCCCGGTACACCCGTGATACCCACGCGTATGGAGTTACCGGCATAGGGTAGGCAGAGCTCTATCACTTTCTGCGCAATCGCTTGGTCCGCCGGCAGATTGCTCTCCACCAGCGTCACAGCCTGACTGAGAATCGTCATATCTCCACGGCGAATGCCCTCGAAATACGCTTCGGGGCTCAACACTGTTTTCCTACGGTGAAACGTAGCATAGGGATTGACGGAAGGCAGGTTTTCTACTCCTGCATTCACCGTCAAACCTTTGTACTCTGCGCTATTTTCCGGATGATCTATCATTCAACAACAAAGTTGAGCTTTACTTTCTTGATCGGATTGATATAGTCGTTGGTGATCACCACTACCTCGCGGCTGTATGCACCCGGTTTCATACCGAGTGTACGGATCTCTACCGTCACATTGCCTTTCTTACCGGACTTAACGGCTTTCGGCGCTTTGCATACCAGCGCTTTGTCGGCTGCATACACGCGGCGAACCTCCAGCGGGTTCACGCCGATGTTCTTGATCGGGAAATTGAACTTAACCGTCTTACCGGAAGCGATCTTACCTGCGTTCTGCTCGGCTGCCGTCTCGATGATCGGAGCCTGTTGTTTTTGCTCGACTGTCAGTTGGCTGAAGTCTTCCTCGATATTGGCCTTGATGGTCAGTTTGTAGGTCTCGCTGATCTCTCGCTTGCCGTCCACTACTACGTAAGCATATACCTCTACCGGACCGTAGAGCTTGGTAGCTTTGCTGTCCAGCACGAACACAAACTTACCGATCTCATTCGCTTTCGGATCTGCCAAGGTCACTTGGTTGATCACATAAGCATCTGCCGAGTTGGTAGCCAACTCTACGTGGTGATTAGCCTGCGTAAGGTTCGCATACTCCAGCTCGCCGTTCATACTTGCGCCTTTTTTGATCGTACCCAAATCCAGCACTTTGGTTTTCATACTCAGATCACCTACGGCTACCGTGTATTTGTTTACAGGTTTAGCGCTCTTCGGGATCACCTCACCTTTGATGTACACTTTCTTCGTCGGCTCGCTGGCGTTCGAAGTGATGGTGACGGTTTTCTGGAAACGCCCCGGACGTCCGTTTGGGTTATACGTCACGGTGATACTACCGGTCTGACCCGGCTCTACCGGCTCTTTGGTCCAAGTAGGAGTCGTACAACCGCAACTGGCGCGTACGTTACTCAGTACCAACGGAGCCATTCCTTCGTTCTTAAACTCAAACACTACCGACACGCGACCATCTGCCTCATTGATCTTACCGAAGTCATGCTCGGTCTTTACAAACGTGATTACAGGATCTTGTGCCATCATGGCTACTGCTACAAGAGCCATGCAGAGAGTACTCAAAATCTTTTTCATATATTTAAACTTTAAACTTTAAACTTAATTATCCGTTATTACTCGTTTCACTTCTTTGATATCATCGATTTTACGAATTGCCTTCAACAGGTCTTCCAACTCAGCCCGGTCGTACACATAAAGCTCCATCGTGCCTTTGAAGATACCGTCTTCGCTGGAGACGTTGATGGCGCGCATGTTGATGTGGAATTCCGTCGTGATGGCTTGCAGCACTTGGATGAACACACCGAACTGGTCTATTCCCTTGAGTTCGATCGTCTCTACGAACGACTGCACGCGGTGGGTGTTCCAGGTGGCCGAATAGAGGCGTTTGCCGTAACTGGTCTTGAGCAAGGCCGCCTCCGGACAATCCACTTTGTGGATGTACATCTGTCCTTTCTCGTCTTTGTATCCCAGCACTTCATCTCCGGGGATCGGATGGCAACAACTGCTCAGCAAATACTCTGTCCCTAAGTTCTCATCCGTCAGTATGATGGCATGTGCTTCTTTCTTTTTCTCCTTCGACGCTTCCTCTTTCTTCTCTTGACTCTCGATCGGCTTGGCCACACTCGGTTTATCGTTGCCCAAGAACGGTATATACGACTTCCAACCGCGTTTTGGGAATACGATATCATGGATATTATCCAACCGTATAGCGCCTTGTCCCACCTGTAGATACAGTTCCGCAGGCTGTGTCATGCCATAGTACGTCAATAACCGTGCCAAAGCATCTTCGGGATTAGCGGCCAGGTCCTTGTCCATACTGATCGCATCGCCTACCAAGCGTTCGCCGTGCTTGGTGTATTTGCGCTCCTCGCGCATGAAATACTGGTTGAGTCCCTTCTTCGCTTTGGCGGTTGTTACGATTCTCAACCATTCTTTCTGCGGATGCTGGCTGTTGGACGTGAGCACCTCCACCTGATCGCCGCCTTTTAACTGATAGGACAGCGGCACGAGACTGTGGTTGACCTTGGCGCCGATACAATGTTCGCCGAGCTCGGAGTGGAGCAGGAAAGCAAAATCCAAAGCAGTCGAACCCTGCGGCATGGTCTTGATCTCTCCTTTCGGCGTGAAGACAAACACCTCTTGCGCGAACAAGTTGAGTTTGAACGTGCCCAAGAACTCCATGGCATCCTTGTCGGGATGCGCCAGGATCTCTTTGATATCCTCGATCCACTTATCCAACTCGCTGTCATCCGACTCACCGGTCTTGTATTTCCAATGCGCCGCATAACCGTGCTCTGCGATCTCGTGCATTCGGTCGGTACGGATCTGCACTTCGATCCACTCGCCGTTCTTTCCCATTACCGTCACATGCAAGGCCTCATAACCGTTGGCTTTCGGCGTCGAGATCCAATCGCGGATACGCTCCGGATGCGGACGGTAGATCTCTGTGATCGCCGAGTAGATCATCCAGCATTGGTCTTTCTCGCTCATCGTCTCATGGGGCGTGAAGATGATACGCACCGCCATGATGTCGTACACATCCTCGAAGGCGCATTGCTTGCTCATCATCTTCTTCCAGATCGAATAAACCGACTTGATACGCGCCTTGATGGTGAAGGTATAACCCATACTCTCCAGACGTTCACGGATAGGCTGGGCAAACACCTCATAGTTCTCCAACTTGGTTGCCTTGATGGCTTCCAGTTTGTCGTGAATATCCTGCCAGGTCTCCGGATGTTGGTATTTGAAACTCAGATCCTCCAACTCTGTCTTAATCGGGAACAAACCCAGACGGTGGGCCAACGGAGCGTATATATACTGCGTCTCACCGGCAATCTTGTACTGCTTGTCCTTGCGCTGCGAACCCAAGGTCCGCATGTTGTGCAACCGGTCGGCAATCTTAATGAGCACTACACGGATATCATCGCTGATAGTCAGTAGCAACTTACGGAAGTTCTCCGCTTGCTCACTGGCCTGCTCGCCGAATACACCACCGCTGATCTTCGTCAGACCACTCACGATCTGTGCAATCTTATCGCCGAACAGACCCGCTATATCCTGCTCCGTGTAATCCGTGTCTTCCACCACATCATGCAGCAGCGCTGAACAGATACTTGTGCTACCCAAACCGATCTCCCGCACACAGATACGCGCGACAGCAAGCGGGTGCATAATATAAGGCTCGCCGCTCAAGCGACGTACACCGTAATGCGCCTTGTGCGCGAAGTTGAATGCATGCGTGATCAACTCCACTTTCTGTCGGTGCGGAGTGTGCGCATAGTCGTCCAACAACGCCTCAAACTCGCGTTGGATCATCAACTCTTCTTCCGGTGTAAACTCACTTTTTTGCATACATGTGCCCAAATTACCGTGCAAAGGTACGAAATTATTTTTATATACGCAAGCCCGCGCGCATAAAAATCGAAAAAAAACGCACTTTTGGCATAAAAATTGCTAAATAGACGCGAGGGAATTGCCTATTTGAAATAAAAATTGTAATTTTGCAAACGATTAAATTGGCTTAGTATGCGGAAAATCCTATATATGCTCCTCGTGGTTTGGATGGCGCTGCCTCTGGCAGCCCAGAAGCCCTATACGGTCGTGCTCGATGCCGGGCATGGCGGTAAAGACCCGGGGGCTGTGGGTAAGTTCTCTCAGGAGAAAGACCTGAATCTTGCGCTAGTGCTGAAGGTGGGCGAACTCATCGGTGAGCAGTATCCGGACGTGAATGTCGTTTATACCCGCAATACGGATGTCTTCATCCCGCTCCAGACGCGCGCGGACATTGCGAACAAGAACAACGCCGATCTATTCATTTCCATCCATGCCAACGCTTCGGAGAACAAGGCTTCAAAGGGCGTGGAGACCTTCATCCTCGGAACAGAGAAGATGGAGAAAAACCTCGATGTGGCGATGCGAGAGAACGCCGTGATGAAACTGGAGGCGGACTACAAAACGACCTATCAGGGATTTGATCCCAACTCGATCGACTCGTACATTATGTTCGAGCTGATGCAAAACAGTTTCATGGATCAGTCGCTTCAGTTTGCCGAGCAGGTGCAGAAACGCTTCGTCGGACATCTCAATCGCTCCGATCGCGGTGTGCAACAGGCCTCTTTCTGGGTGCTCCTCAAGACAGCTTGCCCTTCCATCCTCTTTGAAATGGGTTTTATCTCCAATCCCGAGGAAGAGCGCTTCTTGAACGAGAAAGCCTCCGTGGCGCAGATGGCGAATGCACTCGTCAATGCCTTCGGCGCGTATACGCATAAGCAAGCCGTGCGCAAGGAAACACTTGCCATCGATACTACCGCACAACCTGTTCCGGCGACACTACCTGTCGATACGACAAAACACGGTAACGACACGCTAACGACACGGAATCGGGATGAAGTTAAAAGCACCCCTACAACATATTATGCACTGCAGATCTGTGCGTCCCGTACGCCGCTCGATCCGTCTGATCCCAAACTGAAGGGCGTTCCCTGCGAATACCGTCAGGTCGGCGATTGGTACAAATACTACGCCATCATCGATACGGACCGCAACAAAGTGGTGGAGAAACAGCAGGAGATCAAGAAAATCTTCCCCGACTGCTGGATCACTAAATTTGAAAAATAACAACTGATAAAACCATTCATAATGAAATACGCACGAGAAATAAAAGTTGGCATTCTGGCCGCCGTTTGTCTTTTCCTCCTCTTCTTCGGATTTAACTTCCTTAAAGGCAAGAATATCTTCTCGCCCACGAACAGCTACCACGGAACGTTTTATAACCTCCATAACCTCGAGGAACAAGCCGCTGTCTATATCCGTGGACACAAAGTCGGACAGGTAGATGCTATCGAATACGATTTCACCCGTGATAGCGCCTTCACCATCGATATCTCCATCAATAAGGATATCGCCCTTCCGGAAGGTACGCAGATGGCACTCGTTTCGGACGGATTGCTCGGCGGTATGGCGATCGAACTCCAGTTCCCCGACCAATCACCAATCACCAATGACCAATTACCCATGATTGCTCACGGTTCCTTCCTGCCAACTACCTATGTTCCCGGACTCGTAGAATCCCTGCAGACCGAGCTGATTGCGCATGTGGACGGAGCTATTCAGGATGTCGATAAAGCCGTGGGGAACATCGATTCGCTCGTTGCCGAGATTCGTACTCAAGTGGAAGGCGATCATATCAAACATTCGCTCAAGAACGTCGATCGTATATCCGGCGATCTCACGTCTGTCTCGGCCGACCTCAAATCGATGATGAACAACCAAGTGCCGCGTATCATCAACAATGCCGATACGGCGATCGCGAACCTCAACACGGTAGTGGCGGATGTCAAAGCCGCAGATATAGGTGCTACGATCGCTCGCGTAGACACGGCTGTGGATAATGTGAACGCCGTGGTAGAGCGTGTAAAATCGCCGATTTTGCAGCATATAGATGAAACGATCGTTTCCGCCGATTCGTTGCTCCGAGACCTCAAAGCGCACCCCAAACGCTACGTGCATTTCTCGATTTTCGGACGGAAAGACAAATAAGCGAAAAATCCATAATTTTGTGTTGAAATTTTCTGCGGAACAGCCGTTCCACAATTTGTAGATTTTCTAAATTGAAATAATTTTCAACAATCTGTTGCATACTGAAAAATCAGTCAATTGTGAATTTTTTCAACAAAAAATAATTTTTCTCTTGCACAGTTCAAAACTCCCTTAAATAGGGGCATTTAAACAGGCGAAAAGGCGTAAAGTACTGAAATTTAGCATATTTATGCGTAATTGTCGAAAAAACAGGCAATTACGCATTTTTGATTTTTGTCAACTCAATTGACGATTTGCTCATGTCGAAAAAAAGCAGTACCTTTGCACTCGCTTTTGATCGAAGGTACCCCCCTACCTGAGAAAAAATCGCTTAAAAATGAACACGGAATTGCAACAAAAATGGGCTCAGTGTCAGACCATCCTGGCGGACAATCTGACGAGCAGTGCGTACCAGACTTGGTTCGCGCCCATTATCCCGTTGCAGTTCGAGAACGGCGTACTGGTTCTCCAGGTAAAATCGCAGTTTGTGGCGGAATATATAGAAGAGAATTATATTCAACTCCTCTCCGCTACGATCATCCGCGTGTTCGGGCAAGGTACCCATTTGGAATACCGTGTGCTGATCGACGCTACATCCGGAGCAACGACCATGTTGCCTTCTGCGGGCGCGCCGGCGCACGCTAATCCTATTAATAATGTGCCTAAACAGCCGGATCATTTCGATTCCCAGCTGAACACGTTCTATACCTTCGACTCGTTTGTGGCCGGAGAACCCAATAAACTGGCACGAACGGCCGGTATGGCGATTGCCAAGCAACCCGGTTATACCGCTTTCAACCCGCTCTTTGTGTACGGAGGAAGCGGAGTAGGGAAGACCCACTTGGTGAACGCTATCGGTAATCAGGTGCAGGCACTCAATCCGCACGCTCGCGTGCTGTATGTCAGCGCCAATACCTTCAAACTGCAGTATCAGGATGCTGCGAAGACCAACCGTATCCCGGATTTCCTCAATTTCTATCAATCGGTGGACGTACTGATCGTCGATGACATACAGTACTTCGCTGGACTCAAGGGAACCCAGGATACCTTCTTCCACATCTTCAACTATCTGCAGCAGAGTCGAAAGCAACTCATTCTTACCTCGGATCGTCCGCCGATTGAGCTCAAAGAGATCGAGGAGCGACTCCTCACCCGCTTCAAATGGGGACTTTCTGCGGAGATCAAGCACCCGGACTATCCGTTGCGTAAGAATATCCTGCTCTCCAAAATGCGTCGCGACGGTATCACGCTTACGGACGATGTGGTGGATTTCATCGTGTCCAACGTACGCAACTCCGTGCGTGACCTCGAGGGCATCTTAGCATCGCTCCTGGCGCACTCTACGCTTACCGACCGCGAGATCGATGTCAAACTGGCAGAACAAGTGGTCAGTCATATCGTAGCGATCCAACCGCGCAGAATCACCGCCGGCGATGTGTTAGGAGCGGTGGCGGAACATTACAGCGTACCGGAGAAAGCTATTCTATCGGCCAACCGTTCGCGCGAAGTGACAGCCGCCCGCCATCTGGCTATCTATCTGACCAAGGAACTGACGGACAACTCCCTCACCGAGATAGGCTTTAAAATGGGCAAACGTTCGCACGCTACTATCTTGCACTCGATCGCCCTCGTGCGTGAGAAACTGGAGTTTGATCCTGTCCTGCGTCAGACGATCTCTCAAATTGAATCGCAGCTGCGTTATTAATAAAGTGAATTATTAAAAAAAATGGCACCCAAGCGGGTGCCGTTTTTCTTATTACATCATTCCTCCCATACCTCCTGCAGGCATGGCGGGAGCGGCTTTCTCTTCCGGTTCATCCACGATCACGCATTCGGTGGTAAGGAACATGCCGGCTACGGAAGCGGCGTTCTCCAGCGCTACACGCGTTACCTTGGCGGGATCAACTACACCGGCCTCGAACAGGCTCTCGTAAACGTCCGTACGGGCGTTGTAACCGAAGTCAGCCTTGCCGCCACGCACTTTATCTACTACGACAGCACCTTCCTTGCCGGCGTTGCTGACGATCTGGCGAAGCGGCTCCTCAATCGCACGGCGTACAATCTCAATACCGGTCTGCTCGTCTTCATTAGCGCCCTTCAGGCCGTCCAAAGCTGCTTGTGCACGGATATACATCACGCCGCCACCAGGAACGATACCTTCCTCGATCGCTGCACGCGTAGCGCTCAATGCATCGTCCACACGGTCTTTCTTCTCTTTCATCTCGACCTCAGATGCTGCACCTACGTTCAGTTGCGCTACACCGCCGGCGAGTTTAGCCAGGCGTTCTTGCAGTTTCTCTTTATCGTACGTCGATTTGGTAGCAGCAATCTGTGCTTTGATCTGCTGAGCGCGGGCATCGATAGCCTCTTTGGCTCCGGCACCGTTGACGATGGTTGTGTTGTCTTTGCTGACCGTGATGGTCTCGGCTGTACCAAGCATCTCAATCGTAGCCTGATCCAACTTAATACCTTTCTCCTCGCTGATGACGGTACCACCGGTCAGGATAGCGATATCCTCCAGCATTTCTTTTCTGCGATCGCCGAAGCCCGGAGCCTTCACAGCACAGATTTTCAACTGTGCACGAAGACGGTTTACAACGAGTGCCGTCAAAGCCTCGCTATCGACATCCTCGGCGATGATCAGCAGCGGACGTCCGCTCTGGACAGCCGGTTCGAGCACAGGCAGTAACTCTTTGAGGTTGCTTATTTTCTTGTCGTAGATCAAAATATACGGCTTGTCCATTTCGACGAGCATTTCTTCGGTGTTCGTTACGAAATACGGGCTGATATAACCGCGATCGAATTGCATACCTTGTACCACGTCGATCGTCGTGTCCATACCCTTGGCCTCGCCAATGGTGATCACGCCATCCTTGCTGACCTTGCGCATCGCGTCGGCAATCAGTTTACCGATCTCGGCATCGTTATTCGCCGAAACGGTGGCTACCTGCTCGATCTTGTCGAAGTCATTTCCGACTACGACGGCGTTCTTCTTAATCTCTGCTACTACCGCAGCGACAGCCTTGTCGATACCGCGTTTCAGATCCAGCGGATTAGCACCTGCGGTAATGTTCTTCAGACCTACGCCCACGATCGCTTGTGCCAAAACGGTTGCGGTTGTCGTACCGTCGCCGGCTTGGTCTCCGGTCTTAGAAGCTACTTCCTTCACCAGTTGAGCACCTACGTTCTCAGCGGCGTCTTTCAACTGAATCTCTTTGGCTACCGTCACACCATCTTTCGTGATATGCGGTGCACCATACTTAGCGTCAATAACTACATTACGACCTTTCGGACCCAGCGTCACCTTAACGGCATCTGCCAACTGGTCCACACCACGCTTCAGCGCCTCTCGCGCCTCCGTATTATAGGTAATATTCTTTGCCATATTATTTGATAATTGCTAAAACATCCGATTGTCTCATGATCAGGAACTTCTCGCCGTCCAGTTCCAGTTCCGTGCCGGCATACTTGCCGTACAACACCTGATCTCCGGCTTTGAGCACCATCTCTTCATCTTTGGTTCCGTTACCAACTGCCAGCACTTCGCCACGCAGCGGTTTCTCTTTTGCGCTGTCCGGAATGATGATTCCGCCAACAGTCTTTTCTTCTGCAGCTGCTGCCTTAATCAGCACGCGATCTGCTAAAGGTTGAATCTTGTTCATAGTATATCTGTTTTAAATATGTTGCTGTCATTTTAATGACAATTCCCGTGCCAATGTCCTAAATCATGCCAAATTGGCAGATTTGCGTGCAAAGATACAACTTTTTTTGCATATGTCAAAAAAAAGCAGTAATTTTGTCGCGGTTTTGGAAGAAAAGCAACACATAGGGCAGTTATTCGATCGTATCGCATCGACGTACGACGGGCTTAATCACGGGCTGTCGCTCAACATCGATCGCCGTTGGCGTCGTAAGACGGTGTCGCTGATGGCGCCTGCCAAGCATGTGCTCGATGTCGCCATCGGTACTGCCGATCTCACGATTGAGATGCTCCGCCAAGGCAAAGTCGAACAAGTGACCGGCATCGATCTCTCCGATCAGATGATGGCAATCGGGCAGGGTAAGGTAGAACGAATGAAAGACTTAGCGAATGAACAGGTCCAATTTGTGCATGCCAATGCACAAGCCATGCCTTTTGAGGACGCCTCTTTCGATGGCGTGACTTGTGCGTTCGGTTGTCGTAATTTCAGCAATCTCGACGAAGGTCTGCGTGAGATGTACCGCGTGCTCAAGCCCGGCGGACAGGTGACTATCCTCGAATTCAGTTATCCGACACGCCGATACATCCGCGTGCTCTATGATTTCTATTTCACGCACGTGCTGCCGACTATTGGTCGCATCGTCAGCCGCGATAAGACGGCATACACCTACCTCAACAAGAGCGTCAAGTCCTTCTGTTGGGGCGAGGCATTTGCACAGCATCTCCATGACGCAGGGTTTAAAGAGGAGAGTTTTGAAACCCTTACTTTCGGAATAGCAACTATTTATACCGCAATAAAATGATCAAGCACATTATCTTATGGCGTCTCCGCTCGGAGTTGAGCGAGACCGAGAAACGCGAGAAAGCACTCGCTATCAAACAAGGACTCGAATCCCTCAAAGGCCAGGTACCCGGTCTGATCGATATCCACGTGCAGATTGACGGTCGTCTCGAGACTTCCAATGCCGACATTATGTTGGACTCTACGCTCGATTCGTTCGAGTCGCTCAAGGGCTATGCCGTTCATCCTGCTCATCTGGCGGTGGCCAACGGCGTTGTTCGCCCCAATACGGAGTTACGTACCTGCTTAGATTACGAAGTATGAAAAAACTCCTTACCTGCTGCCTGCTTATTCTCTCGCTCTGCGCTTTCTCACGACCGCAGACGCGTGTGGTCGTTGTAGATACCGTCTGCGAGACCTCGATAGCCCACTTCCTGCCGGTCATAGACCATTTCTGCTATCAGTTCCAGGCATGCCCGGACTCCCTCTTCGAGTGGGCGTACAAGAACCTCGGTCAACCCGGGGTGGAGGAGAGCAAAGGCAAAACGAAGGACAGCAAGGATGTCATTCAACTTGATTATAAAGATCGCGTCTATGATCCTAAGTCCAAGACAGGTGATGTGTCGATCGATATCTATGTGCTGGGCGTACGGTGGTGGAAAGACCAGCATCTTGGCACCAAATATACTCTCACGCGCCCGGCGGGTGCCAAGTATCCGCTGACAGCTCATCTGAAGGCTACTTACAGCGGTTCGCTGCTCGAGGGAGGAGACATCATCTTCCACCTCGAACCAATCTCGCCTACGCGTACGCGCGTTCACTATGAATTTAGTATATCCTTTGGACGCGTGCTCTCTACGTTTATCTCCGATAAAATATGGCGAAACGCCATCGAGTGGCGTTTCGAGACGATTCTGGACAATATCATTGAATACACCGAAACAGGTACTGTCCAAAAGCGGGAAGTCGGACCGAAGAAATAATTATCTTCTCTTTCTGTTCGGCTTGATACCTGCGTAGTTGTTGATGATGCGGCAGTGCTCGCAGTTACGCCATTGATACGTCACGCTGATACCTACTTGGAACCAACCGTCGTTCCAGTGGATATGCTCCTTGCCGTAACGGTCTGTCCATTTGCCGAAACTGTTACCCAGGGCTACTCCCTCGCTGTTCTGCGATTCTGCCAACGGCCATGCATCCAAGTTCATGTAGTGCGTATCGATCAAACCTTCGGAAACCATGATCTCTGCGCTCATGATCCACGATTCGGTCAGACGCCAACTGTAGCCTATACCTAACTGTACCATTGGCAAGATACCGAACGTACTGCCCTGGATCTTGTCGCGCACTTTATTATTGCCTACATTCTTGTAGTAGTAGAACTCGTAATTGGTGATGATACTACCGGCAACGGCCAAACCGCCGTACAGGTAGAAACCGGCGTTCGAGAACGGATAGTATTGAACGCCTACTGCAGGCTGGATCAAGATTGAATTGAATTTACGGTAGTCATCGCGCGGCTCAGCAAGATTGTCGAACTTAACCTTGTTATTGCCGTTCAGCGTTCCGCCCATGATACCGAATTTCATATTGACATGATTGCCTACCGGAAGACTGTAGTTGAAAGACAAACTACCGCCGTAACTGACATTGTCTTTGTTGAATCCACCTGTTAAAGCCACACCCTCATTATCCACATCGCCGAAATAGTACATCGCGTTCACGCCTATCGTCACGCCGTGCGAAACAAAATAGTTTTTCGTAGTGTACAGACCGGTCGACGAACTTGCCTTGCTGCTCCATACAACCCGCTGATGCCCGGACTTAGCCGCGGCGACAGAAGGAAGCGCTAAGAACGCTATGACGCACAATAGGATGAAGTGTGAACGAATATTCATGTGTGTTTATTCTGTCAGTTTTAAGGATTCGTACAAAATCGACTGCAAATTTACAACAATTTTCTGATATACGCAAATATATTTTGCTTTTTTTTGAAAAAAAATAAAAACGACCCGTGAAGGTCGTTTCAGTAGTGCTACCCGGACTCGAACCGGGGTTTACGGCGTGAGAGGCCGTTGTCCTAGGCCACTAGACGATAGCACCCGGAAGTGTCCCCGTTAATCGGGGAAACTGGCTTCCGCCGGAAGGGGCTATGTGCATCCCTCGAGCGGAAATCGGGTGCAAAAGTACTGCTTTTTTTCGACATGACCAAATTTTTTTGCAAAAAAATGCATTTTTACCCTCATTTTTTTTGTTTTGGCATCAAATTATCCTTTCTGAGTGAAAAAAAACGCGAAAAGAACGGTATATGCTTGCAAATTTGAAAAATTTGTAGTAATTTTGCACCCGCAATTAAATTAGGAGTACTATGTTTGATAATTTATCAGAGCGATTAGAACGAAGTTTTAAGATTTTGAAGGGTGAGGGTCGTATCACCGAGATCAATATCGCGGAGACCGTGAAGGATATCCGCAAAGCCTTGCTGGAGGCGGATGTTAACTACAAGACGGCCAAGCAGTTCACCGACCAAGTGAAGGAGAAAGCGCTTGGTCAGAACGTGATGACGAGTGTGCGTCCTGGTCAGTTGATGGTTAAGATCACGCACGATGAGTTGGCGGCCTTAATGGGCGGTGAAGCGCAGGAGATTAACCTAAAAGGCAATCCGGCTGTTATCCTCATGGCAGGTTTGCAGGGTAGCGGTAAGACGACTTTCGCTTCCAAACTCGCCAATTATCTCCAAACGAAGAAGAACAAGAAAGTGATGCTCGTGGCCTGCGACGTCTACCGCCCTGCCGCTATCGAGCAGCTACGTGTACTCGGTGAGCAGATCAACGCGAAGGTCTATACAGGTGAGAACGAGTCGAATCCCGTAAAGAAAGCCCAAGACGCGATCGCGGAAGCGAAGAAATACGGTTATGATGTCGTGATTGTCGATACCGCCGGTCGTTTGGCCGTCGATGAGCAGATGATGCAGGAGATAGCGGCGATCAAACATGCTATCGAACCGAGCGAGACCTTGTTCGTTGTCGATGCCATGACCGGTCAGGATGCTGTGAACACCGCCAAGGAGTTCAATGACCGTCTGGATTTTGATGGTGTGGTACTGACGAAGCTCGACGGTGACGCCCGCGGCGGTGCAGCGCTCTCGATACGTTCGGTAGTCAACAAACCGATCAAGTTCATCGGTACGGGTGAGAAGATGGAAGCACTCGATGTGTTCCATCCAGCGCGTATGGCGGATCGTATCCTTGGTATGGGTGACGTGGTGAGCCTCGTTGAGCGCGCACAGGAGCAGTATGATGAAGAGGAGGCACGCCGGATCTCGAAGAAGATCGCCAAGAACCAATTCGATTTCAATGACTTCCTCGGCCAGCTCAACCAGATCAAGAAAATGGGTTCGATGAAGGAACTCATGGGTATGATCCCGGGTATGGACAAAGCGTTGAAGGGCGTGGAGGTGAGCGATGATGCGTTCAAACCTATCGAGGCGATGATCAACTCGATGACACCGCAAGAGCGCGCTAACCCGGCGCTGCTGAACGGTAGTCGTAAGGCACGCATCGCGAAGGGTGCCGGTGTCGATATCGTGGCGCTCAACCGATTCCTCAAGCAGTTCGAGCAGACCTCGAAGATGATGCGCAAAGTGCAGCAGATGAGCGGTAAAAGACGTTAATGAGCGAAGAAAAATCATATCAGCCGGGATGGGGAGAGAAGAAGCATCATCACCACCATCACCATGTGGGACCCAACGAGAAAAACCGGGGTCTCGGCGGGGCGCTACGCATGAAAGACAAGCAGGCGTATTACGGGCTGATGTGTGTGATCGTCGTGGTGCTGTGTTTTGGCGCGTACAAACTGATCCGGATGTTCGCGCATGAGTTGCGCGCCATGCCCAACGATGACCCGACGACGGAAATGACGGTAGATGAGTTGCGTATCCATAAGGTGGCGGAACAAGATGCTGTCCTCATGGGAGACAGCCTCGCAGAGGAATACAATGTCGATTCGCTCAAGCATACCGTGCAGATAGAAACCCGACCGGTTTATCGTCCTCCCAAGCGCGAAGACAAGTGGTACATAACGCAATCGGAATGGAAGAAAATCTGGAGGAGTTATAAGACCTGGCGGTGGGAGAAGAAAAGGGATAAAGAGTTGAAAGAGGAAAGTGGAAAGTCGAAAGAACAATGATATTAGACGGTAAGAAAATAGCCGCGGAGATACGTGGCGAATTGCGCGCGCAGATAGAGGCGCTCCAAGCCGCAGGCAAGCGAGTGCCTAAGTTGGCCATCGTTATCGTGGGGGAGAACCCGGCGAGCGTGACGTATGTGAACAATAAGATGAAGGCCTGTGCGGAAGTGGGCATCGAGGCGGTGAAGATCGCTTATCCGGTGGAGATTACCGAGCAGACGCTGCTTTCCGAAGTGCACAAACTCAATAATGACCCGTCCATTGACGGATTCATCGTCCAACTACCTTTACCTGATCATATCTGCGAGACCACTATTATGTGTGCGATCGACCGTCGCAAAGATGTGGATGGTCTGACGCCGGAGAATGTAGGTCGGACGGTACAAGGGCTGCCTTCGATCATCAGTGCCACGCCGCGGGGGATCCGCGAACTGCTGGCGCGCTATCAGATCGCTACGGAAGGCAAGCATGTGGTGGTGATCGGTCGCTCGAATATAGTGGGCAAGCCGATGGCGATCCTGCTCATGCAACGTCCGTACCTGAGCCTGCCGGGCATGAGTGCCGCTTCGCTCGGAGACGCTACCGTCACGATCTGCCATTCCAAGACCCGCGACTTGACTGCTATCTGCCGTACTGCCGATATCATCATCGTAGCCGCAGGCAGTCCAGGACTGCTGACAGCCGAGATGGTCAAAGAAGGCGCAACAGTCATCGATGTGGGCATCAACCGCGTGAACGGTAAACTCGTCGGTGACGTGGATTTCGAGCACGTTGCTCCGAAAGCTGCTTATATCTCCCCTGTACCCGGAGGCGTAGGTCCGATGACGATCGTTTCTTTATTACAAAACACATTGCAAGCTTATCATGAACATACTCGATAAGATAGACGGATTAGAGGCGAAGTTCCATGAGGTGAGTCTGCTGATCACCGACCCGGCCGTCATCGCCGATCAGGCACGGTATGTGCGGCTAAACCGCGAGTACCACGATCTTGAGCGCGTACTCGGCGTGGCGCGCAGGTACCGCCAAGCCCTCGATGATCTCAAAGAAGCCAAAGAGATCAACTACAAAGAGGCGATCGACGAACTCGAACCGCAGATTCCCAAGTTAGAAGAGGAACTCAAACTGCAGCTGCTACCCCAAGACCCTGAAGACGGCAAGAATGTCGTCATGGAGATCCGTGGCGGTACGGGCGGTGACGAAGCGGCTATCTTCGCCGGAGATCTCTTCCGGATGTACACCAAGTATTTCGAACTCAAGGGCTTCAAATATAGTATCTCCTCTTTCAACGAAGGTGCGGCCGGCGGTTACAAGGAGATCATCTTCAATGTGACCGGTCAGAACGTGTATGGTACGCTCAAATATGAGAGTGGAGTGCATCGTGTACAGCGTGTTCCGGTGACAGAGACCCAGGGACGTGTACATACCTCCGCAGCCACCGTGGCCGTACTGCCTGAGGCGGATGAGTTCGAGGTACATATCAACGAAGGCGAGATCAAATGGGAGACCTTCCGTTCGGGTGGAGCCGGTGGACAGAACGTCAACAAAGTGGAGTCCGGTGTGCGGTTGCGTTATAACTGGAAGAACCCCAACACGGGGGAGATACAGGAGATCCTGATTGAGTGCACCGAAACACGTGACCAACCGAAGAACAAAGAACGCGCGCTCTCGCGCCTGCGCACGCAGATATATGATAAGGAGCATCAGAAATATATCGATGACATCGCCGCACGTCGTAAGACCATGGTGTCCACCGGTGATCGCTCCGCGAAGATACGTACCTATAACTATCCGCAGGGTCGTATCACCGATCATCGTATTGGTTATACGGTCTATAACCTCGCCGCCTTCATGGACGGCGACATCCAAGGCGTGATTGATGCCCTCCAAGTAGCCGAAAACGCAGAACGACTTAAAGAATCGGAATTATAATGTATTTATTTTACGCCCCGGACATAGCGACCACACCCGTTCTCCCCGAAGAGGAGAGCAATCATTGTGTGCAGGTGCTGCGCCGTACTGCCGGCGATGCGATATGCGTCACGGACGGACAAGGGCAACTCTATCATGGCGTGATCACCAATCCGCATCGCAAGCATTGTGAACTGCGTATCGAGCGTATCGAGACCCCCGAGGCATTGCACGCGGGATGGGTTCATGTGGTGCTGGCGCCGACCAAGAACATCGACCGTACCGAGTGGGCGATTGAGAAATGTGTGGAAATGGGGGCAGATGAGATCACGCTGCTGCTCTGCGACCATTCGGAGCGTAAGACGGTCAATATGGACCGACTGCAGAAGATCGTGATCTCCGCCGCCAAACAGAGTCTCAAAGCGCGCTTCCCGATCCTGCATCCGCTAACGAAGATGACGGACTTGTCCCTCGACGGCGATACGTTCATCGCGCATTGTATAGAGGGCTACAAAGCTACGGATGACAAACGCGCACTCAAGGATAAGATCGTTCGCGGGCATAAGACGACCGTGTTGATCGGACCCGAAGGAGATTTCTCGCCTCAAGAGGTGGGGTGGGCGTTACAGCACGGTTGGCAACCCGTCAGTCTGGGTGCGGCACGTCTGCGTACGGAGACAGCAGCGATCGTGGCGTGTCATACCGCCGTGTTAATGAATGAATGAATGAATGAGTTGGGATTTTGACATAATACTTTGGATCAATGGCCATTATACGGAATGGCTGGATCAGGTGATGTGGGTCATCAGCCGCGCGAACACCTGGATCCCGTTGTACGTCCTACTTGTGGGCCTGATCGTCTATCGCTATCGGAACTGGAAATATGTGCTCTTCATCCTCATCGGCTTCGGTATAGCCGTCGGACTGAGCGATTATACCTGCAGCGGCATCCTGAAACCGCTTGTCTGCAGGCTGCGGCCGACGCATGAACCAGCACTCGAAGGCATGCTCCATATAGTGAACGGTTATACCGGCGGTTTATACGGTTTCTGCAGTTCCCACGCGGCGAACACGATGGCTGTGGGACTGCTCTTCAGCCTGCTGTATCGCAACAAAATAGCCACCGCAGGCTTGATGACCTGGGTGGCACTCAATTGCTATAGTCGCATGTATCTCGGGGTGCATTACCCTACAGATATCATTTGTGGTCTGGCGATTGGATCGCTCTGGGCGGTCCTTGTTTGGCTGGCATTAACACGTTGGCTCCACGTGGACGACGCGGTTGCTCAGCGGGGTGGTTCATAAATTGCTCGAACTCCTCCGGCGTCAACAGATGCTTGAGTTCCTCGTAGATAGCCTGCATGCGCTGCATGTTCTCTGCACGCGTCAGACCCTTCTGCCGAACCAACGCATACTTGAGGTGCATCCGATAAATCGTATCAAAACGAACGGAGTCCCGGATACCTAACTCGCGAACCAGACGCATGGTCTGCTGCAGAGCCTCCTCTTCAGGAGTACGTTGAGGACGATTCATAACCGGCTCTTGAGCCCATAAACTGCCCGCAAAAAGGGCAACACAAAGAAAAGAGATAAGTTGTTTCATAACTAAAAAATATACCACAAAAATCATGCCGAAGATACCGGAAATAGCGTTGGCAACAAAACTTTATTTCTCCCAAAAGGGAGAATCGCGTCATGCGCGGCCTGCTATTCGGGTGGCGTTAGCCGGTATGATTGTTGGCGTGATGGTGATGATCCTGACTATCTGTGTCGTAGTGGGATTTAAGCAGACGGTGACGGATAAAGTGGCGGGCTTCGGTGCGCATATTCAGTTGGTTTCGTTTGATAACAACAACACCTATGACCTGCAGCCTATCGAGGTCTCGGACTCGTTGATCCGGCGTCTGAGCACCTATCCCAACGTGCGGGCTGCCGTGCCGTTCATCACCAAACCCGGCATGCTCAAGACCGATTCGGCTTTTCACGGCATCGTGCTCAAAGGGACGGATTACTGGGATTTTTTTGCGCAGAACCTGATAGAAGGCGCGTTGCCCGAAGCCCCTCAAGAAGTGCTCGTCTCTCAAGCGGTATCCCACCAACTGCACCTGCAAACGGGTGATGCGGTGAATACCTATTTCGTGGATGAGAGCGATGTGCGGGCACGGCGATTGAAGATAGTCGGTATCTATGATACCGGGTATGGTCAGTTTGATGACCTGTTTGTCGTTGCTCCGCTCGAGACAGCACGCAGACTGCAAGGCTGGGAAGCGAACACCTATTCCGGCGTGGAGATCCTCGTAGAGGATATCAAAGCCTTGGACGAGACGGCAGATGCGATCTATTTTGCGACGGTCAATCATCTGGACGAAGACGGCTATCATGTGTATTATGTGCAGACGCTGCGCGAGCAAAACCCTGCTGTCTTTGCATGGCTCGATTTGCTCGATATGAACGTTATTGTGATCATCGTGCTGATGCTGTTAGTAGCCGGATTCAATATAGTCAGCGGACTGATCATTCTGATCTTGGACGGTATCCAACTCATCGGTACACTCAAGGCACTCGGCGCCGACAACCGTTTCGTACAACGTATCTTCCTCACGCAGGCGGCACTCCTGATCGGTAAGGGTATGCTGTGGGGCAATATACTCGGTTTGGGCTTGGCAGCGCTGCAGTATTTCGGTCATTGGATTCCGCTGGAAGCCGCCACCTATTATGTGAGCTATGTCCCGATCGCTTTTGACTGGTTCTGGATCATCACGCTCAATATCCTGACGATCGTGGTATCGCTGCTGATTTTATTGTTGCCGTCGATGATCGTTGCCAAGATCAGCCCGGCGAAGGTAATGCATTTTGAATGATGAAACTGCAAACAATCGTGGACATACCGGCTTCGCCGTGGAAGATAGGCTATGAGGATCGAATCCTCCTATTGGGTTCGTGTTTCTCGGATGAGATCGGCGAGCAGATGAAGCAGCGTTACCTGAACGTAACCTGCAATCCTTTCGGTACGCTCTATAACCCGCTCTCTATCGCGAGTGCGATAAATCTCCAATTACCAATATCCAATGACCAATTGCCGCTCGTAGAATACGACGGGATGTGGCACTCAATGGCGCATCATGGCTCCTTCTCTCGGGCTACCAAAGAGGAAACCTATGGCGCTGTAAAAGCCTCTGTTGAGACCATGCAGAAATCTCTCCGAGAGGCAACGGTGGTCATCGTGACTTTCGGTACGGCATGGGTGTATGAGATGGATGGTGCAATCGTCGGAAACTGCCATAAACTGCCGGAGAAAAATTTCACGAGGCGACGTCTGACGGTCGATGAGATCGTGGCGGCATGGAAGCCTATCCTCGAGCGTTATCCCGATAAGCACTGGCTCTTTACGGTCTCGCCTATACGGCATATCAAAGACGGCTTGCATGAGAACCAACTGTCGAAAGCAACGCTCATACAGGCCGTAGAAGTTATCAGTAATCAGTATTCAGTTGCCAGTTATTTCCCCTCGTACGAGATCATGCTGGATGAACTGCGCGACTACCGTTTCTATGCGGACGATCTGGTGCATCCCTCCTCCTTGGCGGTTCAGTATATATGGGAGCGATTCACGGATACGTTCTGCACGAATCAGACCAAGAACGAACTCATCCTTCGGCATAAACAATGGAAGCAAGCACAACATGTGCCGTTGCATGACAGAACATAAAATCAAAAAAAATGCGCAAAAACTTGCATATATGCAATTTTTGTTGTATCTTTGCAGCAGATTTGAAAAAATATCTTTTAACCAATAAAAATACAGTACTATGAATTTGACAATTAATGCCGTAAACTTCGAAATGGCGGAGAAACTCGAGCAGTTTATTGAGAAGAAAATGAATCGTTTTGAGCGTCACTTGAACGCAGATGACAAAGTGGAGATCCGTATGTCGGTTATCAAGCCGCAGACGAATGCCAACAAAGAGGTGAAAGTTCGTATCGCAGGTCTGTTTGCCGAGAAAACAGCAGACACCTTCGAGGAAGGTCTTGACGCATGTCTGAGCGCGTTGGAAGGACAGCTCGAGAAACGCAAGAACGCATAAACGAATGACAAGACGCTTTTTCTTATTTATAGCGTTACTAATCAGTATGTGGACGGTGGCAGGGTCCCATGATTTGCTCTGGGACTATACCACCGCCCCTCCCGTATCTAATCCGGATAACGGGCTTCATTTCGATGGCATAGTGAACGATGCGCAAGGCGTCAAGAACGGACTGAAAGGTATCAAACTGAACAGCTCCGGTTGGTGCTGGTTTACCAAAGCACCCGTAGCCGGCGTACTCAAACTGACGTTTGGACCCCGTAGCGGACTGAACCGTGCCTCGCTCCAAGTACATACATGGAGCGGGGAACAACCGATGGAAGAGACGCGTATAGGCGTGACCTGCGAGATACGTAAGTCCGGTACGCAGTGCATCCCGCTCACCGCGGAGCAGAATAATATCTTCATCACGCGCCTGCTGAACATGGAAGCGGTGCTGCAGCGCATCGAGTTTGTCGAAGGCGAGACCTATGTGCCCGTACCATGCGATAAGGATAAAGGCGAAGAGCAGGGCTTGATCCGTGAGGTGAATATAGACAGCCTCTCGGATAACGCACGTTTTTTTATACGCGCGCTGGCGGACGCGAACGCGGGAGGCAATAAAACGATCTACTTGCCTAACGGACTCTATGACTTAGGCGAACTGACGCTGACAGCTATCGAAGCGGATGGCATCAGCATCATTGGCGAGTCGATGGAGGGAACGATCATCCGGAACGCACCCGACTACCAACTCGAGTCGATCTCCAAGACAGCCACGCTCCGGATTGCCAATGACGTTGAGGGCACTTATCTGCAGAACCTCACCATCGAGAACGCACTCGATTATTATGCCAACAACAACGGCCGCGCGGTGTGTCTTTGGGATCAGGGAACGAAGACGATCTGCAAGAACGTGTGTCTGCTGTCTCATCAGGATACGTATTACAGCGATGCGGTGGGAGGACTCAAGTACTTCGAGGATTGCGAGATACACGGAACGGTGGATTATATATGCGGAGACGGCAATGTGTTTTTCAATCGCTGCCTGCTATACTGCGAGCGGCGCGGCAACGACGGGGCGGATTATATCACCGCGAGCAAAGCGGCGGAGAAGGACAAAGGTTACGTGTTCGAGAGTTGTACCATCCGAAGCGAGTGCCCGGTTGTGAGCCTCGGGCGCAGTTGGCGCAACGCACCCAAGTGCGTGTTCCTTCGCACGACGCTCGATCTCAGTGCCGGTGCGTTTGCATTATCAGACAATAAGAATCAGCAGCGTTGGACGCTGCCCGGCATGACAGTTATGCCATTCTGTTTCGGCGAGTACCGCACGATGGATGTCAAGGGAAAGGTGATCTCGCCGAAGAAGAACGAAGTGATCTTCCATTACCGCGGACAGGAGCGTCCGATGAACACGATCCTCACAGCCAAAGAGGCGAAAATCTATACGATGGAATACGTCCTCGGCGAGTGGGCTAAAGAAGCAAAAAACAAAATACAATCATTTAACAATAAAAAACAAGTACAATGAAGAAGATCTTTTCTTTGATGGCAGCTGCTCTGGTGAGCGTTGCCATGATGGCGCAGAAAGCGCAAGTATGGGATCTCGGAGCCGAGCAACTCGATGTCGCAACCTACGACAACATGCTCTCGGTGGACGAGATTAACTCCTGGTACCCGAGTGATGTCACCCCGGGCTCATCCGGTAAGACGATTGGTGACATCAATGCGTCTGCCAACGTGAACTTTAAGTTCGTTGCCGGCGGTAAGACGAACCACCGTATCCGTACGACCAACACTGCGATTACGCGGTATGATGACAAGTCGCTCAAGGATGCCGCCGGCGTAGAGTATACGGGCTATATCTATTCAAATGCCAGCTCGGCTACGAATGTCTATATCGAGCAGGCCTACGAAGCAGGTGACAAGGTCGAGTTTTATGTGGGCTCTAACGCGAATCCGGCTGTTTATGAGATCACGGCGCCGAATGGTGACAAGCAACAGTTCAACTATACTGCCGCTGCCAAGATAGAGAAGATTACGTACTATGTAGGTGATGCCGGTAATTATCGGATTCACTGTACGAATGAGAAACTCGTAGTAGCGCGTATCATCCGTACGCCGGCTACTTATGCTACCGTCAGTGGTACAATCTCCGCTCCCGCTAATATCCCGGCAGGTTATGCAATCGTGTTCACTAATGAGCAGACCGGTGGTGTCGTTGAGGCTACTCCGGCTGCTGGTGCTTACACGGCTCAACTGCCCGTAGGTTATGACTACGCCGTAAGCCTGAAGGATGCTAACGGATTTGTTGTTACTTCCGTCAGCCCCATCCATGTAGCCGGTGCTATGACCTATGACGTGGTCATCGAGGGTGTAGAACTTGTTACGGTCACCGGTGCTGTTGAGGGACTTCCAGCTGATCAACTGCAGAAAGTGGAAGTGGTGTTCGGTCTGCCTGCCGGCAAAGTGTATGTACCTGAGCTGTCGATTGATAGAGAGAACGCTACGTATGAGGCAGTACTGGAGAAGAATGTGAAGTACGGTATCACAGCACTCAATGTGAATGACTACGTGATGGGTTGGGATTCCGTATATGCTCCGTTTAATCTGTCGAATCAAAATATCCCGTTCACCGCCAAACCGCGTTATGCCGTTACGATCGTGCCGACCGGAGCTACCGCTGCTGATCTGGCAAACGCTTCGTTTATCTTCACGCGTCTGGATGACGGATATGTCTATAGTTTTGACGGCTTGCAGGATATCACCTTACGCGACGGTGTCTATACCGTGAAGGCAGAGAACACCGGTGCATTTGTGCAGTTGCAAACCTCCAACCTGCGTGTAGAGGGTCAGGCTGTCAGCAAGCAGATTGACTTCACCGCTGATATCCACGAATGGAACTTCAATGATGCCGATTTTATCGCCGGTGGTTATACTAGTACTTCGGCTACTTATACCTACAAGACACTGGAGTTTAGTGGTTGCAAGAGTCATAACAACGTTTATCTATATGCCGGCAATGGTGGTCATATTACAGTACCGGTGAAGGGCAACTGCATCATCACAGTCAATGCTTGCTATGAGTATCACCTGAAGGTGGGTGAGACCATTATAGGAGATTCTACGTCCGGTTCTACCTCGCAGATAGATGCGCTGACTTATACCTATCAAGGAGCCGCAGGCTCTGTGACGATAGATGCTTTCGGTACTTGCTATATCAACAGCATCAGCGTAGAGGCAATAGCAGACTACCAACCGGTAGTAACTGTAGGTGCAGGTAAAGACTATGCGACTATCAACGAGGCACTGGCGGCTATTGGTCGTATGACTCGTACTGCAGGACAAGGCGTAACCGTACTCATTGAACCGGGTAACTACGAAGAGATGCTTCGTGTCCGCGTAGACGATGTCACTTTCAAAAACGCTTCCGAGACGCCTTCGATTGCGCTTAAGGACGGTGGTGTGAATATCGACGAGAATGCCGTTCGTATCACCTCGTATTACGGTCACGGTTATAACTACTACTCAATGAATTCGGACTTTTTGTGGGATGCACGGACGTTGGCGGTTAATAAAGAGAACGGCTATCCGTCGACGCAAAACAAAGGTGGTTCAAGCGATACACATTGGAACTCGACCGTAGTGGTTTACGGTAAGAACTTCAGCGCAGAGGGTATCATCTTTGAGAACTCATACAACCAGTATGTATCGCAGAAAGAGAGTCAGGATATCCTCGAAGTACGTATTGTTCCGAACGAGAAGATAATGCCGGTTCGTCCGACGGATGCGCTCAATACCGACGTACAAGCGCGCAATTATCGTGAGCGTGCATGCGCTTTGGCGTTTGCCAAAGGTAGTGACCGCGGATTCCTCAAAGATTGTCGTGTTGTCAGCCGTCAGGATGCACTTTATGGTGACAACGGTGTACGTGTGGCCATCGAAGGTGGTATCCTCAACGGTGCGTGCGATTATATCTTTGGAGGCATGACGCTGGCAGTGAAGAAGGCAGAATTGGCGATGTTAGTAACGGCTGATGCTAATGATGTGGCGTATATCACGGCTTCCAAGACCGATGGCGGCAAACGCGGTTATTTGTTCATGGGTTGTAGCGTGACCTCTGCACAACCGGGTATTGATATGGTTGAGACCGAGAGTGCCAAGCCGGGTTACTTCGGTCGTCCGTGGAGCACGACAGCAGAGACTGTCTTCTGTCTGACCCAAGTAGGTAAGAACGGAAACGCATCCCTGATTGCTCCGGATGGATGGAACAACGGTCTGCAGTCTTCCGGTTCTGACCGTTCGTACGAGTACCGCACTATCGAAGAGTCCGGTGTGGATAATTCTGCGAACCGTGTAAGCTGGGCGACCGTACTCCAGACAAACCAGTTGCCAGACAATACAGAGATTACGCTCTTTAACTTTACGAAGGGTACCGATAACTGGCAGCCGCTTGAGGAGGAAGAACCCCAAGGCATCTCCAACACCACTGCTGAGGCGCAGACTGCACAGAAAATACTCCGCAACGGTCAAGTAGTCATCCTGCGCGACGGCAAGGAGTACAATGTGCTGGGTGCAAAGTTGTAATTTGTAAATAGTAATTTGTAAATTGTGAATTGGTTTACTAATCTCTTTTTTGGCACGGGCATAGCACACTCGATAGTGGTGCTTGCCCTTGCCATTACCGTTGGCATCACACTCGGTGCCAAGCTAAAATTTAAAGGCATCACGCTCGGTATCACGTGGATCCTCTTCTGCGCGATAGCCTGCAGTCATTTCGGTATGACGCTCGACCCGATGGTGGAGTCCTTCGCCAAGGACTTCGGTCTGATCCTGTTCGTCTACTCGATCGGTCTGCAGGTCGGTCCGTCTTTCTTCTCGAGCTTCGGGAAGGGTGGGCTGAGTCTGAATATGTTAGCGGCGAGTATCGTGCTGCTCGGTTGTGTCACGGCGTATGTGATTCATCTCGTCAGCGGTGTGGATATCGCCACCATGACCGGTGTGCTCTTCGGTGCTGTTACCAACACGCCGGGTCTCGGTGCTGCCGAACAGACTTTCCAGGATATCGCGGGCGTCGCTAATCCCGACATCGCTTCGGGTTATGCGATGTCGTATCCCCTCGGTGTGGTAGGTATCATCTTCTCGCTGCTGCTCTTGCGCTGGATATTCCGTATCCAACTCGATAAGGAGGAAGAGCAGGTGAAAGCTGAGAAAGGGGAGGAACCGCAGATAGTCCATTACGATCTCGAACTAACCAATCCCCAGGTGGAGGGTCTCCGCGTGCGCGATCTCAAGCTCCTGACGCATATCACGATCATCGTCAGTCGTATCATCGACAAGGACGGCAATGAGTACATGCCCGATGCAGAGACGATCCTGCACGTAGGCGATCAGGTGCGTTTTGTTACCGATCAGGCCAATGAGCGGACCATCCTCCTGTTAGGTCAGGAGAAAGAGGTGGCGTGGGAAGCACTGGAGAAGAATGTGCATCTGGTGAGCAAACATATTGTGGTCACCAAGCCTACTTTCAACGGCAAACGGATCATGGATCTCAAGATCCGCGATGCCTTCACCATCACCATCACGCGCATTCGCCGTGCCGGTATCGAGCTGTTGGCAACGCCGGAGTTGCGGCTCCAAATGGGAGACCGTCTGACGGTTGTCGGTGAGCAGGAAGCGGTGGATAAGATAGCCGTCAAGTTTGGTAACTCCACCAAGAAACTTGATGCACCGAATCTGGCATCGCTCTTCTTTGGTATCGTGCTCGGTGTCGTCTTCGGTTCGTTACCGATCATGCTGCCGGGACTCTCGCAACCCTTCAAACTCGGTCTGGCGGGCGGTTCGCTGATCGTGGCAATCCTCATCGGTGCGTTCGGTACCAAATGGCATATGGTGACCTACACCACTACCTCCGCCAACCTCATGATTCGCGAGATAGGCATCGCCCTCTTCCTCGCGGCGGTGGGCTTTGGTGCCGGAAAATCGTTCATCCCGACGCTCGTGGGCGGAGGATATGTATGGATAGGATACGGTGTGCTCATTACCTTGATTCCGCTGCTGATCATCGGTTTCATCGCTCGCAAAGGACTCAAACTGGATTACTTCACTCTCATGGGACTCATCGCCGGCTCAACAACCGACCCGCCGGCATTGGCATACGCTACCTCGCAGTCTTCCGTCAATGACCGGGCGGCTGTGGCGTACTCTACCGTCTATCCCTTGACCATGTTCCTTCGTGTGCTCACGGGACAATTGATGATACTCCTGTTCTTGTGACGAACATCAACAAAGACATATTACGACTTGCCATACCGAGTATATTGGCGAATATCACGATCCCGCTGGTCGGTATCGTGGACACGGCTATCGTCGGGCATCTGAGTGATGCGGCGGCGATAGGCGGCATAGCTATCGGAACGATGCTCTTTGACCTGTTGTATTGGAACTTCGGCTTCCTGCGTATCGGTACGTCCGGTCTGACAGCCCAAGCCTACGGTGCCGATAACCTCTCGGAATGCCGCAAACTCCTGACGCAGAGTCTGACGATCGCCCTGATGGGGGCGGCTGTCATCTGGGCAATACAATGGTTCTTCGTGACGGTCGTCTTGGCGATAGTGCCTTGTTCGGCGGAAGTGGAGACGGTAGCGAAAAACTATTTCTTCGTGCGTATATGGGCGGCTCCTGCTACGTTGATGCTCTTTGCCTTTAAAGGCTGGTTCATCGGTATGCAGGATACCAAAAGTCCGATGGCGGTGGATATACTGGTCAATGTGGTGAACATGCTCGCCAGCTATTTCCTCGCCGTCCATACGCCCCTGGGTATCGTGGGCGTGGCATGGGGAACGCTGATAGCCCAGTACTGCGGATTGCTCCTCGCGGTGGCGATCTTGTTCTTTCGGTATTCGGATATCCCGGTATTCCGGTATAGTGATTGGTGCGCCGCCATGCGCTGGCCTCAGATGCGTCGCTTCATGACGCTGAGCGGCAACCTCGTTATCCGTTCGCTCTGTTTTATGGTGGTCTATGTAGGTTATACCTACCTGGCCGGCACGCATGGCGATATTGAACTGGCGGTGAGCAGTATCCTAATGAAACTCTTTATGTTCTTCTCCTTCTTTGTGGACGGTTTTGCCTATGCCGGAGAAGCACTGGTAGGCAAAGCCTACGGAGAGAAGAATGAATCAAAAATAAAAGATCAAAAATCACCAATCGTGGACGTAGTCCACGCACTTTTTAATTGGAGTATCGGTGTAGGACTGCTCTTCACGCTCTTCTATGCCTTGACAGGAAGAACGAATATCGAAATGATGACAAATGATGCGGATGTCATAACGGCATCCACACGCTATATAGGATGGCTCATCGCGATGCCGCTCATCAGTACCTTGGCGTTCATGTGGGATGGTATCTATGTGGGCGCGACAGCAGGCAAACAGATACGTAACTCGATGATCTGGGCAGCCGTCTGTTTCGTGGTAGGCTACGCGGCAACGTATCGCTTGGTGGGGGCGCAGGCTTTGTATATCGCCTATTTCGCCCACCTCATCGCGCGAGCCGTTTATTTGACAATAGAATGGAAAAATGTGAAAAATTATGGATAATAGGTTTTGGATTTTAGGCTTGGTGGCGTGTCTTTTCTTTTCGTGCGCGCAGCGCGAAGGCACGCAGCATAATCAGGCATCTATCAAAGTGCAGACGATAGTGGTGACGTCTCAAGAGACATCGGCTACTTCGCGTTATGTAGGAACTATCGAACCGGCACAAGAGACACCGCTCAGCCTGCAGACTACCGGTAGAGTGGTGGCGGTGCATGTAAAGAATGGTCAGCGCGTCAAAGCCGGACAGGCTATCCTGGATGTGGATAACACGCAGGCTCTCAATGCCCTTCACGGCGCGGAGGCTGCCCTTAAGCATGCGCAAGACGGGTATGATCGCGTGAGCAAAGTGCATGACAAAGGGGTCGTGTCCGACCAGAAGATGGTGGAGATAGAGAGCGATCTGGCGCAAGCACGTTCCCTCTATAACGGTGCCAAACAGCAACTGGCCGAGTGTACACTGAAGGCGCCTTGTGAGGGTGTGATCAGTGGACTCGAAGCCGTCATCGGACAGACCATCATCCCGGGAACTACGCTCTGCAAACTGCTGGATGTCTCGGGCTTCAGTGTACGTTTTACCGTGCCGGAGAGCGAGATCAACGGCTTGGGCAAGAGCGGCACGGTAGAGTGCGCGGCGGTGAATAAGGTGTTGCCGATCACGCTCAAAGAGACAGGCATCGTGGCGAATACCGTCACACATACCTACGACGTCGTGGCGCGTGTCCAAGGCGGGGCAGACATCCTGAAGACCGGCATGGTCGCCATCGTCAAAATCACCAATCACCCATACCTTCAGATCGTGCCGTCAGGCAAAGAATCACCAATCACCAATAATAGTATCGTCATCCCTGCCAAATGCATCCTGCTCAAACCCGAGGGACATACCGTGTGGGTGGTAGAAGATGGCAAAGCCGTGCGCCGGTCGATCACCATCGACGGCTATCAGGCAGACGGCGTTCGAGTGCTCTCCGGCCTGCAGGAAGGCGATATATTGATTACAGAAGGATACCAGAAACTTTATAACAACTGTTCCATTGAAAACGAGTAAACACATAGAAGGAGCCATGCGGCGTCACGGACTCGTAATGGCGTTGTTCTTGGGCCTGATGGCCTTCGGTATTTGGTCGTTGCCGCAGATGAACAAGGATGAGTTCCCGCAGTTCACCATCCGGCAGGGACTCGTCGTAGCCGTTTATCCGGGTGCTACCGCCGAAGAGGTGGAGCAGCAGGTGACGATGCCCTTGGAGGACTATATCAACTCCTTCGAGGATGTCGATAAGGGGCTGACCTACAGCATCAGCGAGGATGGCATCGTTTATGTCTATGTGATGCTGCGTATGGCGGTGAGTGACAACCAAGAGGCGTGGAATAAGATACGTGCCGGTTTGCCCTTGTTGCAGAAGACCCAACTGCCTTCCGGCGTTCTCCAGACGCTGCTGATCGATGATTTCGGAAACACCTCTTCCTTGCTGATCGCCGTGGAGAGTGATCAACGCAGCCCTCGTGAGCTGGAGCAGTACGCTAAGCAGGTATGCTCGCATCTGCGTACGATCCCCGAAATGGGCAAACTGCGTATCATGGGTCAGCAGACCGAAGAGATAGCCGTTACCATCGATACCGAGCGTCTCTCGCGATACGGTATTAACCCCTCTGTCCTCCAAGCCCAAATGGCGCTGCAAGGACTGCGAACGATAGGTGGAGAGAGCGATGCCAATGGTTTGTTGCAAGTCGTTATCCCGTATCAGAGCGAGTACGAACTGCAGGAACAGATCATCTGGTCGGATCCCGTCACCGGGGCTGTCATTCGGCTCAAGGATATAGCCACGGTCGAGCGCCGTTACCAGGCGCCCAAACAATACGTGGACTTCAACGGTGCGTCCTGTCTTATCCTCAATCTGGAAATGGTGCCGGGACATAACATCGTGGCGTTCGGTAACGAGGTGGATAAGCAGTTAGCCGCTGCTGCGGCACTCCTGCCGCCGGATATCAAGTTCCATCGTATCACCGACCAACCGAAGGTAGTCAACGACTCCGTGCTCTCTTTCCTGCGCGATATCGTAATCTCCATCCTCGTCGTCATTGCCGTGATGTTGATGCTCTTCCCGCTGCGTACAGCCCTCGTGGCGGCAACGGGACTACCGGTCTGCACAGCGATCTGTATCGGACTGATGTACGTCACGGGTATCGAACTGAATACCGTCACGCTGGCGGCCCTCATCTTCGTGCTCGGTATGATCGTCGATGACTCGGTCATTGTCATTGACGGTTACACCAATTATCTGGATCGCCATCATTCGCGTTGGTACGCAGCCAATGTCAGCACGTCTCTGCTTTTCGTGCCGATGTCGCTCGCGACGATGGCGATATGTGGTATGTTCTTCCCTATGACCCGTATTATCACCGGTCCTCTGGGTGAGTTTGTCCAACTCTTCCCATGGGCGGTTCTTTTTGCACTCGTGGCGAGTATCTTCTATGCTACGTGGGTAACGCCCTTCCTCTCCTTCCGGTTCATTCGCATTCGCAAACCCGAAGAAATGAATAAGGTGGAGCGCATCCAGACGAAGTTCTTTACCTGGTTGCAAAATACATACAAACGCGGATTGACAGCTTGTTTTGACCATCCTATTATTGCATGGACGCTCTTAGGCGGCGCAACCCTGTTGGGTGTCGTGCTGCTCTTCCAATGCAACCTGCAACTGCTGCCGAAAGCCGAACGTGAGTTCTTTGCCGTAGAGATACACCTGCGCGACGGAGCGTCCCTCGAAGAGAGCGCCTCGGTGGCGGACAGCCTCGCGCGTATGTTACGCGCCGATGAACGGGTAGTGAGCGTAACGGCATTTATCGGGCAGTCCAGTCCGCGTTTCCATGCTACCTATACCCCGCAGACGCCGGCAACGAACTATGCGCAACTGGTCGTTAATACCAAATCCTCGAACGCTACCACGCAGGTACTCAAGGATTATAGCACGCGCTATGAGAACTATTTCCCGAACGCCTATGCGCGGTTCAAACAACTGGATTATCAGTCCTGTAAGAACCCGCTCGAGGTGCGCGTCAAAGGGGAGGACTGGAGCGTGATGGCGACGATAGCGGATTCCATTTTCCGCTATATGGTGACGAAGCCGGAACTGCAAGGCGTTCACTGCGACTACAATAACATGGCTCCCTCTACGCGTCTGGTGCTCAAAGCCGATGAGGCAACACGACTCGGCATTACGCAGACCATGCTCTCGCTCTACTTGCGCGAGGCTACGCAGGGAGCTACCCTCACCACACTCTACGAAGGTTCGTACGCTGTGCCGGTAGTCGTTTATACGGCAGGTGCCAATGCGCTCCAAGCCGACGAACTCGGGGCTATCCAAGTGCCGACGGCCATCCCGGGCGTATGGGTGCCGCTACGACAAGTGGCGTCTATCGAACCAGACTGGCATCATACGAATCTGGAGCGCCGGAACGCTGTGCGTACCATAACGGTAGGAGCCGATATCAAAGGTTCGGTCAGTCAGGTCGATGCGGAGCGCAAAGTGAAAAAGTGGATTGACAACAACCTCACAGACCTGCCGGAAGGGGTCGAGATAACATACGGCGGCTTGACGGAGATCAACAACCTCATCGTGCCGCAGATCCTATGGTCCATCGTGGCAGCCTTGGCTGTCATGCTGGTGCTGCTGCTCTATCACTTCGGTAAGATAGGTCTCGCCTTCCTCACGCTGAGTAGTGCCATCCTCTGCCTCTTTGGCTCCATGCTCGGCCTGTGGATCTTTGGACTCGACATATCCATCACGGCGGTGCTCGGAGTCGTCAGTCTGATCGGTATCATCGTGCGCAACGCTATCATGATGTACGAATATGCGGAGGCGGCACGCAAATACAAGCACCTCACGTACCGTGAGGCAGCCTACCAAGCCGGTCTGAGACGTATGCGACCGGTATTCCTCACTTCGGCTACCACTGCCCTCGGTGTGCTGCCGATGATCATTGCCGCTACCAGCCTGTGGATGCCTATGGGTGTCGTCATCTGTTTCGGAACACTCTTCACCCTGCCGCTGACAGTGACAGTCCTGCCGGTGGTGTATTGGAAAGTGTATGCGCATCATGATCTTTGATCATATGGATCAGTGTACGGAGGCCGAAGTGCAACGCATGCTTCCGCTTGTCTCCGCGCAGCGGCGCGAACAAGCACTGAAGTACAAACATACTTTCGGGCAGTTCTGCTGTTTGAAAAGTTGGTTAATGTTGGAGCAGGAAATGAAATCTTTCAACTTTCCACTTTCCACTTTCAACTACGATAAGTATGGTAAGCCATACGTCGTAAATGGTCCTTACTTCTCGATCTCGCATTGCAAGGAAGGTATCGCCGTAGCCATTGATGACCAACCGATAGGCATCGATATCGAAGCCATTCGCCATGCCGATGAAGACCTGATAGAACGTACGATGAACGAAAAAGAACAATTACAAATTACCAATCACCAATTACCAATCGAAAGCGCTCGCGCTTTCACCCGCCTCTGGACGCAAAAAGAAGCCATTGTTAAAGCCCAAGGAGTAGGGATCAGGTCTTTTGAACAACTCCAATCGATACTCGACAATCGAACATCGAACATCGAGACCGTTGAAAAAGAGAAATATATTTATTCAATAGCATATGGAAAATTACATTGTATCGGCGCGTAAGTACCGTCCGCAGACCTTTGAGTCAGTGGTCGGGCAACAAGCGCTCACGCAGACGCTGCAGAACGCCATCCGGCAGAACCGTTTGGCGCATGCCTACTTATTCTGTGGCCCGCGTGGAGTAGGTAAGACGACCTGCGCACGTATCTTCGCCAAGACCATTAACTGCCTTAACCCGCAGAACGGTTTTGACGCATGTAACGAGTGCGAGTCGTGTAAAGCCTTCAATGAGCAGCGATCGTTTAACATCCACGAACTCGATGCGGCATCTAACAACTCCGTGGAGGACATCAAGTCCATCCTCGATCAGGTGCGCATCCCGCCGCAGATCGGTAAGTACTCTGTCTATATCATCGATGAGGTACATATGCTCTCTACCCAGGCTTTCAATGCCCTGCTCAAGACACTCGAGGAACCGCCCGCATATGCCATCTTCATCCTCGCTACCACGGAGAAGCATAAGGTCATACCTACCATCCTCAGCCGTTGCCAGGTCTATGACTTCAACCGCATCACGGTGCAGGACACCGTGGCGCACCTGCAGTCGATTGCAGCCAAAGAAGGCATTACCGTCAGCGAAGAGGCACTCAACGTGGTGGCGCAGAAAGCCGATGGTGGACTGCGTGACGCCCTGTCGATCTTCGACCAACTCGTCGCTTTCTGTGGTAACACGATTACCTACGAGCAGACGATTGCCGTGCTCAACGTCCTCAATTCGGATTATTACTTCTCATTGGTGGAGAACGCCTTGCGACATGATGTAACGGCAGCATTACTGCTCTTCAACGACGTCCTCAATCATGGCTTCGATGCCGGACATTTCATCACAGGACTGGCGCAGCACCTGCGCGATGTACTCGTCTCCAAAGATCCGCAGACCCTGCCGCTGCTCGAGACTTCCGATGCGATCCGCAAACGTTATGCCGAGCAAGCCCAGCACTGCGCTCCGATCTGGATCTTCCAGGCACTCGATATCCTCAATACCTGCGATATCAACTACCGCACGGCGCGTAACAAACGCCTCACGGTGGAGTTAGCTCTCGTCAAACTGACCCAACTCGGCATCCCGCAGAATGTTCCTACACAGGCTCCATCGGAGCCTACTAAACCGGTGCAGCCGAATAAACTTTCTACACCGGTTGCGCAACAACCGTCTACACCTCCTAAACAGGCGCAGCCTACTACACCGGCGCAGCCGTCTGCACCCAAAATACCTAGTATCAGTTTGGGATTAGGCAAAAAGAAAGAAGAAATCACCAATCACCAATCACAAATCACAAATACTCCTCCTCAGGAGGAGTCCTCCCGCCCTTTTACGGCTGACCAACTCAGAGACGCGTGGGTTGGTCTGGCTGCTACCCATACAGAACAATTGCGTCTCAAACAGTTGATGGAGACTTACATGCCGCAACTGATCGAAGAGCATATAGCTCAGATTCAAATGCCGAACCCCTGGCAGATGAAAGAACTGCAAAAAGCCATGCCGGCTCTCCTGCGCCAACTGCGCACCGCTTTGCATAACTCCGATCTGCAGATCAACGTCGTTCAGGAGGAGTATAGTCAAGAACAAATGGCTTTTACTGCCGAAGAGAAATATGCGCTCATGGCAGAGCAAAACCCCGCTTTGGCGCAACTCAAAGAAACACTCGACTTACAGATTGACTGACCTGCTCAAATATCTGCCGACAACCAAGAAGGAAACAGATCTGCGCGGCTGGGATGAAGTGGACATCGTCTTCTTCACTGGCGACGCGTATATCGACCATCCTTCGTTTGGCGCAGCCGTCTTGGGACGTGTCCTCGAGGCTGCCGGCTATCGTGTGGCGATAGTGCCGCAACCCGACTGGCACGGCGACTTCCGGGACTTCAAGAAGTTCGGTCGCCCGCGTCTCTATTTCGCTGTATCAGCCGGCAGTATGGACTCGATGGTCAATCATTACACCGCCGCCAAACGACGTCGTTCGGACGATGCCTACACCCCCGACGGACGTGCCGGCATGCGACCCGACTATTGCACCATCACCTACTGCCGTATCCTTAAGCAACTATACCCCGATGTACCCGTCGTCATTGGCGGTATCGAGGCGTCCATGCGACGGCTCACTCATTACGATTATTGGCAGGACAAACTCATGCCCTCCATCCTCGTGGACTCCGGCGCAGACATCCTCGTCTACGGCATGGGCGAACAAGCCATGACCGAGATCGCCAATCAAATCAAAAATCAAAAATCAAAAATCAAAAATATTCCTCAGACGGCCTATCTCACTTCCGACAAAAGTGAGATACCGGCTGACGCAATCATCCTCGCTTCCCACGAAGAAGCCCTGCGCGACAAACGCAAGCATGCAGAGAATTTCCGCCTCATGGAGATAGAGTCCAATAAGATCCATCAGACCACGCTCGTGCAGCCGGTCGGCAAACAATGGGTGGTCGTCAATCCGTCCTATCCGCCGATCACGACCGAGCAACTCGATGCCATCTATGACCTGCCGTACACCTATACGCCGCACCCCAAATACAAGGGTAAGCGGATCCCCGCCTACGACATGATCAAATGGTCCGTCTGCATGCACCGCGGCTGTTTCGGCGGGTGCTCGTTCTGCACGATCTCAGCCCACCAGGGCAAACAGATTGTCTCGCGATCCAAAGCGTCCATACTGCGGCAGATAGAAAAACTGAGCAAGTTACCCGACTGGCATGGTATCATATCCGATCTCGGCGGACCCTCGGCAAATATGTATCAGATGCATGGAAAAGACATGTCCCTCTGCGAGAAATGTGCGCGGCCGTCCTGTCTCCAACCCGCTATATGCAAGAACCTCAATCGGGATTTTGCCCCGCTCATCGATATCTACCGCACCGTGGACAAACTGCCGTACGTCAAGCATGCCTTCGTCGGTTCGGGTATCCGCTATGACCTGATGAGCGAAGACTATGCGCGCCAACTCATCACGCGCCATGTGTCCGGACGACTCAAGGTCGCGCCCGAGCATAGCTCTGACCCCGTGCTGCATATCATGCGCAAACCCAATTGGTCGAACTACCTCGAGTTCCGCAAACTCTTCTTGCGTATCAATGAAGAGGCGGGGCTCCACCAACAGCTCATACCCTATTTCATCTCGTCCCATCCGGGCTGCACCAAGCGCGACATGGCGCATTTGGCGGAAGAGACGAAAAAAATGCATTATCGCCCGGAGCAGGTACAGGACTTCACGCCGACGCCCATGACGCTCTCGACAACGATGTTCTACACCGGCATCAACCCCTATACGCGCGAACCCATTTATGTCGCGCGTACACCCGAAGAGAAAAAACAACAAAATCAATATTTTTTCTGGTATAAGAAATGAGTAAAAAGTATCGAATTAACCCGGAAACGCTCCAACTGGAGCGTATAGAGCACGGCCTGCGTTATTGGCTGCGTCGCTCAGGTGGATATATCATAGGAGGTATCTGTTTGGGAGTTATCTTCTTCTATACCTTCTTGTATTTCTTCCCCTCCCCGCGCGAGGCCTCGCTCATGCAGTATAACCGTAACCTCACGGCCGAAATGGAAGTGCTGGAGGCGCAGGTGGACCAGATGCAGATCATCATGGCCGATCTCTCGCAGCGTGACGATAACCTCTATCGCGCGATGTTAGGGGCCGAACCTATTCCGCTGGCGGCGCGCATGGGGGCTACGCAGCAGATCTCTTACTACGACTCGCTCGCACGCATGACCAACACCCAACTCGCGGCGGATCTGCATCGTAAGGTCGATATCCTCGAGAAAGAACTCTACGTCCAGGCGCGCTCCTATGATGAGATACTCGAGCTGGCGCGCAACCAAGAGGTGCGCATGGAGAATATCCCTGCCATTCAGCCGGTCCTCAACAAGGACCTCAAGCGCATGGCGTCCGGATACGGATGGCGTATAGACCCCGTCTATCATATCCGTCGCTTCCACGAAGGCATGGACTTCACCGCGCCGATCGGAACGGATATATACGCTACCGGAAATGGTACTATTGTTTATTCAGGTTGGAGACAAGGATACGGAGAAACGGTGGAAGTGGATCATGGCTTCGGTTATGCAACCCGCTATGCGCACTGTTCCAAGCGACTCGTCAGAGTAGGGCAGAAAGTAAAACGCGGCGATGTCATCGCTAAGGTCGGTAATACCGGTAAATCAACCGGTCCACACCTCCATTATGAGGTCCATTACCAAGGCCGACCTATCGACCCGCGTAACTATTATTTCTATGACCTGAGTCCGGAAGATTACGACAAGATGGTCCGCCTCTCATCGAACATGGGAAATATGATGGATTAACCATCTAAACTTTATAAACTCTTTATAAACGTTTTTCAAAGAAAAACAATTTAACCTAAACGGGAAATCCTTTCAAGGGCTTTCTCGTTTAGTATCTTGACGTGCCTTCCGTCTATCCCTACGATCCCTTCTTGCGCGAACTGACTCAGCGTGCGGATGGCATTGCTCGTCGTCATGTTGCTCATGTTCGCCAAATCCTCACGCGGCAATAACATCGCTAAGGTCTGGCCATCCTCTTCATAACCGTAGTTCTTAAGCAACAGCAGCAGACTCTCTGCCAAACGACCACGGATATGCTTCTGCGTCAGGTTCACCGTCTGTATCTCCGAGAACGCCAAATCCTTCGCCATCATCAGCATCACTTCATAGCAGAACTTACCGTTCTCACGGATCAACTCATTGAAAAACTCCCGGTTCAGACGATACACCATGCAGGCTTCAAACGCACTTGCGCTCGAGTTATACGGCTCATTCACCGTACACGCACGATAACCGAAAATATCATAAGGCTTGAGCAAACGGATGATCTGCAGACGTTGACCGATACCCTCCTTGTAGATACGAACCTTACCCTTCAGCAGCATCCATACATACTGCGACTCATCGCCGTCATTATGGATGATCTCATTCTTCTCGTAGCGTACTATCTCTACTTGTTCCGCTACGCGGACACGCTCCTCTTCCGTCAACGTCGCCCAGATAGGACTCAACTCCCACATCGGCGCGTATTGCTCTTCTTTTAACCTCATGCGCAGACTAATACTGAAATTCTGTGCAAATATACAACATTTCTCACATATATGCAAATAAATTTATGTTTTTTAGCATATTTTCACCATTTTCCCATCATTCGTTCTCTTTTTTTTTGTCCAAAGATTTGCATATGTCCCAAAAATGTCGTATCTTTGCACCGGTTTAGTATCACATAATTATCGCACATTTATGTTAATCAAAATCTATAGTGCCGCACCTGTTGGAATTGATGCAGTACCTGTAACGATTGAGGTACACGCCGTTCCCGGCTTTGATTTTACCTTGGTCGGACTTCCAGATGTAGCTGTCAAAGAGTCGCACGAACGAATCACGGCTGCTTTGACGGTGAACGGCTTGGAGCAGTTACACCGTGCCTACACTATCAACATGGCTCCTGCGGACATCAAGAAAGAAGGTTCGCTCTATGACCTGCCGCTGGCGATTGGCATGTTAGCCGGAGGAGAGAAGATCAAATCCAAGGACTTGGGGCGCTATATGATAGTGGGTGAGTTGTCGCTGGATGGATCGTTACAACCCATTCGCGGTGCGCTGCCGATTGCCTTATGTGCGCGAAAAGAAGGATTCAAAGGTCTCATTCTGCCCGAGGTAAATGCGGAAGAAGCAGCGGTGGTGGATGGCTTGGAAGTATATGGTCTGAAGAACCTTATGGAGGTGATCCATTTCCTGAATGGCGAACCCAAAGACGAACTGAATCCCGAAGATACGTTCCAACCTGCGCACGTGAATACACAAGCGCTGTTTGACGAGTTAGCCTTCCCGACAGATGTCGATTTCTCCGACGTACGCGGACAATTCAAAGTACGTCGCGCGGTGGAGATTGCTGCGGCAGGAGGACACAACATGATCATGATAGGTCCCCCGGGAGCCGGTAAATCGATGATTGCCAAGCGCATCCCGACCATCCTGCCTCCCTTGACACTCGAAGAGGCATTGGAAACAACGAAGATTCATTCGATCGCAGGTCTGACGAACAAACGCAAAGGAGCCGGCAGCGCTTTGATTGTAGAGCGTCCGTTCCGTTCGCCGCATCATACCATCACCGATGTGGCCCTCGTCGGAGGTGGTACGAACCCCCATCCGGGAGAGATTTCCCTCGCCCATAATGGTGTGCTCTTCCTCGACGAGCATAAGAAAAAAAACTTGTGCCATTTCTTGCATATATCAAAAAAAAGTCGTATCTTTGCACAAAATTTCAAAATAGATGGCGAAGAACGAGCATATCAGAGAAGCCGCATTGCTTGTTAGATGTAGTACTGACAAGCAAGATTACGAACGGCAATTAGAAGACCTCCGGATTATTTCAGAGCGTTTTGGGCTTCATGTGAAAGAGCCTGAACACATTTACGGCGAGTATATAACTGGTAAAGACGATACTACAAAACAGGATCGTCTCTCTATCATTCGTCTTAGAAGCGCAGCAGAACGGAAAGAGTTTGATGTCGTGCTGATATCTGAAGTAAGCCGTATGAGCCGTGATTCCGTATCTGGGCGTGTATATGTGCGCCAGTTCTGCAATCTTGGTATTCCTGTTTACTTCCGGGACAAGATGAAGTGGACGATGAACCCGGACACATTAGAAGAGGATGAATCGTTTATAAAGGAGCTGGGACTATACTTTGATGGTGCGGCGGAGTATCTGAAGAGCATGAAGACCCAGATTGCTTCCGGTCGCCGTGCCAGTCTGCGTAATAATCAGCTTGTAATCGGTCACGTTCCCTTTGGTTATAAGAAACGTGGGGGTACAGACCGTAGGCATAAGAGTGAATTGATTATTGACGAAGAAACAGCCCCAATAGTAAGAGAGATATTCAGCCTCTATATACAGGAAGGTGAATCATTAAAAACAGTCTCTCTTGCGATATCAGCCAAATACAAAATCAAAAAGACGGTTAGCGGTATACAGCAGATATTAGCACGTCCGGAATACTACACCGGGCAATATACCGTTTATATGAGCGACCCTGACAATAAGAAGAAGCCATCAGAGCCGTTTACACTAACCTTTGATCCTCTTATCGACCAAGCTACTTTCGAGGCAGCAAAGGCAAAAAGAGTGGATAAGAAAAGCTCCAGAACACCATACCCGAAGCAGCAGGTTTATCCATTAACCCGGCTTATCAAATGTCCGTTCTGTGGTCATAGCTTCAGTCCTCGTGCCCGGTCTGGAGATAGTAAAGGTGAGAAGTACCGTATCATCAATGGAAAAGTCGCTTATTCATGGCTTTGCTGCACTCGGATCAACAATGCCGGTGATTGTCTAAGCCATATTAACCTGAATAACGAGAAGTTGGAAACTATCCTGTGGGACTTCATTAAAGAAGAACTACTGGACTTCGCCGATCCACACAAGGACAACCGGCATGAGAAGATAGCCCTATTGGAAAAAGAGATAAGGGAAGCTGAGAATGCTATCCCCAAGTATCTGGAGGAGATAGCCAATGCCAAGAAGAGAGCAAAAAGAGCGCACACCGTCTATATGGACGCTGTAGAAGTGTTCCCGGAAGAGGCACAGCGTAACTACTTGGAAGAACTGCAAAAGGCTAAGGCTTTACAGGAAGACTACAGCAAAGAAATCGAAGCGTTGAAGAAGCAGATTCAGGTAAAGCAGAACACTATCGAGTATTACCGGAACAGCACAATCACGCCTCAATACCTACAGAGCATTGAGAACAATATGGATGGAAAGCGTCTTATCTTCAAACAGCTGATAGAGGCAATCGAACCATATAGTCTTAGTCCGGGTGTTGTTGTGCTGGATATCTCTACTATCAATGGAAGTTACTATATCCTGTTCGACGGAAATCAGCGTGGAGAAAAGCGAGTAGCCCACTATATAGCCCAGCCATTTATAAAGTGGCATCCGGAAACAGAAGGCAAACTCCAGATGTATGAGCCAAATTCGTACTTCACCCTAAAGAACATAGATATCTTCGAGACATTTGAGGAACTAAACTTGAATCATGCAAGTTTCTCAGATATCCAATGCCTGTGTACTCTCAATGGGTGGGTATTACCGTATAACTACATATATAAATAATCTCTAATTGTATAACTGCTATGGATGACATTCTGATCGAACTAATGGCAATAGGTGAAATTTTATCAAGTGCTGTGCTTCGCCTTTCGCCAAGTAAGGTGGCTGAGTTTATATTATCAGCTGGACGTACATACGGGAAACTTCTAAGTCCAGAAAAGTCCTTTGATGTGTTAGTGTCTTTTCCTGTAGAATTTAGAGATAGCATCTTAGCTGAGACAAGTAGTTTTGTGAAATATAAGAGGGCATTAGATGACAATGACAAGAATGATTTTCTTAGCCTGTGCGAAGAAGACCAGAATGTAAGTAAACTGCTGTATGCGTGTGGATATCTAAGTGAATACAATAACGCAGCAAGAACCTTAATTGCACCTGAAGAGAATCCATTTGAAGAAGAAAAGGTCATTAAGAATGCTTATGCCGTAGGAAATGATGAGAGCATTTCTTCTAATGTGGATTTGCTTCGTTCCTTGATTAAACGTATACCCTACATTGCTCCATATCTGACTTCTGATGAACAAGACGAATTAGGATCGCATTTGATAAAATTCCGTCCAAATATAGAATACTATACCGTTATATTGGAAGAGTTTATTCAGTACGATCCGGAATTACAAGAGCTAAGGGAGGATGTAATTAAAGAATATGGAGAAGATGAAATAGAGAGACAATTTATTATTGAGCATTCAGAACACAAGTGGCATCTTCCTTTTGAACTGGAGAATTGCAAAAATTACAAATCCTTCTTTAAGATCATGCCTGAAAACACACGCGAGACTATCTATTCAAATATTCATGGCTTTGAAACTTTAATAGAAAACATCGCGACTTGTGGTCTCATAGAAGATACGGAGGTAGCAAAGAACACTTTATCTCAGATTCTATTAGGAAAAGATTTAGGGTATTCCGAAAATATACCACTTCCATTTAGAGAACCTTACATTCTTTGTTATATGATTGCCAAGATATATAACAGACGTGGATATGCAGGTCTCAAAAGTTATTTTAGGTGGACAACATTAAACGATAATAACAAACCATTTGATACCGATAAACAATGCGTCTCGTATGCAAACGCGTGTGATGGTGATTATCGGGATATTGTCGATGATTTTTTCCCAGATAAAGATTTTCCATATCCAGACTACGCTAAATGATATAATGTAATTCATAATGGAAGCACAAAGGAGGGAGCGTTTTGCTCCTTTTTTTGTGTCTTTTTGTATGCTCAGTTAGCATTCATTATTAGGATTAACTTAGGATTTGCTTAGGAATAATTAGGAAATTTGCCAATTAAAAAAAAAGCAGTAATTTCGCAGCGGATTTCAATCCATACCAAATAGAAAATGGCAAAAAAACAAGAACATATTGCAATTTTGAAGCCCACACCGAGAGAGTTCGTAAGGCTTTGGAATCAGGTTCGCCAAGCACTTGAAAAGCAGTTGGCGAGCAGCGAGTATGTTTCTTGCCCGACTGTGATCCTCTCCCTTCAGTACACGCCAGAATTGATGCAGAAGGTGGGACTGGTTGTTGTCCGGTTTGCAAATGATGAGGATAACTATAAACTGGTAAAGGATGTTAAGTTGAGTGTATGCCATCTGGACGAGTTTGTGAACGTCGTGTTAGAGAATAAATGATGCGCGTGTATATAAGCGTGCGCACACGAACCTTAATAATAATTTACTAAATAAATCTTAAATTATTAAAATTATGTCCAAAGAAAAGAAATTTGACTGGAGAGTATTCGTCTCTCAGATTGTAGTAGCCCTTGTAGGTGGTGCTGTTCAATTACTGGTGTTTCATTTAGAGCGAGAAAGCGAGAAACGTGATGCAGAAGATGCTCAGAAATACTGGGAAGAGAAACAGAAGGAGAACGAGGATGAAGAGAAGTAAAACCAGGGTACAGGGAGTATTTGCCCCTGTACCCCTAAAAAAGGATTATTATGTACGTAGCAAATCAAATTATTAACAAAATCATCAACGGCGCAATTAGTTATGCGAGGTTCAAATCTAAGCAACAGACAAAGAACGAGCGCACGCGAGCTAATCTTGACCGAAGGGCTAAAGAATTAGCCAAGAAGAAAGCGGAGAAGAAACGTGATATTCCGGTGTTGCCTCCAGAACTTCTCAACAAAGGTGGCATGTCTATGACCGATATTCATTCACTAAATGCAATGGATTTGGATCGGATCAGGTTATGCGGTGAAATCTTTGCTGGATATATCTATATTTTGTTTGGCGTTACTGGTATAGGAAAATCAATAGCGTTGCTCCAAATGTTGTTTGATATTGCTGTAGGGCGTGTATCTACGCTGTTTCCTCCAATCCCTGTATGTGGAATGGTGAATGACGTTCATCTTTATGATGCAGAATTGAGTTATGAGCAATTCAGGGATAGATATCCAGAAGGAGCCGATTATCCGCGTGACCACTTTCACCGGTATAGCCCAGAGGACGGATATCCACCGGACATGGACACGATCTATCTTCTAATGGAAAAAAGTGTTGAAGAGGCTACAACCAGTTTAACATGGGGAATTGATAATATTACAAAACTCATGGAGCATAACGGAAATGACGCTATAAAACCATTCTTCAAAAAGGTTGAACAGTTGCAACAGAAGATGCGCGAAAAAGGGCTATATTTAACGTGCATTGCCGTAACGCATCCTGCGAGTAGCAAAGTAAATAAAGCCTATACTGGAGATTTGACCGAAGATATGGTTCTGGGTAATACCATCTTAGCTACTTTTGCGACAGGTTTATTTGGCATCCATCGCAGTCGCAAAAATGATGTTAATGATGACAATCCATGCTTTCAGATCGTGAAAATAAGAACCAAATGCAACTACCACGAATTCGAGACTAAGAGAGTGTCAAAACCTTATGCAATGTTGCAATATAACGGTTCTATCAGCGAAAGCCTTCTGGGTAATGCAGTCCCTATCGAAAAAAGCATCGACTTCTCACCTTTGGGAGTAGAGTTTATGTTTGAAAAACTTTATATGGATTGTGGGCTTAGCATTGATGATATTGCTAATATGTATTGTTTATCACCTCAACGTATTTCACAAATTTTTATTGAATTTTTCGGCGGTGACTACAAAGATCTGAGAGGGGAAGTTAAAGATATAGCGAAAGCGCGTGAATTATTTAGAGAACGGAGAAAGTACATTTGTCCAGTACCTCCTGAATACGAAGGAGAGAAGGCGAAATTATAAATCAAGCCCCAGAAGTTTTTATTGGCTTCTGGGGCTTCCTGTTTTAATATAACCTGAAGGCTACATTGGTTGTTGTTCTAACCTTTACATTCTGTCCGTACTTCTTTCCGGGATTCCATTTTGGCATTGATTTGACAACTCTTATTGCCTCTTTATCGAGGGATGAATCACCGGCAGAACGAGCTACCTCAACATCAGAGATAGAACCATCTGCATTTACTACGAACTGGATAATGGCTGTTCCCTGTTTTCCATATTCAGCTGCGAGAGCCGGATATTTGATATTATCAGACAAGTATTTTTTGAGT